>JAFSIR010000025.1 GCA_017439715.1 Clostridia bacterium | reverse complement strand
TGGGGACTCGAACCCCAGACCTGCGCATTACGAATGCGCTGCTCTACCAACTGAGCTACGTTGGCCCAACGCTTGATTATTATAGCAGAAGCGAAAGGATATGTCACTACCTAATTTTTTTATTTTTTAACGCGTTTATACATATACAGATTACATTTGATCGACCCGTTATACAGCTTGCGGCGCCTGTCAGCCGGCTGCCCCAAGGATTTTTCCAGTGTTTGATCGCTGGAAATGATATATAGGCCGAACTGCGGGTGTTTGCGGCGGATCGTTTTCAGTGCAGTGAGCACGACAGACGCCTGTTCCTGCTCCATCCGCTCGCCATACGGCGGATTTACCACGATCACGCCGTTAGGTGCAGGGGGATTGAAATCCTGCACGTCGCGGCAATCAAAATTGATAAAGCCGTTTACACCGGCACGGATGGCGTGCCGGCGGGCCATAGTAACATATTTGGGCTCAATATCGCTGGCATAAAGATGCGGAAAGCCGCTTTCCCGCCGCTTGGCGGCGGCCGCTTCCCTGCGCTCTGCCGCGGTTTGTGCCCAGGCTTTCCAGCCATCAAAGGCAAAGGTGCGTTTGAGGCCGGGGGCGATATTGGCCGCGATCATCGCCGCTTCAATGGCAATGGTGCCCGAGCCGCAGCAAGGATCTATCAGCACTTCGTTGCCGCGATACTGGGCCAGGCGCACCAGCGCGGCCGCCAGCGTTTCGCGGATGGGGGCCTGCGCTTCAAGATCGCGATACCCGCGCCGATTAAGGCCGGCGCCGGACGTGTTGAGTGCCACGGTCGCCACATCGCGCAGCAGCCCGATCTCAATGTTATATGATTGGCCCGTTTCGGGGCAGCGGGCATAGCCATGTGCTTCGATCATAGCGTCGCAAATGGCTTTTTTGGCAATGCGCTGCACATCGCGCACAGAGCCCAGCGCGCTCAGCGCCGTTTTACCGGTTACGATGATCTTCGCATCGCGCGGCAAAAGCGTGTGCCACGGCACAGCACGGACATGATCAAACAATTCGGCAAACGTTTTGGCCGGGCAAACGGCAAGCGAAACAAACACGCGATCGGCACAACGCAGCCATAGGTTTGCGTCCACCACACCGGCACGCTCGGCCGAGAAAAACACACGGGCATCCTCTGTGGCAGTCACTTTCAGGCCAAGGGCAGCGAGCTCGTCTTTGACCAGCGCTTCCACGCCGAATGTACAGGTAGCAAAACAATCCATCAATCAATATCCTCCGGCGGTTCGGGAATGTTCCCGGGCGGGGTTGGGGCGTTATTGAGCAGCATATCATTAACCACAAACTCCAACCGGCACCCCAAAAAAGCTGCCGCTTCCTCGGCCAGGCACAGGCGGGTCATATAGATCTGCATAAATTCACGCACGCTGCTGGTGTTATCCATTTTGCAGGCGAAGCGGATCACGCGGGCCTTTGCATCCACCGAAACATCGGTATGGCGGATAGCATAATTGACACGGTCATGAATATCAGAAAAATCATATCGGCCACGGCGAACACGGGCACGGTGCGCATCCACCTTATCCGCAATGATCAGGGCGGCGCTGATCTCCGAAACAGGGCGGCCGGACGATTCATCATGATTGCCCACAGCGGAGCACACGCGCAGCACTTCGTGCGTAGGCATGCCAATATCGCGCAGCACGCTGAAAAGCAGGGTGGCCCCTGACTGCGCGTGCCCATGGCGGTTGATCATATTGCCCACATCATGTGTCCAGCCGGCGATCGCGCCCAGCTCCACAGTGCGGTCAGGATAGCCCAAGTTTTTCAGAATGGACCCGGTGATTCGTGCCACATAGCCCACGTGCCGCGGGCCATGATCGGTATATCCCATGGTTTCAAGGCACGCATTGGCCTGCTCAACCATGGCGCTCACAACCGGGTCTTTCTGCACATCAGCAAGCTTGATCACTTTTTCATTCATGCGGGCGTTCCTCCTCCCCGGCGTGTTCCACTACCAGATAATCAGCATCTTCCCAAAATTCGCGGTCAGGCAATATTTCGCCCGTGAGCGCTTCATAGCTGTCTCTTAAAGCCAAAAACTCATAATATCCCAAACCTTGCTGTTCCAGCGCTGCTTTTAGCAGCGGAACAGCAGCTTCGTCTTCCGTGCGTTCAAGGCAATGGGCATAAAACGCGCGGGCTTCCGGCCGATCAACAAACAGGTTGCGCATCTGCTCTGCGGCACCCGGCAAAGGCGGGCTGCAGGCACACACGATATCTGCCAGCCGATCCGTTGTTTCCGTTGGCCAATCCTGTGTTTGCAGAGCCTGCAGGCACGGCTGCGCGCCCAAAGCACCAAAGGGGATGAGCGCCTGAGCGGCCTGCTCTGCCCTATCTCCGGTGTGCTCAAGCACGCGGCTGACACAGAACGGAATGATCTCCTCCGCGCCCATCTCGCCCAAGCGTTCAAGAATATCGCCCTCCTGACGCACGGTAAGCTGGCCGGACAGCGCGCTTATCAACAAGGGTTTTGTGTTGGCCCGCTCGTCTTCCAATTTATCGCAAAGCGAATCGGGCAGCGCCCATTCCGCTGCGCCGTAAGACAGAAGCGCACTTACAAGCTCGTCAGCCGAAAACGCATCAAAATAATGGGCAGGCTCGACGCCGCCAAACGCTTGCTGCCGTTCATGTAGCCACTGATCGTATAATCTGTCTGCCACATCGTCCACCTCATCATTGGACATTTCTATCAGCTGTTTTCTGTACTGCTGCAGCCAAGCGGCAAACTCCGCCTGAAAATCAATCATCCGATCCATCCTGTTCCTCTCCTTTGCCGCGCTGCAGGATGCGTTTGAGCTCCCGATAACTATGCACCAGTGCGGTATGCGAAACCCTGTATGCCTGACAGACCTCGTCCGGGTCCGGTTTAAGGCCGTCCATACGGGCGGCGATCATTTCCACCGCTGCGGCCCATGCCGCTTTGTTCTGCAGGGGCGGCAGCGCGCCGCGCAGCCGCTGGATGAATCGGTTCCACACAGACAGCGCGCTTTCAATCAAATCGTCCAGGCCACGCTCATGCATTCTTTTGGCGCACAGCTCCATAACCGCAGCATACTCACGCGGAAAGTTTTCATCCGCAACGGTGGTTCTGGTCAGCCGCGCTTCCACAAGCGTGCCGTCCATCACTGCAATATAGGGCTCTTCTGCGCCCATGTTTTTCAAAATCGCAAAAATGTGGTTTTTCTGTTCTTTTGCGCCTTCGCGCCGCATGAGAAAATCGCGCAGCGTTTCCTCCGCCACATCGTCGCCCACTAAACCAAGCAGCTCGATCACCGTATCCTGCAGGCTGCTGTCAAACAAATTCAGCGCCCAGAACATGTATTCGCGGAACTGCGGGTCGCTGTTCCATGCCCGCAGCATTTCTTCTTTCGGGCCGGCAGCAATGCTGTTTAAAAACTTGATGCGGCGCACCGCTTCCTCCACCGGCACCTGCCGCTGTAGGGTAAGCGATTTAACTGTTGTGCGGCCGGCGATCGCATCTTTACAAAGCGCGCGGTAATATCCGCCTACGCCGCCGTTTTCTTCGCATTGAGCCATTCGATCAAACAGCTCCAGGGCGCGCTCATACGCGCCGGCATTATACGCGCACACGCCGGCAAAAAACAGCGTTCTGTCATCATACGGGAAAAAGTCAAGCGCCTGATCAAAAAACTTGCGGGCGCTGTCCAGCCGGTTTGCCTCAAAAAGGGTGAGCGCAGCTTTCAGCGCTTCATCCGGTGTTTCGCTGGTTTGCTTCTCCACGCGGTTGAGCGCTTTTGCCGCCGGGCCGGAGGTTTGATCCTGCCCCAGCACGATGGCCAGGTTGCAAAGCGCGTGGATATTGTTCGGCTCGTCTTTTAAAACACGCTTGGTTTCCAGCAGCGCCTGCTCTTTTTGGTTATCCAAAAAATAGGCGAGCGCAAGGTTGTTGCGCACATAGGTAAGCTTCGGAGCCTGCTCTACCGCTTCTTTTAAAAAGCGAATGGCGCGCTTGCTATCGCCCATGTCAAGGGCGCGCTTACCTTCTTCCGCGCGCTGGGCAACAGCAATAGACACTTCCTCTTCCTGTAGGCGGGCTTCAAACTCATCTTCAATCATCATGAGCATTTCTTCCGCATCTTCAGCATAGGTGCCATCCGGCTCACGCTGAAGATACAGCAAAAAGCTGTCCCTCGCCTGCTCATAATATCCTTCCCCGAGATAATTGCATCCCATGCCGAAATAACATTCATTGGCATGGTCCGCCCGTTCGCGGGCCAGGCGCAGCAGAATGCGGTTGCTTTTTTCATAGCAGCACATATCGGTATAAACCGAGGCAAGCCCCAGCTTATATTCCGGGTTTTTTGGGTCGCTCTCCAGGGCACGGCAATAACTGCGTATGGCAGGCAAAAAGCGGTTCTCATCCAGTTGTTTTTGCGCCAGGCGGGCATGAAAAGCCGCGTTCTGCTCAAAGGAAAGGATCGTTTGTTTGGAAGAATGGATACTCATGCATCCTCCTGTTCGGTCAGTTCAATATCAGCCCGTTTCACAGCGCCGGCAAGATCGGCCAGGCGGGCCAGATCCTCCCCGGTAAACAGCTGTTTGGCACGGCAAAATTCGCAGTTGAGCTCAGCCTGCCCGTCTTCTTCCAGCAGTTTTAAAAGCTCTTCGCGCCCAATGGTGGTAAGCGCACGCTCCATCCGTTCCCGCGAGCAATTGCAGCGGTACGCAATCGGCTGGCGGGCGGTGATCTCAAGGTTTGCATCCTGGAACAGAATAGCAAGCACATCATCGATCGTCTGCCCTTCGGCCAAAATGTGCGTATACTCCGCAAACAGGCCGATCCTGTGTTCAATATCAACAATCACTTCCTCCGGGCAGTTTGGCAGCAGGAACACCGCCAACGCGCCGGCGCCGAGGATTTCTGCCTCACGGTCAACAATCACGCCCAAAAACACCACGCACGGGCGCTGTTCGCTTGTGGCAAAATAATATGCCAGGTCCTCAGCAACCTCGCCGCTTTGCAGGGCGACCTGACCGACATACGGTTCGCCCCGGCCCTCGTCGCGCACAACGGTGAGCATTCCTTCTCTGCCCAGTACGCCGGCCACATTCAGTTTATGATCGGGGCGGATGGGTGCATCGGCCTGCGGATCCACCACCGTGGCGCGCATGCTGCCATCGGGCGCAGCCACGGCAATCGCACGGCCGGCCGGCCCGCCGCCGTTGAAAATAAGGGATACATCGCCCTTTTCGTTTTTGATTTCGCTGGCGCACACCATGGCGCCCATCATCAGCCGCCCCAGTGCAGCGGTAACCGTAGGCGAGCAATCATGAATCCTGCGCATCTGCTCCACCGCTTCGCGCCCGGACACGGCGATTACCGAAGCGGCACCGTTATATACCAAACCATGTACCAATTCATCCCGATATTCCAACGTTCATTCCTCCGTATCGTTTTCATTCACTGCGGTGATCAGCCACCGCTCATTCTCCGCCCCGGCCGGGGCCAATGTGATAAAATCTTTGGCAGTAACCTTGTTAAACCCGGCTTCGTGCAGCATGTTCACCAGTTTTTCCAACGGATGCCCATACAGCGTATGCACTTCATCCTGCCGGATATAGCTGCCATCTTTGCGGCGGGTGAACAGCGTTAGCGCCATTTCACAGCCGCTGTCTGTTGGCCTTGTATCAAGAATGCCCACGGTACTCGAAAGCACTTGGGCATACGAGCCTTCGCCCAAAGAAGCATAGTATTCCGGCGTGCATACATCAAACACCAGCACACCGCCCGGATACAGGCTTTGGCAAGCGTTTATAAAAAACGGAAGCGGATCACTTAAATAATTGACAGGGTCACAGGCAGCGGTAACGGCCGAAAACCGACCAAGGTCGCTCAAACTGTCTTCCTGCGTGATATCGCCGCACGCAAGCATCAGCCGCACGTCCTGCTCTCTTGCCGCTTTGGCTGCCTTGTCCAGCATGGCACTTGCGTTGTCCATGCCCGTTACGCGGTATCCCGCCCGGGCAAGCGCCAGAGAAAGATAACCCGTGCCACAGCCGGCGTCAAGCACTTTGGCAGGCGGAACAATGCCAAGCTCTGAAAGCACAGCTGCATATTTTTCATGCCAGCCGAGCGACGCCCGCTCGCCCATCAACGCATCGTAAGCTGCTGCAAAGCCGCCATAAACGGCCATTATGCGCACTCCCTTTCCCTATATTCCCTAGAATAGTTATTATACCATACTATACTTAATTATAAATCACTCTTTTTTCGCGCTTTTCATAGGATAATTCAAACGCTGTGATTGACAAGCGCGGGCCGCAATGGTACACTTTAGGCGAAAAGTTCAGGCAGAATAGAGGTGCATGGCTGCATCAGTATCGCCGGGGAGAGAAACGGTTCTCCCTGATCCGGCGTGAAAGGGCGCCGTGCCGAAGACAGGGGCGTGCCGTTGCGCACTCGGTCTGGGCGCTGCGGTGAATAACCGGGTGACTGTCACTATGAAAGTGGAGCGCTTTCTGTCCATGCGCAAGCCCTGTGTGGCCTATTTGCGTTTGGGCGGCGTATCTAACGCCGCTTTTCTATTATCTACCGGTTGGGAGGAACTAACAATGAAGAAGTATCGTGTTGGCGTGATCGGCGCCACCGGCATGGTGGGACAGCGGTTTGTATCCCTGCTTGCCGACCATCCCTGGTTCGAATTAAACGCACTGGCTGCCAGCGAGCGCAGTGCCGGCAAACGCTATGAAGATGCTGTGGCCGGCCGTTGGGCTTTCGATTGGGCCATTCCCGCCAAAGCGGCGGAGATGACCGTGATCGACGCGCAGGACATTGACGCTGTGTCTGCGCTGGTCGATTTTGTGTTCTGTGCTGTGGATATGCCCAAGGATGCCACCCGTGCGCTCGAAGAAGCATACGCCAAGGCGGAGATCCCTGTGGTGTCCAACAACAGCGCCTGCCGTTGGGTGGAAGACGTGCCGATGATGATCCCCGAGATCAACGATGCGCACGCAGAAGTGATCGAGGCGCAGCGCAAACGCCTTGGCACCAAGAGCGGTTTTGTGGCCGTTAAACCCAACTGCTCCATCCAGAGCTATGTGCCCGCCCTTGCGCCGCTGCGTGATGAGTATGGCATTGAAGCTGTGAATGTTTGCACCTATCAGGCAATCTCCGGCGCCGGCAAAACTTTCAAAACCTGGCCGGAAATGGTGGATAACCTGATCCCCTATATTGGCGGCGAAGAAGAAAAGAGCGAGCAGGAACCGCTTAAGATCTGGGGCCGTGTGGAAGACGGCCGCATTGTCAAAGCCGAAGCGCCCGTGATCAGCGCGCAGTGCATCCGCGTGCCCGCCTCCGATGGGCATCTGGCGGCGGTGAGCGTGAAATTCACCAAAAAGCCTACGAAGGAAGCCATCCTCAAAGCCTGGGCCGAATATCAGGGCGAGCCGCAGAAACTGGGGCTGCCCAGCGCACCGGCGCAGTTCCTGACTTATTTTGAAGAAGACAACCGGCCGCAGACAGGGTTGGACCGCGATCTGTACGGCGGCATGGGCGTGAGCATCGGCCGTTTGCGGGAAGATGTTTTGTATGATTATAAATTCGTTTGCCTGTCGCACAACACGCTGCGCGGCGCAGCGGGCGGCGGCGTTCTCAATGCCGAGCTGTTGGCGGCAAAGGGGTATATTCCCTATCGTGACTAGGAGGTAATCGCATGCAGTTGTTCACCGGGGCCGGCGTTGCGCTGGTAACACCGTTTACCGAAAACGGCGTTGATTTTGATTCTTACGGCCGGCTGATCGATTTCCAGATCGAAAACGGCACAGATGCGCTGATCGTGTGCGGAACGACGGGCGAACCGTCCACCATGACGGCGGCGGAAAAACAAGCGGTGATTGAGTTTGCCATCAATCGGGCGGATCACCGCGTACCAGTGATTGCTTCCACGGGCGGCAACAACACGGCGGAAGTGATCCGCGCCAGCCGCGCGGCCGAAGAAGCCGGAGCAGACGGGTTGCTGATCGTGACTCCGTATTACAACAAAGCCACGCAGAACGGCCTGATTGCGCATTATACCGCGGTGGCCGAAAGCGTGAACCTGCCGATCATTATTTATAACGTGCCGGGGCGCACGGGGCTGAACATGCTGCCTGCCACGCTGGAAAAACTCAGCCATATCGATAACATCGTGGGCATGAAGGAGGCCAGCGGCAATATGGCGCAGGTGATGGAAATGATCCGCCTGTGCCAGGGCCGCATCAGCCTATATTCCGGTGAAGACGGCCTGATCCTGCCGACGATGGCGGCGGGCGGCCAGGGCGTGATCTCCGTTGTATCCAACATCCTGCCCCGCGACACGCACGAGCTGACGGCTGCCGTGTTCCGCGGCGATCTTGAAACGGCGCGGAAGATTCAGTATGCCCTTAACCCGATCATCGACCTGTTGTTCTGCGAAGTGAACCCCATCCCCGTCAAAGCGGCGCTGGGCCTGATGGGTATGATCAATCCGCGGCTGCGCCTGCCGCTGACAGATATGGAGCCGGCGCATCTGGCGGCGCTCAAAGCCGCCATGGAGCATTACGGCATGCAGCTGTAAGCTTCGAAAGGAGATTTTACCAATGATAAAAGTATGCATCGTGGGTGCACTGGGAAAAATGGGCCGCAGTTTGGCAGATGCCATTGCCAACAGCGATGGCCTGACGGTGCTTGCCGGCATCGATATCAAAGACAGCGATGAGCTTGCTTATCCCGTGTTCTCTTCGTTTGACGCGCTGCCCGAACAGCCGGACGTGGTAATTGATTTTTCGCGGCCGGAGAGTCTGGATAAGATCCTCGCCTACTGCCAGGATAACGCCGTTCCCATGCTGATCTGTACCACCGGGCACAGCGCTGAGCAGAAAGCGCTGATCGCGCAGGCGGCGGAACGCACTGCTGTGTTCTTCACTTCAAACACCTCGCTGGGTGTGGCGCTCATGCGGGCGCTGATTACCACAGCGTCCAAAATCCTGGGCGAATCGTATGACATTGAGATCTTTGAAAAGCATCATAACCGCAAGGTCGATGCGCCCAGCGGCACGGCGATGACGCTGTTTGAAACGCTCAACGAGGCGCGCGGCGGGTCTCTCGTGCCTGTGTATGACCGGCAGAGCCTGCACCGGCCCCGCACTTCAAACGAAGTGGGCATGATGAGCTACCGCGGCGGCACGGTCACCGGCGAACACTCGGTGTATTTTGTGGGCGTGGATGAAGAGATCGAGATCAAACATGTTACAACCAGCAACGGTGTGTTTGTAACGGGTGCGCTGCGCGCCATCCGCTTTATGGCGGGCAAACCGGCGGGCACATATGACATGGCGCAGGTGCTTGCGCTGTAAAAAAAGAAATAACCGGGAGCAGGATTGCTGCTCCCGGCTTTTTTATTGGTTTTCTTTCATGGTGCCATACGCTTCAAAGAGCAGGGTGCCCGTTTCGCTGTTGTTACAGGCAACGGAGAATTCGTTTTCCTTCTCCGTAAGCGTGAGTTTGCATGCCGTGGCGGGGCTGATCTCGTGCCGATAATTGATCTGCAGCGAATCGATATACCTTGCCGCCAATTCCTGCGGGGTGAACATATCTCCGATCCACGCAGGGTAGCGGGCGTTGTTCACGTGTTGATTGATATCAATATCCTCATATTGGGGGATGCGCAGGCATTCACGTTTTGTGCCGGTTATCTCCGGCACACGGCCGGGTAACGGCGGGCAAACCTCAGGCGGAAACTTCGGAAAATCAGGCAGCGGTGTTTTACCGGGCAGGGCCAATGTGCGCGATTGAAAATCCATCAGCGCCCAAAGCGATGAGATGCGCCCGATTTCGCTCCCGTTTTCGTTTTTGATCAACAGGAAGCGGGGATAGGCCGTGCGTGTGGTTTGCCCGGCAAAGGTTTCCATCGTAACCGTTTCCCCGCTGCGCACGGGTTTATCCAGCTGGATCTTCAGTCTTGCCAGCACCCATGCCAAATTGCGCGTCATCAGCTCGTTGCGGCCGACACGCCAATAGGTGGCATGCTGTTCTGCTATGATCTGCATCCAATGAAACCAAAAATGCAGGGGCACCGTGTCTGCCATATCCACATCGGCCGGCGTGATCAGCCGGGTGTCTCTCATCCGTTCCAATTCCGTTTCTTCCTCCTATTGAAAGAGGGCGCTACGCGCCCTCTTTTCGCCTGTGATCGGTTTGTTAGATCAGTTGAGCCAGTTCCTCGTCCCGAATCCAGCTTTCCATATAATCGATATACTCCTGCTTGGTGTATACCGGCTTATAGTTCTCTTTCAGGCGCTTGGCTTCTTTGGCGCCGTCTTTGAGCAGGTGATACGTGGTAAGGGCAAACATCTTGGCAGTAAGCACATAGTATTCGTCTTCATCCACCACTTCAAAATCAATCCCGTGCGTCACGCCGCGGAAACCGCCGGTGGTGAACTGAAGCACAGGCATCACATGCTGCAGATCGCCTACGTCAGTAGAGCCGCCGCTGTGGCCCGCGCCGTTGATGAACGGCTCTACGCCTTCGGGCAGTGCCGCTGCGGCCGCATCGATCAGCGCGCGGTTGTCTTCCCCGCGCAGGGGGATGACCGGCAGATAACCCGGGCGGGTAGAAATGGTAACGCCCGCGCCCATGGCGATGGCGCCGCCGGCAAACGCACGGTCAAACTTCGGGCTGGTTTCTTCCACGCCTTTCATGGTAAGGCCGCGCACGAGGGCTTCAAGCTGCACCTGATTGGGGATAACGTTAACAAGATCGCCGCCCTTGGTCATAATGGCATGCACACGGATATGATCTTCATCGCGGAAGGTTTCGCGGATCATGCTCATTGCGCTCATACCAAGCGATGCGGCGTTAAGCGCGTTCACGCCTTTGTCGGGCGAACCGGCAGCGTGGGAAGCGCGGCCTTTATAGCGCACAACCTTGCTGACCATGCCGGAATTGGTAACGCTGGAGATGCCCACCGGGCCGATGCCCGTGTGGTGCGCGATACACAGATCAATATCATCAAACGCGCCGATGCGCAGCAGCTCGCTCTTGCCGCCGGCAAAACGGATTTTTCCTTCTTTTACAAGGTCATCTTTAAACGCGATTTCGCCGTATTCCTCGCTCGGCACACCGAAAAAGCACACGTCGCCATCCAGCGCCTGGCGAACTTCGGGGTCCGTCAGCGCAATGGCAGCACCAACAACGCCGGTAAGTTGGGCATCATGCCCGCAGCAGTGCGCCGCACCGGTTTCTTTATTGCACCAGGGGTTTTGGGGGATCATCAGCGCATCATATTCGCCCAAAAGCGCTACTTTGATCTGTTCCCGGCCGGCTTCCATATTGCTCTTTGCGCCGGTGATGGCAAGGCCGCGTTCGCTGTCAAGCCCTACTTCCGCCATGGCTTCCACGAATTTGTCGCTCGTGCGGGTTTCTTTATAACCCATTTCGGCATGCTCGTGAATGTCGCGCCCGAAAGCAATGATCTTTTCACGGTTCTGGTCGATCAATTCAATGATCCTGCGTTCTACGTTGTCCATTATGCTTCCTCCTCGTCCCTGGCCGCTTGGGCAAGCCTCTCCACCGTTTGGCTGATGGGTATATACACTTCCTGCGACATTAGGGCAAAATAATATTGGGTGTCCACGGTGTACAAAGTCAGGTTCCCTGCCATATACCACATGGACGGATACGTTTTCACGATCTCGCCGATCGGCACCTGCAGGGCAACGGGCGGTGTTTTGTCTCTATAGATCATCAGAACGCGGCGGTTGGTGACCGCCAGCAGCCCCCGCTCGTTTTGATACATGGTAGAAGCGGCTGCTTCCACCGTTTCACTTGTTTCGAGCATGGCGTTTAAAATCGCCATTTCTGCTTCCTGCCCTTCAGCTGCAAAGGTAACAAACCTGTCCAGCCGCGGGTCTCTCTTATACGCTGTCATCCCCGATATACCTCAAAAAATGTGATACTTCATTATACCGCTGTCAGCCCGGTTAGTCCAGCGTTAAGCCCAGATATGGCGGGTTAAACGCCAGGGCCGGCGCGCCTGCCAGCACGCGCACCTGCGCAAAGGGCATCGGGTCTTCCTCATTATATCCATTTGTGCGCACAATGTATCGCGCAGCACCCACTGCGCGGTGCACGGCAGAAACAGCCTCTTCTTCCATGCAGCCGTTCAGGATCAGCTCGTTGATAAACGCGGTGTCTCCATCTACGGTGTAGAGCGCTGCCGCTTCTCCGCCTATGATTTTGATGTGCAGGGCCCCGCCGCCGGCGCGCTGTGCCGCTTTAATGGCAAAGCTGACCGCTTCTTTATCCCAAGACACAAAATCGCTCAGTATCCGCTCGCGCAGCCTAAAGAGCACATCGGCTGAAAGCGGCGCTGTTTCGCCCGCAAATTCTGGCAGCTCCTGTGCATGATACAGCTGTTCGGACACAAAGAAATAATCGGTAAACCCTTTATCGGCATAGTAGAAAAACAGCGAAAAATGTGCCGGGGCCACGATGAGAAGTTCCGTGCCCAACGCTGCCTGTTCCGCCGCAGCGGTTTCGATCAGGCGGGCGGCCAGGCCCTGGCCGCGGTGCGATTCTGCGGTGGCGATGGCATACAGATAGCAAGCCGGCCTTGTTCCCGCTACGCTTTTATAGGCACAGGGCAGCATTGTAAGCATGGATACGACCTGTTCCCCCTGCACGGCCACAAGCGTTTGTTCTATCGGATGATGGGCAAAGAAAAAATCCAGCCATGCATCGCTGTCTGCAAACGTTTCCCGCCACAAAGCATACACGGAATCAAGCAGTGCGCTGTTTGCGCGGCACAGGCTGATCTCATTCATCACGCTTCACTCCATTTCGCTGAATTTGATATGAGGGGCAGACACCATTGGTTCTGCCCCTCAACGGGTTTGCCTGTCCTGCCCAGCTTTCAAGGGTCGGGCACAGGATCAGCGCATATATTTTTCGTATTCGTCGCCGTATTCAGCCTGCATGCGGGAAAGCTGTTCGGCTTTGGCTGCTTCCACTTTGGCCGGGTCAAGCAACAAATCCAGCGTGGTATCCGCCATAACTTTGGCGCAAAGCATAAACATGTGCTCGGCCTGCGGCGTACGCACCTTTTCGCGGAACAGATCCGTATGGCCGGAGATCTTATGATCGGTGAAGATGGTCATGTGCGGGTTGATCGCCGGGATCAGGTGAGAAACATCGCCCATATCCTCACCGCCGTTGTCCGCCGGCATGCCTTCCATCATCGGCTCGCCCAAGCCTTCCGCGTTGGCGCGGAACAGCTCGCCAAGTACGCCGTTGGGGATGCGGTTTTTATAACCCATTTCTTTGGAAACCTTAAAGGTGCAGCCCGTGCCCACAGCGCCCGCTTCAAAGCAGCGCTCCACTTTGGTGCACGCATCGGTCAGCATCCGGTAGCTCGGCGCGGTGATGGAGCAAACAACGCGGGTGTACGGCACGATGGAGCCGATGGCGCCGGCCATGCCTTCGGGGATATTGGCACGGATGCGGATGCCGTCTTCCGTCATCTGGCGGGTATACGCCATGGCGTTAAAGAACAGCAGGGCTGCATCCTGCGCATTCACGCCTTCCCACGGGCGGTTGCCGGCGTGGGCGGGCTTGCCAAAGTATTCGCAGGTATATTTGCACGAGGTGTTGCTGCCGCCCGCCACACGGCTGACCGCACTGGTAGGATGCACGGCCATCGCCGCGTCCATATCGTCAAAGCAGCCGGCCTGCAGCAGTTTGATCTTGCCGCCGCCGCCTTCTTCGGCCGGGCCGCCAACCACGGTAACCGAACCCTGAATGCCATATTTTTCCATGGCGGCTTTGGCCGCGATGCCGGCGCCCACAGCAGCCGCTGCGATCAGGTTGTGGCCGCAGGCATGGTCCAGCCCACCGGGCAAACAGTCATATTCCGAAAAAATGGAGATGTGCGGGCCCTCGCCGTTATCAAACCGGCCGAGGAACGCCGTGTCCATGCCGCCGGCTTTTTCCGTTACATCAAAGCCGTATTTACGCAGAAACTCAACCTGCACCGCGGCACTTTCATATTCTTCAAACCCGACTTCCGGGTGATTGAAGATAAAATCGCTCAATTCGCGAAGCTCAAGCCGCTTCTCTTCCACATAATCATTGACAAAAGATTTGATCTGCTGGGTGTCCAATCGTATTCTCTCCTTCTCAGAATTGGTAATCTTATTTTACCGCCAAACAACGGTGAGGTAAAGCCCCTAAGTGTTGTTTTATCGCATCAGCAGCCATATCACAAGGCAAAGCTGCAGCATCAGAAACAGCGGCACAAGAAAAAACTTCTTCTTTTGTGTTTTGTGCCGAAATACCTTCATGCCAACATACAGTCCGGGCGCGCCAAAGGCCGCCGCACAGAGCAGCAGCGTGCGCTCGCTGATACGCCAGCTTCCTTTTTTGGCTTTTAGCTTATCCAGCCCGCACAAATAAAAAGTGATCACGTTCCACAAAGCCAGCGCCATCCAAACATATTTCATATTCGATGCCCTCCCTTTTCATACAGCACCGCAGTTTCTTTCCGCTCCCCCGTGTCAGGATCGATCGGAAGGCGCAGCCGGCGCGTGCCGCGTTCTGTTTCCAGCGTGCCGGGCAGATCGGGCTGCCACAGATTTTGGCTGAAAAGGTCGGCTGCAAAAGCACACCAAACCCTTTCGTTTGCCTGCTCCTGCTCTAAAAACGCCTGTAGGGCCTGCAGGGCGTGCTGCGCGCTTAAGGGGCGATACAGCCGACCGGCGGCCCGCTCACCTTCGCTTAGGCGGGCCAAAAAGGCAAATATGCTTTGTTCTTTTGCGGTCATGCGCAGCGCCCGTGCCGCACGGCCGTTGTTATAATATCTGTCCGTCATGGCGGCCACGCCGCGGGCCGTACGGATCTGGTCTGCCGACAGCCATTGCGTTCTAAGCACTTCATACGGTGCATCGGGCGCACAGGTAATCCCATCATCGTTTTCCGCCAAAGGGCTGCCGGGCAGCAGCTTTAAAAAGCCCAGCTGCACCATCTGCGCGTTCAGGGCAAACGCGCTGTTAAACGAGCAGGCCAATGTGTCGCCATCTTCAAAGGGAAGGCCGGCGATCAGATCAACATGTACATGGGTGCGCCCTGCGTTCACAATGCGGGTCACCGCGCTTGTAAGCTTTTCAATGTCCGTTTTGCGGCAAACAGCGGCGAGCGTTTCAACATAAAACGATTGAATGCCCGCCTCGATCTGAAACGCACCGTGCGGCGCGGTGCAGAACAGGTCGATCAATTCTTCCGTTAACAGATCGGCCCCCACCTCAAAATGCAGGCGCATACCCGGCGTGTTTTCAAGCGCAAAGCGCATGATGTGCGCCGCCCGATCAGGCAAACAGTTAAACGTTCTGTCCGTGAATTTTACGATTTTCGCTCCCATGCGGTGCAGCGCCGAAAGGTCTTGCTCCACCAACGGAAGCGGGCGGGTGCGCACCGTTTCCCGCCGGCCGGAAAGGCAATAGGCGCACATGAAGGGGCAGCCGCGCGTGCTTTCATAATACACAAGGGTGTTCTCCGGCAAACCTTTTTCATAGGCAAAGGGCAGTGCAGCAAGATCCGTCACGGTTTGGGGCGTATCATCGCCCTCAATACAGCCGTTTTGGCGATATAAAGCACCGGGAAATGCGGGCGGCTGACCGCTGTTAAGCTTTTCCAGCAGCAGCGGCCACGTTTCTTCTGCTTCCCCGCAAAGCACGCCATCAATCCATGGCTCGGTTTCAAGCAGTGTTCGGGCAGAAAACGTAGCTTCCGGGCCACCCAGCCAAATCTTCAAAGCCGGTTTTGTTCGCTTAAGTGCTCGGCCAAGCGTTTTCACAAGCCCGATGTTCCAGATATAGCAGGAAAAACCGAGAATATCGGGGTCGCCCAGCAGGATCTGTTCACGGAGCAGGGCAACATCCATATTGATATTCCCCTCAAAAAAAGGGGCGCCCGAAACGAGCGACAGCGCGCGAACGGCGCAGTTTGTATGGGTATAGGAAGCATTCAGTGCGATGAGTTTTGCCTTCATTTTGCTGCCTCCTTGTACAGTTTCAGCGCCGTGGGAATGGCAAATTGGTCAAGCGCTGCCCGCTCGGCAAAAAAGAAGCCGCTCGGCGCAGGGGCGCTGCTGTTGGCGCGCACGCCATCCATCGCCCAAACAAGATGCGTGAACACGTGGCGCGAAGGCGGCAAGGGCAGGCAATTTTGCGCGTTTAGCGCCGCCAAAAAATCCGCCCGTTCCTGCTCCGTATCAAAAGACGGGAACTCAAACAAATTGTGCAGCAGTTTTTCCGTTCGCTTGCGCAGCAGAACCCGTTCCCCGTTTGCATCAAATACAAGGGCGATATAGCGCGGCACCGTTTTTTTCTCCGGCGCGGCGGCGCGCACGGGCAGCGCCTCCGTTTTGCCCTGTTCATAGGCCGTACAAAGCTCCCGAATGGGACAGCCGGCACAGTTGGGCGATGCCGGCAGGCACACAAGGGCACCCAATTCCATCACCGCCTGGGTAAACACGCTGGGCAGCTCATACCCCATCATATCGGTTACAAGTGCAGTGATCTGCTTATTGGTTTGCGGTTTGAGCACATCGCTTTCGATGCCGAACAGCCTTGCAAACACGCGCAACACATTGCCATCTACAGCAGGCACAGGCAGGTCAAACGCAATAGACGCAATGGCGCCGGCGGTATACGCGCCGATGCCGGGCAGCGCGCGCAGGGCCTGCGCGTCTTTGGGCAAAGCGCCCTGGTATTCATCCCGCACGATCTTGGCAGCCTTGTGCAGGTTGCGGGCGCGGGCGTAATAACCCAGCCCCTGCCAATGCGCCAGCACCGTTTCTTCCTCGGCATTTGCAAGATCCGTTACTGTTGGAAACGCGGCAACAAACTTTTCATAATACGGGATCAGCGCGGCAATGCGAGTTTGCTGGGCCATGATTTCGCTGACCCAGATATGATACGGATCTTTTGTTTTCCTAAATGGGAGCGCCCGCCCCGCTGTGTTAAACCAGCGGCAAAGGCGGGCGGCAATTTCCTGTTCACGGTTCATCAATGGTTTCCACCTGTGCGCCGCAATTATCAAACGATAGCGGCAGGGCCTGCCAATGCGCGGTCAATTCGCTGCTTAAAAACGCATTTAAGAGCGCTTCCCGCTTTTCTCTCGGGCAAAGGGCCATCACCGTGGGCCCTGCCCCGGAAAGATAAATTCCGCAGCCGTTGGCTTTGCCAAGCGCGGTGAACGCTTCAAACCCGGGCACCAAAGGAGCGCGATACGGCTGATGCAGCTTATCTTCCAGCGCGCGCAGAAGCAATTCGCCCTCGCCTTTTGCAACGGCAGCGGTGATTATGGCAGCGCGGGAAAGATTGAACACCGCATCTCGCCTTGGCACACTATCCGGCAGCGCAGCGCGGGCCTGCGAGGTTTTTAACTCAAAATCCGGGATGAAGGCCAGTGGCAGCAAGGACGCCGGCATTTCAAGCCGGCAGCAAAGCGCCTTGTTCCCTTCCATAACGGAGCAGGTAAACCCGCCGTAGATCGCAGGGGCCACATTGTCCGGATGCCCTTCCAAGGTGGCCGCCATGTCCAGGCAGGCAGCGCGGTCAACCGCCGTTCCGCTGACAGCGCACGCCAGCAGGATGCCGGCCACAATGGCCGTGCTGCTGGAGCCGAGGCCGCGGGCAGACGGGATATGATTGGTTTGTTTGATAAAAAGCGGCACGGGCACATGCCCGAACCGTTCCATAGCAAAAACATACGATTGATAAACCAAGTTGTGCTCGTCCCGCGGGAGTGAGGCAGCGCCCTGGCCCTCAATCTCAACGGATACGGCGTCAGCCCGGACAGCCGTCAGCTCATTGTACAGGGTGACAGCCATGCCCAGCGCATCAAAGCCGGGGCCCATATTGGCGCTGGTAGCAGGTACGCGGACAATATACATACAACGATTCCTCCAATAGTGGAACGGCGGGCGTTTCCGCCCGCCGCTGGTTTTGAAGTTAAGAGGCTTAGTCTTCGTCTTCCTCTTCGCGTTTGTAGGTTTCGATAACTTTCTGAGCGATGTTGCCCGGCACTTCTTCATAGCGGGCGAACTCGCGCACGAAGCTGCCGCGCGCCTGCGTCATGCTGCGAAGGTCGGTTGCATACTTGCTGATTTCGGACGCCGGCACTTCAACGGTAACCTGCTGCCCGCCGCCTTCGGTGGGGTTCATGCCCAGCACACGGCCGCGGCGGCGGTTCATATCGCCGATCACGTCGCCCATATAATCATCGGGAACGAACACATCAACACGATAGATCGGCTCAAGCAGAACAGGGTTCGCCTCGGCACAGCCCTTGCGCAGGGACAAACGCGCTGCGGTTTTAAACGCCATTTCAGAAGAGTCTACCGGATGATAGGAGCCATCATACAGCGTGGCGCGCAGGCCCACCAACGGGAAGCCCGCCAGAACGCCGCGGCCCAGGTTTTCACGCAGGCCTTTTTCAACGGCGGGGATGAAGTTGCGGGGCACAACGCCGCCAACGACCTTATCCACAAACTCGAAGCCATCTTCGATGGGTTCGTATTCGATCCACACATCGCCGAACTGGCCATGGCCACCAGATTGTTTCTTGTGCCGGCCCTGCGCTTTGACCGTTTTGCGGATGGTTTCGCGATAGGGGATGCGCGGTTCGGCCGTAACGGCGGAAACGCGGAACTTGTTCTGCAGTTTCTTGATCACGATCTCAAGGTGCAGCTCACCCATGCCGGAAATAAGGGTTTCCAGCGTGTCGGGGTCTTTGGAAACACGGAAGGTCGGATCTTCTTCTTCCAAACGGGCCAATCCGCCGAAAACCTTATCTTCTTCGCCCTTCTTCGCCGCAGTAACGGCTAAGGAAATACACGGAGCCGGGAACTCGATCTGCGGCATCACAACAGATTCGGCCGTGTCACAGAGCGTATCGCCGGAGTTGGTGTTGGCCAGTTTAGCCACAGCGCCGATATCGCCGGCGCCAAGGCCGTCAACCTCGATCTGTTTCTGACCACGCATGGTGTAAACCGTGCCGATCTTTTCTGCTTTCTGGGAATTGGTGTTGTTCAGTGTGGTGCCGCTCTTAACGGTGCCGCGATACACACGCATCAGGGACAGCTTGCCAACGAACGGGTCAGCCACTGTTTTGATGACCTGCGCCACAACGGAGCCGGACGCGTCACACGCGATCTCGTCGCCATTCTCGTCCACTTTCGCGGCGCCATCGCACGGGGCGGGCATGAGCGCGATGATGGTGTCAAGCAGAGCGTCGATCAGCGAGCAGGACAGCGCAGCACCGCCCACAGCGGGGGTGAATTCGCCCACGGCGATGCGGGTACGCAAGCCGGTTCTGATCTCTTCTTCGGTCAGCTCTTCGCCGCCAAAGTATTTTTCGAGCAGTTCATCGTCGCTTTCGGCAGCGGCTTCGACCAGCATCATATTGCATTCTTCCACCTGATCGGCAAGATTCGCAGGAATCTCGATCTCGGTTTTCTTTTTGCCATCCACTTTATAAGCTTTTTTGGCAATCACGTCAACATAACCCACAACCTTGGTGCCTTCCAGAATCGGATACGCCACCGGGGCAATGCGAACGCCGTATTTTTCCTGCAGGCCGGCGATCACTTTCTGGTAATCGGCATGCTCGCGATCCATCTGGTTCACGAACACCATGCTGGGCAGGCCCATGGCGCGGCATTTTTCATATGCCTTTTCGGTGCCAACGGCCATACCACTCACGCCGCCAACAACGATCATGGCGCTGTCAGCCAGGCGCAGGGCCTGCAGCTGCTCGCCTTCAAAGTCGAAGTATCCGGGCGCATCAATAATATTGACTTTATAATCGTTCCACTCCACGGGGATCAGCGAAGCGGAGATAGAAATCGTGCGCTTGACTTCTTCGGTATCATAGTCCGAAACGGTGTTCCCATCTTCCACGCGACCCATGCGGTCGATCGCTCCGGACGTGAACAGCATAGCCTCGGCAAGAATGGTTTTCCCTTCGCTGCCATGGCCAACCAACGCAACGTTTCTGAGCTTATCAGCGGCGTAAACTTTCATTGTGTCCTCCCTTATGTTTGTGGTTATCCAACCATATATTCCGAATTACTTCAATAGTTTATCAAATATAAGCCCGCATTTCAAATTGTTTTTACAAATCCGATGGCCAAATTTTCAAAAAACGGGCGCAAATCGCGCCATCCTGTTTTTTGCAAACAAAAAGGACGGCAAAAGCCGTCCTTTTTCATCGTTTATTAACCGCACTTGCTGTATCCGCAGGCGCGGCAGACGGCACAGCCGCCTTCATGCTCAAGCTTTTCGCCGCACTCCGGGCAGCGGCCGGACGGATCCAGGCCCGTCATATTCGGGTTGGTGCAGTGATCGCGATGGTTGCACATCGAGCAGTTGCCCAAACACACAAGATCTTTGGTGGCAGGCTTGGAGCCCAGCTCTTTCCAGTCGGCGGGCACGCCGGCCTGTTCACGCTGCTGCATGGCATAAACCTTTTCGATCACGCGGCCGATCGCATCCGGGCAGGAGAGCACGGTAAGCCCCTGCTGGCGCAGCGTGCTGTGGCAGCGGATGCCGCGCAGCTGTTCCACAATGGTGGGCACATCCATGCCGGAGCGCAGCGCCATGGAGATCAAACGGCTGGTCGCCTCGCTCTGAGAGGGGCAGCCGCCGGCGCGTCCGAGATTGGCAAACACTTCGCAGATGCCCTGCTCGTCATAATTAACGGTGACATACAGGTTGCCGCAGCCAATGCGCACTTTTTCAGTGTATCCGCGGGTCACATCCGGGCGCGGACGCGGCCGCACCACAGTCTGCACCACGGGCGCCGGCTCGGAAACCGGAGCTTCCTGTTTCTTTTCGCCCACACTGAGGACCTGTGCATCACGGGACCCGTCACGATAAATCGTAACGCCCTTGCACTGCAGGGAGTTGGCGAGCATGAACACCTTGCGCACGTCTTCCCTTGTCGCGGAAGTGGGGAAATTCACCGTTTTGGACACAGCGTTATCCACATATTTCTGGAAAGCAGCCTGCATGCGGATATGATATTCCGGATTGATATCGTGCGCGGTCACGAACACGCGCTGTGCCTGTTCGGGCACACCGTCAATCCCGCGCACTGTGCCGTGCTCGGCGATCTTCTGCATGAGTTCTTCCGAATAAAAACCTTCGGCTTCCGCCACTTCGCGGAAGAAGGGGTTCACTTCCACCAGCGTGTCGTTGTCCATCACGTTGCGTTTGAACGCAAGGGCAAACAGCGGTTCCACGCCGCTGGAGGCGCTGCACAGAATGCTGATCGTGCCGGTCGGGGCAATGGTTGTGGTTGTTGCGTTGCGCAGGGGCGTGCTGTCAGCCAGTGCGCTGCGGCTGAACGCGGGGAACGCGCCGCGGGTTTGCGCCAGGTGCATGGAGGCCTGTTTGCTGCGGTCATCAATATATTTCATCACGATCTCAGCCGTTTCAATGCCTTTTTCGGAATCATACGGGATGCCCAGCTTGTACAGCATATCCGCAAAGCCCATCACGCCAAGGCCGATCTTGCGCGTGGAGCGCGACATATCGGCAATCTGCGGCAGAGGATACTCGTTCATATCGATCACGTTGTCAAGGAAATGCACGGCGGTGTCCACCACGCGGCCGAGTTCATCCAGATCCAGCGTGTATTTGCCGTTGCGCTCGCTCAGCACCGCGTTGAGGTTGATCGAGCCGAGGTTGCAGCTTTCATACGGCAGCAGGGGCTGCTCGCCGCAGGGGTTGGTGCTTTCAATATCGCCCAGGGCCGGCACAGGGTTGTCCTCATTCATCCTGTCAAGGAACACGATGCCGGGTTCACCCGTTTGCCACGCCATTTCCACGATCAGGTCAAACACCTCGCCGGCGCGCTGCATGCGCACCGTTTCCTTGGTGGACGGATCAATAAGGGCATATTCTTCCCCGCGCTCAAGCGCGCGCATGAACGCATCGGTCAGGCCCACGGAGATGTTGAAGTTTGTGATCTCGCTGGTGTCCTGCTTGCATTTGATAAAATCAAGGATATCGGGATGGTCTACCCGCAGGATGCCCATGTTGGCGCCCCGACGCGTGCCGCCCTGCTTAACAGCCTCGGTCGCTGCATTGAACACCTTCATAAAGCTGACCGGGCCGGAAGCCACGCCGCCCGTGGACCGCACGGTAGCACCGGCTCTGCGCAGGCGCGAGAAGGAAAAACCCGTGCCGCCGCCGGATTGGTGGATCAGCGCCGCATTTTTGATCGCGTCAAATATCTCGCCCATGGAATCGCCCACAGGCAGCACAAAGCAGGCCGCCAGCTGGCCCAGCGGACGCCCCGCGTTCATCAGCGTGGGCGAGTTGGGCATGAACTTGGTTTGCGTCATCACCTGATAAAACTCTTCGGCAACGGCGGCCACATCAGCCTGTTTATCATAGTTAAGGTCGGCCTTGGCAATATGCCCGGCCACACGGCGGAACATCCCCTCCACGTCTTCGATCAGGTTTCCCTGTGCGTCTTTAGCCAGATACCGGCGCTTGAGCACGGTTAAAGCATTTTCGGAAAACTTCATGCGATCCCATTCCTTTCCGGATTATATATATCTTAAACAAAGAGTGTAAAAAACAGCACATGCGGTGCCCTGTTTTCACATAAACACGATATATTGTGGTTTATGTCTGACCGGTACTAACTATATCATGAGGTGCGTAGGGCTTGTCAAGGCCATTTTGATGCAAAAAAGCGGAGCTTTTTATGCACTTGCTGCCGCTTTTTTGCCTTTGTTTAGAATATATTCTTCCATCTGTCCGATAAACAGGACTGAGAATTATTTTTTGTTGGGTTTGGGTTTATGGATCTTGTACAGCTCTTCATATGCTTTTGCTTCTTCTTCGTTCTCCACGGCGGCGGGGATCAGGCCTGTGCATTCCGTGCCGGAGGCGATATTCTCGTCCATCAGTCCACCTCCTTTCCTGCTTTTAGTGTGCGCCGGCCTTTGCTTTATATGTGTTGATTTTTTGGCATTGCAGCGCAGAATATGGTATGCTTTAGGCAACTATCCAAAAGGAGGCTATGAAAATGTACGCTAATCGGCTTGATCGTGTGCGCGCCCGGCTGGCGGCGCATGGGCTGCAGAACGTGATCGTGTCTGACCCGAACAGCATCCTGTATCTTTGCGGGGCTTCGCTTTCTCATGTGGGGGAACGGCTGTTCTGCCTGCTGGTGCCGGTAAACGGCAAAGCAACGTTGTTTTTTAACGCCCTGTATTCGTTTGATGCCTGTGATCTATATGATGTGTGTGTGCACAGCGACACGGATGTTGCCACGGCGGGGATCGCCGCGCGCGTACGCCCGGGCGTGCTGGGCGTGGACAAGTTTTGGCCGTGCAAATTTTTGCTTGAGCTGATGGACCAGCGGCCTGATCTTGTGCCTAAGATCGGTTCCGTTTCGGTTGATGAGGCGCGTATGGTGAAAGACGAGGCGGAGCAGGCCGCCATGCGGCTTTCTTCCTCCATCTGTGACAAGGCTTTTGAAGCGATCCCGGGGCTGCTGCGCGAAGGAATGACGGAAAAAGAACTGAGCCGCGAAATGGCAGCGGTGTTCATGGCCGTTGGCGATCCCGGGCGAGACTGCCACCCCATGGTGTGCTTTGGCGCGGGCTCTGCCGAGCCGCACCACACCCTGTCTGACCGCAAACTGCAGCGGGGCGACACCGTGCTTGTCGATGCAGGCCAGTGCTCTTACGGCTATTACAGCGACGTAACGCGCACTTTTTTCTATGATTCGATCACAGAAGAACAAAAGAACGTGTATGAGATCGTGCTGGAAGCCAACCGGCTGGGGCGTGAAGCGGTGCGCCCCGGCGTGCCGCTGCGCGAGATCGACCGCGTGGTGCGCGACTATATCACTTCGTTCGGCTACGGACCGTATTTTACGCACCGCACCGGGCACAACATCGGTATGCAGGGGCATGAATGGCCCGATGTGAGCCAAATAAGCGACGCTGTTGCCGAACCGGGCATGGTGTTTTCCATTGAGCCGGGGATCTATCTGCCCGGCAAGTTCGGCGTGCGGATCGAGGATCTGGTGATGGTAACGGAAACGGGATGCGACACGCTCAACGCCTGTTCCAAAGCGATCACCGTGGTCAGCGCAAGTTGCGAATAAACATAAAATCATGTATACTGAAATCACAAAAGAAACTTTTGGGAGGGTACAAACATGGCATTGTTAGATAAGCTCGGCAAGATCGCCAAATCTACGGGCGAAGCGGTGAGCGATTTTGCGCGTACTGCATCCGACCGCACCTCGGATGCCATTGAGATCGGCCGCCTCAACGGGCAAATTCGTGATCAGAAAAAAGAGATCGAAGATGTGATCGTCCAGCTGGGCAAGCTTGTATGGGAACAGTATCAGTCCGGTGCTCCGATGGATGCCGACATGAAAGCGCTTTGCCAGAAGATCGAAGCAGCACAGAAAGAGATCGCTTCCATTAAAGAGCAGATCCAGAAGATCAAAGACGAAAACAAAAATGAAACCGAAATAACGGAACAGCGCGTGGCAGAAGAACCTGCGCTTGAAGAAGCGCCGGCTGAGCAAGGACTCGTATGCCCCGGGTGCGGGGCGGCCGTTGGCCAGGGGCAGAAGTTCTGCGGCGAATGCGGCGCAGCGCTGTAAAACAAAACCGACCGGGGCGGCCGCAAACGCGAACGCCCCAATTTTCATATAAGGTGCGCATAAAACATGATGGATAAGGATGACAACAACAATCTGCTCAGCTGGGTGCCGGTAGCGATCGGGCTGCTTGTGTTCTGGCCGGTCGGCCTGGGCATGCTGATCAGCAAGCTGAAAAAGCAGGAAAAAACGCGCAAGCAGGAGCAGGAACCGGCTTACCGGAAATATGCTTCCGAGCGGAAAAACATGGTCGCCGGCCAACCCAAACACAAGGTCAACGGCGGGCGTTTTCCCAAGGTGTCCGATTCCGGGCTGAACCTTGTAACGGTGCTGGGCTTTGTGCTGCTGTTTGCCGGGGCAGCGCTGCTGTCGGACAACCTGTCGTATATCCTGTATGTCGGGATCGGCGATGCGCTGCGTTATGACGCGCTGAACACTTTGATGCCCCTATTTTTTGCAACGGGCGGCATCAGCTGCTTTTTCGCGCTGCGGCGGATGAAAAAAGAGCTAAAGCGTTTCCGCAAATATCAATACACCATTGGGCGCCGCAAAGCCATCCTGATCCGCACGCTGGCCGAAATGGCGGGCGTATCGATCGATCAGTGCTGTGATGATCTGCAGGAAATGATCGAAAAAGGATACCTGGGCGATCAGGCGTATATCGATCTTGCCAGCGGCAACCTGTTCCTGGAGCTGGATGCACAGCCTGAGGTGGACTCGCAGGTGCAGCCTGAAGAGCCGAAAAAGGCCGAGGATGAATATGCCGATCTGCTCAACCAGATCCGCACCGCCAACGACCGAATCAACGACCTTGAAGTGTCGGCCAAGATCGCGCAGATCGAGCTGTTGACCACGCGCATTTTCGGCCTGGTACGGGAAGAACCGCAAAAACTGCCGCGGCTGCGCACATTTATGAACTATTACCTGCCCACCACGCTCAAGCTGCTCAATTCCTATGCGCATTTTGAAAAGCAGGGCATCGAGGGCGAGAACATCAGCGCCGCCAAAGAAAAGATAGAGGCCATTTTGGACACGCTGGTGGAAACTTTCCGCCGCCAGTTGGACGCGCTGTTCACCAACGATGCCATGGATGTTGCCAGTGACATTGAAGTGCTTGAACAGATGATGACGCGCGACGGGTTTTCCGGCGAAGAAGACGGAAGCGGGCTGATACTGTAAAAAACGCATAAAAAAACGCGGGGCGAAATTCGCTCCGCGCTTTTTTGTTTTTTACAGCAGCGCCGGGAAAAGGCCGTATACCGCAAGGCCGACAATGCCGGACGCAACAAGCACAATGATGGGGTTTGGTTTCCACCTGATCATCACAAACAGCGCAATGGCAAACAGCACAATGGCTGCCGGGTTGAGCGCTGCAAAGGAGAAATTAAAGAGCGTTCCGTTCCACAGCGCCGTGGCAATGATGGAAAGGCCGGCAGCGCCGATCAGGCCCACAACGGCCGGGCGCTGGCCGGACAAAATGCCCTGCACTGCGGCCAGCTTCCTGAATCGATAATACAGGTACGCCAGCACAAGCACAATCATTACCGGCGCGGTAATGCAGCCGATGGTGGCCACAATGGAGCCGGGCAGGCCGGCGACCTGCGTGCCCACAAAGGTGGAAGCGTTGATCGCAATAGGGCCGGGCGTCATCTCCGAAATGGTGATCACGTCGGTAAACTGTTCCATCGTTAGCCAGCCGTTTACATTGACCACCTGCTGCTGGATGGACGGCAACGCAGCGTAACCGCCGCCGATGCTGAACAGGCCGACCTGGAAAAAGGCCCAGAAAAGCTGCAGTAAAATCATTTTGCCTTTTCCCTCCTTGCGCGGAACATGGTGTCAAGCAGGCCGATCAGGGCGCAGGTGATAACCACAAGGCCGACATTGACTTTATAAACGGCGGAAGCGATGAGCACTGCAACCATCATAATCACGGACAGTACACGTTTCTTCTTCAATATTTGTTTTGCCATGGAGATGACTACACTGCCGATCACAGCAGCTACGCCAATTTGCATGCCGTGCATCACGAGGGAAACAATCTTGTTATCCCGGAAAGCGGCATAGAAGAGAGATACCACGGTGATGATGATCAACGGCGGCAGGATCGCGCCGAAAACAGCGATAAGAGAACCGATCACCCCGCAGATGCGGTAGCCCACCAGCACAGCGGTATTGATCGCGATCGGGCCGGGCGATGACTGGCCGATGGCCACAAGGTCCAGCATCTCCTGTTCATCAATCCACTTAAGCTGCTCTACAAACTTTTTGCGCATCAACGGCACGATCACATATCCGCCCCCGAATGTGAACGCGGATAACAGAAACACCGAGATAAAAAGCTTGCCCAGCAGTTTTGGCTGCTTTTCCAATTATCAGCACCTCCTATTGAAGTAATGATACTCTTTTTTATGAGTTCTGTAAATGTGTAATCTCTTATGCTATACTGATGGCAAACAGGAGGTGGGCGCCATGAGCAGCGCACAGGAAGCATATTTTACCGGCCTTATGAACGCCGCCGGGTTCCGCAATAAAGATTTGGATAAGCCGAGCATCGGCATTGTAAACGCCTATACGGATGTTAACCCCGGACACAAGCCGCTGCGCGCATTGTGCGAAGCGGTGCGTGAGGGTGTGTGGGCCGCTGGGGGCATGCCCTCGGAGTTTGGCGTGCCCGCCCCGTGCGATGGGATGGCGCAAACGCGGGGCATGCAGTTTGTGCTGCCCGAGCGTGACCTGATCGCCGGCGCAGCCGAAGGGATGGCGCGGGCGCACAACTATGACGCGCTGGTGTTCCTCTGCTCGTGCGATAAGATCGTGCCTGGCCTGCTGATGGCGGCCGCCGCGCTGGATAAGCCCGCCCTGTTTTTAACTGCGGGCGCCATGCTGCCCTTTGAAGACGGCGATACAGTGCGTGTAACACCTGACTTGAAAGAGGCGATCGGCTCTTTTACGAGCGGTAAGATCGATAAAAACACGTTTGACCGGTATCAGGAAAATATCTGTTATTCGTGCGGCACGTGTTCCATGTATGGCACGGCAAACACGATGAGCGTGTTTTGCGAAGCGCTGGGCGTTTGCCCGTTTGATTCCTCTACTCTGCCCTTTGCCGCCGCGGCCAAAACGCGGCAGGCGCGCGATGTTGGCGAGCGGATCGTGGCGCTGGCCAAAACCGGTGTGCGCTTTTCCGAGCAGGTAACACGGGCGCACTTTGAAAACGCGTGGATGCATGTATGCGCCACGGGTGGCAGCACCAATGCGGTGATCCATGCGCTGGCTTTTGCCGGTGTGATGGGGTATGACGACCTTGACCTGAACGCGCTGGACGCGCTGCAGCAGCGTGTGCCGGTGGTGGCCACGTTCAAACCCAGCAGCAAATATAACATGACCGATTATCATCGGGCGGGCGGTGTGCGCGCCACGATGCGTGAGATTCTGCCGGCGCTGCATAGCGATGCGATGTATTCCTATCATAATGCGCCGCTGTGTGAGCTGGTGCAAGGCTGTGTTTCAACGCGGCGGGATGTGATCCACGCCTATGAAGCGCCGATGTTTGAAAACGGATGTTTTTCCGTGCTGTACGGCAACCTTGCGCCCGAGGGGTGCGTGGTAAAACGCACGGGCGTGGAAAAAAGCATGTTTGTGCACCGCGGGCCGGCGGTGGTGTTTGATTCGGAAGAAGATGTGCTGCATCATCTGTCGGACAATCGGGTAACGCCTGGTTGTGTGCTGGTGGTGCGCTATGAAGGGCCCAAGGGCGGCCCGGGGATGCGGGAAATGAGCATCCCGGCAGCCATGCTGGTGGGCATGGGGCTGCACACCTCCGTTGCCATGGTAACGGACGGGCGCTTTTCCGGCGCAACCCGGGGGCCGTGTGTCGGCCATGTGAGCCCCGAAGCGTATGACGGGGGGCCCATTGCCCTTGTGCAGAACGGCGACATGATCCGCATTGACCTGAACAAATGCGAGATCGAGCTGGAAGTGGACGAGGCGGAACTGGCGCGGCGGCGGGCCGCGTGGGCGCCCGTTAAGCATGAGGCGCCGGGCGTGTTAACGGCGTATCGCCGCGGGGTGGGCTCTGTTTCAAAGGGCGCGCCGTGGCTGTACCGCAAGGATTGAGCATCGGCAAATATCCTGCGGCGGCACGGCGAATCGCGCCGATTTTACCGGATCGTGTTATAATAGGCATAATTGGAGGGAAATACATGATCAGAAAACAATGGGCCGTTCTGGCGATCACCGCGGCATTGGTTTTGGGAGCAATCGGCTGCGGCGGCAAAGCGCCTGCGCCTGCGCCCACCGCAACGCCCGATCAAACAGCCAAAACGATGGTTTTCAGCGGCAGCGCTTCGTTTGAACTGGATCTGGATGGAGACGGGGCGGCGGAAGCAATCGATATCGTGTATCCCAAGGACAACGAAGTGTCAGACGATCTGGAGTGGACTCTCACCGTTACGGACGATGGGCAAACGGATTTTGCCGTTGAAATGGCGGCCGAGTTCGGCAGCACATATATCACCGATCTGGATCCGACCGACGGGCTGATGGACATCCTCATTTCGTATGATTATTTCAGCGATGATTATGGGTTTTCCTGTTTCCGGTTTGTGGATGGGGCCCTTCGCCGTTCCGATGGCGCTGTGGGTTTTATCACCCGGGTTGAAAACGGAGTGATCACCGTTTCCGGCACTGTGGACGCAATGGGCACCTGGAGCGGCACGCGGAGCTATCGCGTAACGGAAACGTTTTCTTTTGAGCCGGCCTCGCCATGGGTGATTGCAGATGCAAAGCAAAACCTTGCCGAGCGCCCGCTGGAAACGATCATGGAACTGCCGGTGGTCTTATCGTCCGGCGCCGGGGTGCTGCCAAGCGGTACCAGGCTGTGCATCACGGAAACAGACGGGCAAACCTATGCCCTGTTCCTCACTGAGGACGGCAAAACAGGCCGCATCCAATTTGAGCGCGACCCGGAATGGTTCACCATCATCATCGATGGGCAGAGCGAAGAACTGTATTTTGATATGCTGCCATACACAGGCTGATGGCACATAAAGGGGGATATATAATGGAAACCGAAAACAACAACTGGGGGCAGAGCGTTACAGGCGTGCTGATCCGCGACAACAAAGTGCTGCTGGGGCGGCACACCTACGGCAGCGGCCAGGGCCGGTTGATCATCCCGGGCGGATACGTGAAAAACGATGAATCGCCGCAGGAAGCGGTAAAACGCGAGTTTCTTGAAGAAGTGAATGTGGTGATCGAGCCTAAAGAGATCATCGGAGTTCGCTTTAATATGCGCGATTGGTATATTGCGTTTGCCGTTGACTATGTGTCGGGCGAAGCACAGTCTGACAACAATGAAAACAGCGAAGTGCTGTGGGTGGATGTGGACGAGGCGCTCGAGCGCGATGATGTGCCCGAGCTTACCAAGAAGCTGGTGCGCTGTGCCCTGCACCGCGAAAACGGCTTTAAGTCCATCCCCTACAACGGGCGGCACACGCCCTGCTCGTTATACGGCGTGGAATAACGGGCTATGGTGATACAGACCTTGCCGGGCGCGTTTTCCGTTTGCACGGTACCGTCTTATACGGTGGCTGACCTTGATGCCCCGTTTTCCTTTACGGCAAAAACGGATAACGAGCGTTCGCTGATCTGCCTGACGGAAAACGTGCCCCAAAACACGATGGACCGCACAGATGGCTGGCGCGGTTTTCGGATCGCCGGGGTGCTTGATTTTTCGCTGATCGGCATTCTGGCCGCCATTGCAGCTGTACTGGCGCAGGCGGGCGTTGAAATCTTGGCCGTGTCGAGCTATCAAACGGACTATGTGTTTATAAAAGCCGAAAAGCTGCCCTGTGCTTTGGCAGCCCTGCAGAGCGCCGGCTATGCGATCGAAGCAAACGATTAAACACTCAAAACAAAAAAGGCCGTGTATCGTTATGATACACGGCCTTTTTTAATGGCTGTGCCCCCGCAAGGGGCATATGTTTTACTGTTCAAACGCGGGTGCGGCCTTAACCTTGTTGAGCAGTTCGCGGGCCGCCTGCAGCTCTTCTTCTTCGCCGCTGAGCAGCAGGTATACCCCGCCCTCGGCGCCCAGCACGCCGCCGCCGCCGATCAGCGTCGGATACGCGCCGGTCAGCGCTTCGATCGCTTCCAGCTCGGTAAAGGCTTTGCCGGGCAGCAGCGCCATGCGCAGGCCCTGTGCTTCGGGATCATTGATAAGCTCCATCAGATCGGTGATGGGGGCGCTGACGCGCTTTTCCAGCCCCACAGGCGCGATCACATACGCGCGGTGGCCAATGGCTGCGCGGGTAACCTGCATCACCGTGCCTCCCTCGCCGTTGCCGATCATCACGCCTACATCGCCCGATTCAAGATCAACCGCGTTACCCCCTTTGATGATCACATCGCCGGGTTTAAGGCTGTCTACCGCTTCGATGAGCGTTACATCTTTTTCCCACACGCCGTTGCGGATCAGGATATCCACATTGCCTTCAAACCGCTCCACAGCAGCACCGGCGGGCACCGTTACGCCGCGGAACATCCGGTTGTTCGCTTCGGCGGGCACCGTTTCACCAATCTCAGCCAGAATGGCACGGGCCACGTAGTTGTTTGTAGTGCCGCCGCAGATTACCACGCTGCCTTCGCGCAGCTTCTCCTGCACCACTGCCATTTTAGCCACGGCCTGAGCGATCAATTCTTTGCCGGCCGCCACCGTTAAATACACCTGCATGCTCTTCATCGCACTTCCTCCTTCATAAGCACGGCGCGGACAGGCGCTCCATCCGCTCCGGCATACTTGATCGGCGCAGCACAGAGAAAGTATTCGCCGTCTGCCACGCCGTCAAACACCAAGTTTTCCACCACGGCCACCCCGGCGCCCAACAGGGCCGTGTGCACCGCAACCTCATTATCCAACGGGGCAACGCTCCATGCATCGGTCAAAACACACACGATGTCCGCCCCCGCAATGGCCCGGGCCGCCCGCTCGGATAAGTAGCTGTGCCCGCCGGTATGAAGGGCCAGCCGTTCCACGCCCGAAAGATCGCCCAGATCTTTCGGCTCTATCAGCGCGTTCTGCGCTGTGCTGATCAGCCTGCACGGGCCGATATAATGGGACAGGGGCATTTGGTCAATCCCGATATCGGGGCCGCCAACATGGCTGAATGCGTCCGCATGACTGCCCATATGGCTGCCGGCGTTGATTTGCGACACGGTAAACTCATCGCCGTTTGCCCGATCGGTCACCCGGCGAATAGAAACCGGCGCCGAGCCGGGATAAACGGGCGCTTCCTGCACCGTTCTTGTCACATCAAATAACCGCAATCCGCCGTTCCCCTCCCATTAATTTGGTTCATCATATCACATTTTTGCACTCATTGCCATACTATGCGCCGAGGGGGGGGACTCGAATTGACATGGCTACTTACGGTGCACCCGGTGCTGCTGGCGCTGGGAGGCACGCTGTTCACTTATTTTTTAACGGTAGCAGGTGCGGCGGCTGTTTACGCCTGCCGCGGCGTGAGCCAGAAAACGCTGGATCTGCTGCTGGGGGCGGCGGCAGGCGTGATGACAGCGGCTGCCTTTTTCTCGCTTTTGCAGCCGGCAATCGAAGCGGCGCAAAGCGGGCCTGTGCCGCCGGCGCTGGTGGTGGGCATTGGCTTTTCTCTGGGCGCCGCGTTTTTATTTTTCAGCGATAAATATTTGCTGCGCCACCTGAACACAAAGCATAATCGGCAGAGCATCCTGCTCGTTTTCTCCATCACGCTGCATAATATTCCCGAAGGGTTGGCTGTCGGCGTTGCGTTCGGCGCGGTCAGCCAAGGAGGCCCGGAAGCGCTGATGGGAGCACTCATGCTGAGCCTCGGCATTGGGCTGCAGAACTTTCCGGAAGGGGCGGCGGTGGCCCTGCCGCTCAGACGCTCCGGTTGTTCCCTGCACCGCTGCTTTCTCTGGGGCCAGGCGTCTGCCCTGGTAGAGCCTGTTTCGGGGGTGCTGGGCGCGGCGCTGGTGGTGTTCATGCAGCCGGTGCTGCCCTGGGCGCTGGCGTTCGCCGCAGGGGCAATGATCTACGTAGTGGTGCAGGAATTGATCCCGTCAGCCCAGCATAGCGGCGGCACTTGGGCCACAATGGGCTGCATGATAGGATTTGTGGTCATGATGCTGTTGGATGTTGGGCTGTCTTAATTGCCCGAGAGATACGCTTATGGTATACTTTTTTGGGCAAAACCCAAATAACACAAGAGGAAAAACAGATGAAAAAACAAGCGATCTTTTGGGCATGGGTGTTAGCGCTGTGTTTGTTTGTTTTGGGGTGCGGAGCAAACGTGCCGGCGCCGACGAACACGGCCGATATCGTGATCCTGCACACAAACGATGTGCACAGCCGGGTAGACGATAACCTGGGATACGCCGCGGTGAAAACCGTAAAAGAAAGCGAGATCAGCGCGGGCAACCATGTGCTGCTGCTTGACGCGGGCGATGCACTGCACGGCCTGCCTATTGCCAATTTGAGTGAGGGGCGCGATATTGTTCAAATCATGAACGCGGTGGGGTACAGCGCGATGGTGCCCGGCAACCATGATTTCAACTATGGCACGGCCATGCTTCTGGAATTGAGCGAGGAAATGGATTTTCCGCTTTTGAGCTGCAATTTTCTTAAAGGCAGCACGCCGGTGTTTACAGGTCATGCCGTGTTTGAATTTGAGGGTGTGCGCGTTGGTGTGATCGGCGTGAGCACGCCGGAAACGGCCACCAAAACCAACCCCCTCAATGTAGAGGGTCATACTTTCAGCGAAGCGGATCTGGTTTCCGTGGTGCAAAAAAGTATCCGCGCCGCGCAAAAAGAAGGCGCGCAGTATATCGTGCTGCTTACCCATTTGGGGCTGGATGAAGAAAGCAAGCCATTCCGGACAAGTGATCTTGTATCACAGCTCACGGATGTGACCGTTGTGATCGACGGGCACAGCCACACCGAGCTGCCTGAGGGGTTGACCGTGCAGGATAAAGAGGGGCAGAACGTGCTGATCGCGCAAACGGGGGATTATTTAACGTCCATCGGCAAAGTGACCATCCATACGGATGGCACGGTAACGGCGCAGCTGATCACCGAAGCGAAAAAGGATGCGGCGATCACCGATCTGATCGAGGATAAAAAGGAAGCCATTGCGCCGAAGCTTGCCGTAGTGATCGGCCAGAGCAACGTTCTTTTGAACGGCGAGCGCGACCCCGGCGTGCGCACGGAGGAAACGAACCTGGGCGATCTGTGCGCCGATGCGCTTCGCTATGTGGGCAACGCTCAAGTGGCGCTGACAAACGGCGGCGGCATTCGCACATCCGTAGCGCCCGGGTCGATCACCTATGGCATGATGAATGCCGTGTTCCCTTTCGGCAACACGGTATGCACGCTGAACATCAAGGGCGCCGATCTGCTTAAAGCGTTGGAAGTGGGTACCGCGGCCTGCCCTGCCGCGGCGGGTGGCTTTCCGCAGGTGTCCGGCATGAGCTTTGAGATCCACACATATCTTGAAGAAAACCGGGTGCAGAACGTGATGATCGGCCATGAGCCGCTGGATCCCGAGCGCATGTATACCCTTGCCACAAACGATTATCTGTATATCGGCGGTGATGGGTTTTCCATGCTCCCCCAATGCGAAAAGATCGGCGAATACGGCGCGTTGGATGAAGCGCTGATCACCTATCTTGATGAACAGCTGGGCGGCACGGTGCCCGAAGCGTATAATAGCAGCGCCGGCCGCATCATCATTGTAACGGAAGCGCCGTAACACACAAAAACAAAAAAGCCCGCAGCTGCGGGCTTTTTATTATTGTGTTCAGCGTTTTATCATGGATTTAAGGTCGCGCAGCACGCGCACTTTGAGCACCGCACACAGCACAAGGAACGATGCCAGGTAAACCGCTGCGCACAGCACGCAGCGCAGAAATAAGCGGCCCAGGCCTGCGCCGAACGGCAACAGCATGGATGCAAAATACATTGCGCCAAAGGCAATGGCCGTGGCCGCGGCCATGCGCAAAAGCTGACCGCTAAAGCCAATAAAATGCGTGCCTTCCAGTTTCTTTTTCAGCAGAATGAGCAGCACAATGGCGCCCACAAAGCCGGAAACGGAGGTGGCCAGCGTTAAGCCGCAGGCGCCCATGGGGCGCGCAAGCAAAATATCCAGCCCAATATTCACGCCCACGCACAGAATGCCGACCCACATGGGAGAGCGGGTGTCCTGCCGGGCATAGAACACGCGGGTAAGGAAGCTTCTAAAACCAAAGCCAAGCGTGCCGAGAATATAAAACCCAAACACCGGCGCGGTGAACGCGGTGTTGGCCGCGGTGAACGCGCCACGCTGGAACGCAAGGGCAATGATTTCCTGCTGCAGGAACAGGCAGATGACCGAAACGGGCAGGATGATCATGGCCAGAATTTCAAGCGAAGAACTCACGGTTTCGGCGAACGCCTTTCTGTCTTCTCGGGCCGCAATGCGGCTCAGTCGGCTGAACATGATCGTGGTAAGCGGAACAACGAGGATGCCCTGCACCGCCGCCACAAGGGAATAGGATTTGTTTACAGCGGTGATCACGCCCACGGTGAGCGACGAGCCGATGATTACGTCTACCTGATGGTTGATCTCGTTAAACGCCATGGAGATCAGCGCAGGGATCGCGAGGGTGAACGTTCGCAAAAGGTCTTTCCCGGTGCCGCCGGCCCTAAAAGTGAACCGGAACTGGCGGCGCATGAACGGCACAATCAGCAAAAACTGCAGCACGCCCGTAAGCGCCACGGAAATAGCCACGGCGCGGATGGAGCCAAAGAACACGCAAGCGCCGATGAGCAAAAATGACATCACAAAGCCCATAAGCTGTTCGGGAATAAACTTTTCGCGGGCGTTGAGCACGTTTGTCAGCACACCGCTCATGGCAAAAAACGCAAGCGCGGGGTACATAATGCGTGTTAGTTCTATCGTTAGGTCAAGCCCTTCTTTGGCGCGGTATACAAGGCTGCACACCGCCGGGGCCAGCGCGTACGCCGCAATGGATGCCAGCACGCCCAGCACAAGATACAGCATCAGCACGCCGGAGGCGTATTTATCCGCTTCCCTGTCACCGGCGCGCAGGCGCGCACGCGTGTAAATGGGAATAAAAGTGGAAGAGATGCCGGCGCTGAAAAGCAGCATCATGATGGCCAGGATGCTGTAAGCGGCAACATAGGCATCGCTCTCCACGCTCTGACCAAAATAAGCAGCCAGTACCATTTCACGCACGAAGCCCATGGTTTTGCTTAAAATGATGATCAGCGTAACCGTCAGCGTGGTGCGGGCGGTGTGGCTGCGTCGGCTCATAAACAGGGTCTCTCCCTTCTTACGGACATTGGATAAAGCCCTGAGCCCACAGGCAGGCGCCGCAGGTCGGGTGTTCGTTGCCAAAACAGTCTTCCCGGTTGCCGTCGATGCGGTGGCAACCGCCGCAGGACGTGCAGAACGAGAAATCAAACCGCCGTACGCGGTCGCGGAACGCGGCATAGGTGGGATCGTCCCACACCTGCTGAAGGGTGCTTTCGTTCACATCGCCGAAAAAGTACGGGTCGATCACGCGGTGATGGCCCAGCAGATATGTTTCGCTCGGGTGCAGCAGCGCCATGCACTGGGTGACTTTCCCATCCCAGCGCACAAACACGTTATTCTCCTGCACAAACTTGCAGTGCCGCTGTTTGCGGTGGAGCGGGTCGCCCATGATAGAGAAGGTGCTTGGCTGTTTGAATAGGTGCGCCAACGGGCCGACGGTGGTATCATTGATATCGAAAAACGGCATATCAACATGGGTGTTGTTCCTGTACCCTTCCGTGCCAAACATCGTTTTATCTCTGTCTTCAGGGCGCAGTTCATACGCGCTGTCATACAGCAGGCGCCAGAAAAGCGCCTGTTCGGCATTCTTTTGGTCATACGGCAGCACATGCGTCATCTTCACGTCTGCCGCGCTGACGCGCCAGGCAAACTTCATCAGTTCGGGGATCTGGCCGATGTTATCCTTCATGGCCACAAAGGTGAGTCCCGTTCTGAAATGCATATATTTGGTTTTATCCATGCGCAGGTTGTTGATATGGATCAGGTTGCGGCGCACCAAATCAAAATGGCCGCCCTCGCGGATGGTGTCATACACCTCTTCATCAAACCCGTCTACACTGACCCAAACCTGCGAAAGGCCCGCTTCGATCAGCCGCTCGATGCGGCCGGGGCCAATCATGGTGCCGTTTGTTACGCACTCCACCTTTTTGCCCGCGTCATGCGCAAGGCGCACCATTTCCTCAAACTGGGGATGGAATGTGGGTTCACCCACGCCACCGAAAAACACGGTGTGGATGGTGTCAATCTCTTTTATTTCATCGATCAGTTTGCGATACAAATTCATATCCATATGACCGATAGGTTCATCTTTCCACAGGCGGCGCATACACATTGTGCAGTTCAAATTGCACAGGGTGCTTGCCTCCACATACAGTTTCTCCATAGGATATGCGTCAATGGCTGTTGTATTCGCCAAAATGATGCCTCCAATCGTATATATTTCCTCCAATAGCATATTATACTCAGTTTATCCTATAAACGCAAACGATTGCAGGGTATACAGACACACACAATAACTCTTCCCGGAAATAAAAAAAGGGCTGCTTTGGCAGCCCTTCTTTACCGTTAAACCAAATAGCGCACGGCTGAGAACACGAACAAAAACGCCAACAGACCGCACAGAATGCGGGCCACGGCTTTGGCTGTTTTATTGCTCATTCCTGTTCCTTTTTCTCGCCGCGCAGGTAATACAGCTGTTCCTGACGGGGATACATTTCCACATTCGCAACCTTTTCTTCCCATTCTTCCTTGGGCACTTCCTGAATATCCACCGTTACTGCACGGGCCGGCACGCCCAGAGAATCCTGAATGGCCTGGAACAGATCATCCGCCAATTTGTTGCGTTCTTCCTTGGTGCGTCCGCTGTGCATTTTCACTGTAATCAAAGGCATGGTAATCTCTCCTTTTTCGTTTTATTTAGTATATCACTGCATTGCGACAAAGTGCAACAGCAATTTCACCGTTCAAAAAAACGGCCGTTGTTCCCGTTGTTGTGTTCCTCGCCCTGTCATAATGACCGGCCGGGATTGAGCGCTCAACTATTCTCATAAAAAAAGCCCATTCATGCCGCGATTTGCGCACATGGATGGGCTATTCATGCTTATCATTCTTCTACATTCGTTTTACGCTTTTTCTTCAATACCAGGACGACCAGTCCGGTAAGGTTAAATGCCATCAACCCAATGTAGAGCAAGATTGGTTGGTTATCTCCGGTTTCGGGCGGACTGGGCAACTCCTCAACTTTGAACTGCCAATCGATATAACCAATCTGTTCCTGAAACTCATTTCCCATGGTTATCGGAACTTCCAACGTGACGTTCAGTAAAATCTCGCCTCCGGATTGGACCGTGCCCAAATAAACCCAATCGGTGAGTTGGGCAGTCTCGTTAGACGGCGCATCAAACAAGGTGGATTTCCTGCTTGTTCTACGGTTAAATTCATCTGAGACAAGAATAGATCAGTGTCCTGCTGCGCGCCCAAAGAGCGCAAGTAAAGATCGATCTTTACCTGGTTGGATGCATCGTTGCGAATCAAGATCTGCTGCGTGATGCTGTCACCGGGCATGACATTCTTGAAATCAGAAAACAGATCCGTGGGCGAATAATTGCTGCCAGGTTCAAAGATGAACTGTCCGGCATCTTTGATATATGTAACGGTACCTGCTGCATATGCCGAAACAGACAGACTGCACAGCACAACAGCAACGACCAGAAGGGAGATAACTTTACTTAGCAATTTCTTCATCGTCATCATCCTTCCTATTCTATCGTTGCAGCTTTCAATTGACCGCCATCAACGGGCGCTTCATCCAGCGTAATTGTGATGGAGCCAACGGCGAACGTGTTTCTAACGTCGTCCGTAGATGTCAGGTAAGCCATTGTCCCAAGCACGGATGCAGCGACAAGCAATACCGCACAAAATGCCAGGGGCAAAGCTTTTCTTTTTGTTTTCATAGGAAAACCTCTTTAGAGTATATAGGGAGTATATCGGGAGCATTGCGGCTTTGTCTCAAGAATGGCGAGAAGGTTTTTCTTCCCGCGTGCAGGCTGCTTTTTCTTGTCATCCGCAAACAGATCCGGAAGAAATGCAAGCATCACCAAAATGGCGCCTGCAGAAATGGCAACATACATGCCTGGTGGGTTCTGAATGTAATTTGATACATAACCCATATAAGGAATTGTGAACACCGGCATACCGATAATGTTCTTGTAATGCACCGACTTTGCATCCGGGATCCCGTTTGCATCGCCCTGTATGAAGTATCCAATTGTGTTGGGGTCTTCCTCGTCAACCAAAACTTCGATAATACGGTGTGTTACAACTGTGTTCTCAGCAAGAAGGTGCGTGATGCGACCGCCAACCTTGAGTTCTTTATAGTCAACTTTCTTGACATATATTAAGGAGCCAACCGGATACTCAGACTCCATAGAACCGGAAAGGACAGCGAAAACCCGCAAACCAAACAGCCTGACACCAACAAGCATGATTGCAAGTATTACAATCATTGCGACCATGATCGTTTTGAAAATGTTCAATATCTTTTTTGATCTGCTTTTCATTTCTGTTTCTTATGCCTTCTCAAGCATATCCATGAATGAGAGCAATCAAGAATATCAATTTGGGGAATTGTAAGGGCGACAAAAAGGAGTACTTGCACCGAACTACTCCTTACAAAGACACACATGTATCTATATGTTGTGGTTGTCATACCATTTACATATATATCTGTCAACGAAAAGCTCAGATAAAATATAGAATTTGTGAGAAATCTGCAATCTTTTTCATTCGCCGGATGGAAGCATTTAACAGCGGATTATGTGTTATTAAGAGGGACTGAGATGGGCTTTAAAAGTGCTTGCTGCCTGCCCCGGATTTTGCCGCACTTAAAGCAAACAAAAGCCTCTCTTTTTTCAGAAGAGAGGCTTTTTTCGGTCTTTATACGATCTCGGGTTTTGCCCCGTCCGGGATGGGGCAGGCGTAGCCGGCTACGGTGCGTTTTTCAAACTCGGCACGGGCGGCGGCCAGAATATTCGGCTGCTCAAGCAGGTCGATCGCCGTAGCGGCAATTACCTTGCCCGCCATCAAAAGCCCTTTATGCGCCTGCGGGCTTTTGCCGATGGCAACGTTCTGCCAGCTGTGGCCCGGGCAGCGGGACGGATATGTGGCGGTGTTGATCTGTGCGGTAGGCGTTTGCCAGCTGACATCACCCACATCGGTAGAGCCGGGAAAATGCGTTTCGCAGCTGTACAGTGGGATCAAAAAATCGTTGATGGCACGGGCGCCGTTTTCGCTTTTTTCGTTGACGTATTCCACCACCGCTTTATCGGGCGACTGGGTGACGGGCTGGGATTTGACCTGCTCCAAATACGTTTGCTGCAGGGCTTTGGCATACGCCCAATCCTGCTCGTCATACTCGGGCAGGGGGATAGCCGAAAAGTTATCATGCAGTGTTTTTTCCAGTACATTGTTGGGGATCACATCAGCACAGCCGTCAATAAACCGCACGGAAAGGGTGGTTTCCGTCATCATAGCGGCGGCCTGGGCGATCTTGTCTACCCGCGCCTGCAGGGCCAGGGCGCTGTGCACCGTTTCATCGCGCACCATATACAGCACTTTGGCTTTGGGCTGCACCACGTTGGGCGACAGGCCGCCGCTTTCGGTGATGGCGTAATGGATGCGGGCGGTGCTGGGTGCATGCTCGCGCAAAAACTGCACGCCGATGTTCATCAGTTCCACGGCATCCAGCGCGCTGCGGCCCAGCTCCGGGCAGCCGGCAGCGTGGGCCGACAGGCCGGAGAACGCATATTCTTTCTGGATGCAGGCAAGGCAGCTGCCGGAAGACACTTCGTTTACATCGCCGGGATGCCAGGTAAGCGCCGCATCGAGTGAGCGGAACACATCCTGCTTGGCCATAAAGGCTTTGGCGGCGCCGCCTTCCTCGCCCGGGCAGCCATAGAAAATCACGGTGCCGGGGCGGCCGGTTTCCTTCAAATATTCTTTCACGGCACAGGCAGCGGCAAACGCGCCGGCGCCGAGCATGTGATGCCCGCAGCCGTGGCCGTTTTCCTGATCGGCCCTGAAAGCCCGCTCGGCCTTGCCGCTTTCCTGCGAGATGCCGCTGAGCGCGTCATACTCGGCCAGAATCCCGATCACTGGGCGGCCGGCGCCGTACCTGCCGATCACCGCGGTGTCCAGCCCGTACACGCACAACTCCGTTTCAAACCCCTGCTCTATGAGCACTTTTTGATACAAGGCGGCAGAGCGGGTCTCCTGCAAAGACAATTCGGCATATTCCCAAATTTCATCAGACACATCCGTAAACGTTTTGGCGTTTTGATCGATATACGCAACAGCCTGTTGTTTATCCATGCTTCTTCCCTTTTCTTAATACGCCCGGGCCCAATAGATCATTTTTTTGGCGGGCTTGCCGCAGATGGGGCAAACGGCCCCTTCCGCTTCTTCCTGCCCTTCAAAGGGCATGCAGCGCGTGGTGATGTTGTATTCCGCTTTCATATGCTCTTCGCAGGCGCGATCGCCGCACCAGGGCGAGATGGCAAAGCCTTTATGCGCATCCACCGCTTCACAGATCTCGGCTTCCGTGGCCGCTTTGCGGATCTTGGCCTGGCGCAGGGCCAGCGCCTGATCGAGCATGTTCTGCTGGATCTGAGCGAGCAGGTCGTTCACCGAGGCCACGATGCCCTCAAGCGCGGCGGGCTGTTTTTCCGCCGTGTCGCGCCGCACGAGCATGGCCTGCCCGTTTTCAATATCGCGCGGGCCGATCTCAATGCGCAGCGGCACGCCGCGCATTTCCCATTCGTTGAATTTCCAGCCCGGGCTCTGATCGCGCTCGTCGATATCGGCGCGGATGCCGGCCGCTTTGAGAATATCAAGCAGCTCATTGGCTTTCTCGCTCACGCCCGGCTTATGCGCCGCTACGGGCACGATGATCACCTGCGTGGGGGCAATGTTCGGCGGCAGGCGCAGGCCGCGGTCGTCGCCGTGCACCATGATCAGGCCGCCGATCAGGCGGGTGGAAACGCCCCAGCTGGTCTGCCAGGCGTATTTCTGTGCGCCGTCTTTATCCAGATATTTGATCTCGTATGCTTTGGCAAAATGCTGGCCCAAGTTGTGGCTGGTGCCCATCTGCAGGGCCTGCCCATCGTGCATGATCGCTTCGATGGTATACGTGTCCTGTGCGCCGGCAAACTTCTCTTTTTCCGTTTTCTGGCCGCAGAGTACGGGGATGGCCATATAATCCGTTACAAAGCTGCGGTACACTTCGAGCATGGTCAGCGTTTCTTTCTGCGCGTCTTCATAATCTACATGAACGGTGTGCCCTTCCTGCCAGAGGAACTCGCTGGTGCGCAGGAACGGGCGCGTTGTTTTCTCCCAACGGACCACGTTGCACCACTGGTTGAGTTTAAGGGGCAGATCACGGTAGCTTTGGATCCAGCGGGCGTACATCGAGCAGATAATGGTTTCGCTCGTGGGGCGCACAACCAGGCGCTCGGCCAGTTCTTCGCTGCCGCCGTGGGTCACCCACGCCACTTCCGGAGCAAAGCCTTCAACATGCTCGGCTTCCTTTTTCAGCAGGCTTTCGGGGATAAAGAGCGGGAAATACGCGTTTTTATGCCCGGTTTCCTTAAACCTGCGGTCCAGCTCCTGCTGGATGCGCTCCCAGATGGCGTATCCGTACGGCCGGATGACCATGCACCCGCGCACATCGGAATAATCCATCAGCTCCGCGCGGGTCACCACATCGGTATACCAACGCGAAAAATCCTGATCCATCGGCGTAATGTCTTGCACAAACGCTTTGTCTTTTTTTGCCATTGCTCGTTCTCTCCTTTAAAAAAATCAAAAATCCGCCCTCTAATGAGGACGGATCGGATCCGCGGTACCACCTCGGTTGCGCCCGAAATGATCACAGGCGCCGCTCAAAAAGCCGTTTTATCGCGCGGCGGCGGCGGGTTTCCCCGCAAACTCCCGGCTGGGTGCGCCGGTGAACACAAGGCTGCTGCGGCGCTTTCAGCCAGGGCGCCGGCTCTCTTTCCATCGCTTCATGCTCGGCCCGGCGGCGGGCCGTTCTTCGTTTGCAACATAGTATATCACGGGTTTGATTTGTTGGCAAGCGGGCTGTGTGCCTTCATCAGGGGCAGCAGCCTGTTGCCTAACAAAAGCATGAGCACAAAGTTGCCCGCCATGTGCACCAGGTCAAACGGGATGCCAGCTACCCAATAGGAAAACGCGCCGTAAAAGCCCACCAGCGGCAGGCGCAGCAGGGCGTATCCCAGCCCAAAACACAGGCCAAACACGGCACTGAACACCGCCCGTGTAAGGTTATTGGCCATCAGCGGTTTTCTGAACCAGTGCGTTAACAAGCACAGCAGCGGCCACAGCACGCAATAGCCCGAAAACCACCAAAGATCAAACCCATAAAACAGGCCTTCCAGCGCCACGAACAGGGTCACAGAATACAGGGTTTTCAGCCCGAAGACAAGCGTTGAAAGTATGATCAGCAGGCTAACGCCCTCAACGTTTGGCAGCGATTGCAGCACGATCTGAAGTACGAACAGCAGCGTGCCCGTTAATGCAAGGGTAACGAGCAGCCGCGTTTGCGGGCGCGTTCTCATCAATATCCCGTTTTCAGCGTGAGCGTGTACACAGCACCGTCTGTGACCGGCAGTTCATCGCAGCCCACGGCGGCCTCCGCCCCGTCAATGCTGATATGCCACCACTGCTGGGCCGCGCTGTCCGCCTCAATGCCGGTAACGGACACGATAAAGCGGCCGTATGTGCTGGTTTGGAACCCGGCCAGGTTTTCGCTTTCCAGCAGGTCGCCCAAGGTTTCTGCGTTTGTGTTCAGCTCCTGGTTAAACACATTGGAGCCCGCAGCATCGAACACAGTAACGGTAACGGTTTTGGCGCCGGCCTGGGTTTTGGGCTTGGTAAGCCAATACACGCCCATCAGCGCAGCAGCGACCAGCACAAGGGCCAGCACAGCATACAGGTTTTTTTTGTTGTTCACGAGATCTCCTTTCCGGCGCCTATAAAAAAACGCGCCAGAAGCGCGGAATAACAGCATTTTGCATGCCCGATAAGCGCGCTTCGTCTTCCCACCGAAGATGAGAGCAGATTTCAAAACGGCAAGGTTTACCGGCTCGGCTTCTCTGCCTTGGCCGCCTTCCCATGCTGAAAAGCACAGTGGCGTATCGACCTTGGCTCCGCCTTACGGTAGCGGGGGCTGCGCTGGTTTTTCACCAGCTTCCCTACAACTCCGTTTTGTTGGTTTAAGTATATCACGCATAAAAGCTATTGACAACCGCCCGACTAAAAATATAATAAAAGCAGAACAGTGATACCGCTGGGGGCGCCGTTTTGGCTGAGAGGGCATGGGCCCGACCCCTTGAACCTGTTGGGATAATACCTGCGTAGGGAAGCGGAATCGGCAGTGATCGGGCTTTCCGGGCCGCCAATTCCGTAAAAATCTTCGGAAATTGGCGGCCTGTTCTTACACTATCCTGTTGGGAGGAAACGAAATGAAAGCCTGGTTTACTCAATTGCTCCAAGGCGTGCGCGAGATGCCGGCGGCCCAGTGGGCGGCGGTGATCGCGGTGATCGCGATCGGCATAGGGCTGATGGCCCTGCAGCGTAAAAGGTTCACCGCGCGCATGCTTTCCGCCGGCGCGCTGTGCGTGGCGCTGGCCTGCCTGCTCTCGTATATCTGCGTGTACCACATGCCGCAGGGCGGCAGCATCACACCCGCATCCATGCTGCCCATCATGCTCTATGCGTGGTGGTATGGGCCGGCAGCGGGCGTGATTGCCGGTGCAGCAGACGGCGTGCTGCAGCTGATCCAGGGGGCGTATATCATCCACCCCATTCAGTTTTTGCTCGATTATATCCTGCCCTTTGCCGTGCTTGGCCTGGCCGGCCTATTCCGCAAAAAGGAAGGACTGCTGCCCGTTGGTATCACATTTGCAGCGCTGATGCGCTATGTGTGCCACGTGCTCAGCGGGGTGGTGTTTTTCGCTTCGTATGCCCCGGTCGGGCAAAGCCCGCTTATTTATTCGCTTGTATATAACGGCTCTTTCATGCTGCCGGAAACGATCATTTGCCTTTTGATCGCGCTCATTCCGCCGGTGAATAAGCTGATCCGCTCGGTTGCGCGCACAGCAGCCCGCGCGGTATAATATATACATACCGGCAAGTAGCCGAACAGGAGGGGCGTGCTGCCGCAGCAGCGCGCCCCTTTCTTTCAAAAGAAAGGTGAACGGATTGCTTTACAAAAACACACGGGCGTTTATAAACGGCGAAGCTTTTGAAGCTGTTGATGTGCTGACGGAAAACGGCGTGATCACAAACATTGGGCCTGACCTTTGCGGCGATGGGCGTGATATGGGCGGCATGCTGCTGCTGCCCGGGCTGATCGACGTGCACACCCACGGGCGGATGGGCCTTGGATACAGCGATGGGGAAAGCGCTGTGCGCGCCATTGTGCGCGATTTGCCCAAAACCGGAGTAACGGCTGTGTGCGCCGCCATTGGCGGGGCGGGCGCGGCGGCCATCCATGCCGCGCTTGCGGGGGTAGACGCGGTGCGCAAGAGCCCGGAAGCCGGAGGCGCACAGGTGCTGGGCGCGCATTTGGAGGGCCCGTTTTTGGCGGATACGAACCTCGGCGCTATTGCGCGTGACAGCCTGCACAGCATAGACATGGCGTTTTACCGCGAGATGGTGGGCAAGCACGAAGACGCCATCCGCCTTGTTTCCCTTTCGCCCGAATTGCCCGGCGCAGCGGCACTGACAGAATATCTGTCCGCCCGCGGCATCACGGTGAGCGCAGCGCACAGCAGCTGCACCTATGAAACACTGATGGCGCTCAGAAACGCGGGATTAACGCATATAACGCATTTGTTTAACGCCATGGTGCCCCTGCACCATCGTGCGCCCGGCTTGCCCGGGGCGGCGCTGGCCGGGGATTTTACTGTGGAGCTGATCTGCGACGGGGTGCACCTGCATCAGGGGATCCTGCAGTTGGTAAGTAAAGCCAAAGACCCTAAACAGATCTGCCTGATCACGGATGCAACGCAGGGCACAGGCATGCCCGACGGCGAATATGCCCTTGGCAGCACGGCATTTATTGTGAAAAACGGCATCGCCCGCATGAAGGAAACGGGGGCGCTGGCGGGCAGCACGCTGGAGCTTGACGCGGCGCTGCGGCACATGATGGCCGTGTCGGGCGCAAAAACGGAAGATGTGATCAACATGGCTACGCTGGTGCCCGCGCGGGAAGCGGGGCAAACGGATCGTGGGCGTATTGCCTGCGGCTGCCGTGCCGACCTTGTGTTTTTTGATGAAGCGTTTTTCCCGATCGAAACCATCGTGCAGGGTGAAACGGTGTGGCAAAAGCATTAAAACAGCAAAACTTGCAACATGGTTTTTGATGGGTTCTCTTGAAAGGTTCTTTTGAGAGAACGCCGTTGCCATCGCTGAACGAGGGCAGACCTGAATGCAAAGAGGTGGGCATGGTGAAAAGGAAAAAGCTGTGGCTCGCTGCGATCGTGGTTTTAGCAGCGATCATCGTTGCATTGAGCCTGAATGTGCTTGTACAGCAAAAATTTATAAAAACTTACACCTATACCGAACTTGAACACAGAGGGTATACAGCGCAGGATATAAAAGAAATCAATATTCTGCACTCCTATTTGAACCGGCTTCTCAGCTATAATGAATGGCGAATATCCGTGGAATTCAAGGCGGAGCCCGGCATCTTCTTCTGGTTCACATATCGGAACAAACAAATCGTTTTTCAAGGGGTAAGCTCTGAGCCGATGCTTGATAAAGAGCTTGTTCTTACTTATTCGGAACGCTTCAAAAATGGTAGTTTGTTGAAAAAATAGTTTCCGTTTGTTGTTTGAAAATCCGGCTTAACGGAAAACAAAAACGCATTTAACAGTACATTTTTAAAAAACCGACCTGCGGCTGCAGCCGCAGGTCGGTTTGATTTTTGCGAATGTCCGCTGCATCCGGGCGTTTTTTTGTTGTTAAACAAACCGAACGCCGTTGTTTTTGCACACCTGTTCGATAAAGGCAACGGTATGGGCGGTGTAAGCCGTGAACGGCGATGGATCCAATTCGCCGCGGATGGCGGCACAGAAATCCTGCGCTTCAAACTGCATGGGATGGCGACCGGATACGGCAGCATACACTTCCCTTTCCCCGCCGCGGGGGCACAGGGTGAGCGTTTGCGGCGTGACGAGGGAATCGATCAGCAGGCTGCCGTCTTCCCCCTGGATTTCGCTTTGGGTGTACGAATCGGAGATTTTTGAATAGGTAACGTCTGCGATCATGCCATCGTATTGACAGATCACGCTGCCCTGCCCTTCAAACCCGTTATGCAGCTTGGTGCCCAGACTGTGCATTTCCTGCGGCGGGCCGAACAGGGCCATGAGCATTTCCACCGCGTAAACGCCCATATCCATCAGGGCACTGTTTTCCAGCGCGGGGTTGAACGCGTTTTGAATTTCGCCGCTGCGGAAGGCTGTGTAACGCGACGAATATTTGCCCGAGAAGAACGATACGCGCCGCACCGGGCCCAGCCGGGGAATAAGCTTGCGGATCTGTTCGATCGCGGGGCCGTGCACGGGGCGCATGGCTTCCATCACGATGCAGCCGCTTTCTTTGGCCGCTTCGAGGATCTGATCAAAGTCTTTCCTGCAGGACACGGCCGGCTTTTCCAGCAGCACGTGTTTGCCGCTTTTGAGCATTTGAACGGCCTGCGGTTTATGGCAGCTGTTGGGCGTGGCAATATAGACAGCGTGGATATCCGGATCCGCCGCAAGATCATCCAGCGATGTATACGTTTTCTGTATGCCGTATTTATCCGCCAGGCGCTGCGCGTTGGCCTGCGTGCGCGAACAGGCGCCCAGCACGGTCAGCCCCGGGGTGTGCAGCGCCCCATCCATAAAATCATCCACAATAAAATTGGTGCCGATGGTGGCAATATTGATCATCGGTCAGCCCTGTTCCGCTTCATCCAAAATGGCTTTGAAGGCTTTGGCCGCCGCACCCGGATCTTCCGCAGCATAAATGCCGCGGCCGATGCAGATCAGGCTGGGGGCAAACTTGGCAATCTGCGGCAGGTTTTCCAGCGTAACGCCGCCCTGAATGGATGCCTTTGCGTTTACAAGATGCGGCGTTATCAATTCAAGGTCTACCAGCGGTTTATAATAATTGGGCACTTTGTCGGCCGGTTGGTTGACATACAGAGTGTTTACGGATACATAGTCTGCCCCCATAGCGTCATACTTTTTGGCGGTGCAACCACATCTTCAATATTCATCAGGTCTACCAGCACTTCGGCCCCACAATCGTGCCCGGCACGGATCACTTCTTCCACAACAGCATCATCGCTGTATGCCATCACGGTAACGATATTTGCCCCGGCTTTCACAGTGTTTTCGATCACCTGATACGGCGTGCCCTCCAAGCCGCTGCGGGCGCCTTCGTTGGACACTTTCGTGTCGGCATAGATCACAAGATCAGGATATTTTTCGCGCACGGTTTTGATGCAGTCAAGCCCGCCCTGCGATTTTAAAAACGGAGTGCCGATCTCAAATACTTCAACGGATTCTTTGCTTTGTTCAATAATGCGCAGCGCATCTGCCATGGTAAGGTTGTAGTCCAAAGCCGCCTGGATCCTCATGTGACTCATGTTCTTCCTCCTGAAAAAGTTTGTGGTTTACGGCAAAGCGATGCCGATTTATTAAGTTCAGTATACCATGCACAACAAAAAAAGGCAGGGCAAAACCCTGCCTTTTCTTTATCTGCGTTTGCTGCGCGGCGCAAACCGGGGTGTTTGCCCGGTTTCCTGTTCAGCCGCAGGTTCTATCGGTTCTTCCTCGTCTAAAATCAGGCGCCTGTCATGCTGACGTTGTTTGGCAGCGGGCTTGGGCGCAGGGCGCGATGCGGCCGCCGGCCGCTTTCTGCGCCGCTTTTGCTGCGCACGCTGGCGAATGATGATCAGCAGCGTTACACCGCACAGCCCCGCAATGGCCAAAAAGATCAGCAGCACAAGCCACAGCGCACTTGAATGGCTCGCCGGCGGGGCGGGTATGGGCGTGACTGTGGGCGTGGGCGCCAAAGTAGTCGTGGGTATAGGGGTGGGCGTGGGCAGCGGCGTAGGTGTGGGCACAGGGGTGGGCGTTGTAAGCGGGGCGGCCAGCCGCCATGTGGCGGCCGAGGGCTCCGTTTCCCCATCGCTGTCCATGCCGTATACGCCGGAGAGGGTAAACGAGCAATCTTTTACCTCGATCACCTGAAAGGTGAGTGTGGCGATGCGGGTTTGCCCGGAAACGGGCGCCGCGGAAAGATCAAACGAGAGCATGACAAGCTCCGGCCGCTCGTCAACAGTGACAACGCAGCCGTTTTCCCCTTTTGCAGACACGAAAGACACGGCAGACGTGTCATACTGCAGGGTGCCGGAAAGCGCGCTGATATCGCTGCCGTCAGCCTCCACAGCCACGGTGACCATGCTGCCCAGCGAGCCGCCACCGGAGCCGAACATATTCATCGCACTGGGGGCGGCCGCAGCCGCGAGCGGCACAAGCGCCAGCACAAGGGCCAACACAAGGGCCGGCAATGTTTTTTTCATGCTCAAAACCCCTTAAAACTTCAAGTTTTTATTGATATCGATGTTGTCCATCGCGCCGGAAAACCGCTCTGCCCCGGCGCCGATGGCGTACACCGGCACGGGCACGCCCGTGTGTTCATGCGAGGACCAGCCCAGCCCTGTGCGGGCGGAGATGATGGTGTTGCACGCCTGCACGATGGGATTATATGTATCATACAGCTCAAATTTTTCATCTTCCGAGATGTTTTCTTTGCCGGTATACACGCGGTATGCTTTCTGCACGGCCGCCCATTCCTTATTCGTGAGGGTGACGGAGCCACCGGACGTGCCGGGCGCGTTGAACCCATAATGGGTGCGGATCAGGTCTTTAAGCTGGTCCTCCGTCATACTCTTGCCAATGGCTTTGACCGCAGTGTCCGCCGTGGAACCGCTGGTGGTTTGCCCCAATAAATACTTGGGATACAGGGCGTAGCCCGTGTTGGTGGTACCAAGGGTAAGGCCGCCGGTTTCATGATCCGCGGTTACGATGATGAGCGTTTCGTTCGGATGCTGAAGATAGAATTCATATGCCTGCGCCACGGCGTTGTCAAGGGCTTTGACCTCGCTGATCACGCCAACGGCATCGTTATTATGGGCGGCCAGGTCGATCTTTCCGGACTCGCACATCATGAAAAAGCCGGGGCCGTTTTCGGTGTACAGCACATCGATGCCCTTGCGGACATAATCGGCCAGCGTGAGCGCCCCTTCCTTTTTCTCGATCTCATAATCCATGATGTTGTTTGTCGCGTTCGGGTCCATGGCATACACCTTGCCCGAAGCGTTGTTCAATGCGTTGATCTGGTCTATCGTGTCTGCAACGGTGTAACCCGCGCGCTTTAACAGCTTAAGCACGCTTTCCCCGTTCTGCGTTTCGCTGGTGATGCCGCCGCCGCCAAAAAAGTCTACCGTGCCGCGGGCCATCTGCCGGCCGATCTCATGATAGTTTGAGCGTGTGGAGGTGTGCGCATAGAAGGTGGCGGGGGTCGCGTTATTGATGGCAACGGAGCTGATCACGCCTGTTTTATAGCCTTTTTCGTGATAATATTCCGTTAGGTTGGGGGCAATGGTTTTCCTGTCTGCCTCGAGGCCAACGGTGTACAGCACGGTTTTCACGCCGCAGGCAAGCCCGGTGCCGGACGCGGCGGAATCGGGCACATAGGTGTTGGCCAGATAGGTTTGCGCGTTGCCCAACACGGGGAACTGCGCAAAGCGCACCGGGGTGACCGCATAATCCGGCCGGGATGCGGAATCTAACAGGGCGGCCAGCTGCACATGGGCAGCGCCCATCCCATCGCCGATAAAAAAGAAGATATATTTCGGTGTGCCGGACACGACCGGAGCGGGCGTGGACGCAGCAGGCTGTGTTTCCTGCGGGGTGGGCGTGGGAACGACCGGCTCATTTTTAGATTTGCAGCCAACACCCGTGAGGATCAGCAGCAACGCAAACAGCAGCGCAAAAACTCTGTGTTTCATAGCAGACCTCCTTAATTACGATGGCATTATATCACAAACAAAAGGGAAATAAAATTGACCTTGGTTTTCTAAACGCATATAATTATATATAGCATTGTGCGATCCGCTAAGGAGGTGCCGAACGGATGGCGATCGTGAATTACAAGTGTCCAAACTGTGATGCGCCGCTGCTCTATTCAGCCGAAAAAGGGCTGTGGGCGTGCGAGCATTGCGAAAGCGAGTTTTCACTTCAAGCGCTGGAAGAAGTGTATGCCGCTAAGGAGGAAAGCGCGCAGGAAGACGCTATTGATTTTGAGCCGATCAGCGAAGATGATTGGCGGGCGGATGAAACGGAGCATTTGCGGGCGTATTCCTGCCCGCAGTGTGGCGCAGAGATCATCACAGACGATACCACCGCGGCAACTATCTGCCCTTATTGCGGGAACACGACCATCATGCCCAAGCAGTTCACAGGCATGCATCGACCGGATTTTATCATCCCGTTCAAACTGGATAAGGAAGCGGCTAAGGCTGCGCTGAAAAAGCACTATAAAAACAAGCTTCTGCTGCCCAAGCTGTTCAGCCAGGAGAACCAGATAGAGAAGCTGACGGGCGTGTATGTGCCGGTGTGGCTGTTTGACGGCACGGCCCAGGCAGACATTTCTTTTAACGGAACACAGGTGCTCACCCGCCGCAGTGGGAATTACCGTATCACGGACACTCGGCATTATCTGGTGCGCCGATCCGGGTCATTGCGGTTTGAGCGCGTACCGGTAGACGGGTCAAGCAAGATGGACAACACGTTGATGGAAGCGATCGAGCCCTATGATTACAGCGCGCTGGAGCCGTTCAGGCTGGGGTATTTATCGGGCTATCAGGCAGATAAATATGATGTGAACGCAGCCGATGCTCAGCCGCGGGCGGAAGAGCGCATCAAAACCAGCGCCGTAGATGCTTTAACGGAAACCATTGCCGGCTATGCTTCTTTGATCCCCACGGGCAGCCATGTGAGCGCATCGGGCGCGGTGCCAAGGCACGCGCTGCTGCCGGTGTGGATGCTGAACACGAAATGGCACGGGCAAAACTATGTGTTTGCCATGAACGGACAAACAGGCAAGCTGGTGGGCGACCTGCCGATCGACGGCGGCCGAAGCGCAGCGCAGTTTTTCGGCGCGTTCGGGCTGCTATCGGTGGTCGGCACACTGCTTGTTACCCTGCTGATGCAGCTGTTGTAAGGAGGCGGGCCGATGAAACACAAAAAATTTTTTGTTTTGCTTCTCTGCACGCTGATGGTCTTCTCTGCGCTGCCGGCGCTGGCGCAGGGTGCGGCGGATCCGGCTTTGCCGCGCGTGATAGATTACGCGGATTTGTTGACAAGTGCGCAGGAAGCGCAGCTTGAAAACGCAGCGGTATCCGTTGCCGATACATACGGGGCTGACGTTGTGATCCTGATCACGGACAATATCGGAAATGCGAGCGCCATGGAATTTGCCGATGATTATTTTGATTATACCGGCTATGGATACGGCGCTGAGCGCAGCGGCGCGCTGCTGCTGATCGCCATGGATGTGCACGAGGTGTATATCTCCACACGGGGATCGGCCATTGAAGCGTTTACCGATTATGGGATCGATCTTGCGTTGGACCGTATTGCTCCGCATCTGAGCAATGGCGCGTATTACCAGGGCTGCAGCGCGTTTATACAGAGCGCAGAAACCTATTATCACGCGGCGTTTGTGGAACACAGCCCCATTGATGTTGGGCAGGCACCGAAACTGTCGTTCTTTGAACAGTTGATAAAGCTGCTGCCGGTTACGGTGATCGGCGCAGCGGTGATCGCGCTGATACGGCTTTTGATCCTGCGCGGGCGGCACAAAACGGCAACGCCCCAGCGGGCGGCCGGCGCGTATGTGCAGCCGGGCTCTTTGGTGCTGACGCGCGTGGTGGATCAATTCTTATACACAACAACGAAACGCACCCGTATTGAGACGAGCTCCGGCGGCAGCCGCGGCGGATCAAGCACGCATCGGTCCAGCAGCGGCGCACGGCACGGCGGCGGTGGACGCGGGTTTTAAAAACAAACGAGAGGGAGAAAACTATGGGTATTTTAAAGGCTGGAATCGGCTCTTTGGCCGGCGCGCTGGCAGATGCGTGGCGCGATTATGTGTACTGTGATGCTTTGAACGAAAACGAACTGGTTGTAAAAGGTCAAAAGCGGGCCGGGCGGCGCAGCAGCAATACCAAGGGCGATGACAACATTATTTCCAACGGCTCCATCATCGTGGTAAACGAAGGGCAGTGCATGCTTATCGTTGAGCAGGGCGCGGTGGTAGACCTGTGCGCCGAAGCGGGCGAATTTGTGTATGACACGTCTACCGAGCCTTCCCTGCTGTATGGCTCGCTGGGCGAAAACATCAAAAAAACATTTTCCACCATCGGCAAGCGTTTTGCGTTCGGCGGCGATACGGGCACGGACCAGCGAGTGTATTACCTGAACACCAAAGAAATCCTTGGCAATAAATACGGCACGCCCGGCCCAGTGCCCTTCCGCGTGGTAGACAGAAACGTGGGCCTGGATGTTGACATTTCCATCCGCTGTTTTGGCGAATACTCCTATCGCATTTGTGATCCCATGCTGTTTTATACCAACGTGTGCGGCAACATCAGCGAGCCCTACACGCGCGACAGGCTGGACAGCCAGCTCAAAACCGAACTGATGACGGCGCTGCAGCCCGCGTTTGCCAAAATTTCCGAGCTGGGCATCCGCTATTCCTCGCTGCCGGGTCATACGGTGGAACTGAGCGAAGCGCTGAACGAAGTGCTCAGCGCCAAATGGCGCGAGCGCCGCGGCATTGAGATCGTTTCTCTTGGGGTGAGCAGCGTAAAAGCCTCGGAAGAAGACGAAGAAATGCTCAAAGAGCTGCAGAAAACCGCTGTGTACCGCGACCCGCGCATGGCAGCGGCCAACCTTGTGGGTGCGCAGGCAGACGCGATGCGCGATGCGGCCAAAAACAGCGGCGGCGCTTTTATGGGGTTTGCCGGACTGAACGCGGCACAGAGCGCCGGCGGCATGAACGCACAGACCCTGTTCAACATGGCGCCCGAGCCGCAAACGGTGGCCCCGGCCCCGGCTCCGGCCAAAGAACCGGCCGGCTGGATCTGTGCGTGCGGACAGGCGGGCAACCAGGGCAAGTTCTGCATGGAATGCGGCCAGCCCAAACCCGCAAATGATGACGGTTGGGCATGCCCCCAGTGCGGCACGGTGTGCAAAGGCAAATTCTGCCCCGAATGCGGTGCCAAAAAGCCGGCCAAAGCCCTGCTGTATCGCTGCGATAAATGCGGCTGGGAACCGGCCGACCCGGCCAACCCGCCGAAATTCTGCCCCGAATGCGGCGACCGGTTTGACGAAAATGATGCAAAATAACGAACCAACGAAAAGGCAGGAAATATTCCCTGCCTTTTTCTTTTAAAACAGTTTATGCCATTGCCAACCAAACTGTTAACTTCCCTGCACGGCCAAACACCGTTTGTGTTCGAAAAAGCCAGTGTGCGGGCAGAGGCGCGATCGATATTTTTAATAAACGCGGCGTTGAAGTGATCCTCAGGGCGGAGGGCGACGCAAAGAAAGCCGTTTTGGCGTATCTGCGCGGGGAGCCGAAAAACACCGGTTCCGTTTGCCACGAGCATGCGCATGAAAGCGAATGCCACTAACAAATAAAAAGAGCAGCCGAAGGGCTGCTTTTTTTATTTGTATTCCGGTAGAGTGACCGCCGTTGGGGGTGTGCCGGGCGGGGCAAGGCGCTTTTCCATCCACACGGTGCTCACCCATGTGTTGAACTTGTACCCGCAGGCGTTAAAAACGGCCACCGTTTCATACCCCATTTTTTCATGAAAATGCCGGCTGGCATTGGAAACATGTTGGTTTTCCGTTTCAAAGGGCACGGCGATGCAGGCAAACATCACCTGTACGCCCATGTTTTTTAAGATGCGTTCCAATCCATCGTGCAGCAGGCGGCCAATGCCTTTGCCGCGCAGGGCACGGTCAACATAAATAGACGTTTCAACGCACCAACCATATGCCGCACGGCCGTGATACACTGAGGCATAGGCATAGCCTAAGATGCGGCCGTTTTCCTCGGCCACAAGATAGGGGTGTTTTGCCGTGATGTGCAAAATGCGCCCTTCAAACTCAGCAAGCGAGGGCACCTGATATTCAAACGATATGGCCGTTTCCTCAACATACGGCGCATAGATGGCCAGCAGCGCCGGTGCATCCGATACGCGCGCCTGCCTTAACACAATACTCATTTCCGTTTCCTCTACAGATCGATCAATTCAAGGCCTTGGCGGACAGCATAATTCCTTGTGTATACCGTGCCGCCGGTGGCACGGCGGCAATACGTGATGCACACAGAGGAATGGTCCACCAGGTGGCGGTTGCGCGCCTGCATGCAGCCCTCGTTATACGTGCGGAACAGCACCACTTCTTTATCTGCCAGGCCGCGGATGCGCTCATATTCGCCGCGCTGCGTCACCGTCCACTCGCGTGACTGGTCGCCGCAGGGGAGCACAAGGATCAGGCGGATATCGGAATATTCCTTTCTCAGGTCCAGCACGGTTTGGGCGGCCATGGTATCAAACCCCAAGGCGCCGCCGGCGCCAAAATAACGGTACCCCCGTTTGTACAGGCCAATAACGGTGTCAATCAGCTTTTGCCGCAGCATGCGCACATCGCCCGGTGCAACGTGGCGGTGCCCGGTAAAGCAGGCGGTTTTGGGGCGAAGCGCGTTCATCCCTTTTCCTCCTTCAGCACATGCAGCGCTTTGAGCACGGCCACCTGTGTTTTCCCATCTTCAATTTTGCCGGAGAGAATCTGATCTATCAGTTCCTGCAGCGGCATCACAACAAGGCGCACAAATTCGCCCTCGTCGGGTGCAGCCTGCCCGCTGTGCAGGCCCACGGCGGCAAACAGATGGATGGTTTCATCCAGAATGCCGGGGCTGGGGCGGTAAATGCCTAAGGGAATGAAGCAATCTGCCGACAGGCCCGTTTCCTCCTTCAGCTCGCGCACAGCGCAATCCAGCGGCGTTTCGCCCTCGTTCAGGCGGCCGGCCGGCGCTTCAAGCACGGTGCGGCCCAGCGAATAGCGGAACTGCTCAACCAAATAGGCGTTTCCTGTTTCATCAACGGGCAGAACGCAGCCGACCTCGCCCGCCCGCACAATCTCGCGCTTGGAGGCCGACCCGTCGCTCAGCGCCACGGAATCGACAAACAGTTTGAGCACGCGGCCGGAAAACACCTGTTCCGACCCCGTTTGTTTTTCCCACAGGTCCATTTTCTTCTCCTCCAAAACAAGTATACGCCACCAACGAAAAAAAGCAAAGCGCAGGGCTTTGCTTTTTTTGCGTCTGTCTTTCTTACGGATAAATGGTGATCGGCGTGCCAAGCGCGCAGCACTCCCACAGAACATCCATCACATCATTATCCACCGCAATGCAACCGGCTGTCCAATCCCGGTCGCCACCCATGCCATGGATCATGATGGCACCGCCAAGGGCGGTGTTCCAGTTCGGCTGGCGTTTGCTGCCGATCGCCGACGCGATCGAATTGTACGTTGCCTGATCGATCGCGCCTTCGCTTAGGCCTTGTTTGGCATCTATTTCATTGGGGTATGAAACGCCCAAGGAAAGATAAAAATTGCTGGCGCTGTTGCGCACGCACACATAGTATTCCCCTTCCGGGGTTTTCCCGTCACCCTCGCGCTGCTTGTGCCCTACCGGCTGCGGCCCAAGGCCGATGGGATAGGAAGCAACCAGCGTTTCCCCATCATATAATTCCAGCGTACGGCGGGCTTTATACACCACAATGGCCGGATCGGTTACTTTTTTCATCTCGATCGTTTCTTTCGGCTTGCCGGTTTGCAATAGATCCGAGCGGATATAGCCTGTTTTGCCGGACACGGAAACTTCCGTCCATGCGCCGGTCACACCAAGGCAAACCACCTCTGCACCCATGGACAGCGTTGTGATTACAGCGCTTTCCGTGCTTGCCGATTCGCGCACATTTACCTTGCTTTTGGCAACATACTTGATTTGTTCTGTTATACTCACTTCAGGCGATGGCGCCGGCACGCTTGCCTGCAGGCTGTTTTGCACCGCCGCGCCCACGAGTTTGAAAAAAGATGCTTCGGTTGCCGGGGCATGGCTGCACCCAACCACCAGCACGCAGAATAAATACACAAACAACAGCTTTGCCTTTAAACCAATATGCTTCATCCTTCCCCTCCCTTGCGTGTATAACGATATCACAAATTGATTAATATTTCAACATAAATTTAACAAATTTGAAATAAATTAACAAAACTGTATTTCATGTTCTCAATTTTAGAAAATTGTTTCCCGGTGCAATAAGGGGTGCAGATTGTGCAGCGGCGGGGATTGGAGTATACTGAGATACAATCGCTGATCGGCTGTTTCCAGCCGGCGGCAAAGATATCAAAACAACACAAAAGCGAAACAAATTTTTCTACGGAGATACACATAGATGAGTGAAATGAAAAAGAAAACAGTGATTACCGCAGACAGCACCTGCGACCTTGGGCCGGCGCTTCTTGCAGCGCACGGGATACGCATCGTGCCGCTGTATGTAACGGTGGGGGGCAAAACATACGCCGATGGGGTGAACATCACGGTGCCTGAGCTGTTTGATTCCGCGAATAAAATGGGGGAACTGCCGCGCACAAGCGCGCCCTCGCCCGAGGATTTTCATGCGGTGTTTGCCGATGCGCAGAACGAAGGCGAAGAAGTTGTTCACATCAGCATCAGCAGCGAACTTTCAAGCTCGTATGCCAACGCGTGCCTTTGCGCGGCTGAGATGGAACACGTGTATGTGGTAGATTCCCGCAATCTTTCAACGGGCATCGGCCTGTTGGTGCTCGAAGCCGTGCGTTTGGCAGAACAGGGGCTGTGCGGCACCGAGATCGCCCAAAAGATAACGGAGCTTACGGGGCTGGTAGAGGCGAGCTTTGTAATCGACAAACTGGATTATCTGCACAAGGGCGGGCGATGCAGCGCTACCACGGCGCTCAGCGCGGGGCTGCTGCACATCCGGCCGACCATTGAGGTAAAAAACGGCGGCATGCTGGCCGGGCGCAAGCATCAAGGCAGCCTGAAAAAATGCGTTGAGAAGTACATTGTGGAGCGCCTGCGCGGCAGAACGGATATTGACACGCGCACAGCCTTTATCACAGGCACATGTGAAACGGATGAGCTGCCTCTTTTTGCCGAGCAGCTGCTGAAAAAAGACGGGCGGTTTGAAACCATCCATATCACTGAGGCTGGCAGCACCATTGCCAGCCATTGCGGGCCGAACACCCTTGGCATCATTTTTTTAAAAAACCATGAATAAAGACGATTTTACAAGAACGCTGGTTTCCGCGGCGGTGCGCAAGGGCATCCGCGATATAGAAAACGATTCGCGCAGAAGCGCGCGTAATTTGGTGGATCTGGGCGCATTTTTTGCCAAAACGAAGCGCCAGAAAGAGTTTTTCAAAAAAGTGCAGAAGCTGCTGACGGATCCCAACAGCGCGTATTACCCGTTGGTGGAGGCGCTGGTGCGCCGCACCGATGCGCAAACGATGGAAACCGTGTGCGTGAATGTAGGCTATGGCAGCTGGACAAGCGGGGCGCGCAAGCTGCGCCAGGTGTCTCAGGCGCAGGCGCTGTGCGTGCCGTGGGCGCTGACGTTTGATTTAACAGGCGGGGCTGACGGGATTGATGTTCCGGCCCTGGTAGCGCAGGCAAACGAGCTGGGCGTATTTTCCTTTTTCCTGTTTCTGGGCGAGGAAGGCACGGTGCCCGACGGGTTGATACAGGCATTAAAGGCGTTTGGCACCAGCGCGTTTTTTATTTTCTGTTCTTCTGCCGCGCCGATCGAGCAGGCAGGCGTGAACATGATGTTTTCCTTTGAGGCCACGGCGCCCGAATTTGAAGCGCAGTGGGCCGATGCGCTGGAACGGCGGCTGTTTGCCGGCGTGCACCGGCTGTACACGGATGAAGACGTAGAAAGCATTGTGTCCGGCCGCGTGACAGACGAAGCAACGGCGTTGGAGCTGCCGTTTGTTTGCCTTGTGGCGAGCGAGCAATGCAGCGTGCAGGCGCGAAAGTGCGTGCAGGAATATGTGATCGCTTCCCGTTACGGGCAGGAATATCCGCTGATCTGCTTTGATTTTCCGGATGATGTGCTGTATATTAACCGCGTGATCAGTGACGGGGCACCGCTTTTGGTGTACCGCGGGTCGGACGGCGCGGTTACTGTGAGCGGGCAGAAAGAGCCGCTGTGTAAGGGCGGGCTGCCGCTCAAAGAGGTTTGCGCCCTTTTGTATGCATACAGGGAGGGATGCCATGCCTGAAATGGGAACCAAGGCGGCGCTGGGCGCTTCCATCAAGGCTATGATGCGGAAAACGCCGTTTCAACGCATCACGGTGGGTGATCTCTGCGCGCATTGCGGGATCAGCCGTAAAAGCTTTTATTATCATTTCAAAGATAAATACGACCTTTTGAACTGGGTATTTTACACCGAGTATATGGTGTTTATCGGGGAGAAAGAGTTTGATTCTTTCTGGTCGTTCCTGTCTGCCACGGCGGAGTTTTTGTTTCAGGATCGGCTGTTTTACCGCAACGCCATGATGATCACCGGGCAGAACGGCTTTGTTGAGTTTTTTGGTGAAACGTTGGAACCCATTGCGCTGACGTTTTTGGGCGAAGGAAAGCCAAACGAGCCGTTTTACCAATTCTTTTCCACGTTTGCGGCAGATGCGTTCCGCTGTGCGCTTTTGCGCTGGCTGCACGATGAAAACCCGTATCCGCCCGAGGAGTTCACCGCCCTGTGCCGGCGCGCGCTGGAAGGGCCGATGAGCAGCATGATCAAATGAAAAAGGTGAGAGAAAATCTCTCACCTTTTTTAATTGCCTTTCAACAGCGCTATCTCTTGGGGAATGGTAAGCGTGTGGCAGGTTTGCCTTCGAACGCGCGCGGCCGCAGCTTCGGACAGGCGCAGGAATGTTTCGGGGTTGTAATACAGGTTTTCAATGCCGCGGCTTAATGTTAAATAATCTTCCGCAGGGGCAAGGACGGCACAGCTTTCATCCGCAAATTCGGGGATAGCGCCCACAGCGCTTGTTAACGGCACCATGCCGCAGGCCATGCCCTCATCGCGCGAAACGCCCTGCGTGTCAGACCGCGAGGGGATGAGCAAAAGCCCATATTGATGATATAGATCGCGGATCTGTTCCTGGCGAAGGAAGCGCTTTTCAAGTGTTACGTTTTTAAAGCCCTTAAGGGGAGCAACTGTTTGCTCAAACAGCGGGCCGTCACCGATGATATGGAAAGAAAGCTCGTTAAAAAAGGGCTTGTCTTTGAGCGCCTGAATGGCCTGCACGGAAAGATCGTTAGCATAGTTGGGGCTGGCGAACGGGCGGATGGACAGCACCTTTTTGCGCTGATCGGCTGATTTTGCCTGATAGATAAACAGGTCGGTATCAATGCAGTTATGGATCACAAGGGCCTGATCGGGCGATAAGGAAAGCCCATAATCTTCAAACACCATATCCTTAAACGCCTGCGAAACAAACACAAAGCGCAGGTTTTGTTCCGTTTGTGCGGTTTCAAATACTTCGCGCCACAGCCGCATACGCTCGGCTGACTGGCGCTTTGCATGGTCAATCGCTTCGGGGGAAACAAAATTGTGTTTTCTGCGCCACCACGGCTGCACCTCTGCCCCGTGCAGCCACACAACGGCGCGCACGCGGACCAGATGCGGTTTTAAAGCGCGAAAGATGCTCTCGTCCATAAAATGCACGGCAACGGAGCGCACCACGCCGGACGACAGCGCCGCAGACAGGTGCGCCGCATCGCCGCGGCACACGTTGATGCCCTCAAACTCATCAAAAGAAAAATTGTTTTTCGGATCAACCGCCATCACATCCGCCAACAATCCGGCAGCCTTATAGCGCTGCACGCGTTTATGCACAAACATGTTGCGGTAAAGCTCCTGATACGAGGGATAACGGTTGGACACAATGAGCGTTTCGGCCCGCGGCAAAAACCGGTTGGTTTCAGGCTCCGAGCACGCCGCACCGAACAGCGCGCGGCTAAACAGAATGCGGCCCGGGCCGGTAACACGCAGGCCAAGCTGCAGGGTTTTGGTGCATGGCGGCACCAGCAAAAGCTGCACACGGTTGCAGGAAACGGGCAGGCTGCTTATTTCCTGCCCCGCAGCATCCAAAAAGCGCACAAGGCCGGCGGGCCGCCCGCTGCCCGAAAGACTCAGGTGCACAGGCAGCGTGCCGCTAAACGCAAGCGCGTTTGTCTCATACACAGGGGCAAACCACAGGCTTTCCTGCTCTTTTTCTTTCAGCTTGCTTTCGATAACAAGCTGGTGCGGCTCCGCTGTAATCGCCAGCTTTTTGCTTTCGTTATACGCACCAAACGCAGCGGGCTCAAGGCGCAGACCAAAGCCGCCGGCCTGTTTTGCCGCGCGGCGCTCGGAAACGGCAACCAACTGCGATTGGCTGATCCCTGTATCCAAAACAGGCATAGGCACGGCCCTTTCGGGCAGCACGGTGCAGTTTTCGGCATAGGAAAATTCATCCACCGCCAAGGCATTTTCCCACACGCGCTCGGCGCAGAAATCTGCCATGGAAAGGTGTTTGCAAAGGGCAAACCTGACGATGCAGCGCCTGCCGGAAACTGCGTTTATAAACCGGTATACAGGGCCGTTTATAAACCCATCGGCCGTGAAAAACGCGGCCTTGCCGATCACGTTCGCATCGGTGTAGCGGGTAGAGAGGGCAAGGTCCGTTAAATAGTTTGCCCCATAGGCATCGTTCGGATCAAAGCAGGCGGCAAAGCCGCTTTGCATGTGCGTTTCAAGGGCGCTTGCAAACACTTCCCTGTCAAGCACCGTTTCGCTATCAAGCGGGCTGACCCAGCCCTGTTCGGCGCACAGCAGCAGGCGCCGGTTTTGATAGTTCTGGCTGCGGAACATGGCAACGATTTTAACCGCCTGTTCCCGATCGTTTGCCTTTGCCACAACGGTGATGGGCGGCAGGCCGCAGGTAAGCGGTTTGCCGAACACCTTTTGGCAGATGTAGCTGAGCCTGTCCTGATACAGATGATGGGACAACACTTTTCTTAAGCCCTGCAAGCGGAACCCGTGCAGGGCGCGTTCTGAGCCTGTGTAGGTTTCAAGGGCCTGCTGCATGGTTCGTTCATCATCTGTGCAGATGGTAAGATCGCCAAACAGGTTTTTCACGCCGCGGGCATAGTTGCCGATCACAATGGTGTTGGAGGCCAGCATTTCAAACACGCGGCGGGCCATCATGGTTTGCGATTGGCGCACGGAATTCATGTTCACGCCGTAGGTATAACCTTTATAGGCTTTGTCGATCTCCGTGGGGGCCAGCTTGCCCAGAATATGCGGGGCATACTGCGGCGGGAACGCGAACTGGGGCGGCGGATCGGGATAATTCCGATCATAAATATCCAATCCCTTGGTGGCCATAAAATATGAAGCAAAGGCATCAAACACGCGCACGCGCTCAGGATACCGATGATAATAAGCGCCGGCAAAGCAGAACTTGTCCTGCCGATCAAACCGCTCAATGGGGTTGTGCAGCGCGGGCTGGGCCGCAAAATGCAGGAAAAACACACGGTCATGCCCCAGGGCGCGCCGGTAAATCTCAATGCAGTCTATATCTGTGGTGAACACATAATCCGCCAGCCGCGCGGCGGGCAAAAAGGACGCGGTATGTACCGGGTCTTCCTTGTTCCAGAACACAAGGGGGATATGCTTGCTTTTTACAAACGCTGCCAAGGCCGACAGCTCGCGGCTGCCGTTTGAAATCTTGCGTTCCCACTGCTTGTTTTTGCCCTGCCATGCGGACTCGATAAACACAAGGTCGGGCTGAAAGGATTCTATTTCTTCTTTAAATCCGTTGGGCGAAAGCTGCAGAAGTTGGCACTCGGGGGCGTAACACGTATAGGTAAACTCGTCCATCACCGCGGCAATGCGAAGGGACGACAAAGTTGTTTTCTCCGTTTCAAACAGCGGGCGAAGCGCAGGCATGGGCTGCTGTTCGGGCACTTTTGCGCTGAGCGCCTTTTCACAGGCGGAGATTTGGGTAAGCGCGCGGCTTAAACGCAGAACGGTATCCATCACGCCCATTTCCCCGTTGTGACAAGATGCTTGCATTTGCGCAAAAAGCGGTACACCGCCAGCAGGCATTTGCCGTACCATGTGTTGGTGATGCGGCCGAGTTTGTAGCGGAACTGGCGGTTTTCCTCCCTTAAAAGGCTGATCTCCTGCGCCGCGGCTGACACGGCCGCCCTTGCGGCGGCAAGGGCCTCAAGGCAGTTTTTGTCTGTTTGCGCACCCGCTTCACACAGGGCTTTGATAAGCTCAGCAACCGGCAGCTGTTCCGCATTTTTTTGGAAATACAGATTGTCTCCCGCCGCCTTTGTAAGCGCATAGCCGGCCTGTGTTAACGCTTCAAGCACCGCTGCCTGATAGCCTTTTACCCACAGATCTGCCGATATGGACAGGTCAAGCGTTAAAACCTGCTCTGCCAAAAGATAAACAAGCGAAGCGTTTTCCGGCTGTGGCAGCATGCTCAGCTGCGGGCGCAGGACCTGCCAATCTTCCACCGGGTCAGTAAGCGCACACACGGCGGCTGCCCCTTCGGGAAGCCACAGTTCATCGGGCGATATCAGCAAAAAAACCAGCTCTTTTCCGCATAAAGTTCCTGTATGTATTGTGGGGCAGAACACGTGTTTTGTCAATGCGGGGGCGGCAGGCGTTGATTGACAGCGGTATACCCGCATGGTAAGATAAATTGATTTTTTATGCGCGTTTTTAAGCGCGCCAATCTGCTCCGCTGCGGGCAAAAAAGAAGGGCGAAAAAATGAAAGTTTGTGTTGTCGGCCTTGGGTATATCGGGCTGCCCACCGCGTTGTCGCTTGCGGCCAACGGGGTGAACACTGTGGGCGTTGATCTGAACAAAAACATGGTGGAGAAGCTGCAGCAGGGGGTGCTGACTTTTCAGGAAGATGGGCTGGACGGCCTGTTCGCAAAAGCGCTCGAAAACGGCATTCGGTTTACCACGCAGGTGGAACAGGCGGATTGCTATATCGTGGCCGTGCCCACGCCGTATGACAGTGTGACACACAAAGTCGACCCCGTGTATATCATAAACGCGGTGAAAAGCGTTTTGGCCGTGTGCGGGGATAACGCCGTTGTGGTGGTGGAATCCACCATCCCGCCGGGCACGATCGACACGCATGTGCGCCCCATTGTAAACGGCCGCGTTCGTTTGGTTCACGCGCCGGAGCGCATCATTCCGGGCAACATGCTGTTTGAGCTCGCGCACAACGCCCGTGTGATCGGCGCAGACGATGAGGAAACGGGCCTGTTTGTAAAGCAGATCTATCAATCCTTCTGTAAGGGCGACATTGTGATCACCGATATCCGCACGGCAGAGATGAGCAAGGTGGTTGAAAACACATATCGCGACATCAATATTGCCTTTGCCAACGAGCTGGCGCGCATCTGCCGGGCGGGGGGCATGGACGTTCACAAAATAATCGAGGTGGCGAACATGCACCCGCGGGTGAACATTTTGCAGCCGGGCCCCGGCGTGGGCGGGCACTGCATATCCGTGGACCCGTGGTTCTTGGTGGGTGATTATCCGAACGAAAGCAGGCTGATCCACACCGCACGGTGCGTGAACGACAGCATGCCCGACCATGTGTTAACGCGCATCCGCGAAGTGATGGCGGAAGAAAACATCACGGATTTTAAGGAAATCGGCCTGTACGGTTTATCGTATAAAGAAGATGTAGACGATCTGCGTGAAAGCCCAACGCTGGCGCTGATCGAAAGGCTCAAAGCCGCAGGAATAAGCGGCGTGCGCGTGTTTGATCCGATGATCGAAACAAACGCGGTGGACAACCAGGTGTACGATTTTAACGCATTTTTAAGCGGGCTGAAGATGGTGGTTGTTCTCGTTTCGCACAGCCACATCAAACAAAATGCGGACAAGCTGCGCGGCCTTACGGTGCTGGACACGCGGCACGTTGTGTTCGGGCCGAACGTGCACCGCCTGTAAAAAAACAAAGGAGTGCGGGAGTGGAACAAACAGAACGCAGCATGACCCTATCGCTTTCGGGCAACCGCCTGTCCATCGCGTGCAACGACGCTGTGGAGGGCTGCGCCTATGCGTTTTATGTGTATAAAAACGGCGAGATATTGGAAAAGATTTGGTATACGGATAAACCCGAAACCATTTACTGGCTTACCGAGCCGGGCGAATACACCGCCAAGGTTTTTGAAAAAGACGCAAGCGGCCAGGTGACCAGCTTTGATACCGGCGCCGTTACCTTTAAAGGCGTTCAAACCGTGCTGATCCGCGAAAAGAAACGGCGGGGGCCGAAGGTGTGGCTGGAGAACACCGCTGCCGTGATCAAAGAAATATTTCATCACCGCAAGCGCATGGCGCGCATTGCGCGGTATGACTATAACATGGCCAATAAAGACACGTATCTTGGTAAGCTCTGGAGCGTTTTATACCCGCTGATCCAGATCGGCACGTATTGGTTTGTGTTCGGCATTGGGCTCAGGCAAGGAGCGCCGGTGAACGGGCATCCCTATCTTCTGTGGATGTTAAGCGGCCTGATCCCCTGGTTTTTCATAAACGCCGGCATTGTAAAAGGCGCGGCGAGCATTTATGCAAAAGCCAACACGGCGCTCAGGTTGCGATACCCGCTTTCCACCATCCCGGCGGGCAGCATTTTAGAAGCGCTGTTTGACCAGTTTGTGTCGCTGGGGATACTGATCGTTACGCTGTTTGCTTTTGGCTATTTCCCCACGCTGTACTGGCTGAACATGGTGTATTACCTGATTGCCATGTACGTGTTTTTAACGGCGGTGGCGCTGATCAGCGCCACGCTGACAATGATCGCCCGCGATTTTCAAAAGCTGATCAATTCCATGATCCGCCTGCTGTTTTTTGTGACCCCCATTTTATGGACAATGGATGGGCTGTCGCCCGCGCTGCAGAGCGTGATGAAATTAAACCCCATTTTGTATTTGGTGGATGGGGTGCGCGGCTCGTTTTTATTCCAAACACCGTTTTACGCTGAACCCCTCAGGATGCTGCTGTTCTGGGGCGTCACGCTGGTTTTGCTCGTTCTGGGGTGTAATATGCTGCAGCGCTTTAAGGCGCGGTTCCTTGACATGCTGTGAGGAAAAATATGAAGAAGATAACAGTCAGTGCCAAAAATATAAGCAAAATGTATAAGCTGCACCCATCTAACGGAGACCGTGTTCGGGAGCTTCTGTTTTCCCGCAGCCGCGCCAAAAGCTTTTATGCCTTAAAGGGCGTGAGCTTTGATGCGTTTGAGGGGGACAGCATTGGTTTTGTTGGTCTGAACGGCAGCGGCAAAAGCACGCTTGCCAACATCATCGGCGGTATTTCCCAGCCAACGGGCGGCAGCATTGAGCTTTGTGGTGAGAGCGCGCTGATCAGCGTGAACAGCGGCATGAACCCGCAGATGACGGGGCTGGAAAACATAGAATACAAGGGCCTTTTGATGGGCCTTACCCTCAAAGAGATACGCGCCAGGATGCCCGAGATTATCGCGTTTGCCGATCTTGGTGAGTTTATCCGCCAGCCGCTGAAGGTGTATTCCAGCGGTATGCGGGCGCGGCTGGGGTTTGCCATTGCGGTAAACATCAATCCCGACATCATGGTGATCGATGAGGCGCTGGCCGTGGGCGACCCGAGCTTTACGGATAAGTGCCTGGATAAAATGAACGCATTCCGCCAGAGCAACAAAACCCTGTTTTTCGTTAGCCACAACCTCGCTCAGATCGGCACGTTCTGCAACAAGGCCCTGTGGCTGGAATACGGCGTGGCCAAAGCGTTTGGCCCGGTTGACGAGGTGCTGCCCATGTATCAGCGGTTCATCTCTTCGTATAACAAGATGACGCCGGCGGAAAAGAAAGCGTATGTTGACCACGTGATTGAAAACCAAAGCCATCTTTTGATCGGCTGAAAGAGGGCGGAAACCATAAAACGGAGCGCAAACGCGCTGTTATGGCGCGCAAAACTAAAAAGCGCGGTGTACACCGCTGCCAAAAAAATCCCGCCGCTGGTGTGGGCGGTGCGAGCGGGGCGCAGCCTGTTCGGGCGGGACAGGGGCGCCAGTACGCGCCGCGGCCTGATGCGCCATATAACCTGGGCGGCAGATGAGGACTATCAGGCCCGCATTGAAGCAAAAACCGCGCAGCTTGAGAGTAGCAGCGGCACCCGTTATTTTCAAAAACATCCGGCGCGCATCGGCCTTATTTGCGACCGGTTTTTTTATGATTCTGTGTTTGCAGCGGCCGAGTTTGTGTATCTGAGCCCTAACGACTGGGAACCGAAAATTCAGGATATCGACTGTTTGCTGATCGTAAGCACCTGGCAGGGCCTGAAAAACGATGACTGGCGCGGCTGTTCGGGCGAAGGCACGGCGGTAAGAAGGCTGCAGTACCGCATTGTGCAGGCCTGCAAGGAAAAAAACATTCCCACCGTTTTCTATTCCAAGGAAGATCCCACGAACTACAAGGTGTTTATCACGCTGGCTCAGCGGTGCGATTATGTGTTTACCACGGCAGAAGAGGTGGTGAACGATTATAAGCGCGACTGCGGGCATGAGCGTGTGTTTGTGATGCGGTTTGGCATCAACCCGCTGTTCCATAACCCCATCGGCATGCAGGGCGACAGATCACAGCGCGTGATATTTTCCGGGTCATGGATCGAGAGTTATCCTGAACGCTGCCGGGACCTCGCCATCATGCTGGACGGCGCGGTGCAAAGCGGCCGGGGGGCCAGGATTGTAGACAGAAATTTTCGCTATCAAAACCCGCTGCATCATTTTCCGGACAGGTTTTCTGCGTGTGTGGCCCCGCCGCTGCCGCACGATGTGCTGATGCGGGCGCACAAATGCTATGACTGGGCCATCAATGTGAACACCGTAAAACAAAGCGAAACGATGTTTGCCAACCGCGTATGCGAGCTGCAGGCAAGCGGCAACCTGATGCTTTCTAATTTTTCCGTTGGCGTGAACCGCCTGTTCCCCACCCTGTTCATGCCGCACGATGAAGCGGAAGCGGCTGCCATGCTCACCTGTTTTTCCGAGGAAGAGCTTTATGAGCGCAAGGTGAGCGGCGTGCGGCGGGTGATGACCGGGGAAACCTGTTTTGACAGGATACAGTATTTGCTGAACACCGTGGGCATTTCGGGCGAGCAAACGGCCCGCAAAGCGGCGGTGATCCTGCAAACCGAAAAAGGTCGGGCAAATTTTTCACGGCAAACGTATCCTCACAAAACCGTGTTTTTCCAAAATACCGTAACGGAAAACGATTTGGCCGCGTTTGACATCATCGCCTTTATGAGCGACGAAGCATTTTACAGCCCGTTTTATTTGGAAGACATGATCAATGCCTTTAAATACACCGCATGTGATTATGTAACAAAGGCGGCGTTTTTCGCTTCGGACACATTCACGGAAGGCCACGAGCATGCGTTTACAGACACCATGGCAAGCAAATATCGCACCGTGTTTTGGAAAGAGGCGTTTGATGCTGCGTTCCTGCTCAAGTTGAGCGGCCCGCAGATGCTTAAAAACGGCTATGCCCTGGACCGGTTCAATTACGATGAAAACCCGGTTGAAAAGGGCGTTACACTCTCACAGAAGAAGATCACCGTTGCGGTGGAAGTAGCGTCCGGTTGGGCGCTGTACGGCAAGGCGTTTGCGTCCCTTAGGCGATCCAGCCTGTTTGACAGCTTGGAAATTTTGTTGTTGAACCAAACCGACCCGTTCTGCACCGAGCTTGCGCGGCGGTATCCCAACGTGCGATGCACCGAAAGCGAACAGGAAGCTTCGGCGCCCTACTTGTTCAAAATGAAGGCGGAACACGAGGTGATCGGCGACGGGCTTTGTGTGTTGTTAACCCGTGCACAGGAAACAAACGCGGGCATCGTGTTCGGCCGCGTGCTGATGAACGAAACGGAAACAACCCTCGCCGCGCCGCCCGAATACGGGGCGCTGATCCGCCGGGAGGGCGGACACACGCAAGCCGCGGCAGACTCGTTGGTATTCCGAAACTACAGCGCTTGATAAACGCTGCGCCAGAACTTATACTGTGGCATAGAAGTATTACCCATGAAGGCAGGGCTTGCTTTGAAAATCATGCTCATCTTCGGCACTAGGCCGGAGGCCATCAAAATGTGTCCGCTGGTGTTGGAACTGAAAAAACACCCTGAGATCGAAACCGTTGTGTGCGTTACAGGGCAGCACCGCCAAATGCTGGACCAGGTGCTCAGCTGTTTCGGCGTTGTGCCGGAATATGACCTTGGCATCATGAAACCGGAACAAACGCTGTTTGACATCACGGCAAACGCCCTTGTTGCCATTCGCGATGTTTTGGCAAAAGAACAGCCGGATATTGTGCTTGTACATGGCGACACGACCACCACGTTCTCCGCCGCGTTGGCCGCATTTTACCTGCGCATCCCGGTGGGCCATGTGGAAGCGGGGCTTAGAACGTACAACATCCTGTCCCCGTATCCGGAAGAGTTCAACCGCCAGGCGGTGAGCATTGTGGCGCAGTTTAATTTTGCGCCCACGGAACAGGCAAAGACCCAGCTTGTGCGTGAGGGGCGGAACGAGCAAAGCATTTTTGTTACCGGGAACACCGCCATTGACGCGCTGAAAACCACCGTTCGCCCCGAATACACCCATCCCGTGCTGGACTGGGTGGGGCAGGACAAACTGATTTTGATCACCGCGCATCGGCGGGAAAACCTGGGCGCGCCCATGCACAATATGTTCCGCGCCATCCGCCGCATTGTAAACGAGTTTCCCGATATCAAGGCCGTGTATCCCGCGCATATGAACCCGCAGGTGCGTGCCGTGATACAGGAAGAACTGGGCGATTGCGAACGCATCCGCATCATGGAGCCGCTCGGCGTGCTGGATTTTCACAACTTTATGGCCCGCAGCTATCTGATCTTAACGGACAGCGGCGGTGTGCAGGAAGAAGCACCGTCGTTGGGCAAACCTGTGCTTGTTATGCGCGACACCACCGAGCGCCCCGAGGGCATTGCCGCCGGCACGCTCAAGCTGGTGGGCACGGATGAAGAGTGCATCTACAACGCCTTTAAGCAGCTGTTGACCGATAAAGCCGCCTACCGGGCCATGAGCCGCGCCAGCAACCCCTACGGCGATGGGCACGCGAGCGAGCGCATCGCACAGGCGCTGCTGGAACACCTGAAATAAAAAAAAGAGAGCCTTTCGGCTCTCTTTTTTTATTTCTCTTTTTTCTTCTTGAACAATTTGATCAATGCCCCGATCAGGCCCACCGAGCCGCCGACAAGGGCGCCGCGCAAAGCGCCGCGGCCGATGGCGCCGTCAAACCCGATGGTGTTGCTCGCGGGTTTGCTCGCGGGCGTTTCATGCCCGGTGTTCGCCGTACTGTCCGCAATGAAAAGCGAATCGGCCGAATCTCTGACCGCCGCTTCCATTTCTTCCGTTACGATGCTACGGCTGCCGGTAACCTGAAAATAGTATTCAATGTTGTTGATCAGCGTGTAATAAATGCAGTCAAACCGAACGCCGTTATCGTCAGCCACGCGGTATTTGAGGATCACGAAGGGATAGCGGCTAAGCGTTTCCATTGCCACCGTCACCTGTGAAACGCCGGCCTCCTGGCTCACCATGCGTTCCAGCTGCTGCACCACAAGCTTTTGCATTGCGCTGTCCATCTCATGCAGGCTGCCGGCCCCATCTTCGCCAAGGTCTGCCGTCCACATCAGCACTTCGTAGCCCGCATCAAGGTCGCCCGTCATAAACACAAGGTTGTTGTTTTTCAGGTGCTGCATCAGGTCCTCATAGCTGATTTCGAGCAGCGCCAAACCCGCATCGTCTTCAGCGATATACGCATGAAACACATAGTCGCCCGCCGGGGGCTCAACTGACCCGTTTGCAATGGTCAGCGGAATCTTCGCCGCGCCCAAAGAAAACATAAGAGCAAGTGCCACTAACAAAACAACCAACCGTTTCATATCTGTTTATCCTCAACCAATTCCTTTGCCTGTTTGCCGGTCATCCGCTCGATGGCAAACTCAATGGTTACCGTTCTGTGTTCTGCCCCGGCGATCTCTTTTTCCCGCGCTTCCATGGGCACACGGGGCGCGTATTTCTCGCTCAAGGCGTGCAGCACGGGTTTGATCTTCGCCCAATTGTTTTCTATTCTCACCGTGCCGAACGCGATCACAGAGCGGTACACCGTGGTAAATGTTTCGGGAACAACGGTGTCCCTGTCAATCACGCAGAAAGACGCTTTGCTGCAATAGCGAATGGCATCCAGCTTTTTGCCTTCCACGGCGGAATGGAACACCAGCTTGTTCTTTTTTTCATCCATAAACGCGTAGCTGATGGGCACGGCGTAAGGATATCCATCCTCCCCATAAAGGGCAAGCACACCGGAGGTGTTGCTTTCTAAAATCTTGAGGCACTCTGTTTGGGACAGCGCCTGCCTGTATCTGCGCATAAAAAACCCCTTCTTTCGATGCCAGTATAAAGAATTCTGCCACAAAACACAAGAAAAGATGGCGTAACCCGCGCATTTTTATGAACTGGTTGCCATCTTCCGCCATAGTTTTGTATAATGCAGGCAGTTTCACAACGCAGGAGGGGCTTTTATGGCGGCTAGCATCACACATCTGCTTGTGGGCGACGCGGTGCTGCGCGCCCTTGACCTTAAAATATCCGATCCTTTGCTGTTCCTGTGCGGGTGCTTAGCGCCCGATGCGGTGCACCAGCGGGAGGATTATGTGCGCGATCTTAAACGCGAAACGCATTTAACGCAGGGTGTAACCGGCCTGATGCTGGGCGACCCCGAGGTGCACGCCATGCTGCAGCAGCGATACCGCGAGTTTTCCCACACCCTTAAGGACAAAACGCCCATTGACCTGTGGCGCGGGTATTTGTGCCACCTGATCACGGACGAGCTGTATAACCGAACGGTGCGGCAGCGGCTGGTGGAGCGACTGGCCGTGTTTGATATCCACCCCGGTTCACGCGAGTTTTTCACCGCCATTATGGACGGCATGGACCGCGTGGACCGCGTGATCGCCCATAAATACAAATTTTTGCATCCCCTCCGCCGCGTGTTTAACTATTATCACGCCAATAGCGCAGGCTCCCTGCTGCCGCCGGAGATCTTATACAACAGCAAGCAGTGGGTGTGCCGCCAGTATTATGAAGCCATCAGCCCCGCACCGTCCGAACTTTACACCGTGGAAGAAGCGTTTGCCTTTGCAGATGCCGCCGCCAAACGCACGGAGTTTTTGCTTGCCGGCAACGATGGATATGCCGACCTGCTATAACAAAGCATGCTATGGCATCAACCGTTGTGCCATTAAAAAAAGCAGTAATTATCATAATTACTGCTTTTTTGCTTGTTAAAAACAATATTTGGCTGTGCCCTATTGTTATGGAACGTAGTTTTTGTTCACGCCCTTGCCGTTCATGTAATAAAGATCGTCAATGGTGGCGCATTGGTCGCTCGTGCCAAACGCAATCATATCGGGCATGGTGCGGCAGCCCAAATAGATGTTATACGCCAGTTCCCCGCAGTTTACCAAGTTCCCCATGAACACCATGGAGGTGCTGCGTCCGCCGTCAAGGTTATAGGCAAGGGTGCAGCCTTCATTTAAAAACAGGTCGGCAAAGTCGGGCACGGTGATGCCGCCGCTCCGGGGAATGCGCCCTTCTACCACGATGGCCACCAAATGGCCCGGTTCTACCATGCCAATGCCGCAGCGCGGGTTTTTGACGTTGTTTATTTTGCGAACATCCGTCATTTTCTCTATTTTTGCACCGTTCTCCACCATCAGCGGCCCAAAAGACAGGGCGTTCTGCACGCCCGCGTCCAGCAGCATTTGCCCGCTGACCCCAGCGGGGTACGCCGCTAACGACATATCCGGCATAAAGGCCAGCGTGCTTTCCTTGCTCGATTCCTGATACACCACGCCGCTGCGCACCATGGTGCCCTTTTTATCGGTGTGGGATTTAACAAGATAATCGCCGTTTATGGCCAGCACCGCCTGTGCCTTGCGGGCCATTTGCGTGGCCTTGCTCATATTGTTGCCGGGGGGTGTTTCGCTCCCATACAATGCATATTCACGCACATCTGCGCGCATCCTGATGTGCGCCACATAATACACCAGCTTTTCGGCGGTTTTCTGCGTGATCTCCACCTTCAGATCGTGCGAGTTATACAGCCAGTAATCGGGGTGCTCACCGTTGCCCAAGGAAATTTCCTGCCCGTTCTTTTGGATAGAAATAATCTCTTCCCCTTTTTTTGCAAACACCGCATCCAGCGGATCAGGCGTAGGGGTGGGCACGGGCGTAGGCGTAGGCTCAGGCGTGGGCGTTGAAAGCGGCCCTATGGTCGGCTTGCAGGCGCACAGCGCCAAAAGAAAGCAAACCGCTAAAACAATGCATAGCTTTTTCATTACAGCCGCCGCCCACTGTGCCGCCGCATCACGGGCTGGCCCAAGCGCGCTTCCATACCGTCAGACAGCTTGTTGCACAGCATGGTCAGCGTTTCTTTTTCGCTTTCCGTTAAAATATCGTTTATACTCGCGCCGGCGCGAAGGTTTTCCGCTTCCTGCGCCACTTTCTGCCCCGCTTCGGTCAGCTTCACACGCATCACCCGCTGGTCAGCCTCCCAACGCGAGCGGGTCACCAACCCCCGCGCTTCCAGCTTATCCATCATCTCCGTTAAAGATGACGGGCGTACGCCGATTTCCATCGCCAGCACGCTCAGGCTTTTTTCTTCACCCAGCGCAATGCGCCGCATTACGCGCAGCTGTCCCTGCGTGAGCTTTTCCGCCCCTTCCGGGCGGCGGCGCACATTGCGCGCCATGCGCACCAACGCATCCATCATACGCTGCATCCGCTCTTGTTCCATCATACTCCTCCAATAATTCGGTAACCTAATTAATAAGAGTGTACGCCTTTTTTTCTTCTCCGTCAACCCCCTGCCAACGGCCGGGCCCATCGCATCCTGTTTGCCCCGTGCAGGTGATTTTTTGACGTTTTTTTGCTTGTTTTGATACTGTCTGCTATTTCTGCACGCGGGTGCCGACCGGCAGGCCCACCAGGGCTGCCACTGCCTCACTGGGCACGTAGCCCAAGGCCCGCACAATGCGCCAAGCGGCGTCCGTGTCTGCTTTTCGCTGGGCGGCGGCAAAGTCTTCCTCCCTTTGGCGCCTTCGTTCCGCCTGTTCCTCTTCCCAGTTTTGCTGCAGGCGTTCCGCCTGTTCACGGTCAAAGGCCAAGGCGTCGTCGGCCCGCTGCTGCTCGGCCTGTTCCTTGAGGCCCTGCAGGATCAGCGCATCCGCTTCCTGCTCGCCCTGATTTACCAGGTTTTGATAGGCCAAATTCTTTTCATCCATCATGGCGCGGGTTTGGGCCGTTTGGTCGGCCAGCGAAGAAACTACCTGCCCCTGAAAACTATCCTGCTGCGCCTGCGCCCGCTTTTGGGCGTAGCCCGAGCCGCTTACCCCGAGCGCCGCCATCTGTTCCGCCTGTGCGGCCTGCTCGTGCAGATTTTGAGCGGAAGCGGTGCGCCGAAGGGCATCAAACCCATCCACCGTTTTATCTATTTCCGTTTGCGTTAAGGCCGCCTGTGCCTGTGCCTGCGCTTCCTTTTCCTCGCGGCGGCGCCTTGCGGCATTTAAATACTCTTCAAAGATTCCCATAGCCCCTCCTTATCGCGGCGCAGGGCCGGTCGGCGGCAGCACAAAGCTATAATCGCCCTGCTGTTTTTTCTTCTTTTTCCGCTTTTGAGGACCAACAGGCAGCCCCGTGCCCGCTCCCACTTCAGGGGACACGATATAGCCAAACACGCTCAGTTCCAGCGCCGCCCGCTGCCACATATCGTTCAGTTCCTGTTTCGGCTCCGTTAACTCGGCCATCTTCCGATCAAACGCGGCCTGCGTTTCCTGCGCCGTTTGCGCCTGCTTATCATCCTGATTTTGCGTGTCTCTTGCAATTCCTTCCTTTGTTAACCCCAGCTTATCTTCGCGTTTGCGCTGTTCGGCTTGCTGTTCTGCCTCGTAAACCGCCTGTTTTTGCTCGGTTTCCAATTTGGCGGTTTGGGCCGTTTTTTCAAGCTCGTTTAATGCGTTCAGCAGGCTGCCCGCGTTTTGCAGCCGAATGGTTTGCGTGTCAGGGGTATCCTCAATTTCGTTGTTCGTTAAAAGCACGGCCTTTGCCATTTCTTCCACCGGCACGCCCAATTCATGTTCCATGCCCTTTAAGGCTTCTAAGCGTGCGGCAATTGTGCGCAAATTCAAAACAACACCTCCCATGTCCCGCTGCGGCGCACCGATGCACCCTCAACGGACACATACGATCCGTTCACCTTCACGTCCATAGAAGAAACAGGCGTGAAGGCGCCATCTTTCTTTACTTCCACACTCCTGACAGACCCCGGCGTGTAAGACACCGTGATGCTCGCGTCTTTGAGCACTGCCTTGCTGGTGCTTTTGGCGTTTGCGCTCAGGCCCGAAAGCGTGACAGTGAACGGCTGCTCAGTGCTATACGCGTTCAAAAACACGGAAACGCTGCCGTTCGGCCCGCTCATCTGATATTCATGGCTGGTGTTCAGCACCGTGGCACAATGGGTAACGGCAGCGGAAAACCCTTCCCCCGCAGCGCTGTTGTTCCACGATAGGTTGAGCGTAACGCTGTCCACCGTGCCGGGCACTGCCAGCGCTTCAAACGACAGCACCGCCTGCCTGTTCACGCCCGAAGAATTTTTACCAATGGTCATATACCCGGTTTCGGGTGTTCTGTCTGCCACCACAGTGGTGGGTAAAAAGGTGATCACTGCCATGATCATGCCTCCAGGCGCAGCACCAACGTGCCCTCGGGCGCATCGGCAGGCACGGCCGTTTCGCTGTCAGTGATATACACGTTCGTTACGCCCAGCACCCCGCTTTGTACACCGCCGGTGATCTGTAAGTTTAACAGGGTGTTGTGGGTGTGGTTAAGCGTTGCGTACACGCTGTGTTGGTGGTCGGCAGCAGCCTTATTGGCCAGCGCCTGCGTAAGATCTGCCACGTCGGCCTGGCTGTGGCTGTGCACAGCGGGCGCCTTGCCGGCAAGTTCCGTCGTAAGGCCGATGATCTCGTTGGCATAATGGCTGTGCGTTGTGCCGCTGGGCTCGGGGTTGAGCACCGTGAACGTGCCGGGCACACCGCTTTGGTATAACAAAAGATACACACCGTATCGCAGCAGGCGGCCCTCGGAAAGGGTCTGGCCGTTGGAAGTTACCAGCGCAAGCGGCTCATGGCTGCCGATTTTTAACGCTGCACCGGCAGCGCTGGGCGCGTGCGTTTGCATCATAAACAGCGCCCGCCCCGAAGAAGGCAGCGTGCCCTGCGCGGTGTACTGCGACCCGCTCCCCTCAGTGACGCCCAGGTCAGTCGCGTGCAGGGCCACCGCCGCCGCATGCACCCCAAACCGGGCCAGCAGATCCGTTTCGTTACTTGACAGCTTTGCATCTGTCACCGATCCATCGGCCACCGCACCCTGCGACACCTCCTGCAGCTGGCTTTGCAGGCTGTTCAGCCGCTCTCTAACGGTGGATGGCGTTACCCCGTCTGCCGCAAGGGCGCCTAACAGCGCCGCGGCAGTGGGGGCAGAGAGCGCATCGATCAGCTCATTGAACCGCGCTTTTACCACCGTTGTCACCAGCTCATCCATTTTGGTTTTGATCTCACCCGCCCGCAAGCCTTCCTGGGAAGGGCGGTCTGGTAAAGACGAAGTGCCTTTGTTTCTAAAATCGTTGTCCGTTATCTTGTATGCTTCCATCTGTTTCCTTTCTTTATCGCAGCGTGCGCACCACGCGGTACCGCTTGATCACGCCATACACGCCAAACCCTTCCCCCGGCCGGTCGTTTTTCACAATGATGCGGCAGGCGCGGTACCGGCGCACCGGCGTGTTGAACGGCACAACACGGGGGCTGTCGTCCGTAGCAAAGGTGAACTGGCTAAAATCCACATCGCCAAAGTCAAAGCTCGTAAGGTCCCTGTTTTCCACAAGGTCCAGTATGCCTTCCGCCTCCGTGCGCACGCTTACCGCGCAGGAAGAATGGGCGTAGGGTTTCAGCATCACGCCGCAGCCTCGCCTGTCAAGGGATTTTAAAGCCATAAAATCGCCATCGTCATCAAACTTGGTTGACCAGAACGCGCAGATGGGCTCTTGGTCGTCATAATACCGCTGGCTATCCCGCCGCGCTGAGCGAAAGCGGCAAACGTTTTTCCCCTGCGCAAAAAACAGCTCGTCCCCATAGGGGAAAAACAGGTGTGCTTCAATGCCCGTCCAATCGTTCCATTCGTACACCGTTCGGCCGTCCACCACCGTTTTCTGCCGCGCATCAGCCACAAAGCAATGCTCCGGCACACAGAACAGCGCAAGATCCCCCCACGAAACGGCGCAACAGTTATCAAGCACGCAGTCCCGCAATCTGGCGTCAATAAAATGGCTGCGGTTGGCCATGCGCCGCTGACCTGTGATAGTGCTCAAGGTAGGGGCATACACGCCGCTTTCCGCCAAAAACAGGGGATCGTCTCTAAGCACAGTAAACCCCAAGCGCGATATGGCGCCCACGCCCGCCCCGCCCTGCCAGAGCGGGAAATACGCCTGCCCCTTATCGTCCAGCGCCGCAGTGCGCACGAACAGCGTTGAATCCTGATCGTTGTTTTCCTTTAACACCAATAACGCATCGTGGTGCGGCAGGTATCCCATAATGGCCGAAGCATCTGCCCCCACGCGGGTAAACCCATCGTCCGGGAAATAGCAGGGGTCGTCCAATGCCGAATGCCAATCTATATTCTTAAAGTTTTTGTTGCCGCTGATGAACACGCGGGTGTCGTTTCCCAAACCGTAAAACGCGGCAAAGCGGCAGCCGTTGATCCTGTCCACCGCGCCCGCCTCCGTTTTTTGATAGGTGATGCGAACGGAATCAAGACCAAACGAGTTTTCGGGCGGGGTGGAAAAAGTAACCACGCCATCTGTATAGTTGACCGAAAACCCCTCCTGCAGCGGCTCGCCGAACACCGTAACAGTAACTTCCTCAACGTCCAAATCATGGTCAGAAAGTACATATTGGGTGCTCGTACCATCGCTGGTAAAGCTGTCCGTTCTGTAGGAGGACAGCAGGTTCACGCTTTGAAAAGGCGTGCCCGTACCCGCCGGTGTGCGGGAAACGGACACAGTCGGCCGCGTGGCCACCTCTGTTACCGGACGAAGCCGTTCCCCATCGAACTGCCAGTAGGTCTCCCCATCCAAAATATACAGCTTGCCCCCATGGGCAAACGCCATGGATATCTGGCGGGCCAGCCCGGTGGCGATCAGCGTTTTTTCAGGCAGTAGCTCAAGGCCCGGGCTGTTATCGCCGTTTTCCCCAAAGGGATACCAGCGGTACAGCGCATTCCCCCGATGCATTAAAAACACCGTGCCCTGCTCGTTAGTTAATTCATACAGGCCGTATACAAGCTCGTCCCCCCTGTCCACCACCGCATAACCCGGCCGCTTTTCGGGATACCCGCCCGCGTCGGCCACTAAATTACGCGCATAGGGCGACCGACCGGGGTCGATCATGGCAGGGTCGGTCGTATAATCCACGCCGCGAAAGCGGCTGTATACCGTTTGCCCCGCTTTCATCATGCCCACCCCGTTACCGATTGGAACCGCTCGGTCACCCCACGCCAAATGGTTTGCGGCAACACGGCCTTCTCATCCTGATAGCGGCGGTAATACAGTTCGCTCAAATTGGGATCGTCTTCCAAAAACAACCGCGCTGCCGCGTAATATGGCACTAAGCTGAGCGCTTCCTCCGCAATCTCGGGCACGTAATCGTCCGGCGTGTCCGCCGTGATGGGCTTGGGCAGCAGCCGCACATATAAGGTCAGCTGCCCTTCCATACCGTCGGGCAGGTAGATCAGCTTCTGCGCTGGCACGGCGATAAATCGGCTCACGTCCGCGCCATTAAGATACGCAGGAGCCATGGGGCGCAGGCCGATCACGTCATGATACCCGCGCTCTTTGACTAACGCGCAAAGGTTGATCACCCCGCTCTGCACCGGCAGGGCTGCAGGCGTGTTGAAAATGCCGCTGTAAAACACCATGTCGGGCTCCAGCACATCGCCCTGCGTAGGCAAAAACGTCAGCCTCAATCGGCCGCGGCCCTTTAAGGCGCGGGCCACAATCTCGCCCGCAGCGCTCACGGTGTACCGCCCAATGGCGGCAGGGATGCCGTTATCATCCACCCAGTCTTCCTTAACATCCATAGGGCTTCTGCTGCACAGGCGGTATCCCCCGCAGTCTTCGCAATAAACGGTGTATCCCCGGCCCTGCTCCGTTTCTTCCGTTTCCGTTTCATAATCCAGCGGCTCGATCTGCTGCAGCGTGATGCACAGCGGCACCTCAATGGGCGCGGTGCTCATCGCCAGATCCTGCAGCCCGCGGGTTACCGCGCCCGGTAGGGCAAGCATCGCGTCTTTATTTTCGCGGGCGTTCAGGCGGTTTTCCCCGTCAACCGAGTAACCGAACATCAACTGAAACACCTGGTCTTTGATCTCTTTATAGGTCACGCTCTCTCTCCTTTAATGCGGGCGCAAATGCGCCCGCCTGTTATTCACCCAATACCGTGCCGCCGCTGCCTTCAAAGCTCATGGCAAAGGGGCGCCAGTTGTTAAAGCCGGCGGCGTACCGCGCCCGACCTTTAAAAATGTTGTTGTCGTTCGGGGCGATCTCGCTGCGCACCGAAAGAGGCACACGGTCAAGCCACACCGCGCCGTAATAGGCTTTGTTAAACTCGCTGTCCATCAACAGCCACGGCTTGCTCTGCGCGTTCGCCGGGATAAATCGGTTCAGATACGGCCAGATGATCACATTCCACAGCCCGCACTGAAAGTTCATGGAATGGTTCGCCGTGTCGGGCAAACCCTCGGCGCCGATCGCGCTGAACACCGCTTTTTTGAGCATCGCGTCGTTCGGGATAATGATGGTGTCGGGCGAAACACCAAGCAAATGCCCGTCATCATCGGTGTAGTTCTGCATCGCTTCCTGCATATAACACAGCGCGTCATAGCTAAACGCACTTGAAAACAGGTTGCTTTGCGTGTCGGAGCCCATCAGCTGCGGATGCGCGGTGGAGAACATCGGCTGCCCATCGGCGCACGCCGTGCTGTAATTCTTAGTCACCCCGCCGTTTGTAATCGCGGTGTTACTGTTCAGTCCGCCCATCAACATCTGCGCGCCGAACAGCTCCCTCGTACGGTTATAGGACAGAGTGAACGCACCCGCCCGCTGCTTGATCTTGCCGATGTTCGCGTCTTCCACCATCTCCATCGTCACTTCAAACGAGTTTTTCCACGTGTCCGGCTCGATCACTTTGCTGTAACCTTCCCTGAATTCGTTGTGCGGATATGCCCCTGCTTCGCCCACCGGCGTAAAGTTGGGCAAACTCGTTTCGGTGATGAACTTTTCGGCGTATTTATCCGTTTTCTCCATCACATAAATGTCGCTCAGCGCGCTGCGCTCCTTTTCAAACGCCTCCACCTGATCCTGTATCAACGCAAAGATCGGCTCCTGGCTCTTACCATACAGCGAGTTTACAAGCTCGCTCGATTTGCTGATCACAATGCCTGCCATCGTTTTCCTCCTTTATTTGAACAGCCCAACCACCGTATCGCCATTTACGTGCGTTATGGTGAACACGCCGTTTTCTTTTGTGCCCGTCACCTGCATACCATCATTTGACAGGGTCACACAGTCGCCTTCCTCAAGCTCTGCGCCGGTTACAGCCGTGGTCTCATACCGCTGGTTGTCCGTCACAGACAGCACCGGCACGGTCCCAGCGCCCGCGTTCGCTTGCCTGTCGGCTAGGCACAGATAATGCGGCTTGTCGCTCCCCGTTGCCGCAACCAGCGCCCCTTCTTTGAGCACCAGCGCCTGTCCGCGGAAATACGCATTCTCCATCACGCGCACCCGCTCCTCCGCTGCACCGGTATACCCCTGTGTTTTGTTGTAAAGTTTGAACATCTGTTACTTTTTCCTTTCTTTTCCGGTTCATCTGAAATCCGGCAGTTTTTTAGTTCGTGTCCTGCGCCTGTTTCCACAGTTGACCGTCTGCGCACAACAAAGCCCGTTGAAAAACAGACAAGCACCAACAAAAATAAGTGTTTTGCCTATTTCACATCACTCCGTTCTCCGGCCAGCTTCATGTCGGTATAGCTGGCGCGGATGCGGGCGGTGGACCAGGCGGGGAACCAGGCGCGGTAGGTTTCCATCGTGCTTTCGGGCACGGTTTCCAAATCGCTTTCCCCGGCGCCGCCACTGCGCGTTAAATGCGCGCGGGATTGGGCGCTGCGCACCGCTTCCGCCTGCGCGGCCTGCACGGCGCGTTCGATCAGCTCCGCTCGATGCGTGAGGGCATAGGCATCGGCATAGTCCAGCCCCAGCCCCACATAATCCACAAACGCACCGAACTTGTCTGAATCCATCTGCGCAAAGTCCGAAACCGCTTCATACCCGCAATCGGGGAACTCCTCCTTCAGGCGCCTGAGTGCCATGTTCACCGCCGCCTGCGCTTCCTGCTTTATGAGCCACGCTGCACGGCCCTCGCTGATCGGCTCCATCATTTTTCACCTTTGGGACGCACACGCAGGTCGCCGCCCTTGGTAACGCCCGACAGCTGTTTTTCCTGTTTCGGGTCAAACGGGGCCTGCACCTTCGTTTGACCGCTGCGGCCGATACGGCCGATATACGTTGCCTGTTTCATCCGTTTCCTCCTTGTGTTTGCCGCGGCCCCGCCGCTGCGGCTTTCCCGCGCCGGAATCTCGTTTTTAACATCGGGTCTCTTGCTTCCTTCGCCCGGCGCACCGCCAAATAATCTTTAATACTGCTGGTTCTTTTCCCACGCCTTCATGGTTTTATAGGTGTAATACCAGCGCGTTTTTTTCTCCCGTATATCCATGTGCACGTTGGTGTTGCTGCCTAAGCCCAGCCCCCCGTCTTCATTGAAGAGCGCCAAGCACAGCACCCCTATCTGATAACAGTTCGGCACATACTGGATCACGTCTGTTTTGCACATCAGATCCACCGCCTGGCCGTACAGATGGCGCGATTTTCTGGCCCCGCCCACCTGTTTGTTGTACGCCTCAGGGCGATACCCGTTCCTGACCTGCAGCACGGCATACGGCCACGTGCGCAGCAGCTTTTCGCGCACCAGCTCCATCCGCTCCAGCACCTTTTGGGCGTTGGGATAATACTTAACCGGCAGGTCCTGCCACAAATGCCTGAGCGCCGGCCGGCAGATGTTGATGTCCGCAAGCGAATAGTGCTCCGTTTTCGGCTCGGGGTAGAGGTTCTTTAGCTTCGCTTCCAGCGCCCCGTCTGTAATGGGGCCCACAATGCCGTCCACCTTCAGGGCGTTCTGCCGCTGAAACGCTTCCACCCCCGCCTTCGTTTTTTTGCCGAACTTGCCATCTATCGGGCCGCAGTCAATGCCCAGCGCCGTCAACCCTTCCTGCACCGCACGCACATCCTCGCCCTTACAGCCCTTTTTCATCAATGCCATTGCTCTCCTCCGTTATGCTTTCTAACGCCTGCTTCACTTCATGCGCTTTGGGATAATGCAGGCTTTCCATCACATCCCAAAACAGTAGCAGCGTGCTTTTCTCCGCCAATGGGCCAAACGCCCCTTGCGTAAAATTCAGCCGCGTTTCCTGCCACATAGCTTCCCTGTTCTGCCCGAGCGACCCCGCCGCATCGGTGCGAAACAAAAACCGATCGTTATACTGCCAGGCGCCATCAGGCCCCTTTGTTAAAAAGTCGTAGCGCGACGCCGTTAAAAATGCTTTCTGGCCATGCCCGTCCTGAATCGGGATGGGATACGGCTCATCGCAAAACGCCAGCATGAACCAAAACATTTTTTGGAACAGGTCTGCATACGCCGCGTTTTTCATCCGCCGTTTGCTCTCAAGGCGCCCTGCGCTCTGCTGCACCTGTATTTCCTTGGCCCGGCCCGATTGCGCCGTTGCATCCGGCTTGCCCTGGAATGAGTCCGTCACCCCCAGCGTGCTCTTCGCTTCAAGATACGCCCGCTCCTTCTCCGCCGCGTCAAGAGCTATGTTCGGTTGCAGGTTGATGGTTTGTATCATCTGCGCTTCCGTTGGGCTGTAAAGTTCGATCACCTTGAGTTCCTCGTCATCCCGGCGCACGCCAACGTTCCGCGGCAGCGTCACAAAACTGCCGCCCTTTAACAGCTTTTCTTCGATCTTCGTGCCCAGCTTGTTGATCAGCATTTGCTGGTCGCGTATCTTGTCTGCATCGCTGTCGCCCAAAAGCTGGCCCCAGACAGACACATTTTTTCTAAGTACCAGCGGATACCCCTTGATGCGGTAATACGGTAAAACAGTGCCTCTTGTAATCACGCCGTTCTGCGTTTGCCTGTCCAAAAGCACGCTCTCTTCATCAACCGGTTCTCCATTTTCGTCCCGCCGCGCAAAATAATCCGGTAGATCCTGCAGCACCTCGTCGCCCGCAAACGCAAACAGACCGATCCGCCCGCTGTTGTCCTTGTAATACACTGTTACATGGGTGATCATATCCGTCTGCCCGCCTTCATAGGATTTCAAGGCATTGCTCTCCGCCACCCATACGCCGTATTGCCGAAACAGCTGCTCCCGTGTGCGCCGCCGCAGCACAAACACATAGTCTGCCTCGTCTATCTCCACAACCCCTGGCTGCACCAAAACGTCCTTCGGGTGCAGGATCGAAACACACAGCGCCTGTCCTTCGGGCGCCTTGCTGTCCCATTCCAATAAAAACCAGCTGCCCCCCTGCAGCGGCACGGTGCGTTCCTGTTCATCGTTGAGCCGCTCCATCGGCAGCCGCTGCAGCTCCGCTTTTAAAAAGTTTTCAACCGCCAGCGCCTTTTCCTCGCAGTCAGCGCACAGCGCGCTCACCTTCGGCTGCGGTATGTTGGCATCTATCTGGCTTTCGATCAGCTCAAACACAATGTTCCGCGTCACCGTTGCCGGCTTTCGCGCCACCGTGCCCGGCAGCCGCCCGTCAATCTGCTTCGTCCCGCGGTACAATCGCTCCCGCCCGTCCATCTGCTGCCGCTCCGCCTGATGATGGCTCAAAACCTTTTGCAGCTTCTCCATCCAGTACGGCAGTGTTCGCTTCTCGTCCGCCTGCACCACTTCTTCGCTCGCCTGCTTTTTGTTGTTCACGATTCCGCTTTTCTTAAATTCACTTGCGCTTATCCGCCTTGTCACCCGTCTCCCCCTCGTTCGTTGTGGGCCTGTCGGCCTGTATTTATTTGTTCTTACGTTCGCTTGTTTATGAATATGCGAACATTTGTTCCCCTTATTGCCCTGCTATCCTACCACATGACCCTCCGAAAACGGACGTAATTTTCAAAAATATTTTCATCATTTTTTTGGCTTTGATTTTCGCCTGTAAAACGGCCTTTTTTACCGATCTCTTAAAATTTACAAAAAAAGAAGCCCGCAGGCTTTTGGTGTTTTTCGTTAATTTTACTGTTTCTTTTTGTCAGGCATTCTGTCTCTGTTCGTACCGCTGCTGTGCCCTCTCTAACACCCGTGTTCACCCTCAATCTCTTGCCGTTAACCCACATAGGGCGTACTCGCCCTTTTCTTAGCGTGCGTATGAGGGCGCTTACAGGCTCAAGTTTTGTTCGGAAATAAAAAAAGAGACCGGCGTTATACCGGTCTCTTTTTTTACACGCTTATTTCACGCGTTTGAATTCCACGCCTTCGAACACGAGGGTGTCGCCGTTGAGGGAATATTCAACGGTGCTCACATCAGTTTCGCCCATCACGGAGAGGGTCATTTCGATCTCGGTGTCAGACAGGATCTCATAGCCGATTTCCATCATGCTTAGCACGCCGTTGGCCAGTTCGCCCGCGGCTTTTTCATCGCCATCAAGGCCTTTGAGGTCCAGCTCAAAGCGAGCAGAGCCGTCTTTTTCGAAGATAAAGAACAGGGTGCCCGGCAGTTCACCCAAACCCGCTGCTTCGGAGTCATCCGTTTTCCAGGTGCCTACGATTGTTTTTTCGCCGCCGCAAGCCACCAGTGCGAATGCCATCATCAGCATCAGCGCTGCCAATGCAACAGCTGTAAACCGTTTTTTCATTGTAATACCTCTTTCTTGGTGCCAGCACACCAGTTTTCCTTCGAATATTATTGCATAAACAAACAAATTTCGCAAGCAGAAACAGGCAAATATATTGTATAATTATACCATCAGATCGTAAAGGATGAATGACCGATGAAACTGCGTGCCTTTGTATTGGCTCTGCTCGTGTGCTTTGTTCTCATTTGCCCCACGGCACTTGCCGCGCCTGCAATAACGGGCGACCTGCCCGGCTCCGTTACCATCAAATACGGCGAAACCAAAACCTTCACTCTCACCGCCGAGGGCACGGGGCTGACATATGCCTGGTATCTGGACGGCGACATGGTGCAGAACAGCACCAAAAACAGCTACACCCTGATCGGGTCCGATCTGAACAAGGGGTTGGCGCTTAGCTGTGTTGTGAAAAACGAGGCAAACGAGAGCACCCAGAGCGGATCGTGCCTGATCCTGGTGGAAGGATACGAACCCATCACCATCACCAAGCACCCCTCCCGTGAAGGCGGCCTGCCGGGCGAAGGCGCCTTGTATATCGCCGCGGCCACAGGCTTCTGGGCAGAATGCAACTGGGAATACAAAACCAAAAATGATACGGACTATCAGCCCATTTCAAAGCTTACCCAAACGTTTAAAGATGTGAAGGTCTCCTTCTCCGGCCTCAATGGCGAAAAACTGAGCCTGAAAAACATTACGGCCGATATGAACAACACCTATTTCCGCGCCACCTTCGTAGGCAAAAACGAAAGCAAAACCACCGAAGCCGCGGTGCTTGTCGTCCGCCTTGCCCCGCCGAGCATCGTCAGCCACCCGCAGAACTACTCGGGCGACACGTCAATACCCATCACCTTGTCCGTTACCGCCTCCGCCCCCGAAGGAAATTTGAACTATCAGTGGTACGCAGGCTCTGTCAATCTCCACAACTCGATGACCGCCATCCCCGGCGCCACCGCCTCTACTTATACCATCGCCGCCCCTCAGGAGGGTACTAGATACTATTATTGCACCGTATCCGTTACCGTTGATGGCGTAGTGAGTGAAACTGTGCTGAGCAACATCGCCACCGTCACCCTCACTGCCGCGTCCCCCGCACCCACGCCGGTCACCACCGCCGAATCCACCCCGGTGCCCACCACTACCCCCACGCCGCTGCCCACGCCCACGCCCCAACCGGCGCCCACCGTGTTCGGCATGCCGCTGTGGATCGTTGGCGCTATTGCGGGCGGATGCCTTTTGATCATCGCCATCTTAATTGCCGTGGCCGTGAACAACAGTAAAAAACGCAAACGCAGAAAAAACCGGAGACGGTACTAATCCCTGATTAAAAAAAGGCCGCGTTAGCGGCCTTTTTGTGTTATACTGAGCCTTATGAAAGCCAAACCGAAATTATGTATGCTCATGCTCGCCGCCATGATCTGGGGCTTTGCGTTCACTGCGCAAACCGTTGGCGCGGATGATCTGGGTCCGCTTACGTTCAACGCCGTCCGCTTTACGCTGGGAGGCCTTGTGCTCATCCCCTTCCGCCGCGTACTGGGGCAGCCGTCTGCCCAAAGCGCCCTCAAACCCGGCATTTTATGCGGCGCAGTGCTGTGCCTCGCCATTTTTTTGCAGCAGCTTGCCCTGCCGATGACAACGGTGCCCAAAGCAGGGTTTTTATCCGTCACATACATCGTGATGGTGCCGCTTTTGGGCCTTTTCCGCGGCATTCGGGTGCATGCGCTGCAATGGCTGTGCGTTCTTATCGCCCTTGTCGGCGCGTATTTTTTGTGCATCAAGGGCGGCGATTTCCGCCTTGCCATGGGTGACACGCTGGTGCTGTTAAGCTCGCTGGCCTTTTCCATGCATATTCTGTTGATCGACCATTTCGCCCCACACACCGACCCGCTCACCCTGTCCTGCGTGCAGTTTCTTGCCTGCGGTGCCATCAGCGGCGCGTTCATGCTGTTCTTTGAACAGCCCACCCTTTCGGGCCTTTGCAACGCCACCCTCCCGCTTTTATACACCGGGCTTTTGTCCAGCGGCGTCGCGTATACCCTGCAGGTATTTGCGCAAAAAAGTGTGCCCCCCGTGGTCGCATCGCTCGTACTGAGCCTTGAATCCGTTTTTGCGCTCATCGGCAGTTTTTTGCTTCTGGGCCAAACCATCACCGCGCGGGAAGGCCTTGGCTGCGCACTGATCTTTGTCGCCACTTTGCTCGCCCAACTCCCCGTGCCCACCAAAAAAGTGCGAAAAAACAGAAAATGTGATATACTTGATTTATAAACCTACTGTTGGAGGCTTATGATGAACCGAATGGAAATATACACTGAGATCCTGCGCGAAGAGATCCAGTTAGCCACCGGCTGCACCGAGCCCATCGCCATTGCTTATGCCGCCAGTATTCTGACAAGCGCCCTCGGCGCCGAGCCGGAAGATATGAATGTGCAGCTGAGCGGCAACATCATTAAAAATGTCAAATCCGTTATCGTGCCCGCCACGGGCGGCATGCACGGCATTGAAAGCGCTATAGCCGCCGGCATTGCCGCAAACGCGCCTGAAAAACAGCTGCAGGTGCTCTCGGGCCTTTCGGCTGACGATTTGGGCCATATCCACACCTTGCTCGAAACCTGCAAATTGACGATCAGCGAGCTTGATACCGATAAACAGTTTGAGATCAAGCTGTTCGGCACGGCCGGAAACAGCGAAGCTTCCGTGCATCTGGCCGATCGGCACACCAACGTTATCTCCGTCACCGCAAACGGGCAAAACGTTACCGAGCAATACAAGGGTGATGAGATCACCGAGGAGGTGGACCATGCCGATCGCGGCCTGCTCACCGTGGAAGACATTGTGGAATACGCTGAAACCGTGCCGCTTGAAATGGTGCAGGATATGATCCGCCGCCAAATCAAGCTGAACATGGCCATCGCCGAAGAAGGCCTTGAAAATGATTACGGCGCAGCCATCGGCCGCCTGCTGTATAAAAATGGAAATTGTTCCGTGAAAGACAAGGCCCGCGCCATGGCCGCCGCAGGGTCCGACGCGCGCATGAGCGGCTGTGAAATGCCGGTGTGCATTATTTCCGGCTCCGGCAATCAGGGCATCACCGCCTCCGTGCCCGTGGTAGTGTACGCGCGCGAAATGGGGGTTGACGAAGAAACCCTCATCCGTGCCCTTGTTGTCAGCGATTTGATCACCATTCACCAGAAAACCGGCATCGGCTGCCTGAGCGCCTATTGCGGCGCCATCAGCGCCGGCTGCGGGTGTGCCACCGGCATTTGCTATCTGCGCGGCGGCCGATACACCGAGATCGCCCACACCCTTGTCAACTCCGTGGCTATCCTGTCGGGCACCATTTGCGATGGCGCCAAACCCTCGTGTGCAGCCAAGATCGCCATGGCCGTGGAAGCTGGCCTCATGGGCCTTGAAATGTTTGAAATGGGCAAAGAGTTTCTAGGGGGCGACGGCATCATCACCAAAGGCGTGGAAAACACCATCAAAAACGTTGGCCGTCTTGCCAAACACGGCATGTCCGAAACGGATAAAGAGATCATCCGTATCATGTTAAAATAAGAAGAATAAAAAAAGAACTGCTAAGCAGTTCTTTTTTTTGCCTGTTTTTGTGCATTGGGCCCGTTTTGTGGGTCAACGGTGTTCGGCGCACAGATTGGCCTGCGGGCATGCACCGCCCCATGGCTAAGATTTTAAACCAATGCTCTTTTACAATCTCCACCCACAAAAAAACGGCGCGGATAAACCGCGCCGTCTTACATGATTAGCTGATGCGTAACTAATTACGCTTTGCCGCACTGGTTGAACAGTTTCATGTAGTGGATGAGTTTGTCTTTGTAGCCGGCTTTGACGAGCTTGTAGCCCGGGCTGAGGTGGACGCACTCTTCGTCGTTCCAAGCTTTCGCGCCCGCTTTGTACAGGTCGGTAGCCAGGTTGACTTTGCTGATGCCTTCGCGGGTCGCTTTGGCAAGGTTCTCGTCGCCGGTGCCGGAGCCGCCGTGCAGAACCAGCGGGACGGAAACCGCGTCATAGATCTCATGGAGACGATCGAAATCGAGGTACGGGGTGCCTTTGTATTCGCCGTGAGCGGTGCCGATGGCAACAGCCAGACAGTCGATACCGGTGCGGGCAACATAGTCAGCAGCCTGAGCGGGATCGGTCAGAGCAGCGTCGCGGTCCACAGCGTACTGGAAGCCCTGGCCAACGTGGCCGAGCTCAGCTTCGACGGAGACGCCAACGGCGTGCGCCATTTTGACGATCTCGGAGACCAGACGGATGTTCTCTTCATATTCGCAGGTGGAACGGTCAGCCATGACGGAGGTGTAACCGGCACGGATCGCCCAAACAGCGGATTCGAAGTTGGCACCATGGTCCTGGTTGATACAAACCGGAACGGGCGCTTCTTTGGCAAACTGCTCACACACACGGCCAAACCAAACGATGTCGGGGTTGGCAGAGAAGCCCACGTCAAGGATCATCGGGGCGTTGTTTTCAACAGCCGCTTCGATCGCAGCACGAAGGGTATCTTCGTTGTTGATGTTCGGCGCAGTTACGCCGTAGCCGCCTTCACGAGCCGCTACGAGGATGTCTTTCATAGGAACGAGCATGATTTTTTCCTCCTTAGAGTTTATTAGGATATTTCCAAACCGTAGATACTACGGGTTTGTACCTTACTAAGTAACCTTATTGTACAACGAATACAGGATAAACGCAAGCATTAAAAAATATAAAAACTTCTCGTGTGTTATTTTATGCTTTATATATTTATGGTATACTAAACAAAATTTGAACTAAAGGGGCATGGCTATGGACGACAGGCATTTGTATGTACAGTACGGAACAGACGGGCGGCGCATGGCGCGCGAACTGCTGACTGCGGCAGACGCGAAAACACTGATCCCCGCGAATGCATCCATTGCCATCAAGCCCAACCTTGTTGTGGCAAAACCGGCTAACAGCGGCGCCACCACGCACCCTGAGATCGTGGCCGGCATCATTGATTATTTAAGGGAAAACGGGTTTAATGATATCACCATCATTGAATCCAGCTGGGTGGGCGATAATACCCGCCGCGCCTTTGAAGTGGCCGGGTATACTGAGCTTAGCCGCCGCATGAACGTACCGATCTATGATTTGAAATCCGACAGCAGCATGGCCGTTGCCGTTGAGAGCGAGGAGATCAGCCTGTGCCGCCGCGCCGTGGAAGCGGATTTTTTGATCAACGTGCCTGTTTTAAAAGGCCATTGCCAAACGGTGATGACCTGCGCAATGAAAAACTTAAAAGGCATCATACCCGATCGGGAAAAACGACGCTTTCACACCATGGGGCTGGATAAACCCATTGCGCTGCTCAACAAAGCCTTCCGTCCCGGCCTTACGCTGGTTGACGCCATCTGCGGCGATCTGAACTTTGAAGAGGGCGGCAACCCTGTACCCATGAACCGGCTCATTCTGGGGGCAGACAGCGTGCTGATCGATTCCTATGGCGCGTCGCTTCTGGGCCTTGCGCCCGAAGAAGTGCGGTATATCATCCATGGCGAAAAACTCGGCGTCGGCAAACGGTTCACCGGCAAGGAACTTATCGAGATAAACCGCCCGGCCGACGGGCAGGACCGTGCCTTTCGCCCCACCCGCGCTGTGCAGGGCCTTGCCCGCTGCGTAAAGGCAGACCAGGCCTGCTCCGCGTGCTACGGCTCTTTGATCCACGCCCTGAACAGGCTGGATGAAATGGGCATGCTCTCCCGCCTGCGCGAGCCCATCCATATCGGGCAGGGCTATCAGGGTAAAACGGATAACGGCATCGGCATCGGCCGCTGCTGCAGCGGCTTTGCCCAAGGCCTCGGCGGCTGCCCGCCGAACGCCCGCGCCATTCTGGATTTTTTGCTGACCAAGGTGTAAACACATGAAAAATGCCCGCCTTTCTTCCTTTCTGCCGCTGATCATCGGAGCCGTGGGCGTGTCCTGCGCAGGTCCGCTTGTAAAACTGCTGCTGGGCATGCAAATGCCCCCGGTCACCATTGCGCTCTGGCGGCTGAGCATGGCTGCAGCCCTGCTGCTGCCCGCGTTTGTCAAAAAAGAAAACCGCAAAACGGTAAACCTGAAAGCGCAGGGCGGTACTGTGTCTTTGAGCGCCTGTGCCTTAGCGCTGCATTTTGTGTGCTGGTTCTGCTCCCTGGGCCGCATCAGCACCTTTGCTTCTACCGCGCTTTTATGCGTGCAGCCGGTGTTCACGCTCATCGGCGGCCTTGTGTTCTTTAAAACCCGGCCCAAAAAAGCCGCCGTTCTCGGCCTTATCCCCTGCGCTGTGGGCGTTTTCATCATCGCCTTTGCAGGGCGCGGGGATAGCGGCAGCCTGTCCGGCTGTCTGTTCGCCGTGGCCGGCGCGCTCGCCATGGCCGTGTATCTTCTGTGCAACCAGCGCCTGAGAGAAACCATGTCGCTCACGGCGCTCACCTTCTGTGTCTATGGCGGCTGTGCAGTGCTGTTGCTGTTTGCAGGGTGTCTCATGGGCGTGCAGCTTACCGGCTTTGGCTTTGTGCCGCTGCTGCTGTGCGCGGCGCTCACGCTGGTGCCCACCTTCATGGGCCACAGCATGTTTAATTTTGCACTCAAGTTCGTGCCCGCGTCCACCGTGTCCGTCGTTGGCTTGTCCGAGCCGTTTTTGTCTGCCCTGTGGGCGTTCCTGCTTTTAAGCGAGCTGCCCACCTTTGCCACCCTCGGCGGCGGCCTTCTGATCGTCGCCGGTGCCGCCTATTACACGGTAACAGACGCAAAAAAATGATTTTTGGGGGCACTGCCCCTAACTATAAAAAAGGATGGTTGTATCATGCTGAACAATTTCGAGTTTGATCTGCACACCCATTTCGTTTTTGGGAAAGACGCGGAAAAATCTATCGGCAAAGCGCTTAAAGCCCGCGGTGCGCAAAACGTGCTGGTGGTGTACGGCGGCAGCACGGTTGTTAAAAGCGGCCTGCTGGATGCGGTTTGCGGATATCTGGAAGCTGAAGACATACGCGTGGTGCGCTGCGGCGGCGTTAAGCCCAACCCCGTTCTCTCCTTTGTGCGCGAAGCGGTGGAAACCGCCAAAAAAGAACAGATCGATTTTATCGTGGCCGTCGGCGGCGGCTCGGTGATTGACGTGTGTAAGGCTATTGGCCTCGGCGCGCTGTATGAAGGCGATGTGTGGGATTTCTATGCCCACAAACTTCCCCCGGTCAACACCCTGCCCGTGGCCGCAGTGCTCACCTATCCTGCCACCGGCAGCGAAAGCAGCACCAACACCGTGGTCACCAACGAAGAAACCATGGAAAAAGCCGGCTGCGGCAGCGAAGCCATTCGCCCCGTGCTCGCCTTTATGAACCCCGAGCTTACCTATTCCCTCCCCCCGTACCTCACGGCTTGCGGCGTGGTGGATATTTTCTCCCATGTGGTGGAGCGGTATTTTACAAATAACGAAAACTTTGGCATTATGGATTACCTGTGCGAAAGCGTGTTCCGTGCCCTTGTCGATTTCGGTCCCAAGGTGATGGCAAACCCGAACGATTATGATACCCGCGCCGAGATCATGTGGATCGGCACCGTTGCTCACGATAACGCCCTCGGCCTTGGCCGCGCGCAGGATTGGGCCTCTCACGGCATCGGGCATGAGCTGAGCGCGCATTACGATATGGCCCATGGTGCCACCCTGTCCATCATCATCCCCGCATGGATGACGTATGTGCACAAAGCCCGCCTCGGCCGCTTCGTGCGCTATGCTAAAGAAGTATTCGGCATCACTGCGGAAACGCCCGAAGCTGCTGCCCTTGCCGGTATTGAAGCCACCAAGGCCTTCTTCAAATCCCTCGATATGCCCACCTCCTTCAAGGAAGGAAATCTCCCCACCGATAAACTCGATTTCATGGCCGAACAGGCTGTTAAAATGAACGGCCGTCCCCTCGGCTGTTTCATGCCCCTGGACGTGGAAGATATCAAAGCTATCTACACTCTCGCCCTGTAACACACAGCAAAAAAGCCCTCACGAGGGCTTTTTTGTTGCTTTTTTCCTGTTATGATACACTCGAGGTGAAATACATGAAACTGATGATCGCATCCGACCTGCACGGCGCAGCCCCTGATGTAAGCGCTCTGCTGCAGGCGTTTGACTTGAGCGGGGCGGACAAACTGGTGCTGCTGGGGGATCTATTGTATCACGGCCCGCGGAACGACCTGCCCGATGGATACGCGCCCAAAAAAGTAATCGAGCTTTTAAGCGCCTGTAAAAACCGTCTTTTGTGCGTGCGCGGCAACTGCGAAGCGGAGGTGGACCAGATGGTGCTGCCCTTCCCCGTGATGGCGGAATACGCCGTTTTGCACGTGTGTTCCCGCACGATCTATGCAACACACGGCCACAACTATGGGCCTGACCGGCTGCCCCCGCTGCAAATGGGCGACGCGCTTCTTTCCGGGCACACGCATGTGCCCACAGCACACGAAAAAAACGGCCTGTTCTTTTTAAACCCGGGCTCGGTGTCCATCCCCAAAAACAACACGCCTAAAAGCTACGCCATGCTGGAAAACGGCGTGTTCACCGTGTACGAGCTTATGGCTCACACCCCGTATCTATCCATCACGATGTGAAAAAAGGGCCTTGTCCAAGGCCCTTTTCTCTTGTGTTCTCCCGCCGCGGCTGATACAATAACACTATTATGATTTGGAGGACGCGCACAATGAAAGCATGGTGGAGCGCCGTTAAGAAACGGCCGGAGCTGTATATCTTCATGCTGCTGGTAGCCCTGCACGCGCTGGGCAACGGATTCAGCGATGCGATTTTTGCCAATTATTATAAAGAGGTGTATCAGGTAACGGCGTCTCAGCGCGCGTTTATTGAGTTTCCGCGCGAGCTGCCCGGCATTATTTGCCTTGTAATTGTGGCACTTTTGGGGTCGTTGGGTGATTTGAAGTTAAGCCTCATTGCGCAGGTGCTTTCCTGCGCAGGGCTGACGGTGCTGGGCCTGTTCACACCGCCGTTCAGCATGATGCTGCTGTTCTTGTATATCAACTCGCAGGGCATGCACCTGTTCCTGCCGCTTACGGATTCCATCGGCATGTCGCTGGCAGAGCCGGATGCCGTGGGCAAACGCGTGGGTCAGATCGCCTCCATCAAAACAGCCTGTGCCTTCATCGCCGGCCTTATCATCTTTTTTGGGTTCCGCACCGGCTTTTTCAAGTTCACCCAGGGCGTGCAGCCCGTATTTTTGATCGGCGCAGGGTTCATGCTGCTGGCTATTTTTGCCGCTTTTTATCTGGTGAGCACTGCTAAAAAGCGCGGCATCGCTGCCGGCCAAAGCGCCAAAAAACGGCAAAAACTGCTCTTCCGCAAAGAATATAAATATTATTATATGCTCACTGTGTTTTCCGGCGTGCAAAAACAGGTCGCTCATGTGTACGGCTCGTGGGTAATCATTGATCTTTTGCATAAGGGCACAGACGTTACCAGCCTTTTGATCATCATTGCCAGCTTCATCGGCATTTTGTTTTACCGCGCCCTCGGCAAGTGGATGGACCGCTTCGGCCTGCGCACCATGATGTATGCAGACGCGCTGTCTTTCATCATCATCTATGCGCTGTACGGCATCGTGGTGTGGATGGTCACAAACTCGCTCATCCCGGCAGACAGCTGGCGCGTGATGATTGTGTATCTCATGTTTGTGCTTGACCGCATGAGCATGCAAACCGCCATCGTAAAATCCGTGTACCTGCGCTCCATCGCCCTCTCGCCGGAGGATGTCACCCCTGCGCTGAGCACCGGCATCTCGCTGGACCATGTCGTATCCATCCTCGCTGCCCAGTTCTGCGGCCTGATCTGGACGGGCATCGGCCCGCAGTATGTGTTCTTCTTCGCTGCCCTCGTTTCTTTGGGCAACCTCTTTGTTGCGTCCAAAGTCCCCAAAAAATAAACTGGCGCTGTTCAAAAACCGCAGGCTACCTGCGGTTTTTTCTTTTCGCCTGTCTTCCCCGTGCCCAACAACCCGTTACTTCTGCCCAACAAAAAAGGGCGGTTCTCCGCCCTTAATCTTTAGTTCTGATAATACTTTTCTGCATGATACGCAAGCAGGCTTCTGAGCATGCTGGTCAGGTTGCCGGTAGACACCGTGGCGCCGGAAACGGCGTCCGCCTCAATGGCGTCTATTTGCGTGCCGTAGCCCTGCCAGGCGTCAAACTCCGCCTTTGTAACGCCCACCAGGGGCTGCAAAAAGTGTTCATCCATGTATTCCTGCGTGTACTCGGCAATATAATAGTTGGGGTTGCTGTCGCCCCACAGGCCCTTGTTGTCCGCCATGGTGATGCTGCGGATGGCCGCCTCATCGCCTGAAGGCTTGGTGTTCAACAGTTCCACATACACCACGGAATAATAGTTTGCCATGGAATCGCGGCAGGTGCAGCCCGAATACGCCACCTGATAACACGTGAACGTGGAATTGCTTTCCTCCATCAAAATGATGGCAGGATATTCTTCCGCCGTGCCGCCGGAAGCGTAATGCGTAAAATACACCACATCCACAAACTCAGATAGTTTATCCGCCTCAAGGCCGCCGGGCTGCGCCGTGGGCGCAGGGGCACCTGCCGATCCGCACGCAGCAACGCACAGCGCCGTCAGCACGGCCAGCACAATGCATAAGATCCGTTTCATCTTCTGCTCCTTTACCGCTTGTTCAGCTTATCAAACGGGATGAACGCGTAATCCGCCCGCCACATGGCATACAGTTTGTTGCCATCTACCGCTTCCGGATACACGATCAGCTCTAGCTTATTTTCTCCGTCATAGGTCCAGTTAGCGCCGATGTTGTATAAAAGCGCTTCGTTCCACCCCAGCTCGATCAGCAGCGTACGCATCATGCCGGCATACCCGCCGCCACCGCACATCAAAAAGATGGCCTTGTCTTTGGGGAACAGCTCTTCCAAAATGGTCATCGATTCTTCATACACCGGGGTTACGCTTTCCACCTCGCCCGAGGCGGTCCACACAATGTCAAACAGCTTGTCGCCCGTGTACGCGCCCGCCACCGGCAGGCTCTGCAGCGTGCCGATATACGGAAAGGGGACCACCTTAAATCCCCGGATCGTGCGGGTCAGGTCAGCCTCGCCGCCAATATCGCCATACTGCGCCGGGTCAAACAGCATGCGCATGTCACGATACGCCACATCGTCCCGCCCCAAATATTGGTCAATGGTGGTCATATTGATGTTTTTATCCACGCCGAATTGGTCGCCCTGCATAGCTTCGGGCTTGGGCAGTGGTGCCGGTTTAGCTTCCCCCGCACACCCGAACAGGCACAGCGCCATCACACACGCAAGGCAAAGCCCCAGCATCCGTTTCATCGTTTTTCTCCTTTTTTAAAAAGGCTGCCGCCTTGCCTTGCAGCATTGCGGCAGCCCATAGCGTTTTGTGTTACTGCGCTTTGATCTCAACGATCAGTTTGGCATAATCGCTGGAGGAGCTGCTTTCGCACTGCGCCACCCAGATCGTGCCGTCTTCGCCCACTTCTTTGTCCACTTCAATGGCAAGCAGCGTGTAATCGCTGTTGGCCGCTTCCGCAGAAAGAGTCACTTCAAAGCCATCGTTGGCAACGGCGATCACGCTGGTGTAACCGGTGATGCCCAGTTTGTTAAGCACATCGGCCAGCTAATAGCCTGTGTAGGTGCTGGTCTTGATGTTGCCTTTTTTGTTGAGCATGCTGCGCTCGATCTTGTAAATGGAAAGGCCTTCCAGATCGGCGTTTTTCACTTCTTTGCCGTTAACTTTGAAGCAGAAATCCGCAAAAACCACTTTGTCCGTTCTGTCGGAAATTTCCGGCAGCGCATCCAGGTCAATCTCTTCGCCTTCGCCGGCCGGCTGCTTCTCGCCGCCTTCTTTAACATCCATGCCTTCGATCTTCAGCTCGCTCAGCAGTTTCATGTAATCGCCCGTTGTTTCGGAAGAACACGGGGCAAACCACGGCGCTTTGGAGAAGGGCTCGCCATCTTTTGTCAGCGCCAAAAGGGTGTCCGCTTCTTTCAACAGGGCCGCATCGTATTCCACTTCGTATCCGTCGGTCGCCACCGCAGTCAGCTTGGTCGCTTCGCCTTTGAGGCCGGTAGCCGTCAGCACGTCCGCCATGGAGAAACCGCAGTACGTAACGGTGGATTCGGTGCCCGAGCTGTTCACACTCGTCGCCACCACTTTGTACACCGCGTAATCGGCCATCATCTCGTGCGTTACTGCCACGCCGTTAACCAGCACGGAGAACTCAGGGATGGTGATGCCCATCACTTCTTCGAGCTTGGCATCGCCGCCCTGCTGCTGCCCGCCCTCGTCAACGGGAGCTTTCGTGCCGCCGCAAGCCGCCAGGCTCAGCACCATTACCAGCGCCAGCATCAGCGCCGCAAGGCTTTTAAACTTCTTCATCTTCTTTCCCTCCTGTTTGGATTCGGATATTGTATCATCACCGGTCATCCCGGTAAGTACCGTTGTTTTACAGCGCCGGATAAATGCAAACCCGCCGCTTCTCTTCCTCCATGAAGCGGATCTTCAGGTCCGCTTCATACACCGCTTTGAGCTTTTCCTCGGTCACCACTTCATCCGTAGGCCCGCTCGTTAAACGGCCTTCGCGGTCCAACAACGCCGCTCTGTGTCCCAACAGCAGCGCGTGATCCGGGTTGTGCGTGGTCATCACCACGGCAAACCCCCGCTCGCACAGCTGTTTTACCATTCGCAGCGTTTTTAATTGATTGCCAAAATCAAGGTGGCTGGTCGGCTCGTCAAACAAAATCACCTGCGGCTCCGCGGCAATGGCGCGCGCAATAGCAACCTGCTGCTGCTCGCCGCCGCTCAGCTCCGTAAACGCTGCGGTTTTGATGCGCTCCAACCCCATGAGAGCAATGGCTTCCTGCGCCTTTTCCCTGTCAAGTGCTGTGGGCTTGCCCATCACGCTCACGCGCGATGCCCGCCCCATGAGCACAAAATCTTCCACCGTGTAGGGGAACGCTACCGGCATGCTCTGCGGCACATAGCCCACCACTGCGGCAATCTCCTTGGCACGGCATTGTTCAATGGGCTTGCCGCGCAGCAAAATGCGCCCGCCTGTAATTTTAAGCAGTTTTAACATGCAGTTCAGCAGCGTGCTTTTACCCGCGCCATTGGGCCCCAAAATGCTGAGCACTTCGCCCTCGCGCACGGACAGCGTAACATCATTGAGCACCTTGCGCCGCCCCGAAGGATACATAAAATCTACGCCCTGCAGCTCATATATCCCGTTCATGCGCCTGCCCTCTTGTTCCGTATCAGCAAATAAATGTAGAACGGCGCACCGATCAGCCCTGTCAGGATGCTAACCGGCATTTCAATGGCGCCGATTGTGCGTGTCAGCGTGTCAACCACGAGCATGAAAAGCCCGCCCATCAGCGCAGACACGGGAATCAGCCTTGTGTTATTCGGGCCAACGATCATGCGGCTCAAATGCGGGATCACCAACCCCACCCAGCTGATCGTGCCGGCCAAGCAAACGCTGCCTGCCGTTAACAGCGTGGCGCACACGATGGTAATGTTCCGCAAAAGCGTCACGTTTGCACCTAAGCTTCTGGCCTGGTTTTCGCCCATGCTCAAAACATCAAGCCACCAGCTGTTCAGCGTTAATACCACGCCCGCCACACCCATCATGGGCAGTACAGACAAAATGTCGTCCATCTGGATATAGCTGAAATCACCCATCGTCCAATACGTGATGGCCGCCAGCTGGCTTTCGGGGTCAGCGGTAAACTTGATAAAGCCCAAAACACTGCTCGCCGCCGCGCCTACCACAACGCCGCTCAATACCAGCATAATGTTTGTGTTGTTGCGGATCGCAATGGGGATAAGCACCGTGATGGCAACAGCAACAATGCCGCCCAAAAACGCCATCAACTGCGTTGATCCACGCCCGAGCGAGAGTAAAATGGCCACTGCCGCACCGATACACGCGCCGCTGGACACGCCCAAAAAATCAGGCGCGATCAGCGGGTTCTGGAATACGCCCTGATACGCAACACCCGAAACGGATAAACACGCGCCCACCAGCACCGAGGCCAGAATGCGCGGCAGGCGCAGCATGAGCACCACGTTCTCCGTCATCGGCGCGCAGCCGCTCGGCGTATGCGACACCGCACCCCAAATCACCTTAAGGCATTCTGCGGGCGTAACGGCGTATTTTCCCACGCACACGGCCACAACAACCACCGTTGCCAATAAAATCAGCAGCACGCCGTTCACCGTTAATAACAGCAAAAGCCTGTTTTTTTGGTTGCCCCTGCCCATCAAAAGCTCAATTCATACCCCAGCGTTTCAGGGGTAAACGTTTTGCCGAACAGGAACAGATAATACTCTTCAATTTCTTTTTCAAGCTCTGCTTTGCTGAGCTTTTCGGGATACATGGTGTGCACCATCCACATCGTGCCCAATACCGGGCTGATCCCCGGCATATCCCACGAATCTTTCAAGGACGGGATCTGATACACCGCCTTGTTTTTCACCGCTTCCACCGCGCTCCATGCCGGTCCTTCAAGCATGTCGCTCAGTTCATATTCAAGCGCGGTAGACGAGGTACACATGATCACTTCCGGGTTCATGCTGAACACTTTTTCCACGCCAACGGTCACCCAGTTGCTGTTGTTTTCAATGCCTTTGGCTACGCATACGCCGCCCGCCTTTTCAATCATCCAGCTCTGCAGCATGTCGCCGCCCGCAATGCGGCCCAGCTCACCGCCCATCACAAGGGCAGTTTTGCGGTCCTCTTCGGGGATATCAGCCACCAGCGCATCGATCCTGGCAAACTTGGCGTCCATCCAGGCGATCACTTCCGCCGCCCGCTCTTCCACGCCGAAATACGTGCCCATCAGCTCCAGCGTGCTGTAAATGCCGGCCATGTCCTCCGCCGAAATGCACAAAAGCGTAACGCCCAGCTGGCCCACTGCTTCCAGCGTGTCCGTGTCGTTGGAACGGTGCACCAATACATCGGGGGCAAAGCTTGCCAGCGCTTCAAGGTCAACCTTGCCGCGGCCCACAGACCCGGCGGCCTTAAGATGCTCGTCTGCCTCTTTCCAGAAATTGGATTTGCAGTTGATCGCCTTCACCCGGTCCGTCAGCCCAAGGGCTTTGATAAACGGCACAGACACGGCATACACCGAGGCGATCGTAAGCTCCTGTCGGTTTTCCTTCAGTGCCAGCACCGCGCCGGACGCGTCTGTCACTGTTGGCCCCATGGGCGTCTGTTCGCCCGTTGTGCCGCAGCCGGCGGGCAGCACCATTATAAGCACCAGCAGCAGACACAAAAGCCGCCCCCCGATCCGCTTGTTTTTCATTGCGTTTTCCCCTTTGTTCGTTATTTTTGCCTGTTCGTTATAGCGGGCACGCCGAATCATTCAGAAGCCTAAATCCCGGCGCACCCACTGTGAACAGCGCGGTTATTTCAAACTCAGTTCAATGTTGCCGCTGCCGGGCAGCGTCACCACAAGCTTGGCAAAATATTTCACGCTCGCGCCCTGCACCGTTTCTGCCACAATGCGCAGCGGCCCGCTCGTGTTGCCGGCAATCCCGGTATATCCTTCGTGCGTTTCCTCGTCAACCAGCGGGTAGCCGTTGAACGCATAGGCAATGATCAGTTTTTTGCGGTCGCCGTTGCCGTCAACCACGCCCTTGGTCAGCCCGTCCATATAGAACACGCTCAAAAGGTCATTCTTATAGCCGTCAGATGCATACACCGTTACAGACACGGGGTTGTTCAGATTTTCCGTGCCCGCCGCGCTGATTTCCACCAGTTTCCAAAGGTCAATGCCTTCGCAAGTGCCGATATCAAGCACGGAATACGTGTCGCGAACGATCATGCCTTCCAGCTTCTCCAGCTCTTCCACCGTGATGTCGATGCTCTTTTCCTGCGTGTCGTTTTTTACTGTCAGCGTCATGGTGTACGGCAGGAACTCCGCATAAATATCACTCATGCTGTGGCCCCACGTTTCGATCTTGTTGGCCGTTACTTCAATGGCCGTTACGTTTTTAACGCACAGGCCGCTGTTGGCGCTTTCCGCCGTTTCCATGGGAACAACCAGTTTGATCGGCCCGCCCGTTTCGCTCGTCAGCGGGGCACCTTTGGAATCTGCCGCTGCAGCAGCATCGCCCTGGCCGTAAGCAAGCATGGCGTACAGCGCGGGTTTGGAGGCATCGGCAAAGTTTTCATAGCTCTTTTTCACCAGCGCCAGCGACAGCTCCGTTTTGCTGCCGTCTGCCGCGTGCACGATCACGTTGCCCGCGTTGCTCTTGATGCCGATCTCCGTGAACAGGTCATACAGGTTCACGCCGCGGTACCGCTCCTGTTTGAGCTCGCCCTTTTTGTTCAGCACGCTGTAATCCATCGTTTTGGCCGTGCGCTGGCGCGCTTCAATTTCGGCCACCGTCATCGTTTTTTCGTTGTACAGGCCCGGGCCGTAAAACTTGATCTTGCTGGTCTGGTACGCCGCCTCTTCCCCGCTCAAGTGCGCGTAGGAATCGGGCTCCAGCTCGATCACGATCTCTTTCAAGTTATGAACGGCTTTGGCCGTGCCTTTTTCTTCTGCCGTAGCGCTCGGGATGAGCACCGCAAGCGGCCCGCCGGCGTTATCAACGCGGTATTCTTTGGGGTCACTGTCCAGGAACGGCTGCAGCGCGCGGACATCCACATAACCCGCCGCATTCTCATCGGGCGCTAAAGCCGCGCCGTTTTTGGCATACGCGATGATGGCACTTAGCCCTTCCACGCCGCGTTCCGGGTTATAGCCCTTGGCAAACACTTCGCTCAGCTGCACAGCCGTTTCCGTGTCGCCCTTGAAGGTGATCTTGCCGCTCGTGCCCGGCAGGCCCAGCGTATCCATCAGGAACATTTCCATGTCAACGCCTTCGTAAACATCCGTCACCAGCTTATCCCCTTCAGGCGCCTGATACAGGCCCTTGCGCTGCGTGTTGCTCTTGGTCGCCGCATCAACCGCTTCGCCGTAAACCAGCGCTTCGATCTCGGCAACGGTCATCATTTTGTTCATCAGCACCGAGCCGTCCGGGTTAAGCACGCGGATGGCAATGCTGCTGTCTTTATACGCTGCCAGGTCCTCGTCTGTGGTGTATGCATGAGCGGCGTAGTTCACCGGGTCACCCACGGTGATGTGGCTCACCTGCTGCACCTGGTTGGAGCCGTTGGCGTGGTTATACTGTGTTTTGCCGAATACGATGCGCAGCGGACCGCCGCCGTTGGACAGGCCCGACAGATACCCATCGTCAAGTTTACTGATAGTGTAAGGATAATTGTTCACGCCGTACGCCAGAAGCACCGGATACCCGGTATCCACAAGGTCCGCCGCCGTGGGCATATACGTGCCGTCGCCCGGATCGGCCGCATTCTTATTGTAGAAGCCGAACGCGTCCGGATACGCCAGCGATTCGATGTTGAAGCTTTCCGTGCTCTCGCGCCCGTCTGCCGCCAGGAACTTGGCATAGGTGGTGCGCGCTTTGGACCGGCCCATTTCTTCATATGTTTCCATACCCAGATACTGCAAGAAATCATACAGCTCAAGGCCTTCGTATTCGTTCACATACCAGTAGGCGTTGTTGGCCAGGCAATAATAATCGCTGTACCCGATGCCGCCTTCTTTCACGTTGCCTTTGCTGTCATACACCACCAGGTTTTCCAGCTCTTCCAGCGTAAAGTTGAATTCCGCGCCCAGCGCCGCGCCGCTGACAGTCAGCAGCCGCTGCGTGTATTTGGGGGAACGGAAAGCTTCCACCGCGGAATCCGCATGCTTAAAACCGGGCTCCGTTTTTTCACAAATGTAAATATACGCAACGTTGGTAAACGTTTTGTATTTCAGGTTGTTTTTGGTGTTGCTCAAGTCATACACCAGTTTTACGCACCCGTCGTCATTCTCGAGCTCGTCCACATAGCCTAAAGAATGCTCGCCGTCGGCCTTCGCGTCAAACACAAACGGGGCCACCGTTTCGCCGTCTTCTGTGCCGATGCCGTATGCCAGGATCACAGGCGTGCCCGCTTCGTGGGCTTTTTCAATCTCGCTGATCTCCATCTCTGCGATGGTCGCGCGGTTGCTGTCTTTAAACTGCACCACCTGCGCCGTCTCCGTCAGCACGATGCCGTTGTCTCCTTCGGACATGCCGTTCAAAAGATAATACACATCCAGCCCTTCATACATGAACTTGCCGGTGCTGTCTTTGTATATCCCGCGGAACTGGCCTTCGCTGCGGTTTTCAATCTCGCGCACGGAGAGCGGAATGCTCGTTATCATGCCCGGCCCTTCCACCGTCATCGTGGCGCCCGTAATCGCATCAATGTTGTACGGCAGCGTTTCATCATCCGTCAACCCGCCGTTGTTGATGTGCTTGAACGGGCTGTCCGAAAAATCCTCCACCGGCACCGCCGTTACTTTAAAGCATCCCGTTAAGGTCATCAGCGCCGCTAAAAGCGCCGCAAACAAAACCAACCCTTTCCTTGTGCGTTTCATGCCTGGTCCACTCCTTTAGGTAACCCGAAGATATAGATGGCTATATTATATCATTTTGCATTGCTAATATCAAATGTTCGTTTCGGTGTTTCCTTTTTGGGCACGGCGTATTTTTAGGCTTGAAACCAAACACAAAAGAGGGTAAAATGTAATCGTAAAAAAATATGTGTTGTGCTTCGGAGCCCCCGGGGCGCAAACCAAAAAACACTACGGAGGGTGATTTTCATGAACAACTTGCCTGAAAAGATCCATTTCGGTGCTATCCACAAATATGAGGACGGTTCGTACGGTGCTGAAATGCACGAATGCGCGTTCCCCGAAGTGGGCCCGGAAGACATCGTCATCAAAATGGCGACTAACAACATCTGCACCACGGACTATCAGCAGTGGATGGGCCTGCGCGACCATCAGGGCTTCCCGATGGCGGCTGGTCACGAATTCGCCGGCACCATCTTTGCCAAAGGCGAAAACGTGCTCGATTCCTTTGAAATCGGCATGCAGGTCGGCGCTATGCATCCGTTCTGCGGCAAATGCCACAACTGCCGTATCGGCCACACCGGCGACTGCACGGGCAAAGGCGAATCCAAAACCCTGAGCTATGACGGTTTCTATGGCACCAAACGGTTTGCTGACTATATCGTGTGTGATCAGCGCTTCGTCGTGCCGATCAACAATGCGATCGCGCCCGCGGAAGCCGGTTTCCTTGAGCCCGTCGCCACGGTCGTGCAGGGCGTGAAAAAAGCCGGTATCAAACCGATGGAAGACGTCGTCGTTATCGGCGCCGGCACCATGGGCCTTGTCAATGCCCAGGTCGCCAAAGCCTTCGGCGCTCGCGTTATCATCACCGAGATTGACCCCAAGAAGATCGCCCGCGCGAAAGAAATGAAGTTTGCGGACGTCGTCGATGCCAAAAACACCGATCCTGTGCAGGCCGTTAAAGACCTCACCGGCGGCGTGGGCGCTGACTGCGTAATCGCGGCTGTGGGTGCCACCATTGCCTACAAACAGGGCTATCAGATGCTCAAACCCCTTCGCGGCCGTCTGGTCATCTTCCCGGCTGGCTATCCGAAACCCGAACTCCAGGTTGACCCCAACGAGCTGCACTACCGCAAGATCGAGATCATCGGTACCTTCGGCTGCGATCTGGAAGACTGGATCGATTCCGCGACCCTGATCAGCAAAAAGCTCATCAACTGCTCTTACTCGCTCGAAGGCAAAGTCTTCCCGCTGCGTGAGATCAACGAAGCTTACAAAGCTGCTGCCACCCCCGGCGCCTACCGCGTCACCGTGGATCTGCAGGGTGTGTAATCCATCACATCAAATTAAAGAGGGCCAAAAGGCCCTCTTTTTTATTTTGCCGGGCTTGTTGATTCGCCCAACAGCCGCTCCCCTTTCCTCTTCCCTTTTTTTAAAAAATTGGTATTATAAACGTAGGCTGTCCCGGGGAGGGCATGCCGGAAAGGAAGTTTGTTGTATGTCTTATCCCCATGTTGTGTATCGTCCGGCCGCTGCGCCGCAGATGCTTGCGCCGGACACCCAAGTTATCCTTTCGGAGCAAACCATGCAGCAGCGGCTGCAAAACGTGCTCGCCGCCATGGCACAAAAAGACCTGGATGTTCTCATTGTGTATGCCGATCGGGAACACGGCGGCAATTTTGCCTATCTCACCGGCTGGGAACCGCGGTTTGAGGAAGCACTGCTCGTGCTGCACCAAAACGGCCGCGCCTATCAGCTTTTGGGGAACGAAATGTTTTCCATGGGCAAAAACTCGCGCCTGAACGCAAGCTGCATTTTAGTGCCCTATTTTTCCCTGCCCAACCAGCCGATGGAAAACACAAAGCCGCTGCATGAGCTTTTCCGTGACGCGGGCCTTGAAGCCGGCCAGCGCGTGGGCCTGGCGGGCTGGAAAATGTTCACCGATTCGTTTATGGACAACAGCCGCCTGTTTGACCTGCCGTATTACATCGTAAACACGATTATGGAGATCGCGGGCAGCCATGTTGTCAACGCGTGCGATCTTTTCATTAGCCCCGAAGGCGGCGTGCGCACCACGGTGAACGCCAACGAGGCCGCCCATTTTGAATATTTTGCCTGCCTTGCCTCCAACGGCATTCTGCGCGCCATGCAGCAGGTGGCCGTTGGCAAAACAGAAACGGAGATCGCCTCGTTCCTGGAAAGTGAAGGCCAGCAGCATTCGGTGCACACCATCTGTGCAACGGGTGAGCGGTTCACAAACGCCATCGTGCCTCCGCGGGATAAAGCCGTTGTGTTGGGCGATCGGTTTTCCATGTCCATCGGGTACAAGGGCGGCTTTTCCAATCGCGGGGGATTCGCCGTTTCTTCGGCGGATGAGCTGAACCCCGCCGTTTCCGATTATTTGGAAAAGGTGGCAAAGCCCTATTATGCCGGCCTCGCCGTGTGGTATTCCACCCTCAAGGTCGGCCTTTCGGGGGGCGAACTGTATGCCGCGGTCGACAGCGTTCTGCCCAAAAAAGAGTTTGGCTGGTCGCTTAATCCCGGCCATCTGATCGGCACGGAGGAATGGCTGTCCTCCCCCATTGAAAAAGATTCGCTCATTCAGCTGCGCAGCGGCATGATGCTGCAGGCGGATATCATCATCAGCGTGCCCGGCTATTCCGGCATCAACGGGGAAGACGGCGTGCTGCTGGCAGACGAGGCCCTGCAGGCCGCCATCCGGGCCGAATATCCCGCGCTTTGGGCCCGCTTTATGCAGCGCCGCGCGCATATCATGGATGCGTATCATATCGCTCTGCATCCGTCTGTGCTGCCCATGTCCAACACCTGCGGGTATGTGAACCCCTTCTTTCTCAACCGTACCCACAGCCTTGCGCTTATCTAAGGAGCCTTTGTGATGACAGACCATACCACCCTTACCATGCACCGCGAAAAAGTACGCATCCGCGACAAAGAAATGCTCAAAGCCATGCTCGATCTAACGCAGGTTGCCGTTGTCGGCCTACATGACGAGCCGTATCCCTACTGCGTTCCCATGAATTTTGGCTACGAATGGGAGGGCGACCTGCCCGTGTTCTATTTCCACATGGCCATTGAAGGACACCGCATTGAGCTGATCAAAAAAGATCCGCGCGTGTGCCTGTCCATCTCCACCTTCCTGGATCGGCACGGCTTCGCTTCCTATCGCAACGAAACCCACGATTACAGAAGCGTTACCGTGTTCGGCACCGCCGAGATCATTAAACCTGAAGACGATATGGATTCTTATCTGCACGCCTTTTCCGTGCTCTGCCGCTGCAACAGCGGCCGCCCGGAAGTGAAACAGGCCTCACCCGAAATGCTCGCCCGCCTCTGGGCGCTTCGCGTCACGGCCGAGATCGTCACAGGCAAAACACAGTATCCCATCTCCTCCGTTGAGGAAGTGCCCATGCCGGCCAACCAGCCCCGCGCCTGATTGATCCCAGCGCTCCCGCCGCCCGCGCAATCGGGCGGCTTTTTCTTTTGTGTCCCATTCCCAACCGCTTCGTCCTGTTTTGCTGTTTTTCGTCTCTTGCCGCCTTGTTTCGTTTTTTTGTTGCCGCCCCTGCGCCGATGCGGTATACTCAATCAGTAAAACGGAGGCAAACGATGAAACGGGTTTTTTCAGCCAAAACAAAGATGATCCTGTCCATGGCTGTGTTCGGCACGCTGGGGCCGTTTGTGCGCAGCATCAGCGTCTGCTCAGCCGAGCTTGCGCTGTATCGCGCGGTGCTGGCGGCGGTGCTTTTGGGCGCCTATCTGCTGCTTTCAAAACAAAGAATCCCCTTTACCGCCATCGGCAAAGAGCTGCCGCTGCTGTTCCTGTCCGGCGCGTTTATGGGGTTTAACTGGATTCTATTGTTCGAGGCATATAAATACACCACCGTGTCCGTGGCCACGCTGAGCTATTATTTTGCCCCCGTGCTCGTCACCCTTGCCTGCCCCCTCCTGTTTCGCGAAAAAACGGGTCCTAAGCAATGGCTGTGCTTTGCCATGTCCACTCTCGGCCTTGTGCTGATCACCGGGCTTGGCGAGCTGAGCCATGGCAGCAACCACCTGTTGGGCATCCTGTTCGGGCTGGGCGCCGCGGTGCTGTATGCCTCGGTGGTCCTTTTAAACAAGTTCATCCAAAACGTAGCCGGCCTGCACAGAACGTTTTTGCAGTTCCTGTCGGCCATCTGCGTGCTGCTGCCCTATGTGCTGCTCACAAGCGGCGTTTCGCTCTTTGCGCTGAACACCGTTGGCTGGCTGAGCCTGCTGTTCGTTGGCTTCGTGCACACGGGGATCAACTATTGCCTGTATTTTTCCTCGCTCAAAGAATTGCCTGGCCAAAAAGCCGCCATCTTAAGCTATATCGACCCGCTTGTGGCCGTTGCCATCTCCGTCACACTGCTGGGCGAGCCGCTCTCTGTACTGCAGCTTGTCGGCGGCGCGCTGATCCTTGGCTTCACGCTGTATAACGAACTGAGCAAATAACCGTCCTTCTGCGCAAACAAAAAAGGCCCTGCGGCCTTTTTTTATTTGTCCATCACCGTTCTTCGCGGCGCGGCAATGCGTTTGGGCGCGGCGCATGAAACCTGCGCTGCCCGCATCATCGGAGCGCTTTTTTGATACGCCCTTGTTTTAAGCTTCATGGGCTTTATTGCACGCCGCCGATTGTGCAGTAAAAACGCCCGCGGCAGCCCCAAACACAAAATTTTCCAAACATCCACAGCCGTGATCCGCTCCAGATCTGTTTTCTCCGCCTGCCTCTTTTTGTTCCGTAACTGCTTGGCTGCTTTCATCCGCCTGCCCCCCTTTTTCGTATTTGCAGCTTTGAGTATAACGGATCATCTGTCCCATAATCAGGACAGTGGCGGTCCCCTTGCTTTTGCACCGCCGCCCGACTATACTATTAAGTGGGAAAGGAGGCTGTGCGCATGTTTCTCATCCCCAAACGCATTTTGGTTATCGGCGCGCCCGGAAGCGGGAAAACAACGTTTTCCAATCGGCTGAGCGAGATTTGCGGCCACCCCGTTGTGCATTTGGATCAGCTGTATTGGCAGGCCCAATGGAAAAGCGTTTCAAACGCTGTGTTTGAGCAGCGCCTTGCCCCCGTGCTGGCGCGCGAGCGCTTTATTATGGATGGCAACTATGCCCGCACGCTCGATCTAAGGCTGCGGTTTGCCGATTGCGTCATCTGGCTGGATTATTCGCGTTCCACCTGTTACAGTGGCGCACTATACCGCGCCCTTGTCCACCGCAACCATACCCGGCCCGATATGGCGCCCGGCTGCCCGGATAAGATCGACCGCGCCTTTTTAAACAGTATTTGGCACTTTAAAACCGATACTGCCCCTGGCATGGAACAAGTGCTTAAAAATCACCCCGAGGTGCTCCAGTTCCGCTTTTATTCCCGCGGGCAGTCAGAACGCCTACTGGAAAAATGGGCCAATAAATAAAACGGCGAAAGTTTCCTTTCGCCGTTTATGTTTTTTTAGGCCCGGCCCGCTGCGCCGATCACCTGCATATACCGCTTCAGCTCGTCTTTATAGCCAGCCGTCAGCTCCTGATAGGCCTGCAGCCCGCTGCCGCCCTCGCCGATGAACGCCGCCACCCGCCGGCCCCCGCAGTTATACAGGTCTGTGGCCAAGTTTACCTTGCAAATGCCCTCGCGGCACGCCCGCGCCAGGTTTTCATCTCCGGTGCCCGACCCGCCGTGCAGCACCAGCGGCACCGAAACACGCCGGCGCAGCACCTGCAGCCGATCAAAATCCAGCCGCGGCACGCCTTTATACACTCCGTGGGCCGATCCGATGGCCACCGCCAGCGCATCCACACCCGTTTCGCTCACAAAGCGCACCGCCTCGTCAGGATCGGTCAGCGCCGCATCGCGGTCCACCTCGTATTGAATGCCCTGCCCCACATGGCCCAGCTCCGCTTCTACCGAAACGCCCCTTGCATGCGCATAATCCACCACTTGCTTCGTGATGACCGCATTCTGTTCATACGGCTGCACAGACGCGTCGATCATCACGCCCGTGTATCCGTTATCCGCAGCATCAAAGCATTGCTCAGGCGAACTGCCATGGTCAAGATTGAAGGCAATCTCAATTTTGCTTTGCTCGGCCAGCTCGCGGATCATACAGGCAAAAAACTTAAAATCCGGGTTACTCTTATACCCCGGGCCGATGATCAGCGGGCTGTTCAGCTCTTCCGCCGCCTCAATGCAGGCACGCACCGTGTCTTCATTGCGAACGTTGGGCGCCGGCACCCCGTATCCGCCCTCGCGGGCGCGCTGCAAAATCAGTTTCATCGATATCAGCATGGCAATTATGTCTCCTTTTATAAATATGTGGTATACTGTATTATATAATGAATCGGTCTGCTTTCCCATCCCCTTGGGAAAGAAAATGAGGTGCATTCATGGAGATCCCCAAAAAAGAAGCCCCCTATGCAGCCCCGTGGCGCAAAGCACTGGAGCTGCCCACCCTTGTGCTGGGCACCATTTTGGTGCTGGTCGTATTCGGCTTGCTGCTCAAATATGTGCTGCCTGTGGCTCTTGGCTTTGTGCTGGCACTGGTGCTCAACCCGCTGGTAATGTTGGTGCTGCGCCTTTTGGGCAAGCGCTGTCCGCGCGCGCTGGCTGTGCTGCTGGTGATGGTGCTGCTGTTCGCATTGGTCGGCTCCCTGCTCGTCTGGTGCGGCTCGCTTGCCGTAACAGAACTGGTGCAGTTGGGCAAAGGCTTCCCCGCCTTTGTTGACAAGCTGGACAGCGTGGTGAACGAGGCCCTTGCCTGGGCACAGCAAACCATCACTTTCTTAACGCCGGACACCGTGAATAAAATCGCCGAGTGGGTCGATTCGAGCCTCGCCGACTTGCTGGTTTTCTTTTCCAACACCGCAACAAACATGGTAAAAGGGCTCACCAAAATCCCGCAGATCTTTTTTGCCTGCATCATCACCATCTTGGCCACCTTCTTCTTTTTGGTTGACCGGCACAAGCTGTATCAGCATATGCGCCGCCACATCCCTGAAAAATGGCTGAGCTTTATGGTGAATATGTATAAAACGTTTATTCACGCGCTGGTAGGGTGGATCCGCGCCCAGTTGATCATCATGCTCTGTTTGGGCACGGTGATTCTCATCGGCCTATTGATCCTGCATGTGAATTATGCCTTCCTCATCGCGCTTGCCATTGCACTGCTAGACGCGCTGCCCCTGTTCGGCTCGGCGGCGGTGCTGCTGCCATGGAGCGTGTATTGCCTATTCACCGGCGCTGTCGGCCGCGGCATCGGCCTTGCGGTGATCTATCTGTGCGCGGTTGTCACCCGCCAGCTGATCGAGCCGCGCATCGTCGGCCAGCAGATCGGCATCCACCCGCTGCTCACCCTCACTGCCATGTACGCCGGCTTTGTCGTGGCCGGTGTGCTGGGCCTGATCCTCGGGCCCATGCTCATGCTGTTGCTCAAATATGTTATCTCCGCCTATCTCAATGGCCGTACTTATAAAGAAGCGGTGTACGGCTCTACGGATGAAGGCGTTCAAAAAGCCCAGCTGCTCCGCCAATCCGCTGTGGAAGAGCAGCTCAGAGGCAAAACGATTAAGGAGTGATTTTTATGGTTTTTTCCACCGCCGGCAAACAAAACACTGCTGACACCATTGCCTTGGCCGTTTCCCGCGCCCAGGCGCTCAACGCCCCTCTCATCGTGTCTACCTACACGGGAGAAACCGGCCTTACCCTTGTCAAAGCCGTAAAAGATGCCGGGGCAGACCTTTCCATCATCGCTGTTCGCGGCACGTTCGGGTTCCATATCCCGGGCGCGTTCAAAATGCCGGCCGAAACCGAGCAGCAGCTGCTCGATGCCGGGGTGGAAATCGTGTCCGCCGCGCATGCGCTCAGCGGCGCAGAGCGCAGCATCAGCAAAAAATTCGGCGGCGCCTACCCTGTGGAGATCATCGCGCACACGCTGCGCATGTTCGGCCAGGGCACCAAGGTGGCCGTGGAATGCGCCATCATGGCGTACGACGCCGGCCTGCTCGAGCCCGGCACACCTGTTGTGTCCCTCGGCGGCACCGGCACAGGGGTGGACACCGCCCTTGTCATCACGCCCGCCGGTTCAGCGCAGGTGCTTGATGTGAAGATCCATGAAGTGCTGTGCCTCCCATTTGAAAAAAAGGCGGTGAAAGCATGATCGTTTTCCCCGAAAAAGGCCGCGCCTGCACGGCGGAAACCCTCAAAATCGCCGTTGCTGCCGCTAAAGAAAAGAATTTGGCCCTCGTTGTTGCCTCCTCTAAGGGCAGCACAGGGCTGGCCGTTACTGAAGAAGTGCGCCGCCAGCAGTTTGAGGGCCCCGTGATCGTGGTGTCTCTCGTGTTTGGCTGGCCGGAGCAGGGCGTGCAGCGCATGCCTAAAGAAACCATGCAGGCCATTAAAAGCAGCGGCGCCAGGCTTGTCACCGCAGCCCACGCCCTTTCGGGCGCAGAACGCGGCATCGGCAAGCAGTTCCCTGGCGCTTACCCGGTGGAGATCATCGCACACACACTGCGCATGTTCGGCCCGGGCACCAAGGTGGCCGTGGAATGTGGAGCCATGGCATTTGATGCCGGCCTCCTCAAGGTGGGCACACCCATCGTGTCCGTCGGTGGGTCCGGCGGCGGCGCGGATACGGCCTTGATCCTCACCCCCTGCGGCACCGCGCAGGTGCTGGACACCGTAATCCACGAATACCTATGCAAGCCCGGCCTGTATTGATCCGTTTACCATCGATTTTTGTGAATGCATACAATAAGGAGTGTTGTTTTTATGAGCAAGAAAACCGAAAAAGCCATTGAACTGTTCAACAATGGTTATAACTGCGCACAGGCAGCCTATCTCGCCACGCGCAACGAAATGCCCGACGTTTCCGAGGAAGCGGCGGCCCGCATGTCTGCCGCGTTCGGCGGCGGCGTGGGCGGCCTTGGGCACACCTGCGGCGCTGTGTGCGGCGCGGTGATGGCGTTGGGCGAAGTGCTGTATCCCGCACCCAACGGCCCGGAAGAAGAAAAATCCGCCGCCCGCGCTGCCATGCGCAACCTGGGCCTTGCGTTTGAAAAAGAGTTTGGCTCCTGCATGTGCGCCGATCTTAAGGACACCGCTCCCGCCCGGGAAGACGGGCTCAAACCCTGCACCGCGTATGTCGAATGGTGCGTAGAACAGGCGGAAAAACTGCTGTAAAAAAACGGGCCCGCGTTTACGCGGGTCTCTTTTTATCCCACAACGCAAGATTCCTATATTTTGGGGCCAAACCGCATTGAAAAACAAGGCGCCGTCTGCCCCGGCTGTCGCCGTTGATAACGCAGCCTGCACGATCATCGGCCTTAACCCAGTAAACGAACGCATCAAAAAAGGGCGAAGAAACATCTTCGCCCTTTTTGTTGACTGTTAGTCATCGATCAGCTTTTTCTCCAGCCATTTGCCCTTGATCAACCGCGGAATAAAGAACACGGCGCGGAACACAAAGTCTGCATACATGGCGATCCAGATGCCGATCACGCCGGTGTGCAGCACCTGCGTTAAATAATAGCCCAGGCCCACGCGCATGAAGATCATAGCCAAAACCGCAATCACCGAGGAGTATCGGCTGTCGCCGCTCGAGCGCAGAATGGCCGGCACTACAAAGCCCAACGGCCATAAAATGGGGATCACCGCCGCACACAGGCCAACCACCAGCTTGATCTGCGTCTGCACATACGCATCGTCTGAATAGAACCTGGCCACCGGGTCAAGCAACACAAACATGAGCAGCGAGGCCAGCGCCATAAAGATCACGGCCAGCAAAATAAACTGATAGCCCTTGCGCCGGGCGCCTTCCTTGTCGCCCATGCCGCAGTATCGCCCAACGATGGGCGGCGCTGCGTTTGACGCGGCTGTTCCCGGCACCATCATCATGGAGAACATGTTGTTGGCAATGCCGTTCACCGCAATGCCCACCGTACCATACGCAACGGAGAAGGTTTGCGTGATCACCTTGCCTACCTGGAACAGCAGGTTTTCCAAAAAGATCGGCAGGCCCACAAGCATCATCGGCTTAAGGATGCTTTTTTCGATCTTGAAGGCCAACAGCGTTTCCACCTGCATGTTCTTGTTGCCGCGCTTGAGCAGCACAAGGCCGGCCGCTGCAGCAAACACACGGCTTGCCAGCAGCGCGATGGACACGCCCAGGATGCCGGCGTTGAACACCTGAACCGCCAACAGCGCCATCACTGCATAGGCAACGTTGTGCACCAGCGTGGCAATCAGTGACAGGCGGGGGAATCCGCTGCCGCGGATGGCCGCAGCAGCCACCGTGTAAATGCCGATAAAGGGCAGCGAAATCACGTTATACGTTAAATAAATGCGGCTGTATTCGTAGATCAGCGGCTCAGAATCCTGCAGCACATCGTTGAGGATGGGCGTCATAAACACAAGGCACAGCGCCGCCACTACAGACGCCATATATACCGCCAGCATGGTGCTCTGCGAGGCTGCCCGTCCGGTGCTCTTCGTATCACCCCTGCCGCGGAACTGCGCCACAACAACCGTAACACCGATGCCGATGGCCGTGTACGCCTGTTGGAACAGCATTGTTACAGAATTGAGCAAGTTAATGGACGCAACCGCCTGCAGCCCCGACCCTTTTACGATCATGGAGATGAATGTGCCCATCACCGCAATACAGAATTGCTCGATGAACACCGGCCACATCATGCCGCCGATTTCCTTGCGCTCCTCTTTGCTCATTTTCAATAGTTTCATGCCTTGCCTCCGTTTACAACCGTGTGTAATTATATGTGCCGTTTATTTCCTGTGCCAATCCATTTCATTTTTGCCCCGCTTTGCGGTATACTGGTTTCAACCCCGAGTTTGGAGGTGCCCTATGGCAAGCCGTTCCCCCGCGGGCAATCCGCCTGCGGCAAAGATGAAAAAGATATTGCTGTTTTGTATCCCGGCCGCGCTGGCGCTGTCGCTGGCACTGGCCGTGTTTCGCCCAATGCTCATCTATCAAAAGGCCGTGTCTGCGATGGAGCAGGGGCGCTTTGAACAGGCCGCTGATCTGTTTGAATCGGTGATCGACCGCAAAAACGCCCGCGAAAACCGCGCCAAAGCCGTGGCCGGTGCTTTTGAAGCGTGCCTTGCGGAGAACGATTTTGAATCCGCCCACGCCATGTATGCACGCTATGTGGCCGAGGATGAATGGGTGCGCAACGCCCTAAAAGAAACGGGCGAAGCCGCCGTGACCCGCCTGCTTTCCCAGCAGAACGCGGCCGGTGCCGTGCGCTTTCTTTTGCTCGTGCAGCCCCTGTCTCCCGAGGATTGGGAGCACAGCGCCGTTTCCGCCGGCCTTGCACTACACCAAAAAGGGGCGTTTCAGCCCGCCCTATCGCTGTTAAGCCTGTATCCCGATAACACCCGGGCCGCCGCTGCGTATAAAGACTGTGCGTTTCACGCCGCCGTGGAAACTAAGGATATCGCCGCGCTGTACACCCTCGCCTGCCAGGATTTTCCGAACGCGCAGGCCGAATTCAAAAAGCTGTATCCCAATAAAAAAGCGTTTTCAAACCTCTCTATTGAGTTTGTTTCCTACGCCGAACGGGGCGATATGTCTTCCGGCAGCCTAACCGTGTATTATGATTATCTTGTGCGCATCACCAACAACGGGCCTTATCCCGTTACAGGCGCTATAACCGCCTATGTGCGCGATTACAACGGCGGCAGCCATTCTGCCCCACTCACGTTTGTTTCGCCGCTCAAGCCCGGCAGCACCGTGGAGCTCACCGCCACGTATACCATTGCCGATACCATGATCGAGATGGACGAGCGGCCCACCTACGATCAGGGCAGCGTTTCCGTTTTCTTTAAACAGTAATCCCAAAGGGGTGTTCGTGAGAACAACCCTTTTTTGTTTTTATCAGTCGAGCAGCTTGAGCTCCGCCCATTTGCCTTTGAGCAGTCTGGGTAACAGGAATACACCGCGCATCCAGTATTCCATCACGCAGCCAATCCAAATGCCAACAACGCCAATCATCTTCACTTTGGTCAGATAATAGCCAAGGCCCACACGCATCACGGCCATGCAGATCACCGCTACGATGGAAGCAAATCGGCTGTCGCCCGAGGCGCGTAGCCCCGCCGCGATCACGAACCCGAACGGCCATGACAGCGGAATGCCCACAAAGATCACGGCAACAGTGCGCTTAATCTCCGCCTGCACCACAGGATCATCGGAGAAGAACCGCGCCAGCGGCCCCATAAACAGCAGCATCAAGAAACCGAACAAAGCGCCGATGATCAGCGAGATCACCAGCATTTGATTGGCTTTGCGCTTGCCGCCTTCCACATCGCCCGCGCCGAGCATGCGGCCCACAATGGGCGTTGTCGCGTTCGACACCATACTGCCCGGCACCAGCACAAGATTAAACATATTGGTGGCAATGCCGTTCACCGCCGTGCCCACCGTGCCATACGCGATGGAGAACGTTTGGGTGATCAGCTTACCGCTCTGGAACAGCAGGTTTTCCAAAAACACCGGCAAAGACACCTGCATCAACGGCTTCATCACGTCGCGGTCCATCTTGAACAGGAAAGCACGCTTCATCTGCATCGTCGGCGTGCCGCGCCGCATGATCCACATGCCCGATGCACCTGCAAGGAACCGGCTGATCACCAGAGCATAACACACGCCCACAAGGCCGCCGTTAAACACATTCACCGCAACAATCGCGATCACGGCATACGAAATGTTGTTAATCAGCGTTGACACCAGCGACAGCCGCGGATAGCCGCTGCCGCGGATGGCCGCCGCTGCCACGGTATACGCCCCGATAAACGGCAGCGATAACAGATTGTATGCCAGATAGATCCGCCTGTAGGTATACACCGCTTCTTCCGAAGCGCCAAACACTGCACTCAGGATGGGCTCCATCGCAATATAGCAGCCCGCTGCCACCACGCACGAAAGCACAATGGCCAGCGTGGTGCATTGCGCCGCAGCCCGGCCCGTGGCATGCACGTCGCCTCGTCCGCGATACTGCGCAACAACTACCGATACACCCACGCCGATCGCCGTATATACCTGCTGGATCACCAGCACCAGCGTGTTCAGCAGGTTCACCGCCGCAACCGCCGCCAAACCCGTTCCCTTCACCATCATGGAAACAAGCGTCGGGATCAGCGCAATGGACAGCTGTTCAATGAACAGCGGGCCAAACATCCCGCCGATCTCCCGCCATTCTTCTCGGCTCATTTTCAGTAACCGCACTTTTGGACCTTCTTCCCAAAAAACTGTGATAAATATAGTATACCAGAGATTATTAAAACATGTTCGTTTGTTTGTTCACAATGCGAAAGGTTTTGAATATAAGAAAGGGCTCATAACGAGCCCTTTCTCTTTTTTGGCAGTGTTATCCGCCTATTATCCTATTATTAACTTACGCTTTCGCGAAGGCGATGATGCCGCCGTCGCCGAGGATACCGATCGCACCCATAACCACGCCGAAGATCAACAGAACCAGCGTCGCCTTGGTCATGGAGTTGCCCTTCATAATGAAGTTGTAGGTCCAGAACACACCGATCAACGGCAGCAAGCCCGGCAGAACGCCGTCCAGCATCTTCTGCACAGAGTAGAACTCGCCACTATCGCTCATCCAGGCGATCGGGGTGCTCAGCTTAACCATGGAAGCAGACAGGCCGCCCATCATGAACAAGCCCAGCACGCTCGCCACGGAGATGAACACGTTGATGCCGCCGCCCTGCAGAATGGAGAGCGCAGCGCTGGTGCCCATCTTATAGCCGATGGAGCTGAAGAAGTAACCTTCCGCGTAGCAGATGGCGGAGAGAACGATGTACGGCACATACAGGCCGGCCATGCTTCCGTTCTGAGCCATGGGCAGGAACAGAACCTGCAGCAGCGGGCGGAGGGTCGCCCAGTCGATCGTGTCGCCGATACCGGCGAACGGGCCCATCAAACCGGCTTTAACGCCCGTGATGGCAGAGATGTCGATCGGCGCGCCGAGAGCACGCTGCTCTTCCATCGCCAAAGCGATGCCGTGAACAACAGAACCCCAGATACCCTGCGTGTTGAAGAACATCAGGTGACGCTGCAAGGAAGCGGCGTACTCTTCGGGATCATGGCCATAGAGTTTCTTCAGGCACGGAATGTAAGAGATACAGTATGCGATAGACTGCAGGCGGGAGAAGGAATTACTCTGCTCGCAGTACCACTGCCAACGCCACCACATGTTGTTAACGTCTTTCATGGTCAGCAGATGTTTCGTACTGGACTGGTCAGCTTTGATGCGGAAGGTCGCGAACATGTTGGCGCCGCCTTCGGTGGTCGCGTCAACGATCAGGTAGTAAATGAACGCAGCGAACAGGCCGATGCAGGCGAGGAACACGCCGCCAACGCCCGTATACTCAACCAGGAAATAACCGGCCAGGAAGAAGCCCAGGAATTTCGGGCGGCCGATAACGCGAACCGTCATCGCGAAGCCCAGGGCAGGCAGCAGGCCGCCGGCGCAGGACAGCGCGTTGTTGATCCACGCAGGCATTGAAGACATCAGGCTACCGATTCTCTCAGCGCCGAAGTACAGCGTCAGGAACATCGGGATCAGGTAGATAACGACTTTGGACAGGTGGCAGAACCAGCCGCCATACCACACGATCGCTTTGTCATTGCCTTTAGCAGCAGCGGCGTCAGCTCTCTGAGCGGGAACAGCGAACCAGATGCGGCGCACGGTGTGCAGCTGCGCAAACAGGATCGAGATAGGCATGGCAAGCGCCACAGCCTGTTCCACATCGAGGCCACCGACGATGGCAACCACAGCGCCCACGAGTTTGCCGGCGTTCTGGTCCCAAACAACCGTGCCGCCAGCGCCCGTGAAGGCCAGGAACAGCGGGGTGATACCGGCAAGGATAACAGCCGCTTTAGCCGGATCCGGGATGAAGATCGCGATGCCGACAAAGAAGAAAATGTCAGACAAGCGAAGCGCGTAACCGAGGTTCAGGCCGCCGACCCAGTAGGTAACGGCGAGCATCAAACATTGGAAAAAGCTAAGACTCATAATATGCACTCCTGATATTATAACAAATTGGTGTATACTACATCACTGCTGATCCTTTGCATCCCTCCTATCCGCCGCAGTCACGGTGTATTTGCGGGTTGTACTGCGCCCGTCTTTAAAAATCTAAATAATTTATGCCTTTTACACGTCATAAAAAGTATATAGCCAGTTCCACTTCGTTTCAATTTTCTTGCAGAATACGAAAGGATTTCGCCGTTTTCCCCTATTTTTCGCCTGTTATTTCCCACTTTATTACTACTATCTGCACATGTGCAGTTTTTATCTGCCCTATTTTTCTCTGCCCTATTATGTCGTTTCCCGCTCTTTTTTCTTTCATAGTGCAGTTTCCCGCAAATACAAAAAAGAGAGCCTGCAAGAAGCAGGCTCTCTTGTAATTGGCGTCAGATTTGCTTATTACGCAAATTTGATCAGGCCGCCATCGCCCAGGATACCAATGGCACCGGTGATGACACCAAAGGCCAACAGAGCCAACGTGGCT
>JAFSIR010000006.1 GCA_017439715.1 Clostridia bacterium | reverse complement strand
TTGAGATTTATTACAGCTTTGTCGGCAAGATTGACTTGCCCGAATAACCGCCCGACCTATCCGACACAATGGCCAAGTGTCGGATAGGAACGGCAAAATTTTTTGCACTTCTATTGCTTCTTTATCACACATAAGCAAAGGCACTGGGATTGCAGCAGGCGGTGGACAAAGGGCTGCCCCAAACCGTGGAAGCGAATGCGAAGCAGATCATCACTAATTATCTCGGCTGCTTTGTTGATTACACCGTTTCCTTCCCATAACGGGCGCGCGAACCGCTGATATCCTGATCAAACACAATGGCCCTTTCAAAGGGCCTTTTTTATTCGCTGATTTTTGAGCATTGCAGCAAACGTGAACGAAATATTGACAGCACAAAGTGTGATTAGTATAATTTGTTATACAAATCACACTTTTTGAAAAGAGGCGACGGCACTATGGCCATACCGAAAGGCAAATATGCATGGACAGTCACTGTGGGCGAAAAGGGGCAAATCGTGATCCCCAAGCAGGCGCGGGAAGTTTTTGATATCAAGCCGGGAGACAGCCTTGTGCTGCTGGGCGATATAAAGCGTGGGCTTGCGATTCCGCCCAAGGCGATGTTTGCCGCGTTTTCACACGCGGTGTTTGAAACAACGGAAGAAAACGGATAAGCGCGATGATTGTTACGCTTATCTGCTTTGTTCAGGAAAGAGAGGAAACAGATGGAAGCCATTCAAATCAACGGTCTAACCAAGCGGTATAAAGACACGGTGGCTGTAAACGGGCTGTCGCTGTGTGTTCACCAGGGGGAGTTGTTTTCCCTTTTGGGCGTGAACGGGGCCGGGAAAACCACCGCCATTAAAATGCTGGCCTGTTTAACGCGCCCTGATGGGGGCGATGCGCTTTTGATGGGGCACAGCATTATCACGCAGCCGGCGTCTGTAAAGGCGCTGATCGGCCTTTCGCCACAGAACACCGCCGTGGGCCCAAACCTGACGGTGCAGGAAAATTTGGCCCTGATGTGCGGGATATACGGCTACGATGCCAACAAGCGCGCCGAAAAAACGGAAGAGCTTGTGCGCACCTTTCATCTTGAAAGCGTGCTGCATAAGCGCGCAGGCAAGCTGTCCGGCGGGTGGCAGCGGCGGCTGAGCATCGCCATGGCTTTGGTGGGCGAGCCGCAGGTGCTGTTTTTAGACGAGCCGACATTGGGGCTGGATGTGATCGCCCGAAGCGAGCTGTGGGACACCATCCGCACGCTGAAAAACAAGGCAACCATCATCCTCACCACCCATTATATGGAAGAGGCGGAAGCGCTGTCTGACCGCATCGGGATCATGAAAGCAGGTCGGCTGATCGCCCTTGGCACTGCGCAGGCGCTCAAAGAAAAAGCCGGCGCCGATACATTTGAAAGCGCGTTTATCGCGCTGGTAAAGGAGGGGTGAGCCGTGCACGTAAAAGCCTTTGCAAAAAGAACGCTCCTTGAGATCCTGCGCGATCCGCTGCTGCTGGTTTTCGGGCTGGGCTTCCCCGGCGCACTCATCCTGCTGCTTACGGCCATCCAATCAAAGGTGCCGGCACCTATCTTTGCGCTGGAATCCATCACCCCGGGGATGACGGTGTTCGGCCTGTCGTTCCTCACGCTGTTTTCAGCCACGCTTGTTGCCAAAGACCGGGAAAGCACCCTGCTGCTGCGCCTGTATGCAACGCCCATGCGCGCGCAGGATTTTTTGCTCGGTTATATGCTGCCAATGATCCCCATTGCGCTTTTGCAAAGCGCGTTCTGTTTTCTGATCGGCATGCTGCTGGGGCTGAAATGCAGCATAAACATGTTGTGGGGGCTGCTGTTTTTGCTGCCAATCGCGCTGTTTTTTATCGGCCTGGGCCTGTTGTTCGGCAGCATACTCACGCAAAAACAGGTGGGCGGCATCTGCGGCGCGCTGCTAACGAACCTGACCGCCTGGCTGAGCGGTGTGTGGATCGATCTGAAGCTGTTGGGCGGTGCGTTCGAGGCGGTTGCCAATGCTTTGCCCTTTGCCCACGCGGCCACGCTGGAAAAAATGGTGTTCGCCGGCACGTTTCACGGCATTGTGCCGCACCTTTTGTGGGTGTTGTGCTATACCGCTGCAATTCTTGTGCTTGCCACGGCCCTGTTCCTGCGGCAGATGAAGCGGCAATAAATATATGCGTCTTTTCCCGCCCGGCAACTGCCGGGCGGTTTCTTTTTCACCCCCGTTGGCCTGTGTGCATAGCTTGTAAATGGATCGTGCGATCCAATACCGAAATTGGGGGAATTACCTTTGCCACAAACCATTACCAATCAAGCTACTTTGAATTTTGAATATAACGGCCAGCAGGGGCAGGCCGTGTCCAACATTGCCACCGCAACGCTGACCGAGCCGCTCACCGTGTCTAAAAACTCGGTGGAGCAAGCATACCGTGCAGGCGACACGCTCACTTTTGCGGTGAACTTTATCAACAGCGGCACCGCGGCGCTGAACAATGTTACCGTTACCGACGATCTCGGCGCAGGCACAGCCGCTGCAGCCCCGTTTACCTTTGTTTCTCCGGCGCTGCTGTTTATCGATGGGGTGTATAACGGGCCGATTACGCCCACACAAACCGAAAGCGGCCTTTCGTTCACCATCCCTACGCTTGCCGCCGGCTCAAACGCGCAGATCTTATACACCGTTGACACAAATGAATATACGCCGCTGTCCGGCGGGTCACAGATCATCAACACCGTTACCGTTACGGCAGACGGCCTTGCAACGCCCGTAACCGATTCCAATACCGTTACGGTTGATGAATATGCCAACGTGGTTATCACCAAAAATATGGCGCCCGCCAACGTGGTGGACGGTTCTACCATAACCTATACCTTTACCATCTCCAATTATGGCAACACGGAAGCAACCAACATCGTGCTTTCCGATGCCTTTACCCCCGCGCCTATGCCCATCTCCGTGCAGGTGGACGGCGTTCTCATCCCCGCCACGGAATACAGCTATGTTGACGGCGTTCTCACGCTGCCCGAAGGCGGCACATACACCCTTTCTCTCCCGCCGGCCACCATCACACAGGATGCTGAGACAGGGGCTGTAACTATAACCCCATCTTCCACGGTCATCACCGTTACCGGCACACTGTAACACCGCGTTTATGGCAGGGGCCTTGCCCCTGCCTTTTTTGTTTGACAGGAAACATAATAATCTATATAATATCGTTATATGATATCATGTAACGATATTGGAGAATATCATGCCTAAAAAAGCTTTGGAAAAGCTAACGGAGTCAATGTTTTATGTTTTGATGGCGCTGCGCGGTGAAGCTCGTTGCGGCAGCGAGATTGTTTCTTTCATTGACCGTTGTACCGGCGGGCGGATACAGATTGGGCCGGCTACGCTGTATACTGTTTTATCCAAATTTGAAAAAGAAAAGTATATCCGCGAAGTGGCTGTTCAAGGCCGTAAGCGAACCTATACACTTACACCTATGGGATTATCGGCCTATGAAGCTGAGTTTCAGCGGCTGCATCAATGCCTTGCCGATGCACAGACGGCCGGGAAGGAGGACGCTCTTGCAGGAAACGAGCACGTCAAATCGGCGGGTGTATCGCTTACCGCCCTGTCCTGAATATGATGTGGAGGGCATGGAAAGCTGGCTGACGGATCTGGCACAAGAAGGCCTGTTTTTGGAAAAAGACGGTTTTTTTGCCGGCGTGGCCGCATTTGTTCGGCAAGCACCCCGATACTGCCAATATCGGCTGGAAGCCGTTCAAAAAAAATCAAACATATGGGCGGAAGATCGTGGAACGCCCGACCCGGAGCAGATCGAGCTAAGCGCCCATTATGCATGGGAATATGTGGACAGGCGAGGTAATTTTTATATTTACCGCAGATTTGACCAAAGTGCCCGGGAATTGAACACCGACCCCGATGTTCAGGCAATGGCGCTGCGCGTCGTGCAAAAACGAATGCTGGGGGCGGTCTTTTCGCCGATTTTATATGTTGTTTTGTATTCGCTGCTTCTGCGCAGGGTCGGCCTTTTAACCACCATCATCAACATGAAAACGTGGTTTTTCCTGTTCGTGTCTCTTTTTGTACTTTGGACGATCATTAGTTCGATGTCTGCCGTGCTCTCTCTCGGGCGGCTTCGCAAAAAGTTGATTAGCGGCGCACCTGTGAAAGCAGAAAAAAGTTGGCGAAAAAAACAAACTGTTTATTTGGGCAAAAAGATGGTTTCTGCCGCGTTTGTGTTGGCGCTTTTGGTCATCCTGCTGGCCCGGTTCAACAGTTCTATGATGAAACTGGATAAAACGCCGCTCGAAGAGTTTACTGCCCCGCTTCCCTTTGCCACCATCAGTGATCTTGTGGATGCGCCGATCACCGAATATAAGGTGACCATGCAAGGCATGGGGCTGGACTTGCATTGTGTGCGCTACTGGCGCGATTGGCTGGCCCCACAATGCTATGATTATAATGAAAGTGCCCGGTTGACGCTGGCAGACGGTCGGGTGATCGAGGGCTGTTTATGGGTGGACTATTATCAAACTTTGTCCCCCGCATTTGCACGCATATTGGCGCTGGAGCATCTGCGTTTAGCCGCACTCAATGACAGAACAAAACCGTTATCCGCCCCTGATTTGCCGGTGTCGTTTGCAGGCGCGTATCTTGACGAGTTGCATTATCCCACCCTTATTTTGCAGCACGAAACTGTTATGATGCGCATAACTTTTTACCAGTTCAGCAGAACACACACCATCCCGTTTACAGATTGGGCCATAGAAGCGGCCAGAAGGATCATCAGTCACCCGTGACATTCCCATAAAAAAACAGGCACTCCAAACGGAGTGCCTGTTTGGTTTGCCGCTATCAGAGCAGCGCAAGGATCTGGTTTTTGCCGATCGCGCCGATGCTTGTATTGGTTACTTCCCCATTTTTAAACACCATCAGCGTCGGAATGGTCTGGATGCCAAACTGCGCAGCCAGTTCCGGCTGCTCATCCACATTCACTTTGCCCACTTTGATATCCGTGCGTTCTTCGGCCACCGCGTCCACCATCGGCATCAACATGCGGCAGGGGCCGCACCACGCTGCCCAGAAATCAACCAGCACCGGTTTGTCGCTTTTGATAACTTCCTGTTCAAAATTCTCTTTTGTAATAACAACTTCTGCCATGATCTTCATAGCTCCTTTCCGATTTTATTGTTCTCGTTATTTCATCACTCATACATGGCGGCAACCGCATGCACATACGCGCTCATTTCAGATACAACGTCTGCCGGAGCGAGCAGCTGCGCATCGGTGCCCAATCCCACCATCCAGGCAAAAAACTGCTGGCTGACGGTGACTGTTGCCCGTATAAGAAAATGTGTGTCCCCATCAGGTTCAAAGGAAATGCTGCCAAACCTGTCATGCACCACACCGGCCAGCCGTTCATGGAAGCGGATGGTCACCCGTTCGTCCCGGCCGCCAAACATGGAAAACAGGCGCTGCGCATACGCGTTCATATCCATGGTCTGATATTCTTCCCGGCCCAGGCGCTCGCGTTGCTCGATCCCGATCCCTTCCATTTTATCAACGCGGTAGTTTTTAAACAGGGCCGCCTCGGCATCATAAGCGATCAGATAATAGTTTTCGTTGTTCCACAGCAGCCCATAAGGGCTAACGATATACCGCGCCCCGTTTCGCCGATAGCGGCGCTTGCCTTCCATTGTGTATTCATAATAACGGAAGCTGATTTGCCTGTTTTCCTGGATGGCGGTATGCACCTTGTCCACCGAATAATAGATGCTCTCGTTCATGTGCTTGATGCGGTTGGCCACATACACCTGCCGATGCATTTGTTTGGCTTCATGCACGCTGCACAGCCGGCCCAGTTTTTTCACCAGCGCGCGCGTTTTACGCTCGGTGATAAACTGTGAGGCAAGCACGCTGTCCACCAGCAGCTTCACTTCCGGCACCTCAAAATCGCGGGCCGCTACATAATAACCCGCCGTTTTGCCCTTTGTCATCAGAATATCCAGCCCATACAGGCGCAGGGCCTCAATATCATCATACACGCTTTTGCGCTCGGCGCGGATGCCCTGGTTTTCCAGCTGAGCCAAAATCTGTGTCATCGACAGCGGATGCTCTTCATCCGTTTGTTCCATGAGCATTTTTAACAGATACAGGATCTTCAGTTTTTGGTTCGCTGCTCTTGCCATATTAAGCATCACCCGCCGTTTATATCATATCATAAAACTGTGCAAAACAACAGAAAAGGGCGGCGCAGGCACGCGTCAGCCCTTACCGGTCAAATATTAAGGCCAATCGTCGTGGCCGGCACGCGGCCGGAAACAAGATCGCTGATCCTGTGCCGCGCGTGGCCGATGATCACCGTGGTGCCCACCATGGCCGGTTTACGGATAAACTCCAGCTTGGCGCCCGCGCCGTTGGCGCCGGCGCGGCTGGCGCCAAAGCAATATTCCTGCGTTTTGGTGATCAGAGCATCCAGTTCTTCTGCGGTTCCGGCCTTAATCTCACGGATCAGAGTGCTCGGATCGCCCGGCGTTTGATAAATGCCTTCTACACTGGAGAGGATGAGCAGCACACGGGATTTTACCAGCCCGGCAATGGTGGCCGCCGTTTCATCATTATCAATGCACTCCACAACAGGGTCTTCCGGGCCATGCTGGCGGCGCAGCTCCATCAGCTCCATGCGGCGGTTTTCCGTGGCTGACACAGGATCGTTATAGTTCACGATGGGGATCGCATTCTGCTCTTTGCAGCGCAGCAGCAGCCCGCGCACATGCGCCCGTTTTTCCGGATCGTTAAAATGCTGATGCTCAACCAGCACCTGGCGCACCGAGTAAGACGGGTGTATAAACCGGCGGTAGTTTTCCATCAGGATGGATTGGCCCTGCGCCGCATAATCCGTTTTAATCTCGTCCATATCGCCCGCAAGCTCTTTACCTGTGCGTTTGATATAATCCAGGCGCCCGATCTCCGTTGCACCGGAGGACACCCAGATCATGCCCGGCTTAAGCTCGCTGCTCAGCCGCGCAAAAATATTATAATCGATATCGTTGTCCTCTTTGCGGATCAGCGCCATCGAGCCGATCTTGCCAACCAGATCATATGTCCATTCGCTCATTCTGTTATCCCCCAGCTTTCTTCATCGGAAAATGCATTTTCCAGCCCCAGCAGGGCCCTGCTCTGGTCTTCCGGCAGCGAAGCCACCGACCGCAGCTGCCGCTGTATCTGCCTTGTGCGTGTGCCCACCAGCTCTTCCAGCCGGCGATTGGCGGTGTCAAGCTGCTTGCGGGCCTGATCAAGCACCGTGCCGAACTTGTCAAACTCTGTGCGCACCGCACCCAGCACTTTCCATACCTCGCCCGACCGTTTCTGTATAGCCAGCGTGCGGAAGCCCATCTGCAGGCTGTTCAGGATGGCGGCCATGGTGGTCGGTCCGGCAATATTAATCCTAAAATCACGCTGCAGCTCTTCCACCATGCCGTTGCGCACCACCTCGGCATACAAGCCTTCAAACGGCAAAAACAGTATCGCAAATTCCGTGGTGTACGGCGGCTCCACATACTTATCGTGGATCATCTTTGCTTCGCTGCGCACCGTGCGCTTAAGAACAGCCTGCGCCGCAGCCACACGCGCGGGATCGGCGCTGTCATAGGCATCCAGCAGCTGCTGATAGGTTTCTCCGGGAAACTTGGCGTCTACCGGCAGGTATACCGGCCTATCCCCGTCGCCCGGTAGCTTAATGGCAAATTCCACCCGCTCGCTGCTGCCCGGCCGGGTGGCCACGTTTTCTTCATATTGCTCACGCGGCAATATCTGCTCCAAAATGGCAGCCAGCTGATATTCACCCAGAATGCCCCTTGTTTTCACACCCGACAGCACGCGTTTAAGGTCGCCCACGCCGCTGGCCAGTGTTTGCATTTCGCCCAGGCCCTTATACACCTGTTCCAGCCGCTCGCTGACCTGCTTGAACGATTCTCCAATACGCTCGTTGAGGGTTGATTGCAGCTTTTCGTCCACCGTGGCACGGATCTCGCCCAGCTGCTTTTCGTTGTCCGCCCGCAGGGCGTTCATTCGCGATTCCGTTGCAACGCGGAACTGCTCCATCCGGTTATCCAGGCTTCTGATCCCGTCGGTCACGGATTTTTGGAGCAGGTCATTCCGATGGGCCAGCTGTTCGCTCAATTGGCGCACCTGATCCGCCTGCGCAGCGGCATGCACGGTTTGCGTTGCCTGCAGGCTGTCGCTCATCATGAGCATGGTGCTCTGCACCGTTTGTTCATTTTCAGCGCGCACCGTGCGGATCTCGGCACTCAGGCCGTCCACCTTCCTGTTAAGGCCGGACATCCGCACCAGCAGCACCAGCGTGATAACCGCCAGCACTGCGCTCAGCCCCGCCAGCGCGATCAGAATATACAGAATCATTCTATCCACCTCGGATATAAGCATGGCGGGCGCCGATCACACCCGCCATGCCACCTGTTTTTATTTGCCGATCGTGTTACACAAGCGCTTTCGCCTTAGCGATCACGTTTTCAACCGTGAACCCGAACTCGGGGAACAGCTTGTCGGCCGGGGCACTGGCGCCGAAGCGATCCATGCACAGCAGATCGCCGGCATCTCCCACCACGCGGTGCCAGCCAAAGCTGCAGCCGGCTTCTACGCCAAGGCGCGCTTTGCAGGCTGCCGGCAGCACGCTTTCGCGATACGCTTCGTCCTGCTCATAGAACAGCTCCATGCACGGCATGGACACCACGCGCACGCGTTTGCCTTCCGCGCGCAGCGCTTCGGCCGCGGCCTGGCACAGTTCCACTTCGCTGCCCGTGCCGATCAGGATCAGTTCCGGTTCGCCTTCGCTGTCAGACAGGATATAGGCGCCCTTGAGCGCGGCCAGCCCGGAGTTCTCATACAGCGGCAGGCCCTGCCGCGACATGGCAAACAGGGACGGGCCGTTAAACTCAAGCGCAGACAGATACGCCGCTACCGTTTCCTTGGAGTCCGCCGGACGCCAGATGTGGCAGTTGGGCATGCCGCGGAAGGAAGCCAGATGCTCCACGGGTTCATGCGTCGGCCCGTCTTCGCCAACGGCAAAGCTGTCATGCGTGAGCACATACATCACGCTCTGCTCCATCAGCGCGCTCATGCGAACGGCGCTGCGCAGATAATCGGAGAATACGAGGAACGTGCCGCAATAGGGGCGGATGCCGCCGTGCAGACTCATGCCGTTGCAGATGGCGCCCATGGCAAATTCACGGATGCCGAAATGAATGTTTTTGCCTTCGCGGCAATCGGGCGCAAAGAAGGGCTCGCCATTGATCAGCGTGCGGTTGCTGGGCGCAAGGTCGGCGCTGCCGCCGAACAGGCCGGGCACCGTTTTGCTCAGCTGATTGAGCACCGCGCCGGAGGCATCACGCGTAGAGCTCTTTTTGGCCGCGGCCAGCATGGCCTCAGCGTCCACCGTTTCAGGCACGCCGCCGGTGGTTGCCGCCACAAACTGTTTATAAAGCTCGGGATACGCTTTGGCATATTCCTGCATCATGGTTTCCCATTTTTCAGCCGCCTGCACGCCTTTTTCCGCGTGGGCACGGCAGGTGTCATACACGCTCTGCGGCAGTTCAAAGGGGGCATATTCCCAGCCGAGGGCTTCGCGCAGCGCCGCGATGTTCGCATCGCCCAGCGCTTCGCCGTGCGTTTTTTCGCTGCCTTCCAGCGGGGTGTGCCGCGCAATCTTGGTGTCCACAATGATGAGCGTGGGTTTGTCTTCCGATTGTTTGGCCTGCGCGATCGCCGCGGTGATGGCGGCATAATCATCGCCGTCAACATGCTCGATCACGTTCCAGTTATACGCGCGGTAGCGCGCCGCCACATCTTCAGAGAAGAAAGCTTCGATCTTGCCTTCAATGGTGATCTTGTTGCAATCGTACAGCACGATCAGTTTGTTCAGCTTCTGCGTGCCGGCCAGGGAGCTCGCTTCTGCCGAAACGCCTTCCTGCAGGCAGCCGTCGCCGCACAGGGCAAATGTGTAATGATCGCACACCTCAAAGCCGGGGCGGTTGTATTCCGCTGCCACGTGCGCCTGCGCCATCGCCATACCCACGGCCATGGCAATGCCCTGGCCAAGCGGGCCGCTGGTTGCATCCACGCCGGGGGTCACGCCGTATTCAGGGTGACCGGGGGTGATGCTGCCAAGCTGGCGGAACTGCCGGATCTGGTCCATATCGATCCCATAGCCAAACATGTGCAGCAGCGCATAATACAGCATGCTGCCGTGGCCGGCGCTGAGGATAAACCGGTCGCGGTTAAACCACTGCGGGCGGGCAGGATCGTGGAGCATGGCATCGGCATACAGCGCATATCCCATGGGCGCGGCGCTGAGCACCATGCCCGGATGGCCGCTGTTGGCTTTTTGGATGGCATCAGCTGCCAACACGCGGATGGCACTGATACACTGCGTATCATTGTTGTTCATGATCATATACCTCCTGTTGCTGTGCGTATGAACTGATATAAGGGCGCCAGGGCCGTAAACTCGCGCGCAAGTTGCTCGCTCAGCTCCGGATGGCGAACCGCTTCCATTGGGATGGGCTTGCGATAGGTGAACCAGCGTTTCTGCCCGAAAGCAAACACAACCGGGTCCTGCGCCTTTGTCATGGCGCGTTTATACGTTTCACCCAAAAAGGCATACCCCTGCGCTGCCAGCAGCTCGTGCAGCGCTCTGTACCGCGCGCCATGCGCCACGGTATAAGCGCGAACGGCATCACGCACATCGCTTGTTGCATCGTGCAGGCCCATGGACACGCTGGCCCCGCGCGGGGAAATTGAAAAATGGAACCCCAGATGGCAGCTTTCCCGCTTGCGCCTAAAATCCAGCCACATATAATCGCGATACGGCGTTTTATCCCGCGAATAGCGGGTATCGCGCCGGATACGCGAGATGGTGCCGCCCATCACGGGGCGAAAATCTATCTCCGGATCAATGACAAACAGCGTTTGCGTGCAATCGCTCGACAGCGCCTTGAGCGGCGCAAGCACATGCTCGTTAAACTGCGGGCGCAGCCGCTCCATCGTTTGTGCCGTGTTATCAAACGCAAGCGCCATAAAAAATTCAAACGCTGCGTCGGTAAACCCCGTAAAGGACCCCATGATCGCCTCCTGTTTTATTTATTATACCTTTTTCCTGCCGTTACTCCAACAGTTTTCTTAATAAAAAAACCGGCCCGGGCTTGCCCCGAACCGGTATTTTTTGTTCTTTTCAGCGTTTGCGCCTGCTCGGCTCAAAATCGCTGCTGCGGCCGCTGCGGCCGCGGCGGGATCTGCGCGCCCGTTTTTCCTGAATCATCAGGATCACAAGCACCACGCCTGCCAGCACGATCAGCACCACGATCACGATCATCACCACAAACAGCGTGCTCAGCGAATCGCTTTCCTGTTTTTCGATCACGTCCGGCGTACCGGTTGCGCTGCCCATGTTCACAGAGACGGATGCGTTCATCACCGCCGTGCCCAGCGGATCCAGGGCTGATGCCGTAAACTGATAGGCGCGCGCCTGTTCCACCGTTACGATTTTGGACATGGTTTGTTTCCCGTTCGCCGCCAGCGTGGGAAGCGAGCCTACCTGCCCAAGCGTCGGTTCCGTGATCTGCACGTTGCTCAGCGGCGAAGCGCCGATGTTCTGCACCGTGATGGTAAACGTTACCTGGGCCGGATACTCGCTGACCGTTACCGGCGAAGCGGACACCGTCAGCTTCAGCGGGGACGACTGCACCGCCGGCGTTACCACAATGCTGATGGGCGCCGATTCGGCGGCCACCAGCTCGCCTTCCGACCGATAGTTTACATAAAACACCGCCGCTCGGGATGCCTGCACCGCTGTTTGGTGCGTCACCGTCAGGGTTTTTACCGTGCTGCCCGTTGTAGCTGCGATGTTTGCATCGCTGCGGATCACCGTGCCCAACTCATCGCGGATCTCAATACCCGTTACACCCACGGCGCTTTCATTGCTCACCACAATGGTGAAGGTAACAAAATCGCCCTCATTGGCCGCCGTTTTATCCGCCGTTGCCGTTACGGTCAGCTTGGGCGTGCCTATGGCAATGGTGTTCGCTTCCAGCGTTTTGGTTTGCGTTTTGCCGCCCGCGGTGAACACCGCTTTGGGCACGGAAGCCACATCCTGCACCACCACGATCTTCTTGCTCACCTGTTTGCTTTCGCCCGGAGCGAGGGAAACGTTTGTCATCACCGCGCCGGTGATGCACGGATCGGTCACTGTTAAGCCCGTCAGCGTTTCGGCGCCTTCATTTTTCACCGTATAGGTCAGCGTAACTTCGCTGCCCTTTTGCACAACGCGGTTGTCCATCGTGCGGGTAAAGGCAAGCTCTGCCGCGTTCTTGCTTTTGGCAATATAGAACGCAGCGGTGTTGGCCCCTTCGGGCCAGGTGATAGACAGGGCCAGGTCGCGGTCCACCTCGCCGGCGCTGATCTTCACGCCCGGCATGGAAAACGGTTTGCTCCCGCCCGCAGGAATGGTTTCATAAATCTCCAGCTTGGCTTCACCAAACTCCAGCATCACAGAATCGATATCCGCATCCGTGCTGTTTTTCAGCGTGCCGGTGAGTGTGATGGTTCCGCCGCTGGCCGGCAGGGAACCCGGTGCAGCCGTCAGGTCCTCAATGCTCAGTGTGCCGGCCGCCTCAGCCGTTTGCAGATGTGCCGCTATGGGAAACAGCATCATGCACAGTGCCAGCAGCAACGCAGCCCCTTTACGCATAAACATCAAATTCACCCTCCCTGCCTGTTATGTTATACGCTCTGTTTACAGAACGACCGTCCAATCCATTTCATCTTCCAGCTTGCCAAACTGGATGCCCGTCAGTTTGTCATAGATCGCAGAAGCGCACGGGCCCATTTCGCCGTCCGCAATGCGGTATTCCTTGTCTCCGATCACCAGATGGCCGACCGGAGAAATCACAGCCGCCGTGCCCGTGCCGAACACTTCTTCAAGCGTGCCGTCTGCATGCGCCTGGAGCACTTCATCAATACTGATCTGGCGTTCCACCGCGTCAAAGCCCATTTTGCCCGCCAGTTCCAGCACGCTCTTGCGCGTGATGCCGCCCAGGATGGAACCCTGCAGCGCCGGGGTGATCAGCTGGCCGTTGATCTTGAAGAAGATGTTCATGGAGCCGACTTCTTCAATATATTTGCGTTCCACGCCGTCCAGCCACAGCACCTGCGCACAACCGTGCGCTTTGGCCGTATGATCGGCAATCAGGGAAACCGCGTAGTTGCCCGCGGCTTTGGCAAAGCCCATGCCGCCGCGCACGGCGCGCACATATTCATCTTCCACCAGGATGCGCACGGGTTTGAGGCCCTCGGCATAATAGTTTCCAACCGGGGAAAGGATGATCATGAAATGATAGGTATTGGCCACATGCACGCCCAGCACCGGATCCATCGCCACGGCAAACGGGCGGATATACAGTGAAGTGCCCGCGCTATGCGGTACCCAATCCGCTTCGATCTCGAGCAGCTTCGTCAGGCAATTGAACACCATTTCCGTATCAATCCGCGGGATGCACAGGCGATCCGCCGAGCGGTTGAACCGGTTCAGGTTTTCCATCGGGCGGAACAGCTGGATCTTGCCGTCCGGCCGGCGATACGCTTTAAGGCCTTCAAAAATGGCCTGTCCGTAATGGAGCACCATGGCAGCCGGGCTCATGGCCAGCGGACCAAACGGCACAATGCGCTCATCATGCCAGCCGATGCCCTCGGTGTAATCCATGATGAACATATGATCCGTAAAATATTTGCCGAAACCCAGCGCGCTCTCGTCCGGTTTAGCTTTGGGGTTGTTCGTCAGTTCTATACGCAGTGCCATTGTTTGTTACCTCCCAAATTTTTTATATCTGATCTGCAGCCGTTTCATCTGCTGCAGGCCAATGCGTTATTCTTTCGCCAGTGACCGATGCGAGCACCTGCCCCTGACATGTATCCGTTACAAAATCGATCAATGCTTCGGTATCTTCCGGTTTTACGGATAGAATACAGGTCACATCCGCGCCGAACTGCACGTTTTCCCGCATCACATTGCACTGGTTCAGCGCCCTGTCCAGCCGGTTCCACATGCCATATTCACACAGCAGTTCCACGGTGTTCACCGGCGTCATCACGCGGATGTCCGCCGCCCGCACCGTTTCGGCGCATGTGCCGCCGTATGCGCGCACAAGGCCGCCCGCGCCCAGCAGCGTGCCCCCGAAATACCGCACCACAACCACCATCACATTGGTCAGTTCCTTCTTGTCCAGCACATCGAGGATCGGCATTCCTGCCGTGCCCTGCGGTTCCCCGTCATCGGAAAACTTTTTCACGTCCCGCTTCGGGCCGAGCACATACGCATAACAGTGATGCGAAGCATCCCAATACTGCTTGCGGATGCCGGCGAGAATCTCCTGTGCCTGTTCGGCGGATTCGATAGGATACAGTGAGCCGATAAACCGGCTTTTTTTAATCACCTGCTCGGCTGCTGCTGTGCCGACCACCGTTCGGTACGGGATCATTCAGCCATCATCACGCGATGATACACCTTTTTGCCGCGCCGGATCACAACGCCTTTGCGCAGGGCGCTGTCGTCCATCTGCTGGCCGATCTCGCGCACACGCTGATCGTCGATCGTAACGCCGCCGCCCTCGATCAGGCGGCGCGCTTCACCCTTGCTCTTGCAAAGGCCTACCAGCACCATCATGTCCACAACGGTGGGGTTGGCTTTGAGCTGGTCCATGGAGATCATCGTAGTGGGCATATTATCCAGGTTGCCGCCGCCGCCAAAGAGCGCTTCGCTTGCCTGCGCCGCTTTTTCGGCTTCCTCGCGGCCATGCACCAGCGTGGTCACTTCCAGCGCCAAACGCTTTTTGGCTTCGTTGATCGCGCTGTCTTTGAGCGCGGCCAGCGCACGCACTTCTTCCATCGGCAGGAAGGTCAACAGCGCCAGGCAGTTGCCCACAGACGCATCTTCAACATTGCGCCAGTACTGATAGAATTCGTACGGGCTGGTTTTCGCCGGGTCAAGCCAAAGCGCACCTTTCACCGTTTTGCCCATTTTCGTGCCGTCAGCATTGGTCAGCAGCTGGAACGTCATCGCATACGCATCGGCATGCTCCACGCGGCGGATCAGGTCCGCACCGGAAAGGATGTTGCACCACTGATCGTCCCCGCCCAGTTCGAGCACCGCGCCGCGGGTGCGGTACAGATGCAGAAAATCGTAGCTCTGCATAAGCATATAGTTGAATTCAAGGAATGTCAGCCCCTGGGCCAGCCGGCTCTTGTAGCATTCGGCCGCCAGCATGCGGTTTACCGAGAAATACGCGCCGATATCGCGCAGAAAATCAACATAATTCAAGTCCAGCAGCCAGTCTGCATTATTGACCATTTCCGCTTTGCCATCGGAAAAATCAAGGAACTTGCTCATCTGTTTTTTCAGGCATTCCGCGTTGTTGGCCACCTGTTCCTTGGTCATCATCCGGCGCATATCCTGCCGGCCGGAAGGATCGCCGATGTTGGCTGTGCCGCCGCCAACCAGAATGATGGGCTTGTGGCCGGCCTTTTGCATGTGGCACATCGCCATCAGCTGCATAAAATGGCCTACATGGCAGCTGTCCGCCGTGGGATCATAGCCGGTATAAAAAGTGATGCTCTTTTCCCCCAGCAGATCGCGCAGCTCAGGATGGCTGACCTGCTTGATAAACCCACGGTCCTGTAATACATCATATACGTTCATACTGCTTTAACTCCTTACAGTTTTTCTTCAATCAGCTGTTTTAAAATGGCCATGCCGCGTTCAATCTGCTCCGGTGTGCTGGCCGAGAAGTTCAGCCGCAGCGTGTTTTTGTGCCCTCCGTCGGGATAGAAGAACGTGCCCGGCACATACGCCACTTTGCGCTGCACCGCTTCATCCATCATTGCCTGCGCGTCTATCTGCTCAGGCAGCTCGATCCACACGAACAGGCCGCCTTCCGGCCGGGTATACACCGTGCCCGCCGGGAAGCTCTCCAGGCCCTTGAGCATGGCGGCCAGCTGCGCGCGATACGGCGGCAGGATTGCCTGAACATGCTCAAAATATTGGCCGCTGCGGATATACGCATCTACCACCGCCTGCGAAAGGTTGCTCGTGTGCGTATCGGCGCCCTGTTTATTGATCGTCATCTTCCGCAGCAGATCGGGATGGCCGATCGCCGCACCCACGCGCAGCCCCGGTGAAATGGTTTTGGAAAAGCTGATCAGGTGCATCACGCGGTCCGCCGCGTCAAACGAGGCGATCGCCGGCAGCGTTTTACCTTCATACCGCACGCCGCCATACGGATCATCTTCCAGGATCAGCGTGTCATACCGCTGCGCCAGTTCCACCACGCGCCGGCGTTTTTCCATGCTCATGGTGCAGCCCGTGGGGTTCTGGAAGGTGGGGATGGTATAGAAAAACGTGGGTTTGTGCGTTTTCATCGCTTCTTCCAGCGCCGCAAGGTCCACCCCGTCGGCCTCCATCGGCACGCCAACGAGTTTTGCCTGGTAGCTGCGGAAGGTTTGGATCGCACCAAGGAACGTCGGATCCTCGCACAAGATCACATCGCCCGGATTCACCAGCGATTTTGTGAACAGCTCAATGCCCTGGCTGGAGCCGGTCAGGATCAGCGTGCGTTCGGGTGTGGACCGGATGCTCCGTTCCGCCACCACCTGAGCCACCGATTCGCGCAGCGGGGCCCAGCCTTCCGTTGCGCCGTATTGCAAAATGCGCCCGCCCTGCTCCCGCAGCAGCTGCGCGGATATTTCTGCCAGTTCTTCAGACGGGAAGCTTGCTTCGCTCGGGTTGCCGCCCGCAAAAGAGATGATGGATTTGTCGCCCAACAGCTTGAATATTTCCCGGATCGCGCTGCCGTTCAACGGCGCCATCCGTTCTGCAAAACCATACATAGGACGGATCCCTCCTTTATAACCCTATTTGTATTATTGTACCGCATCTTTTGGTGGTGTCAACTGTTCAAACCCAAAAAAGAAACCATTGGAGTTCGCATATATATGTGCTATAATAATGTGAAAATTGTAACTGAAACCATTCAGTGATACAGAATCAACAGGAGGAATGTACCATGCAGTATTCCCATGAAGTGGAACAAATGGTGTGCGTGGCCAAAGGGCCTAAGCACGAGCCTGCGCCCATTCCCGAAGAGGGAAAATGGGTACACGCCAAACAGATCAGCGATATCAGCGGTCTGACTCACGGCATCGGTTGGTGTGCCCCGCAGCAGGGCGCCTGCAAACTGACGCTCAACGTTAAGGAAGGCATCATCCAGGAAGCGCTGGTCGAAACCATCGGCTGCTCCGGCATGACCCACAGCGCCGCGATGGCGGGCGAGATTCTCGTCGGCAAAACCATCCTTGAAGCGCTCAACACGGACCTTGTTTGTGACGCGATCAACACCGCGATGCGCGAGCTGTTCCTGCAGATCGTGTACGGCCGTTCCCAGACCGCGTTCTCCGAAGGCGGCCTGCCCATCGGCGCCGGTTTGGAAGACCTTGGTAAAGGCCTGCGCAGCCAGGTTGGCACCATCTATTCCACCGCTGCCAAAGGCGTTCGCTATCTTGACCTGGCCGAAGGCTGCATCCTGCAGATGGGCCTGGACGCTGACGGCGAAGTGATCGGCTACAAATTCCTCAGAGTCGGTCAGTTCCTTGAAGAGCTCAAAAAAGGCGGCGATCCTGCCGAACTGTACAAAAAATATACCGCCGTTTACGGCCGGTTCGAAGAAGCGGTTCAGTTTATTGATCCGCGCCATGAATAAGAAGGAGGGGTACTGCTATGATTCGCTTTGAAGGTTATGAGCGCCGCATTGACAAGATCAACGCCTGCCTGAAAGAATACGGTATCGCCGATCTGGAAGAAGCCAAGCGCATTTGTGACGAAAAGGGCGTGAATGTGGACGAAATCGTTCGCGGCATCCAGCCCATCTGTTTTGAAAACGCGGTTTGGGCGTACACGCTCGGCGCCGCGATCGCCATCAAAAAAGGCTGCACCATCGCGGCCGACGCTGCCTCCGCCATCGGCATCGGCCTGCAGGCTTTCTGCGTGCCCGGCTCCGTGGCCGATCAGCGCCAGGTCGGCCTGGGCCACGGCAACCTCGGTGCCATGCTCCTGTCCGATTCCACCAAGTGCTTCGCGTTCCTCGCGGGCCACGAATCCTTTGCCGCCGCCGAAGGCGCCATCGGCATTGCGCGCAACGCCAACACCGTTCGCAAAGAGCCGCTCCGCGTTATCCTCAACGGCCTGGGCAAAGACGCTGCCTGGATCATCAGCCGCATCAACGGCTTCACCTATGTGGACACCACCTATGTTCAGGAAACCGGCGAACTGAAGATCAACTTCGAAAAAGCCTATTCCGATTCCGCCAAAGCCGCTATCCGCTGCTATGGCTCCGATGATGTCTCCGAAGGCGTTGCCATCATGATCAAGGAGGGCGTGGATGTCTCCATCACCGGTAACTCCACCAACCCCACCCGCTTCCAGCACCCCGTGGCCGGCACCTATAAAAAATGGGCGGTCGAAAACGGCGTTAAATACTTCTCCGTCGCTTCCGGCGGCGGCACCGGCCGCACCCTGCATCCGGATAACATGGCCGCCGGCCCCGCCTCTTACGGCATGACCGACACCATGGGCCGCATGCACTCCGATGCGCAGTTCGCCGGTTCCTCCTCCGTGCCCGCGCACGTGGAAATGATGGGCCTGATCGGCATGGGCAACAACCCCATGGCCGGCGCTACGGTCGCCGTTGCGGTCGCCGTGCAGAAAGGCATGAGCAAATAATCTTTGTTCACTTACAGGCCCAACATTGTGCTCGCCACAATGTTGGGCCTCATATTTAAGCGCCATCCGATGGGATGGCGCTTATTTTATGGTCACGTTGTGCGGCTGTTTGTATTGACAAAGCACAGCAATAGCACTACATTGTAGAAAAGGAGAGGTGCCAGATGAGTACTGTGTTATTGAAAAATGCTGTTTTGATGGCGCCGCAGGATGACCTGTGGGAACTTCGTGCCGATGTGCTGATCGAAAACGGGAAGATCGCCGCGATCGAACCTGAACTTGATGCGGCTGGCGCCAAAGTGATTGACCTTGCAGGGCAGTATCTTGCGCCCGGGTTTATTGATGCACACGTCCATTCCGATCATGCACCCAACTATATCACGGCAGACATGTGCGGCGTGAATCGCGGGAACACCGCTGTGATCGATGCCGGCACGGTCGGCCCTCTGCGCATGGATGAGTATTATCAGCGCAGCACGTTAAACAGCGTTACACGCCAATACGTACTTCTCAACGCTGTTTCGCCGGACAGCACCAAGCCGCCGGTGCTTGAGCGCGTAAAATACGAGTATTACCGCGATGCGTATGAAAAATATTCCGATACGATCAAGGGCCTGAAGGTGACCGCCAGTTATTCCCATGTGGGGCTGATCGGCGTGCCGCTGGTGATCAATGCCAAAGAGATCTGCAATCGGCTTGGCCTGCCGCTGACGGTGCATATCGGCAATGCGCCGCCCGATCCTGTTGATTTTTTGCCGTATCTGGATCGGGGAGACGTGATCACGCACTCCTTCCACAATAAAGATGCCTGCATCTTTTATCCTGATGGCACGCCCAAGCCCGAAGCGGCGATGGCGCGCAAGCGCGGCGTTCTGTTTGATGTGGGGCATGGGCGCGCGTCGTTCTCGTGGAGTATGGCGCAGGCGGCGTTCAACGCTGGGTTCCTGCCCGATCTAATGGGCACCGACCTGTATAAGCCGAACATGAACGGACCTGTGTATTCCCTGTCCGCCGTGCTTTCCAAGATGCTGACGCTGGGCCGCCCGCTGCGCGAATGCATTGACATCGTAACACGCCGCACAAGCGAGGTTTACGGCCTTGAGGAGCACCGCCTCTGCGTTGGCGCGCAGGCGGACCTGACGGCGTTCCGCCTAGTGGACGGCAAGTGGGATCTGGCGGATTCCGTTGGCGAAGTGCGCACCGTTACCACCCTGATCCGCCCGACCATGGCGATCAACGTAAGCAAAGGCGCTTTGAACATAACGGAAACAACGCTGGGCCTGTTGGATTGACAAACCGAGCTGATGCCGGGGCATTCGCGCCCCGGCTTTTTTTGGATACACAGGCGCAAGAAAATGAGGTATACTGAATGATGTGGTGAAGGTTTATCCAAAGGAGGATGACTATGACGCATGTTTTGATCGTAGGGGCGCAGGGCGTTGGCAAAAGCACGCTGATTAACAAGGTGCTCGAAGCGCTGGGCCGGCCGGTGAGCGGCTTTCAAACCAAGAAGGAAGCGACCGGGGCCGATGAGAACCTGAGAAACCCGGTGTATATCCATGTGCCGGGACAGCCGCGCCATTACACGGAAGAAAACCTGCTGGGCTATTCTGCGGTAGGCAAAGGGTTCACGATCACGCAGGGCGTGTTTGACCGGTATGCCGATGTGGTCCGCCGGCCTGTGGCGGAAAACGGCGTGATCCTGTTTGACGAGATCGGCTTTATGGAAGCGCGGGAAAAAGAGTTTTGCGCTGCCATTCTCGAGCGGCTAGATGGGAACATCCCCGTGATCGCCGCCGTGAAAAACAAAGAGGGCGTGCCGTTTCTTGACACGGTGCGCTCACACCCGAACTGCCGCTGTTTCTATATCGATGAGCAGAACAGGGACGCGCTGTATCACGAAGTGCTTGCCTTTATGCAGGCGCAGCTGAACGGCTGACGGAGGGATAAGCATGCCTACGATACCGGATTATCCGGCGCATAACCGCCGGGCGTTGGACGCATTTATGCAAATGCTCTCGCCGCAGCAGGTGGATACGCCCAAAAAAGCCGCCCGGCGCTGGGATCAGCGGGCGGAGTTCTGGCAAAAGGAGCGCGCAAAAAAGCGCAAAGGGGATGAGCGCGTTTTTTATGCGCTTTCGCTGCTGGAGCGGCGCGGCATTTTAACGCCCGATCGTGAAGTGGTGGATATTGGGTGCGGCCCGGGCCGGTTTGCCGCTGCGTTTGCAAAGCGCGTTAAACGCGTGCTGGGGCTTGACATTTCGGAAAAAATGGTGGCGCACGGGCAAGCGTATCTGGTCGAGCAGGGGCTGACCAACGCTGTACTGCAGGTGTGTGATTTTAAAACGCTGGATGTGGAAAAAGCGGGCCTGCTCGGCGCGTTTGACCTTGTGTTCGGCTCTATGACGCCGGCCATCCATGATATGGAAGGGCTGTTAAAATCCATGTCCATGAGTCGGGCCTGGTGCTGCAATGTAACCCACCTGAGCGGGCGCAATTATATGCGCGAGCAGATCATGCGCGATGTGTTCGGCCAAGAACTGCCCCCGCAATGGAGCGGCAAATGGTTCTATGCGCTGTTCAACACACTGTTCCTGCTTGGCTATGAACCGGAAACCAGCTATGAAACGCGGCACAGCGAGATCCGCGTGTCCGCTGAGGAAGAATATGCCGCGTTTATCACCGAGCATATGCTGCCGGAACACATGCACACCGCTGAAAACACCGCCCGCATCCTTGATTGGCTGCGCGCCCATGTGGATGAGCAGGGGCTGATCACCGAGATTTCCGATACCACATACGGCACGATTTTGTGGGATGTGCGGCGCAGAACGCCGCGGCCTTCATATGATGTGCCGGGCAGTTCCTTTTAAAAAAACAACAGGGCCGAAAACCGGCCCTGTTTTTCTTTTCGTGTCCGCGCTGCCCTGCCCTGCATATTCTGCAGTAAAGGGTCAGCGCGCGGCTCTTTTTTAATATAGATAGCCCCTGTGCGCCTGTTTGCGCGCAGGGGCCCGTCTGTTTCACCATATTTTGGGCGGCGGGCTGGAAAATGCCAGCCTTTCTTTGGTTGTCGGATGGTCAAACGCCAGCCGTGTTGACCACAAGGCCAGCTGCTGCCCGCCAGCGCCGTAGCGCGCATCGCCCAGCAGCGGGCATCCGCGGGAGGCAAACTGCACCCGGATCTGGTGTGACCGCCCGGTAAAAAGCGATACCTGCACCAGCGCTGTGCCATCGGCCCTTGTTTTCAGCGTTTGATATGCCAGCCGCGCAATCTTGGCGCCCGGCGTGTTCTTAGCGCAGGTGCGCACCGTGTTATGCGCGTTGTCTTTTACAAGATAGTCTTCCATCGTGCCGGATAGCGGCTGCGGCGGCTTGGCGCAGCAAAGCGTGTATTCCTTATCCAGCTTGCCGGTCCGCACCTGTTCAGACAGGCGGGAAGCAGCCTTGCTCGTTTTGGCAAACACCATCACGCCGCCGGCCGGCCTGTCCAGCCGATGCACAAGGCCCAAATACACATTGCCCGGTTTTTGATACTTCTCTTTCAGATACGCTTTTAACAGCGTGAGCATGTCCTCATCACCGCTTGCATCTTCCTGAGACGGCACGTTGAACGGCTTGATGCACACGAGCACGTGGTTGTCTTCATATAATATGTTCAGCTTTGTCACGGGGTCCACCGCGCAGTCGCCCCACAGGGCAGCGCCATGCCGCCGGGCATGACAAGGCCGATATTGTCCGCCTCGATCTGCCCTTTGGGCAGCGCCGTTTTAAGCACGTTGCCGCCAACAGCCGGGGCAAACCCGGCGGTGTAGCTGTTGAGGATGAAAAACAGCGGTTCCTCGCTCAGCAGCGCGGCAGCGGCTTCCACCAGCGGCTGGATATGCGTTTCAAACCGGAACATCTGCCCGTCCGGCCCGCGGCCGTATGACGGCGGATCCATAATGATCCCTTCGTATTTGCGGCCCCGGCGCGCTTCCCGGCGCACAAACTGCAGCGCATCGTCTACCAGATAGCGGATCGGCGCCTCGGCCAGCCCGCTTAACGCCGCATTTTCCTTGGCCCAGGACACAATGCCTTTGGCAGCATCAACATGCACCACTTCGGCGCCCGCCGCAGCGCAGGCCAGCGTAGCCCCGCCCGTGTAGGAAAACAGGTTCAGCACGCGCACCGGGCGGCCCGCCTGCCTAATTTTTTGCGCAGCCCAGTCCCAGTTCACGCCCTGTTCGGGGAACAGGCCCGTGTGTTTAAAGCCGGTGGGCCTGACATAAAAGCGAAGCGCCCCGTATCCGATCTGCCAGCTTTCCGGCAATGTGCGCGCATAGCTCCAGTTACCGCCGCCGGCGTTTGAGCGGTGATACACCGCGTCTGCCTTTTCCCACAGCGCGGGATGCTGCGGCCGCCAAACAGCCTGCGGCTCGGGGCGGGAGAGGACCACATCCCCCCACCGCTCCAGTTTCATGCCGTCACCGGCATCCATCAGTTCATAATCCTGCCATGCATCGGAGAGCCACATGCATTATTCCGCCTTTTTCAGTGTTACGGAAACCGCCGCGCCGTTGATATCAATCTCGTGCTCCCCACTGCCGGCGATCAGCACATCGGCCAGCGTATCGGCACAGATCTCTGCCTTGCGGTCGTTCAGCAGCGCTTCCAGCGCCGCATCGGCTGTGCAGAAAGCAATTTCAATATGATCCGTCACTTCAAAGCCAAGCTTTTTGCGCAGGTTCTGAATTTTGGACACAAACTCGCGCATGCTGCCCTCGGCGATCAGTTCATCCGTCAGCTGCGTGTCAAGCACAACGGTCAGCCCGCCGTCGCTCTGAGCGGCAAAGCCTTCCTTCTGGGCCGTGCTGATCAGCAGGTCCTCCGCCGTGAGCGACACGGCAACGCCTTCGATCTGCGTTTCCCAGGCTTTGCCTGCCGAAACACACGCTACGATCGCCGCGCCGTCCGCCTCTTTGAGATAGGCATCGATCGCCATGAGAATGCGGCCGTATTTCGGGCCCACCGTTTTGCGCTGGGGCTTGATGGCATACGAGATGTATTCGCTGGCGTCCGCCGTCAGCTCCATCTTTTTTACGTTCAGCTCTTCGAGAATGATGGTTACAATCTCGTCCTGCGGCTGTTTTTCGCCTTCCACAAGCATCTTACTAAGCGGCTGGCGGTTTTTCATTTTAGACACGTTGCGCGCAGCACGGCCGAGTACGACCACACGGCGGGCGTATTCCATTTCCCGCTCCAGTTCGGGGTCAATCATCGCTTCATTCACGGCCGGGAAATCGCACAGGTGCACGCTTTCCGGCGCCGTTTCGTTTACCGCGCGCACCAGGTTCTGATACATTGCTTCGGACATAAACGGTATGAACGGGGCCACAACCTTGGCCAGCGTATCCAGCACGGTGAACAGCGTAAAGAACGCAGTGGATTTATCCTCCGTTTTCCCGCCGCCCCAGAACCTGTCGCGGCAGCGGCGCACATACCAGTTGGACAAATCATCTACAAACGCGGAGATGGCACGGGCCGCTTCGGTCACATGATAGTTGTCCAGCTCATCCGTTACCGTGCGCACCAGCGTGTTCAGCTTGCTGAGCACCCATTTGTCCATAACGGTATAGTTCGGCGCCGGCCAGGAATTATCAAAGGGGTTATACCCATCAATATCCGCGTACAGGATATAGAACGCATAGGTGTTCCACAGCGTGCCCATAAACTTGCGCTGTGCTTCGCTGACCGCTTCATCATAGAACCGGGAGGGGAGCCACGGCGCGCTGCCGGTGTAGAAATACCAGCGAACGGCATCGGCGCCCTGCTTATTGAGCACATCCCACGGATCAACAACGTTGCCTTTATGCTTGCTCATCTTCTGCCCGTCTTTATCCTGCACGTGGCCCAGCACGATGCAGTTTTCAAAGCTCGTTTTTTCGAACAGGCAGGTGGAGATGGCCATCATCGTGTAGAACCAGCCACGGGTTTGGTCAACCGCTTCGGAAATAAACTGGGCGGGGAAGAACCGCTCAAATTTTTCCTTGTTTTCAAAAGGATAGTGGAACTGGGCAAACGGCATGCTGCCCGAATCATACCAGCAGTCGATCACTTCGCTGACCCTGTGCATCGTTTTGCCGCACTTCGGACAGGCGAAGGTGATACGGTCGATAAACGGCTTGTGCAGCTCAAGTCCTTCCGGCACATCGGCGCCGTGGGCTTTCAGGTCATCAATGCCGCCGATTGCTTCCGTGTGCCCGCATTCGCAAGTCCAGATGGGCAGCGGCGTGCCCCAATACCGCTCGCGGGACAGGCCCCAGTCGATCACGTTTTCCACAAAATTGCCCATGCGGCCTTCTTTGATGTTATCCGGCAGCCAGTTCACAGACCGGTTGCTCGCCACCAGCGCATTGCGCACCTCCGTCATGCGGATAAACCAAGTGGACCGCGCATAATACAGCAGCGGCGTGTCGCACCGCCAGCAGAAGGGATAGCTGTGGGTATACGCCTGCTCGGCAAACAGCAGCCCGCTCTCGCGCAGCGCTTCAATGATGGGGCGGTCCGCATCTTTGCAGAACATGCCGGCCCAATCTGTTGTTTGGTCCATCTTGCCGGCCGCATCCACGCGCTGCACAAAAGGCAGCTTGTTTGCCTGGCCCACGCGGCTGTCATCTTCGCCAAACGCCGGTGCGATATGCACGATGCCGCTGCCGTCGCTCAGGGTAACATAATCGTCCGCCACAACGGTAAAACAGGTGTCGGATTCTTTTTTCTGGAACGCGAACAGGGGCTTATATTCAATGCCCACCAGTTCACGGCCGGGCAGCGTGTGCAGCACTTCGGCCTGCTCGCCCAGCAGGTTTTCCATGAGCGCTTTGGCAAGGATATACACCGTGCCGTCTTCCGCTTTGGCATACACATATTCGTTATCCGGATGCACGCACAGGGCCACGTTGCTCGGCAGGGTCCACGGCGTTGTGGTCCATGCAAGGAGATAGGTGTTTTCTTCGCCCATCACCGGGAAGCGCGCGAACACAGATGTTTCCGTTACTTCGCTGTATCCCTGCGCCACCTCGTGGCTGGAAAGCGCCGTGCCACAGCGCGGGCAGTAAGGCACCACTTTGTACCCTTTATACAGCAGGCCCTTATCAAAGATCTGTTTAAGAGACCACCACACGCTTTCGATATAATTGTTATCGTACGTGATATACGGGTCCTCCATATCGGCCCAGAAGGCAATACGGTCGCTCATCGCTTCCCATTCGCCCTTGTATTTCCAAACGCTTTCCTTGCATTTCTGGATAAACGGCTCCACACCGTATGCTTCGATCTGCTCTTTGCCGTCCAGCCCCAGCTGTTTTTCCACTTCCAGCTCAACAGGCAGGCCGTGCGTGTCCCAGCCGGCTTTGCGCAGCACATCATACCCGCGCATGCGGCGGTAACGGGGGATCAAGTCTTTAATGCTGCGGGTGATCAGATGGCCGATATGCGGCATGCCATTGGCCGTGGGCGGCCCGTCAAAAAACGAAAACGGGGGCTTTTCCGGCTGCGGCGCCATGCTTTTCTGGGGAATCTTGTTTTCCTGCCAGAACGCCAGCACTTCTTTTTCGCGTGCGTTAAAGTCCATGTCAGTAGGCACTTTGTTGTACATTGCATTTCCTCCTGCCAAAAAAATAAGTAAGGCCTTTCCGTCCACAACGGGACGGAAAGGCCTGTTTCCGCGGTACCACCCGAATTGGCGCGGCCGAAAAAACGGCGCACCCACTCTCTCCGCTTAACGCGCGGCCACGTTTTCGCCTCTTTGATTTGTTCGGCGAAACCCTCGGGGGTGATGTCCATCTGCGGTTCGTTCGGCGCGGCTCACACCGTTCCACGCTCGCTGTGCCCCTTTCCGCAAGGCGCGTCCCCTTCATCGGTTTTGTGTCCTTATTATAGAGTCGAAGCCCAAATTTGTAAAGAGATATACGGATTTTTTATGCGCCGGCGGCGATTGTCAGCCCCTGCACAAGCACGCTCGGGCTGCCATATCCGCCTGAAATAAACTCCAGGTCGTTCCCCAGCGTCTGCACCTGTTCAAGCAGGCGGAAAAAGTTGCCGGAAACCACCATTTGCGCGATCGGCGCGCCTTTTTGCCCGTTCTCGATCAAAAACCCTTTGCCCAGCAGGGAAAAATCACCGCTGGTAGCGTTCACCCCGGCATGCAGTCCGCTCACTTCCTGCACGATCACGCCCGCGCCCGCCTGTTCATACAGCGCCTGCGCCGTTTCTGCCCCGGGCACTAAATAAAAGTTTTGCACCCCGATAGACACTGCGCCCGCATAGCCGCGCATTGCGTTTCCCGTTGGCGCCACGCCGGCGCGGTTGGCCGAGGCCACCGAGTGCAGCAGCGTTGTCAGCACGCCGGCGTCAATCACATTCTTCTTCCTGGCCGGCACGCCTTCACTGTCAAACAAGCGGGTAAAACCATGCTGCGGATGCACCGGATCATCCACCAGCGTGATCAGCGGCGCAGCGATCTGCTCCCCTTCACGCCCGCGCAGCAAAGACAGGCCCTTTTCCGCCTGTTCAGCGGAAAATGCGCTTTCCATTGAGCTTAGCAGCCGCGCCATGGAAAGCCCGGAGAGCACAACCGGCATTTTCCCCGTCCGCCCGGGCACAGCCCCGTGATACTGCCATGCTTTTTCCACGCTTTTCTCGGCAACAGCCTGTTCATCCAGTTCTTCAAGGGTATACGCAATGGCAATATCATAGTTGTTATCCGTCCAATCGCCCTCGCGCACCACAGGCTCTGCCGCCATCTCCGCGCGCTGCTCCATGGAGGAGCAAACGATCCCCGCGCTGTTGGCAAAAGCGCGGCGAGTCACCCGCTGTTCCACTTCGCAGGCCTGCACACTCTCGATCTTGTGCTTGATCAGCGCTTCATACAGCTTGAGCGCTTTATCCGTCACTTTTTCGGCGTTCGGCATGGTTGGCTCTTCCGCACGGCAGGTTACCCCCTCGCCGCGATACACATCGGCGCCTTTAACGGGGTCAGACACAGCGGCAGAGGCAAGCGCGGCGCGCACCAGGCGTTCATCCGCCTCGTCTGCCTTTTCCGTATACGCATATCCCACGCGCTCGTTTTTGATCACGCGCAGGCCTACACCGCGGGTGTGGCTGTTGCTGAACGCATCCACTGCCCCTTCAAAAATGTTTGCATCCACGCCCAGTCGCTCTGACAGGATCGCATCGGCCGCATCGGCGCCCATTTCCATGGCGAGCTGCACCAGGTTTTTTACAGTTTGTTCCATCGTTATGCCTCCCTGCCGCCTACGGTGATCCGGCTCACACGGATCAGCGGCTGGCCTACGTTGGTAGGCACCGACCCGGAAATAGACCCGCACAGGCCCTGGCCGAGCACCACCTCGCGGCCGACCGAGTCGATCCGCTGCAGCACTTCGCTGCCTTTACCAATCAGCGTTGCGCCGCGCACCGGGCGGTCTATCTTCCCGTCTTTGATCCAATATCCTTCTTCCACGGCAAAATTGAATTCGCCGGTCAGCGGATTCACGCTGCCGCCGCCCATTTTGTGTGCATACAGGCCCGTGTCGATGCCGGTGATCATATCTTCATCCGTGCCGGCGGCAATAAAGGTGTTCGTCATGCGTGAGGTGGGCGCATAGCTGTAGCTTTCGCGCCGCCCGTTGCCCGTAGGCGCCATGTTCATCCGCCGCCCGCCAAGAATATCGATCATATAGTTTTTAAGCACGCCGTTTTCAATCAGCACCGTTCGGCCCGTGGGCGTGCCTTCATCGTCATACCCAAGGCTGCCCCATTCACCGGGCATTGATCCGTCATCAATCGCCGTTACCTTGTCAGACGCGATCTTTTGCCCCAGCTTGCCGCAAAACTCGCTGTGCCCGCGCGCCACACTGGTCGCTTCCAGCGAATGGCCGCACGCTTCGTGGAAAATCACGCCGCCAAACCCGCCGTTGACCGCAACGGGAAACTGGCCGGCCAGGCAAAACGGCGCATCGATCATCGTCAGCGCTGTGCGCGCTGCCGATTTTGCATACGCTTCAATATCAAGCCCTTCCAGGAACTCGAACCCTGCGCCGGCCCCCGGGCCTTCAAAACCGGTTTGCATCTCGTTGCCTTTGGCGGCAACGGCCTGTACGGCCAGCCGGCTGCGCGCTCGATCGTCTTCCACATACACGCCCAGAGAATTGGCCACGATCACGCGTTTATACACATCGCTCACAGCGCCCATCGCCTGCACGATGCGCGTGTCATGCGCGCGCGCCGCTTCATAAGCGGATTTTGCCAGCGCCGCATATTTTTCCAGCCCCACAGAGCCGGCCGGATACATGGCGGCCTGCATCGGCCGCGCAGGGCGCACGACAAACGTTTGCGGTTTGTCTGTTCCGGCAGCGCGCAGGGCCTGTGCGGCAGCCTGCGCCGCTTCGCGCAGCGCTTTTTCTGTTACCTCACAGCTGTATGCATAAGCGCAGCTTGTGCCGCGCATCACACGCACGCCCGCGCCGTAGTCCCGGCCGGAAAGCGCCGTTTCCGTTTTTCCGTCGCGCACACGCACGCTGTTGCGCACCGTGTCTTCAAAATATATTTCCGCAAAATCGCCGCCGCCTGCCAGCGCCGCTTCCAGCGCTGCAAACGCCATTGTTTGATTCATTTTATTCCTCCTCAAGCTGTCCGCGGGCTATCATCTGCGCGCGGATGTTTTTTTCCTGCCCCAGCGTGCCCGGCACATAATAATGCCTGCCTTTCACGGAGGGAGGTCCATACTCCTGTTCAATATAATGCCCCGGAAAATCATGCGGATACCGATAGCCTGTGCCATTACCCAGTTTTTTGGCCCCAGAATAGCTGGTGTCTCTCAAATGCATGGGCACCGGCTCTTCAGGAAAACGGCTCACATCTGCCATCGCGCTGTCCACCGCCATCACAACAGCGTTGCTCTTGGGGCTCTGGCACACATAAATAATGGCCTGCGCCAGCGGCAGCCGCGCTTCCGGCATGCCGATCATCTCCAGCGCCTGCGCTGCGGCCACTGCCTGCACCATTGCATTCGGATTGGCAAGGCCCACATCTTCACTGGCATGGGCGATCACGCGGCGCGCAATGATCCTCGGATCCACACCGGCATAAATCATGCGGCTGAACCACGCCAGCGCCGCATCCGCATCGCTCCCGCGCAGGGATTTGCAAAACGCGCTGAGCATATTGTAAAACGTTTCATCGTCCACATTCAGGGCCCGGCGCTGGATGCTTTCCTGCGCGATCTCCATGGTGATGCGGATCACGCCGTCTTTTTCCGGCGCCGTGCTGCCCACGGCCAGTTCCAGGGCATTGAGCGCTGCACGCGCATCGCCGTTTGCAATGTTGGCCCAATGCTCGGCCGTGCCGGGCATCAGCTCCACCGGCACACCGGCAAACCCGCGCTCATCTAAAAGCGCGCGGTGAATGGCGCAGATCAGGTCTTCCGGTTTAAGCGGGTAAAACTGGAACACACGGCAGCGGGACACGATGGCCGCCGTCATGGCGATCATGGGGTTTTCCGTGGTAGAGCCGATAAAGCGGATGGTGCCGCTTTCAAGCGCCGGCAGGATCGTGTCGCTCTGCGCCTTAGTCCAGCGGTGGCATTCATCGAGCATCACATAAGTAGCCCGGCCGTAGAGCTTTAAGTTGGTTTGCGCCTGGTCAATGATCGCGCGCATTTCCTTAACGCCCGTGGAAACCGCGTTGATGCGCACAAAATCGCTGTTCGTGGTCTGCGCGATCACGGAAGCAAGCGTTGTTTTGCCGCAGCCGGGTGGGCCGAAAAATATGGAGCTTGTCAGCGAATCGGTCATAATGGCGCGGCGCAGCAGCTTGCCCTCGCCCACCAGATGCTGCTGGCCGATAAACTCATCCAGCGAGCGCGGACGCATCCGCTCTGCCAGCGGCGCACGGCTGGCAGCTGCAGCAGCAAACAGATCTTCCATGTCGAACCTCCCAGATTCTTAGTACCTTATATTATATAGCAGATGTTCGGATAAAAACGCAATCACACAGATAAGATGACACTTTCATCTGTGAAACATTATTGATTTTTGCGCTTTAGCGCGTTATAATAGGCGCAATATTTTTTCCATTAAGGAATATTTTTTTCTCAAAGGTTTTCAGAAAGGAGACTTGTTATGAGTAACCGTGTGTACAATTTTGCCGCCGGTCCCGCCGTTATGCCCGAACCTGTGCTGCTGCAGGCAGCCCAGGAGCTGTTCTGCCATGGGGATGATGGCATGTCCGTTATGGAGATGAGCCATCGAAGTGCTATGTATGAAAAGATCATCTTCGGTGCTGAGGAAGATCTGCGCAGGCTAATGAACATCCCCTCCAATTATAAAGTGCTGTTCCTGCAGGGCGGTGCGTCTTTGCAGTTTTATATGGCGCCGCTGAACCTGTATCGCAAATCGTTCAGCGCCGATTATATCGATACCGGTTCCTGGACCCAGAAAGGCATGGTGGAAGCAAAAAAGATCGGCAACGTGCGCATCGTTGCTTCCAGCAAAGCCGATAACTTTACCTATATCCCCTCGTTCACACAGGATATGCTGGATCCGGAAGCCGACTTTTTGTATATCGTAACGAACAACACGATCTACGGCACTCGGTATACCGCCATCCCCGATTCTCTGCCCGGCGTGCCGCTGGTGGGCGATGCTTCCAGCAACATCCTGAGCGAAGAAATCGATATCAACAAGTTCGGCGTGCTTTTCTTCGGCGCGCAGAAAAACGTGGGCCCCGCGGGGCTGACCGTGGTCATCATTCGTGAAGACCTGCTCGGCTTCTGCCCGGAAACGGCGCCCACCATGCTCAATTACAGCGTGATGGCGAAAAACGATTCCATGTTCAACACGCCGCCGACCTATGCCATTTATATGGCCGGCCTTGTGTTCCGTTGGATGCTGGAAAATGGCGGCGTGCCCGCTATGGAAAAGGTGAACAACGAAAAAGCCGCCATGCTGTATGATTGCATTGACCGCTGCAGCCTATATACCGGCACGGTTCGCCCGTGCGATCGTTCTTTGATGAACGCAACGTTCGTGCTGCCCACCGAAGAATTGAATAATAAGTTTGTTGCCGAAGCGGCCGAACGCGGCCTTGTAAACCTGAAAGGCCACCGCTCCGTCGGCGGCATCCGCGCTTCCATTTATAATGCCATGCCGGTTGCCGGCGTGCAGGCGCTGGTCAACTTCATGGAAGAGTTTGACCGGGCCAACCGCTGAGGAGGCGATGTGTGATGGTTAAGCGAATCAAGCTGTTGAACAAGATCTCCCCTGTTGTGAACGAGTATTTCCCTGCTGATCGGTATGAGTTGTCTGACACGGCGGAAGACCCGCAGGGCATCATCGCCCGCAGCGCCAAATGCCATGATATGGAGTTTGGCCCGTCGCTGCTCGCCATTGCCCGCGCCGGTGTTGGGTATGACAATATTCCTGTGGCCCGCTGCACGGAAGCAGGCATCTGCGTGTTCAACACGCCCGGCGCCAATGCCAACGGCGTTAAAGAGCTGGTGCTCGGTGCTGCGATCATGGGCAGCCGCAACGTGTTTGACGCGGTGGATTGGGCGAAATGCCTTGTAGGCACCACGGGCGTTGCCCCCGCGGTGGAAAAAGGCAAGGGCCAGTTTGCCGGCACGGAAGTGTATGGCAAAACGCTGGGCGTGATCGGCCTGGGCGCGATCGGCGCCATGGTGGCCAACGATGCTTTCTCCCTTGGGATGGATGTTGTTGGATACGATCCGTATATCACCGTGGAAGCTGCCTGGTCGCTGCGGCGAAACACGCGGCGCGCCGCCAGCCTGGAAGAGCTTGTTTCATCTTGCGATATTATCACCATTCATGTGCCGCTGATGGATTCCACCCGCGGGTTCATGAATGCCGATCTGTTTGGCAAAATGAAAAAAGGCGCCCTGCTGCTCAACTTTGCCCGCGGTGGTCTGGTGGACAACGCGGCCCTCAAAGAAGCGCTTAAAAACGGCACCGTGCGTAAATATATCACCGATTTCCCGGACGATGAGATCATCGGCACGGAAAACTGCATCTGCATCCCGCATCTGGGTGCCTCTACCGAGGAAAGCGAAGAAAACTGTGCTGTGATGGCCGCCCGCCAGCTGTACGATTTTTTGCAGACCGGCAACATCACAAACTCGGTCAACCTGCCGGCGTGCAGCCTGCCGCCGTACGAAGGCGGCCGCCTCACGTTTGTGCACGCCAATATCCCCAACGTGATCAGCCGCATCTCCGGTGTGATCGCGTCCGGCAATATCAACATTGCACATATGACCAACCGTTCCCGCGGCGAGATCGCTTACACGATGATGGATGTTGACCAGCCTGTGCCCGATGGGTTGATCGACGACCTGCAGGCGCTGGACGGCGTTGTGCGCGTGCGCGTGATTCGCTCGGCTTATTGATGCAGCCATATAAAAAGCACCCGCAAGGGTGCTTTTTTGTTATCGAACGCCTGTTAGATCAAAAGCGGGCACATGTTCCTGCCCGGCCGCTTCCGGGCCCTGGACATAACCGTCTTCCAGCCCGCTTTCAAACAGGGCGGCCTGCGCACGGTCATACTCCGCCTGCGTCAGCGTGCGCATCAGCTCGGGATATTCCGTTTCCCCCGCCTGCGGGGTGAACTGCCCCATCAGCGAAAACAGAACGGTGTGCGGGGGATACCGCTTCTCAATCAGGCGGATGGCCGCCCGCGTGTTTAAAATATGGCCGGGCAACACCAAATGGCGGATCAGCACGCCGCTGACCAGCTGCCCGTTTTCGTCCAGCTGATAGGGGCCCCGCTGGCGCACCATTTCATCGATCGCCGCCAGCGACTCTTCCCGATAGCGCGCAACCCCGGAAAACCGCCGGGCCAGGGCATCCTCAGCATATTTAAAATCGGGCATATACACCTGTATTTTCCCTTCCATGCGGCGCAGCATTTCCACGCTGTCATGCCCGCCGCTGTTCCATACAACGGGCACCGGCAGCGGCGTTTCCAGCGCTTGGACAATGGCCGCGGCAAAATGGGTGGGATTTACCAGGTTAATATTATGAACGCCCTTTGCGGCCAGCGTTTCCATGATCCCGCGCAGCCGGCCCACCGATACGCGCTCGCCTATGCCGCCGTGGCTGATCTGATGGTTCTGGCAAAAGCGGCAGTGCAGCGCACAGCCGGAAAAGAAGATCGTGCCCGATCCGTTTTTGCCGCTGATGCAGGGTTCTTCCCCGGTGTGTATGCCCGCCCGCGCCAACACGGGCAGCAGCCCCATTTTGCAGGCGCCGGCGCCTCTCGTTTCCGTACGCGCCGCACCGCAGCGCCGAATACAGTCCCGGCAGACCACCTGTTCCATTGCTTTTCACCGCCTTTGTGTTGATTATACGCTTGTTCCCCGGCATAACGCAATCGCCGCAAAAAAGGTTGCAACCCGGCTGCATCTGATTTACGATAAAACATATCCTGAACCCGTGGAGGATCGCATGAAAGAATTTTTCGTTTTGATCGCCGCCGACACCCGGCCCAATGACGGAGCCGCTTTGGCCGCTTTGGTGCAAAAGCTGGCGCCCCGCGCCGAAACAAAAGGCGTTCGTCTGTCCTGCCGTTGTGTTTCCCTCTCGGATGTGTATAAACAGCAGGGGGATCTGTTGGTGGTGCTGGCCCAGGGGCTTTGCGCCGATGCGCCGAAAAACGCTTATGTGTGGCCGGGCACGCCGCTGTCCGGCGCTGCGGCAGATCTTGTGATGCTGCTGGGCGTTGCCTGCCCGCCGCTCGGGGCAGATCTTGCGGCCGGGCGGATCACCTTTGGCGGCGATCCGGTGATCCCGATAGAACGGCTTTCCTCTGTCAGCGCCAACAGCGCGGTGCATACATGGCTGGGCGATATCACCGCCCTTGAAAAAAAATGCTCGGATGAGCAAACTGGCAATGAAACCGGTGAAGCTTTGTTTGCGCTTGAATCGCTGTATCAGCAAAAATACCAATGCCAACAGCGGCTGGAAGCCTTACAGGCAGAGTTGTTTTCCCTTCACCGGTCATTTTTGTCCGCGTTTCTGGCCGGATGGACGCATCCGGCGCAGGAAACGGCGTTTGCCTTTTTTCTTTCGGGCGAGATCGCCAAAGCAGCCGATGCGCTCAGCCCCGCGCTTTCCGTGCCAACTGATGAAAATCATGTGCGCATTCTGATGCAGGCGGCCGCGCTTTTGCACCTGTGCAATCAGGATGAACAGGCCGATCTTTGCTATCGCATGGCGGCGGACGCCGCCCGTGATCGCGCGCTTGACCCTGCGCCGTTTGCCGCGTATGCCGATTTTCTCAGCGCTTCGCCGGAGCCGGCCGCCGCTGTGCCTTATTATGAAGCGTTTGTTGCCCTGTCTGCGCCCGGCCCTGCCATGATAAACGCGCTGCACAAGCTGGGGCGCCTGCGCTTTGCCGTTCTCGGTGATCGTATTGCTGCGCGGCAGGCTTACCTGCGCGCGGCAAAAACAGCAAGCGAACACCGCGCCGCCTTGGGCGCCAATGTGTTTAACCGCGTTACCTTTGAACTGGCGCTGGACATGGTGGAATGCCTGTCCGATTCGCTGGAAACGGATGTGCTGCAGCAATGGGGCACCACGCTGATGAAATTTGCCCTTCCTGTTGCCAAGATGGATGGAGAGCGATTTGACGCCTCGGCCTTTATCGGCGCGTGTTCCATGCTCGCCGCGGCGCTGTTATCGCACCCTGCAGGGGAAAAACCGTTTGAAGCGCTCAGGGCCTTATTTGTGCCGGTTTGGGCGCAGTGCCGCATAGCGTTTGCCGCACAGTCCGCGCTGCCGGAAGCATACATTCTGTTTTTACAGCCGTATGCACAGGCGCGGGCGGCCCTCGCCGCCCCGGAAGAACAGGCGGATACAGATTCGCTCGCAGGGCAGGTGATCGCCCTTTCGAACAACGCCCAATGCCTTGTGATCAATGACGCGGTGGTAGACGGGCGGCGGTTCTGCCTGGCGCTGCCGCTTGCGGAAGAAGCCCAGCAATACGCGCTGTTGTATGAATATATCGAGCAGGATAACAAGCCGTTTTTCAGCCCGCTGCTCACGCTTGATGTGGCCCGCCTGCAGCAGGCCGGCGCAGAAGCGTTCGGACTGCTCACACAGGTGCTGCCGTTTGACACAGCACGCCGCCTGCTGGACGAATGGGTGCGTTCTTTTTCGGCTTAAACAATACAAAAAAGGCATAGCCCAAGCTATGCCTTTTTGTTTTTCAGCGGGTATGCCGCTGTTTTTTAGCCTTCGGTGAGCGGATAAGCCCAGCAGCTGCCCGGCGTTCCGTCGATCGCGCCAACGCAGCTTTCGTGGAACACAGCCAGCTGTGCCTTGAGCCCGTCCCACCCGGTTATAAACGGGTTTTTCACATGATCCAGCCGATTGCGCATCAGCGCCAGTTTTTCCACGCCATTGTCATAAAACGGGTGGTTGGAGAGCACCGCATCAGCGCCTTTAGCGGCACACGCCGCTTCAAAATGCTCCAGCGAGCGGAAATACGCGGCCAGCAGCTTGGGGTCTACCGGCGGGTTGGTGCCGCCCCACATGGCAGCATAATGTTTTTCGCCCCGGTCATATGCCGGCACAATAAAGGAAAGGCCGCCCGGCGTATGCCCCGGCGTTTCGAGGATGTCGATCGTCGTGTCGCCCAGGGAGAGCACATCACCGTCTTTCAAAAACTCGGTCACTTCAAAATCCATCCGCATCACGGGATCTTCGTTGTTCGCCGTGGTTTCGCACACAAAATGATAATCCGTTTCCGACATGTAAGGCACAGCGCCGTATTTGTGCACAAAGTGGCCGGCACAACCGGTGTGGTCCAGATGGCCGTGGGTGATCAGAATCGCTTTGATCTCGCTCGGCTCATGCCCAAACTCGCGCAGCCCGCTTTCGATAATCTCAATGCATTCCTCGCCCGGCCACAGCGCGTCGATCAGAATCAAGCCATCGCTTGTTTCCATAGCAAAACACCAGGTGCCTGCCGTGCCCATTACAATGATATTGTCAAACGCGCGGCCTGGCGCTTCTCCTTTGCGGCTGACAAGCTTTGTCCGCACACTGGGCACACACAAAAATTTAGCCATATTCGTTCGCTCCTTTTTTATTCCTGTTTTTCAGCAGGCTGCTGCTCAGCCCCGCTATTTTTTAAAACCACGTTACTATACGGATACGGAATCTCGATCCCTTCGCTGTCAAACCGCTTTTTGATTGATAAGCGCAGGTCGCTCATCATATGCATCAGCGAGGAAGCGCTGCTGCCCCAAACATAGGCGCACAGTTTTACCGCATAGGCTTCAAAATCTGTGCAGAGCACCCGCACCGGCGCAAGGCCGCTTTGTTTTTCTTCTTCCGTGCGCGTGTCTATAAACCCGGGGTGCCGCTCCACCTCCTGGGCAATGATCTCCCGTGCTTTATCAAGGTCCGCCGAATAGGAAACGCTGATCTCCAGCTTGTTGCGCACGCGTGCGTCATAGATGGAATAGTTTTCCAGAACGCTCGTGTTTACCATTCCGTTCGGGATCATCACGCGGTTGTTGTCATACGTGCGCAGCACCGTGTGCCGCAGGCTGATCTCTTCCACCACGCCGACCTTGTCATTGATCCGCACGATATCCCCAACCGACATGGGTTTGAACACCACAAGGAACAGGCCGCTGACCAGGTTGGCCATAGCTTCCTGAGAAGCAAGGCCAACGGCGATCGCCAGCACGCCGGAGCCGGCCAATAAGCTAACAGCGATCTGCCTGAGCGGCACGATCTGCACGCACAGCACATATCCGGCCAATAAATAGATCACGCCGTTGATCAGCGCGGATACAAACGAATAATTGTGCCCGTCTTTTTCGCTGCGGCGGCGGAAAGTATTGCGCACAAACTTTGTCAGCTGTCTGCTCAGGAGCAGCACTACCACCAGCATGAACACAAACACGATCGGTCCATATACAAACAGGTTTGACAGCTTTTCAAACGCTGAACCGATCAGTGCTCCTGCCTGCACCGCTGCATCCACCAATGTGTTTTCCAAGGGCAGCCCCTCCTCGTTTCTTTTTGTATAGTATAACGCGATACCGCCGGATATGCACGAACAAGTTTTACACTATGGTTTGCCAAACCGCGTAAAAACAGATACAATATTGTCAATATCCGTATCATACGAGAGGAGCTATGATGCTATGAGTATTGTTACCATCGTTGGCGCCGGCATGATGGGATCCGCCATCGGTTTCCCGGCCCGTGAAAACGGCCACGAAGTTCGCCTTGTCGGCACGCCGCTTGACCGTGCCATCATCGACCATGCCCGCCAGACCGGCGAGCACCCGACCTTGAAACGCCGCTTCCCCGAAGGGTTCAAGTTCTATCAGATCGATCAGCTCACCGAAGCGCTGGAAGGGGCCGATCTGCTGGTGTGCGGCGTGAGCAGCTTTGGCGTGGATTGGTTCTGTGAAACCATTCTGCCCATCATCCCCGAATCGCTGCCCGTGCTGTCCGTAACCAAAGGCATGCAGGACAATGAAGACGGGTCGATGATCCCGTATCCTCATTTGTTTGCCCAGAAAGTGCCCGGCCGCAACTTGTCGCTCAACGCTGTCGGCGGCCCCAGCACCAGCTATGAACTGGCAGACCATGACCCCACCGAAGTGTGCTTCTGTGGACCGGACATAGAGACCCTGCGGTGGATCAAATCCATTTTTGAATGCGATTATTATTTCATCTCCCTCTCTACGGACGTGGTTGGCGTGGAATGCGCCGTGGCCATGAAAAATGTGTATGCCCTTGCCGTGTCGCTTGCCATCGGCATGTCTGAAAAACGCGAAGGCGTGATCGGCAAAGAACATTATAATTCCCAAGCCGCCCTGTTCGGGCAGAGCGTGCGCGAAATGCGCAAGCTGCTGGCGCTGATCGGCGGGCATGATGACAACATCATCTATGGCGCGGGCGACCTGTATGTAACCGTGTTCGGCGGGCGTACCCGCCGCATCGGCACGCTGCTCGGCCGCGGCATGTCCTTTGATGACGCGATGAAAGAACTCCAGGGCGTTACGCTTGAATCCATCGTGATCGCCACGCGCACGGCGCGCGCCCTGCGCCGCATGATCGAACGCGGCCTTGCCAAAGAGGAAGAATTCCCCCTCCTGCTGCATGTTGATGAACTGATCAATAACGGCAAAGAAGTGAATGTTCCGTGGAAGGAATTTGAAACCGAACGTTTCTAAACCCTGCAAAATGGGCGGCAGAACACTTGTTCTGCCGCCTTTTTTATCTTTTTGAAAAAATTTCAAAATAGGTGTTGACAAATCAACGATCATGCTTTATAAATAATAATAGTTACTGTTACTAATAGCGAGGTGATCTTAATTCGATATTCACAACAGCGAGAGGCGATCCGGGAAGTGCTGCAAAACTGCACCGATCATCCTACAGCGGAAACGGTGTATAAACGCGTGAAGGAGCAGATCCCGTCCATCAGTTTGGGCACTGTTTATCGGAATCTTAGTGTGCTGGCCGATGAAGGCAGCCTGATCACGATCGAGTCTCGCAACCGCAGCGTGCATTATGATGGAAACACAGCGCCTCACAGGCACTTCATCTGCAGCCGATGCGGGCAAGTGACAGACCTGTTCTTCCCAATAACAACGCCGCCCGAGATTGCGGCCATGGGCTATGAAGTCCAAACCGAAACTTGTGTGTATTACGGGTTATGCCGTGATTGCAAAATGACTTCCAATCAATAAAACAAAAAATATAAAGGAGATTTGAATCATGAAAAAATTTGTTTGCGGTATCTGCGGTTATGTTCACGAAGGCGAAGCGGCCCCCGCTGTTTGCCCCACCTGTAAAGCCCCGGCGGAAAAATTCAATGAGCAGTCCGGCGAAATGGTTTGGGCGGCCGAGCATGTGGTCGGCATCGCCGAAGGCGCGCCCGAAGATATCATCGAAGGTCTGCGCATGAACTTCACCGGCGAGTGCACCGAAGTTGGCATGTATCTGGCGATGGCCCGCGTGGCGCACCGCGAAGGTTATCCGGAAATCGGCCTGTACTGGGAAAAAGCCGCTTATGAAGAAGCGGAACATGCCGCTAAATTTGCCGAATTGCTGGGAGAAGTGGTCACCGCCTCCACCAAGACCAACCTCCAGCTCCGTGTTGACGCTGAAAACGGCGCCACCGCCGGCAAATTCGAACTGGCCAAACGCGCCAAAGAACTCAACCTCGACGCGATCCATGACACCGTTCATGAAATGGCCCGCGATGAGGCCCGCCACGGCAAAGCGTTTGCCGGCCTGCTTGAGCGTTACTTCGGCTGAGCTGCGCTGCTGCCGAAAGGCGGCATAAAGCCACCCACATAAAAAACAAACAGGTGGAGAGTGCATTCTCTCTACCTGTTTTTTAACAACACACCATTATTTTATATGAGAGGGACCAAATGAAAAAATTGTTGATACTGTTCACGCTGGCAGCGCTGCTTTTTGCGCTGATCGGCTGCACGGCAGGCCCCGCGCTGCAAAATAATGATGCTTCTCTGCAACCCGATGCAAAAGTATCATCTTCTGCCGATGTTTTGCCTGCTGATGAAAAAGATGCGGCAGTGCCTAAGGCTAATAGTGCCGAGGGCAAAAAAACCACGCCGCCGCAAAAGGAAGATCTGATCTCCAAATCCAGTGCAAAAGCCATTGCGCTGGATAAAGCCGGCGTCAACGAGGCCCAGATCAGAGATTATGATATTGAGCTTGAATACAGAAAAAGCACAGATGCCTGGGAATACGAAATTGATTTTGAAGTGGGCACCATGGAATATGAAGTGGATATTGATGCAAAAACAGGGAAAGTGCTTAGATACCACACTAAAAGAGACTAAACCGCAATAAAAAAGGGGGCCGAATTTCGGCCCCTTTTTTTGTTATTCAGCCAGCGCTGCATGCACTTCTTTAAGTTTTTCGATGATCGAAATATGCTGCGGGCAATGGGATTCGCACAGGCCGCAGCCCACGCATGCGTCCGCGCGTTTAATGCCAATGGTTAAATAGCGCTTATAGGTTGCTTTGCTGCCGGCCCAATCGTCAAACACGGACCCATTGTTATACAGCTGGAACAGGCCGGGGATGCCCACGCCGTTGGGGCAGGGCATACAATAGAAGCAGCCGGTGCACAGCACTCTCATTTTCCTGTCAAGGATGGCTTTGGCTTCGTGCAGCATCTCAACATCCGCCTGCGACAGACAGTTGGGCTTAACATCGTTTTCATCGCTGAAATAGGAAACGTTTTCATCGACCATTTCAATGCTGTTCATGCCCGAAAGGATACAGCTGATTTCCGGGAAGTTATACAGATAACGGAACGCCCAGTCGATCTGCGTGCGTTGTTCCGGATACGCGGCAAACAGATCTTTCACTTCCTGGGGCACATTCACCAGCGCACCGCCGCGCAGCGGCTCCATAATCACAAGCGCAACGCCTTTTTCGCCCGCCAGGCGAATGCCGCGCTCGGTCACTTCGCGGTCCCAATCCAGATAGTTCTGCTGCACCTGGCACATATCCCACGGATAATAATTGAGCACTTCTTCAAACACTTCAAATGTATCATGATACGAGAAGCCAACGCCCTTGCACAGGCCTTCCTTTTTCAGCTCATCCAGCGCTTCCACAATGCCCATCTCTTTGATCTGCTGCCAAGTGGTGCTTTCCACGCGGTGGATCAGATAAAAATCCACATACGGCACACCCAGGCGCTCCAGCTCGATCAGCAGCTTTTCGCGCACATCTTCTTTTTTCTTGATCTCACGTGGAGGTACTTTGGTTGCAATTTTCACTTTTTCGCGGTATCCATCGCGCAAAGCAAGGCCCAGCGTTTCTTCACTGCCGGGATAGGCATACGCAGTATCGCAATAGTTAATGCCGCTGTCAATCGCATGGCGGATCACAGCAACCGCTTTTTCCTTATCAATCTGATGCGTTTGCGGATCCTGCGGCAAGCGCATGCAGCCCATGCCCAACAGCGATGAAGAAAACCCGGTTTTTCCATACGGACGATAGATCATAGTATTTCCTCCCATTATAAAATTTATTATAAAATGATCGTATCATCCATCTCAGATCGCGTCAATAGATTGTCTTATGTCTCCCTTTTTCCTACCCTCGCCGCCAGCGAAGCCAGCCGGTCGATCAGCCCGGCCGTATCCACGCCGGAAACATCACGCAGCTCTGTTTTTAATCGCAGGATCGCCCTGTCCAGTTCCGTTTTGCTTGTGCTGCCCGGCTTGCGGCCGGCTTTGTTCACCCGCGGCTGTGCATACGGGTCAAAGGCCGGCTTGCCCTCGGCGCGCAGCCGCTCCAGCGCAGCATACACTTCCTGAGGCGTATTTTTCAAAACACTGCGGTATTTGTTTTGATAGCGCAGCATGGCGCGCTTATCGCCGCCGCCCATTTCCAAAGTGATCCCCCGCACGGAACGGCCGCGCGCCTGCCCGGAAAGCACCGTTTCCAGCATGGCCTGTGTTTCTTCCTTGGTGAACGGCACAAAGGCACTGCGCGTTTTTTCCGGCACAAAAGCACCCTCTTTTACACGGGCATAATAATAATTGCGGATGCTGTTCGGTTTACGCCCGGTAAGCCGCGCCATATTCTCAAACGCACTGCGCAGTGGCAGGCCCGCCCGGCGGATTTGTGTTACCTGCGCCCACAGCAAGGTCTCTTCCTGTTCGTTCCAGCCGGCGCGGACCGCCGGTTTTTCCACTGTTTGCTGCATCAGTCAGCCCCCTTTGTTTATATCAGCGTTATTATGAACAAATCCGCCGGTTTTTATGCCGTCACGAAAAAAACAAAAAGCGAAAAGGCAACCTTTTCGCTTTTGTGTGTTTATGCTTATGTTTATTCTCGGCTTAATATTCCGCTGTTCCCGGCGTTCTCGGGAAGGGGAGCACGTCACGAATGTTCTGCATGCCGGTGATATACATCAGGATACGCTCCAACCCAAGGCCGAAGCCGCTGTGCATGATGGTGCCGTATTTGCGCAGGTCAAGATACCAGGCATAATCGTCGGGGTTCAGGCCGCATTCACGGATCACATCCAGCAGCACGTCATACCGCTCTTCACGCTGGCTGCCGCCGATCACTTCGCCCACGCCGGGCACCAGCAGGTCCATTGCCGCCACGGTACGCCCATCTTCATTGCGGCGCATATAGAAAGCTTTGATCTCCTTGGGATAATCCGTTACGAACACCGGGCGCCGGAAGATCGTTTCCGCCAGATACCGCTCATGCTCCGTGGCCAGATCGCAGCCCCAGAACACCGGATAATTAAAGGTTTGCCCGCTCTTGAGCAGCAAATCGATCGCATCGGTATAGGTCACATGGGCAAACTCGCTGTTCACCACGTTCTCCAGCCGCTCGATCACGCCTTTTTGAATGAACCTGTCAAAGAACGCCATTTCCTGCGGGCATTTTTCCAGCACCTCGCGAATGCAGAATTTGATCATTTCCGTTGCCATCTGCATGTTGTCTGCCAGATCGCAATATGCCATTTCCGGTTCCACCATCCAGAACTCGGATGCATGGCGGCCGGTGTTGCTGTTTTCGGCGCGGAACGTTGGCCCAAAGGTATAGCAGTTGCCATAGGTAAGCGCAAACGCTTCCACATTGAGCTGGCCGCTCACCGTCAGGTGCGCTTCTTTGCCGAAAAAGTCCTGCGTATAGTCTACCGCGCCGTCTTCGGTGCGGGGCACATCGTTAAGATCCAGCGTGGTCACGCGGAACATTTCACCCGCGCCTTCACAGTCGCTGCCCGTGATCAGCGGCGTATGCACATACACAAACCCTTTGCTTGCAAAAAATGCGTGAATGGCCTGGCTGAGCACGCTGCGCACCCGGAACACGGCATACAGCGTGTTCGTGCGCGGCCGCAGATGTCCGATCGTGCGGAGGTATTCCAGCGTATGCCGCTTTTTCTGCAGCGGATAGGTTGCATCGCACGGCCCGGTCACTTCAAACGTTTCGGCCGCCACTTCCACCGCCTGCCCTGCGGCCGGCGACGGCTGCACCGTGCCTGTTACCAACACCACCGCGCCCGTAGACGCTTTGGCCGTTTGCGCCACCAGGTCTCCCTGCGCCACTACCTGCACGCCGGACAGGCAGCTGCCGTCCCACACCTCGGCAAAGGCGATCCCTTTCATTTCGCGCACCGTGCGGATACGGCCCGCTATCTGCACCGTTTGCCCCATATATTTCTGAGACTGTTCGAGCAATTCAATCACTTTGATCAACATCTGTTTCCCTCCGTAACAGCCGTTTAAGCGCGGTATCCGCACTCATAGCATCAATAGTATACCACAGTTCGGCCCGCGGCGCATACCGTTCGCACCGGCGCATATATTTTTTATAAAAGGAGGTGTGCCATGCAGCCGGTGATGCTGAGTGTTCAAACGCCGGGCGTGCCCTGTGCGCTGATCATCAACGGGGCTTTTTGCGGCTACAGCGATCGGCCCGCCCTGGTACCCGCCGCAGAAACGGGCGAGCTTATGCTCACCTGCCTGCCACTGGAAAACGCCGGGGCCTGCATTGCGCTGCCGCGCACGGTGCGCCTTATGTTTGAAAACGGGCTGCCCCTTGCCTGCCCGCCAGATGGACGCCTCTATTTCGGCGAAAACGGGCTGGTCACGCTTTCCCTTGCCCTGCCCGTGCTGCCCCTTCATCAAAACAATGGGCTGCCGCGCGCGGTTGCCCGCGTTTTAGCTGTGCACCGCGGCGCTACCTGCACAGCCACGCTGTTCCTTGGTGCTCCTCCCATGCTGGCGATCGAATCGGCCGATGGCGCCCTGCTTTGCCTGCACCCGCTGCCCGACCTGGTCACAGGCACCTTGGAGCGGGCCGCCTGCTTTACGCCGCAGGATATCCTTTTGCATGGCCAAACGGCGCAGGGCCCTCAAACTATTCTGTTTTCCCCTATTTCAGGCCAGTGGCAGGCTGCGGCCGAAGCACACGGGCGCGCGGAAACGGCCGGGCATGAACTGCTTGTTACCGAACAGCTCGATGACGTGCGCGGCCATCAGCGGCGAGTTCGTTTTTTCGTTCAAAACAATGAGGTGCAGCGCGCGCCGGCGCAGATCGGGTTTTTTACCCGTTCTCCCCGCGCACCGCAAACGCCTGAGGCGGCGGTACGTGCGCTGTGCGAAGCGGTGGCCCTTGGTGCTGCAGCAGAAGCGCTCACTTTGATGACGCCGGCGCTGCGGCAGGGACTGGATGAGCAGGAGCTGCTTTCCTTTTTCGGGCCGATCGATCATGTGTGTTCCGTTTCGGGAGAGCCGCCCATCGCGCGGCTGGCCCAGGCTGTTGCGGAAAATGTGTTTCGCGTGTACTCTTTCCGTTTTGAAACGGAGGGCACTGCAATACAGAACATCGAACCGCTGGCATAAAAAAGAGGCTTCCTGTCGGAAGCCTCTTTATGTTTGTTCTTACATGAACAGCGGGGCAAACACCAGCGCCACGATGCTCATCAGTTTGATGAGGATGTTCATGGACGGGCCGGACGTATCCTTGAACGGATCGCCAACGGTGTCGCCGATAACAGCCGCTTTATGCGCTTCGGAGCCTTTGCCGCCGTGGGAGCCGCCTTCGATATATTTCTTGGCGTTGTCCCAGGCGCCGCCGGCGTTGGACATCATGATCGCGATCAGAACGCCCGTCACGGTTGCGCCGATCAGCAGGCCGGCCAGCGCTTCGCCGCCAAGGGCAACACCGGTCAGGATGGGCGCCACAATGGCGATCAGGCCGGGCAGGAGCATTTCGCGGATAGCAGCCTGCGTGGAGATATCAACGCATTTGCCGTATTCCGGTTTGCCGGTGCCTTCCATGATGCCGGGGATGGTGCGGAACTGACGGCGCACTTCTTCGATCATCTTAAAGGCCGCTTTGGAAACGGAGTCGATCGTCATGGCGCTGAACAGGAAGCTCAGCATGCCGCCGATGAAGATGCCCACGAGCACGCGGGAATCCATGATATTGATAATGGAAAGACCGATCTTTTCGCCATAGCTGGAGAACAGGGCCATCGCCGTCAGCGCAGCAGAGCCGATGGAGAAGCCTTTGCCAACCGCCGCCGTCGTGTTGCCGACCGCGTCGAGGTGGTCCGTGATGCCGCGGATTTCTTCCGGCAGTTCCGCCATTTCAGCGATGCCGCCCGCGTTGTCAGCCACAGGGCCGTACGCGTCAACCGCGATAGTCATGCCAACCGTGGCCAGCATGCCGACCGCCGCCAGTGCCACGCCGAACAGGCCGGCGAATTTGGCGGAGATGAAGATGGCCGCCGCGATGACCGCAATCGGGATCACCGTGGAACGAAGGCCGATGGCAAAGCCGCTCAGCACGGTCGTGGCCGGGCCGGTCTCGCTCTGCTCAGCGATGCGTTTGACAGGTTTGTAATCGGAAGAAGTGTAGTACTCGGTCGCAATGCCGATCACGATGCCGGACACAACGCCAGCGATGATGGCATAGAACAGATTGATATCAACCGCGTTGCACAGGAAGTAGGCAGCCACGATGGTAATAGCGCTGGAAACATAGGTGCCCAGGTTCATCGTTTTCTGCGGGTTACCGCCTTTGCTCAAGCGAACAAGCAGGATGCCGAGGATGCTCGCGCCGATACCAACGGCCACGAGGTTGATCGTAAGCAGGAAGCCCGCTTCGCCAAACGCACGGGAACCAAGCAGCAGCGCGGACAGGATGGCGCCCACATAGCTTTCAAACAGGTCAGCACCCATGCCGGCCACGTCGCCAACGTTATCGCCAACATTGTCAGCGATAACGGCGGGGTTACGCGGGTCGTCTTCCGGGATGCCGGCTTCGACTTTACCCACCAGGTCAGCGCCCACGTCGGCCGCTTTGGTATAGATACCGCCGCCCACACGGCAGAACAGCGCGATGGAGCTGGCGCCGAAGGAGAAACCGGTCAGGGTGTTGATGTCGGGGAAGATCATGTACATCACGGCAAGACCCAGCGCGCCGAGACCGACAACGCTCAGGCCGAGCACCGCGCCGCCGGAGAAAGCAACCTTCAGCGCTGCGGACAGGCCTTTGGAGGCGCTCTGTGCAGTGCGCACATTGCTCTTGGTGGCGCTCTTCATGCCGAAGAAGCCGGACGCGATGGAGAACAGCGCACCCACCAGGAAGCAGATGGCGGTGTTCAGGCCCAGCCCGGGCAGGAAGCAAAGAATGGCGAACATCACCGCGATGAACACGGTCAGCACGATGTACTGGCGTTTGAGATACGCCATGGCACCTTCGCTGATAAAGCCCGCGATCTCAGCCATCCGCGGGTTTTCCACTTTGATGGCCGCATTCTTGAGATAGAGGAAGCAAGCGATCAACAGAGCTGCGCCCGCCGCCAATAACAACGGTACAAATTGTGTCATAAGTCCTTCACCTCTTATAATTTTAGCAACTGAATACACCGCACAGGCCAGCCCATGCAGTGCAATGTTGCAAAAGGAGTCGATTTATCTCACCTATCATACAGAAAACCGCCGCTTTTCGCAACAGGTTTTTTTGCTTTTTCTGGGTATTTCCACAGTAATATATACGGATAAGGGTCTATCGCCTGCCCTTGCGCCCGCATTTGTACATACACGGTCTCTCCGGTGCCGATCGGCTCCCCTGCCACAATGCTGCCGCCCTGTTGAGCAGCTACACCGATCAGCCCGGAAAATGTCATGCACCATCCGTTTTCATATTCGATCTGCACCGTGCTTTCCTGCGCCTGAATGACCCTTCCGTTATACGCAGCCATGATCTGATCGCACCCTGTCAGCGTGCATCCGGACTGCCCGTTTTCCTGAAGATCGTGCTGCGCCTGCCCGCCGGGCGCTATATCCTTGCCCGCGGCCAGCATGCGGTACAGCGGTTCAAGCGTAAGCAGCTGCCTGCCCGCCATTTTCAGAAAATGACGGCTGCCGTCATACCGGCTCAGCGCATCCAGCCCCTGCTCGATCGGGTCGCCAAACGTGCCGGACAGCGGCGCTATTTTTTGCGCAATCTCATGCACTCTTTGTGCATCCGGTGCAGCGCTTTGCGCATGATCCGCAGCGGCCAGCAGCACCCATGGCGTGCCGCTTATTTGCTGTTCGCGCGCGTACACCGCCATTGCCTGCGGCGGCACCGCAAAAATATCGGGGGCCACGGCTTTTTCCGGTGCGCTCAGCAGCGGCACACAGCACAGCACCGCAATCAGAACGCAGATCACCCAGATGGCAGCGTTTTTCTTCATTGGTTTTCCTTGTCCAGCTGTTTTATAAACAACGCCGTGTCCAGATAGCGGCCAAATTTATAAGCGTCTGCCACGCGCAGGCCTGTGTGCCGATAACCCATGGCGTCGAACAGCTTCAAAGAGCGGTCGTTCTCCGTGCAAACGGTAACGCGCATGGTTTTATAGCCCAAGGTGCGGGCCAGCCGCTCGCCCTCCGCTACAAGGCGCGGGCCGATCTTTCGGCCCACATGCTCCGTGTCAAGATACACCGCCATGCTG
>JAFSIR010000024.1 GCA_017439715.1 Clostridia bacterium | reverse complement strand
GAGATAATCATACCGTTGGGCTGAAAGCAGATGGAACGGTGGTTGCTGTGGGGAATAACGAGCTCGGTCAGTGCAACGTGTCTGAATGGAGCGATATCGTTTCCGTTTCCGCAGGGGATGATCATACCGTTGGGCTGAAAGCAGATGGAACGGTGGTTGCTGTGGGGAGTAACGGGCACGGTCAGTGCAACGTGTCTGAATGGAGCGGGATTAAGGTGCACGCTGACAACAGCAGTGACAATGCAGATGAGTTAACGACTGATACGGAAACAGAAAATATTGATTAAAAACAAAGAATCCCCTTCTCCCGTGTATTACAGGAGAGGGGGATTTTTGCTTTGATGATTGCCTGATTATCAACGGCCCGTTTTATATTACAATCATTGATGGTAAAGCAACATCATAGGGAGCGCCTTTCTGGTTCAGCTCAAAGCTTTTAAGGTGAAAATACACGAACATGTGTATTCATCTGCAGTGCGCCCGAGGCAAACCAATTTTAATCGCGCGGTTTTGAAAACCATCATAAAGCGCTGTTTTTTGTTGTTCCGGCTGTGCAACGGATGAAAAACCCCTTGCATGAAAGGAAGAAAAGCGTAAAATAGCAAGCATGGAGTTTTTTTGCCTGCAGGAGGAGAGCGCGGATGAAAACAGCCCAACAGCCGTATCCTTTTAAAGATGCGCATGCCCATATATTCCCGGCTAAGATCGCCCGCAAAGCAACGAATGCGATCGGCGCGTTTTACGGGATTGAGATGGATAACGAAGTGGCCGAGGCTGCGGTACTGGCGCAGATCGGGCAGGAAGCCGGCATCGTTCGCTCCGTTGTGTGTTCCACGGCCACTGTGCCGGCGCAGGTGCGCAGCATCAACGATTTTATTGCCGGCATTTGCCGCGAATATCCCCAGTTTGTGGGGCTGGCCACGCTGCACCCCGATATGGAAGACCCGGAGGGTGAGGTGGAGCGCATTCTGAAGCTTGGGCTGCACGGCATCAAGCTGCATCCGGATTTTCAACATTTTGCGTTGGATGATGAGGCGGCCCTGCCGCTGTATCATTTGGCGGCGCAGGCGGGCCTGCCCATCCTGTTCCATATGGGGGACAAGCGGTATAACAACACGCACCCTGCCCAGCTCAAACGTGTGCTGGAAAAGGTGCCCAAGCTGCGGGTGATCGCCGCACATTTGGGCGGTTTCAGCGAGTGGGATGAGGCGGCGGCGCTGCTGGTGAACACGGATGTGTTGGTTGACACGTCCAGCTCGCTGCCATTTTTAAGCGCAGAGCGGGCGGCGCAGATCATCCGCGCTTTCGGCGCAGAGCGCTGCATGTTCGGGTCAGACTTTCCCATGTGGCGGCCGGATGAAGAGATCGAGCGGTTTTTGGCCCTGCCGCTCACGGAAACGGAGCGTGCCCAGATCGCTTATAAAACGTTTACCGATTGTTTCGGGGTATAAAAAAAGGAGATGCCATGGCATCTCTTTTTTGGTTTGGGGTTATGGACCCGTTTTTTCCAGCAGCGTTTGATACAGCGCCTGTGCGCTGTCCCCGCGCAGGCCGATCACAAGTGTTTTTTCGCCCGCGGTGAGGATCACATAGCCATCCGCGTTGGTATAGGCATAGAGCGTGTAAAGGCCAAACGCATCGTTTTCATAGGTGCCGATAGACAGCCGGGCCGACCCGAACCCATAGGTTCGGAAGCCAACATCCAATTCTTCTTCATAGCGAACGGCGCCAACCTCGCTGTAAGAAACAGTCAGGTCTTTATAATAGCTGGCCTGCAAGGAGAACGTGCTTTCCTGGCAGGCAACCTCGATATCGCCGGTGAACATCAAGATGCCTGCGCCGATCAGCACCAACGGCACGAATACGGCAGTGATCTTAACTGCGATGCGCTCCGCCTTGGTTTTGGGCCGGGGCGTGTAGGAAACGCCGGCCTTTTTGTGCTGCCTGTACAGGCGATAGGAATAGAGCGTGGGGGCGGCCACCATAATGAGCAGCAGGCTGATGAAGCACCGCAGGGCAATTTTAAACGGCAGGAACGCGCCGCCAACGATCATCGCCAGCCCGCCTGCGACCCACAGCTTGCCGGCAAACCGATGGGTTTTGTTCCAGTTTTCTTCGTTGTTCAGCGTCCATGCGAGTTTGATGCCGAGCGTGCTGTTTTGCTTCACTTTGGGTATATAATTGCCCATGTAGACAAACAGAAGGCCGCTCAGTGCGGGCAGCAGGAATGTGACATTCAGCGGCAGGCCAAACACCGCGCGATACATGATTGCGCTTGTAAACAGCGAGATCATCGGAACGATATAAAACATCAGGCCAAGCGCTTTGGGGTGCTGCTCGCGCTGGCGTTTATCCAGCGAGGTTAAAACCAGGCACGAAAAGTGCAGCAAAAGAAAGATGACCGGCATGACGAACACAACAAATGCCTTGCTGCCCATTCCGTCTGCAACGCCGTCTGCCCCCCAATGGACGGGCATTCTATCAGGCAGCTTTTGCCACAGGATCAGGCCCGCCAGCATGGGCAGCATGATCACCAGCACCGAAACGATCAACGTTTTTTTGTTATTTTTCAGCATCGTTTGCGCCTCCTTTCAAATCGGCGATCCAGAGCATTGTTTCTTCCAAAACGGAAGTGTTGATCTCATAAAAAATAAATTTGCCTTCCCGAGTGTCGCGGATCAGGTCCGCCTCCTTTAATACCGACAGATGCCGGGAAATGGACGGCGCCGTTACGGGAAACCGCTCCCCGATTTCGCCCGCGGACAGGCGCCCCTTTTTGAGCATGTTCAATATTTCGCGGCGGATCGGATCAGCCAGCGCACGCAGCGTTTGCTGCAATCCCATGGGTTCACCCTCCCTTAACAATTAACCTAATTGTTAATTATATTATAGCGGGCGCGGTGTTCGTTGTCAACGGGGTGACAAAAAACCGCCCTGCGGGATGCGCAGGGCGGGATGGTTTATAGGTTGGTGTATTATTCGGCGGGTGTTTGCGCTTGGGGAGCAGGCGCTTCTTTGGGTTCTGCCGGGGCAGTGCTCAGGGTATTGGCGGCTTTGCGGCGCGTTGTGCGGGTGCTTTTGCGCCAGAAGCTTGCGTACATCCACAGCAGTACGGTGATCAGCGCATACAGCAGCAGGCAGATGGCAACGGCCGTTTTGGATTTAAAGGGCATAAGCTGATAGATCGGCAGCCACGGCGACAGGGCCCAGTATCCCACCAGCTTGAGGAAGCCGGGCAGAAACACAAACAGCGGCATGGCCTGGGCGCACAAAAGGCCGATCAGCGGCGGCAGCCGATGCGAACGGCCGGCCAGATAAGCAATGAACCACCAGAGCAAAGCTATGAAAAATGAGCCCAGCAGTTTGGTGTCGCTCGTTTGGCCGATTACGCCTTCAGGCGTGACCATAAAGCCGAGGGAAGCGATCATATAGATTCCGGTCAGGATGTTCACAAACGCGAACATAATCAGCCCCCAATGCCTGCGCTTAGTGCGCCGCACGGCGGGTTTCGGAGTGACGGTTTGTTTTTGCTCTTCCATCATAAGTCCCCCTATTTATTATAAGCACGCAGATGTGCTGCGGCCGCCTGAACCAGGTCAGCCGGCAGGTCTGCCCCTGCCATGGATTGCAGGATCACAACGTTCATCAGATCGTTGCTTTGGTTGAAATACGCAAGATAGGCGATGGTTACATTTTCCGCGTCCTTGCCGATCAGGATAAAGGAATCGGCATCGCTCTCCCGGCGGGAAACGGAGGCAAAATCATAGCTCAGGCGCTCGGCTTCCTGCGCGGGGTTGATATACGTGCTGTCCTGCTGATAGCAGGTCATCCGCATAAGCGCTTCATCCTTTGTGTTTTCAAACGTTACGGAAGAATGCTGTTCCGAAACGATGGAGAATCCATCCGGATACACGGCGGTCATCCCGCAGCTCATGGAGAACAGGCGATATCCCTTGGGTGCTTGCGTCAGCGCTTTCATATCGCTCAGGTGCCAATCTTTGCCGCGATACGCCCCGCCTTCGGGGAAGGTGTAGGACAATTCGGGCAAGGAGAGGGGTTTTCCGTTTGCGGTGAACACGATATCGGTATATCCAAGGTTCAGGCTCAGCGTCATGTGAGCAGAATCGAGCACGGCAAACACAAAGTCCGTATAATCGTTGCACAGATACTCTTCAAACGGGACCAGCTCATCAAAATGGAACAGGGAGCAGCTGTCCTGCAGATCCACGGTGGCGATGGTTTCGCTCGTGCCGTTTTCCCGATCAACGGTGCTGACCGTTACAGAGGCGCAATCAAACCGCCATCCGGTCAGCTCGCCCAGGCCTTCAAGCAGTGTTTCGGGCGAAAGGGTGCCAACATAGGCAAGTTTTTCCGGCTCACGCTCGCCATCGGGCATAACAACAAACAAGTCCGCTTCACCGCCCTGCTCACCGCCCGGAAGAACGGGGGCTTTTGTACCGCAGGCCGCAAGGCCCAGGCAGCACAGCAGCGCCAGCGCCAAACAAAAAAGCTTTTTCATGCAGGGTTCACTCCTGTCCTGTGATGATGATCTGGCAGGCCGCCATGGCGCTGAGCGCCGTTTGATGCGCTGCCGGCGTAACGCCGGCACAGCAGCTGGCATCTACCACTATGGGCACTTCGGGCAGCACCGCTTTGAGCAAAAGGGCGTTGGAGATCACACAAATATCGGTGCACACGCCGACAAGCTCAAGCTGCTCGATCGGCACAATGTTGTTTACGTGAGCCAAATGGTCGGCCAGTTCCAGAGAGCCGAACGTGGGCTTATCAAACACGCCGCCGTTCATCTCGCGGCGCAGCGCCTCAATCTCAGGGCAAAGGGCCCAGCCTTCGTTACCGGCCAGGCAGTGCGGCACGGGCAAAAGGCGGCCTTCCTGCGTTTGGGCATAATCGGCGCGGTGCGTGTCTCTGGTGTAAAGCACCGTGCCGGGATATGTTTTTATCTTTTCGCTCACGCGGGGCAGCACAGCCTGCGCTTCGGGCGTGCCCAGCACACCGGAAACAAAATCGTTCTGCATATCGATCACGACCAACACTTTTGCCATCATAGATCACCGACCCGTTCCATAATCTTACAAAGTATTATACAGCATTTGATAAAGAATCTCCACCCTTTAGCATACAAAGGGGTTGTGCGCCCGTTCGCGGGAGAGCAGTGTTTCCTCGCCATGCCCGGGCAAAACGCGCCATTCGCCGTTAAGCGTTATCAGCCTGTTTAAGGAGCGGTGCAGCGCCGCACTGTTCCCGGTAGGGAAATCGGTGCGCCCGGCGCCGCCGCAGAACAGCGTGTCGCCGGTGAAAAGCAGGCCGCCGATTTGATAACAAACGCTGCCCGCCGTGTGCCCGGGCGTGTGCAGCACGGAAAACGAAAGTGGTTCCAGATCGATCACATCGCCTTCCTGTACGGGGATACTGTCCGTTATCGTTTCCGGCAGCCCAAAATAGGCGGACAGGTTCAGCGCCGGGTTTTGGAGCAGCGCGGTTTCCGCGCCGCAGGCGTATACTGGGCAGGAAAAAGCGGACACGCCGCCGATATGGTCAAAATGCCCGTGGGTGAGCAGCACAGCGCACACCGAAAGCCCCTGCCCGCTGATAAAAGAAGCCAGCGCGGTGCTTTTTGCGCCCGGGTCGATCACCACGGCCGATGCGCCGCACCACACAAGATAGGTGTTGGTTTCCATGCCGCCGGTTATAAAACACTTATATTGGATCATGCTGCGCCTCCCAAACGGATTATATCATAAACGGCCTGCGGACCGAACGGGACAATTATGCGAATGTGTTGGCGAAACGCAGAAAATGGTGTATAATATCACAACCACGTGCTTGCGCGGTTTGAAAGGTGTAAGAAATGAAAAAAACGGCTGTTAAAATTCTATGTGCGGTGCTGCTGGCCGCAATGCTTTGCCCGGTGATCAGCGGATGCAGCGGAGAGATCATAAAAGGCTTTTTTGGCAAAAGCTCTTTGGTGATCTCCGAAGTGTGTTCGTCCAACAGTGCTTCGCTGGTGGACGAAGACTTTGGCTCGCCCGACTGGATCGAGCTGTATAACAGCGGCAGCGAAGCGATAGATCTTACAAACTATGCGTTGAGCAACGATCCGAAAAACCCCACCAAATATATGATGCCGCAGATCTCGATTCAGCCCGGCCAGTATTTGTTGATCTATGCAACAAAGCTGGAGTCGCCCGATCCTATTGCCAAGCCCGCTACCGGATTCAAGCTTGCTTCCGGCGGCATGACGCTGTATTTAACGTCCGCCGGCGGGGATACGCTGTACAAGCTGGAAGTGCCGGCGTTGGCGCGAGACACGGCGTATTCCGTGCTTGAAGACGGCACGTATAAAGTGAACGGTAACCCCACCCCCGGCGCGGCGAACGTGATTGTTGATTCCAACGGCGCTGCGGTGAACGAGATGGATATCAGCACCGCACCGCTGATCATCACGGAATATATGATCTATAACGGATACTCCGTTAAAGATGAAGATGGCGAGCGCCCTGCCTGGGTGGAGATCACCAACAACAGCACACAAGCGGTATCCCTTTTGCAGTATCGCCTGAGTGATAACGTGGAAAAGCCGGCCAAGTGGGCCTTCCCGGATGTTACGGTGCAGCCGGGCGAGCGGCTGGTTGTGTTCTGTTCGGGCAAAGATAAAGTGACCGAGTCCGGCCAGTTGCACACCAATTTTAAGCTCAGCGGATCTGACACGCATCTGATCCTGATGGATATGGAAAGCATGCAGGAGCAGAAGATATCGCTGCCGGCCGACATGAAGGAAAACATCTCCTGCGGCATTAAAGACGGGCAGTGGCTGTTCTTTGCCCAGCCCACCCCCGGCAAGGAAAACACCACCAAAGGCTTTACGCTGATGAGCGATTTTTCCGGCGCGTTTGACCCGAACGGATTATCCGTGTCCGAAGTGTGCACGGTGAACAGCTACGGCAGCACCGCGCTGAGCTGGATTGAGCTGTATAACGGGTCTGACGCGGCGATTAACCTAAACGGTTATTTTTTATCCGATTCGCTGGATGAGCCTACGCGTGCCCAGATCGGCAATGTAACGGTGCCGGCCAAGGGCTATGTGGCGATCTCCGTAACGAGAAACGACAACAAACAAAGCGGCAGCACGCTGGACCTGGGGCTGGACGCGGCAGGCGAAAACATCGTGCTTACTTCGCCGGAAGGCAGTGTGCTGGACGTGTTTGCCACAGGTGCGCAGCGACCGGGCGTGACCAGCGGCCGGATTGCGGGAGACGCCTCGGGGGAGCGCGTTTTTTTTACATCTGAAACAAAAGGCAAGGCCAACCCGTCTTCGGGCTATAAAGCGTATGTGGCCCAGCCCCAGTTTTCGGCTCCCGGCGGCGTGCAGACAAGCGCATCCGTATCGGTGGAGATCAGCTGTGCCACGGAAGGGGCCAGTATTTATTATACGACAGATGGGTCTAAGCCCACATCCTCCAACGGCAAGCTGTATACCGGGCCGGTTTCCGGGTCCCAGTCGTTCTCGCTGCGCGCCATAGCCGTTAAAGACGGGCTGCTCAGCAGCGATGTGGAAACCAGCACTTATCTGTTCACCGAGCCGCACAGCGTGCCCGTGGTGTGCCTGTCCATGGCGCCGAACGAGTTTTCCACCATGTATGCCAATACCCTGACGTATCGAACGATCGAGCGCCCGGGCGTTATCGAGTATTATGACACCGATGGCTCGTTGGGCGTTTCCTTTGGCGCCAGTGTGCGCGTTTCAGGCTGGTCAAGCCGCAGCTTCAACCAGAAATCCCTCACTTTTAAGCTGGACGAGGCGTATGGGAAAGACCATATCACGTATCCGTTTTTTGAAGGATACGACACGGAAACGTTTTATTCCATCACCATGCGTGCCGGCGGGCAGGATCGCTGGAAAGCCTATATCCGTGATGCCTTTTTATCCAAGCTGGTCGCTACCAGCGATGTGATTGACGGTGATGCGCCCATGACGCGGTATGCCGTGCTGTATGTGAACGGCAGGTACTGGGGCTTGTATGACCTGCGCGAGGAGATCAATAAAGATATGCTCGCATCGCACCATGATGAAGATGTGCATACGGTAAACTACCTGCGCCGTGCGGTGGCCCAATACGGCAGCATTGATGAGTGGAAGCGGATCACGGCGTATTCCCGCGCCAATAACCTGGCCAATCCCGATAAATATGCGGAATACTGCCAGTGGGTAGACGCAAGTGCGTGGGCAGATTATCTGGTGCTGCGCAACTATTTCAGGGAAACGGATATGTTCAACCAGAAATATTGGCACACGGATGATTATTCCACCAAGCTGCGCCCGATCTATTTTGATAACGATTATTCGCTGTATGACTCCGCGGCGCTGACCAGCAACCTGATTGGCACCTATTTGAGCTACAGCGGGTACACCACGCGCAACGGCACCTATGTGTCCATGGATGTAACGGCCGGGTTGTGGCAAAGCCCGGAATTCCAGGAACTGTTCAAAAAACGGTGGCTGCTGTTGACCACCACCGAATTCAAGCCGGAAAACCTGCTGCCCATGCTGGACGCGATGGTGGCGGAGATGGAGCCGGAAATGTCGCGCCAGATTTCGCGGTGGGGCGCGCCCTCGTCAATGAGCAAATGGAAAAGCTCGGTGGAAGAATTCCGCTCGCTGCTGCAAAAACGACCGACCAGCGCACGCAAGCTGATCGAAAAGTATTTTTCGCTTACGGCGGAAGATCTTGAAATGTATAAATAATGCGCTGAAAATGCTGTTTTCCATGCGCTGCGCAGTAGCACAGCATTGTTGCAAAATGCCGATTTTTTTGCTATAATGCGCGCGGTATAGAGATACAGAAAGCGAAAGCTGTCAAAAAGGGTCAGGTTATTCTATGCCTGGGCCCTTTTTTTGCAAGGCGGATTCCGCTTGCGGTATCCTGTCCAACCGCATTTATTAAAATTTTTATCAGGAGGGTGTCGCGTATCTCATGAAAAAGGAATTGAAGACCATCGGTTATTTGCCCGATGAGCGGCCGACTACATGGAAGCTGATCCTGTACGCTATTCAGCAGGTCATCGTTATGTTCCCTGCTACGGTTACAGTCGCGCTGATCACCGGGTTCCAGGTATCCACCACCATCTTCGCCAGCGGCCTTGCAACGCTGTGCTTCATTCTCATCACCGGTAAAAAGATCCCGCTGTATTACGGGTCAAGCTTTGCTTACCTGACGGCAATCGCCAGCATGTGCGCTGCGCAGGGCTTTGTAAAAGTGGATGGGATCCTGCCCACGGAAGCCATTCAGTATGCCCAGTTCGGTATTATTATGTCCGGTCTGGTGTCTGTTGCGGCCGGTTTCCTGGTCAAATTCTTTGGCCGTCAGGCAGTTGAAAAGATCCTGCCCGCGTCCGTTACCGGCCCTGTGGCTATGGTGATCGGCCTGACGCTGGCGGGCAACGCGCTGGGCGATGCCATCCCCGCCGCCGGCTCTGCCGAGCCGATGACGGCGCTGTGGGTCGCAACCGCGCTGGTCACGCTGCTGTCCACCATCCTGTATTCCCGTTATCTGAAAGGCTTTTTGGCCCAGCTGCCGCTGCTGCTCGGCGCGCTGACCGGCTGTGCGTTTGCCGCTATCGTGATGGCAGTCACGGATATCAGCCTGTTCCGCGCCATGCCCGCCGGCGCCCTTGAAGCTTCCCTGTGGAAACTGGGCGATGGGTCCATCTTCGCGGTGCCCGCGTTCTCGCTGCCCAAAGTGTCCCTGGGCGCGGTGGTCGCGATCATGCCGGTTGCGATCGCAACGATCCCGGAATCCACGGCGCATATGTATCAGCTTGATATTTATGTAAACGACGTAGCGAAGAAAAAAGGCTCCAATAAAAAATACAACCTGATCGACCTGCTTGACCGCAACCTCATCGGCGACGGTTTGTGCGATATGATCTCCGGTCTGCTTGGCGGCCCCGCCGGCACGAACTACGGCGAAAACATCAGCACCATGGCCATCACCAAGGTGTTCAGCGTGGCTGTGCTGGCGTTAGCAGCCGTGATCGCAATGGTCATCAGCTTCTTCACTCCGCTCATTCAGGTGATCTACGGCATTCCGCTGGCGGTCATCGGCGGCCTGGAAATCTACCTGTTTGGCGCCATTGCTGCGCAGGGTATTGCCATCATGATCGACAAGAAAGTGGACATGTTCTCCTCCAAGAATATCGCTGTGATCGCGTCCATCATGGTTATCGGCATCGGCGGCAACTATGCTTTCGGCGGCAACATCCCGTTCTTTGGTATGCAGGTGCCCTGTGTTGCCGGTGCGGCCATCTTCGGCATCTTCCTGAACATGATCCTCAGCATCGGGGAAAAGAAACAGGCACAGGCAGACGCTGAGTAACAACAACAGCAAAGCGGCGCGACCGATGTTCGGCCGCGCTGTTTTTTTATGTGCCGTATCCGCGCGCAAAAAAGCAAAAGCAGATTGGCCGGGAATATGATATACTAAGTGTATCTTGCAGGAGGGATCAGAATGAACCGAAAAGACAACGCAAAACAGCAAATGCTGATCAGGGCCTTGATCTTTATCGCGATCCTGATTGTTTATCTTGTGATGCAGGGAGACCTGTTTCCTTCTGACGGATATAACAGCCCGGCACCGACGGCGGGGCCCAGCCTGTGGAACAGCGATGGCCCAACCATGGAAGTGCATTATATCGATGTGGGGCAGGCAGACAGCATTCTTGTCAGCGTAGAGGGCGAACATATGCTGATCGATGCGGGCAACAACGAGGATGAAGACCTGGTGCTGCAGTATCTGGCTGAGCAGGGGGTTACCTCGCTGCGCTATGTTGTGGGCACGCATCCCCATGAAGACCATATCGGGGCGCTGGATGGCGTGATTTTGAACATGGATGTGGAAAAGGTGCTGATGCCCAAGGTGTCCGCCAACACACAGACATATGAAAACGTGCTCAAAGCGGTGAAAAAGAAAAAGCTCAAGGTAACGGCGGCTGTGCCGGGCGACACCTATGAGCTGGGCAGCGCGGTGGTTACCGTGCTGGGCCCGGTGAAAAAGTATGACGATTTGAACGACTGGAGCATTGTGCTGCGCGTGGAATACGGGGCGCGGTCTTTCCTGTTCTGTGCAGATGCGGAGCGGCCTGCGCTGCAGGATATTCTCAACACGGGGCGCACCGTTGCTTCCGATGTGATCAAAATGGGGCACCATGGCAGCTCCAGTTCGGCCTACGACAAGTTTTTGGAAGCGGTAAACCCCACATGGGCAGTGATCACCTGTGAAACGGGCAACGATTACAACCACCCCCATATTGAAACGGTGGAATGGCTCAAAGAGAACCAGATCCTGCTGTTCCGCACGGATAAGCAGGGCCATGTTGCCGCCATTACCGACGGGCAAACGATTGAATGGAATATGGAGCCGACGGATGATTACAGCCGAGGTATCATCAAATGAGAATCACGGTTGACCGCATTGAGGGCAGTTTCATGATATGCGAGGCGCAGAACGGCAGCATGGAAAGCTTGCCGCACGCCGCCTGCCCGGAAGCGGGCGAGGGCGATTTGCTGCTGGTGCTGGATGATGGCGTGATCGTGATGGATAAAGAAGGCACTGCGCAGCGGGCAAACGAGATCGCCTCGCTGATGGACGAGCTTTTTGAATAAAACAGAAAATATAGCAGGGGCAATATGAAACAGGAAAACAGAATCGCCCTGAGCACCGGGATACGTGACGGCATTCCGATCGCGCTGGGATATTTGGCGGTATCTTTTTCGCTCGGCATTGCAGCGCGCAATGCCGGGCTTACGCCTTTTCAGGGGCTGTTGGCCAGCCTGTTGTGCAACGCTTCCGCCGGAGAATATGCGGGGTTTACCATGATCGCTGCCAAGGCAACGTGTTTGGAACTGGCGTTGATCACGCTGATCGCCAACGCCCGCTATTTTTTGATGAGCTGTGCCATGAGCCAGCGCACCGCGCCCAATTTGAAGCTGCGGCACCGGCTGGGCCTGGCGTTCGGGTTAACGGATGAGCTGTTTGGCATTGCGTTGGCACGGCCGGGCTTTTTGAACCCGTTTTACACCTATGGCGCGTTTATGGTTGCCTCCCCTGCCTGGGGCCTGGGCACGGCGCTGGGCGCTTTGGCGGGCAGCCTGATGCCGGCAAGGCTGGTCAGCGCATGCAGCGTGGCGCTGTATGGCATGTTTTTGGCGGTGATCATCCCGCCCGCTCGGAAAAATAAAGTGATCGCCGGGCTGATCGCCGTTTGCTTTGCCTGTTCTTATGCCGCATCGTGCCTGCCGATGCTTGCACGCGTTTCTGAAGGGACCCGCACCATCCTGCTCACGGTGCTGCTGTCTGCCGGGGCGGCGCTGCTGTTCCCGCGCCGAGAGGAGGGCAGCGCATAATGGTGAACACATATCTGTATCTTTTGGTGATGGCGGCGGTCACATTCGCCGTGCGCGCCCTGCCGCTTACGCTGCTGCGCCGGCAGATCAAAAACCGGTTCGTTCAATCGTTTCTGTTCTATGTGCCGTATGTCACCCTCGCGGTGATGACATTTCCTGCCATCTTGCACGCAACGGGGAGCCAGCTGTCCGGGTTATTGGCGCTGGGTGTGGGCGTTGTAACGGCGTGGCTGGGGGCAGACCTGTTCAAGGTGTCCGTTTCCTGCTGCGCGGTGGTGCTGATCGCAGAACTGTTTTTGCTTTAAAAATGCATGCATAAACAAAAACCCCCGTTGGTTTTCCAACGGGGGATCTTTTGTTTTTATCTTTGGGTGAGCAGGGGCCACAGCGTTTCGCGCACCCACTGGTAACCAAGATCTACCGACGGGATAAGGCCTTCTTCCATCAGATACCAGGCGCCGCCCCACAGGGCAAGGGCAAGCACCAGCGTGATGCACACGGGCTTCCACAAACGGCGCTTGGGCGGATCGGCCGGCCGGGAAGCGGCGCGCCCGGCACCAGAAATGGGGATATACGGCGCTTCGGGCCGCGGCTTGGGGGCGGGAACGGGCTCCGGCTCAGGGATGGGCTCAGGATCAGGATTGGCGGCCAGCTCTGCCGTGGGGTGATACTTCTTCGGTGCGGACGGGCGCGGCACGGGCTGAAAAATCATTTCATTGTCTTCTTCATCGCGCACGGGCGGCCACGGCCGCGGTGCGGGCGCCGGATCCTGCACGGGCGGATCGGGGATCACGGGCGGTTGCGCGGCTTCTTCCGCCGGAGCTTGCGCATCTTCCTCTTCCTGCACTTGTACCGGTTCTGCTATGAGCTCTTCAATCTGTTCCTCAATCGGTTCCTCAATCGGCTCTTCAATCGGCTCTTCAACCGCTGCTTCCATCAGCGCTTCCGTTTCGGCTGCGGCGGGCACATCCTCATCGTCCTGGGCAAGCTCGTCCCAGATTTGGCGGATCGGGTCGTCAAAGCCGGGGCTCATCAGCCTGTCCAGCTCCGCATCGGCATAAGCGTGCAGCAAGCGCAGGGAATGATCGGCATCCTGGCCGCGCGGGATCGACGAGCCAACAGCGCGGAACGTGCTGAGCACAACAGCCTTTGTCAGCTCCGTATCCTGCGTTTTATCGAATACGCGGGCGTACACATTGCGCCCATAGAGCGAGAACAGCTCCTGCAGGGGAACGCGGTCAACAGCTTTGTCCATCTTCAGCCTCCAATCGGCGGGCAAACAGCCCGGGGCAAACAGCGGTTTTCCGGCTTTTTTATTAACAGGCCGGTCTATATCCTTAGTATACAGGAATACGGCGGGATTTGCACCAAAAAAAACCGGCGCTCAGGCGCCGGTTTTTTCGGTTTGTTCATCGTTTTTGGCTGATGGCGTTTTTGGCGGCGGCATAGATATCCGCGCTTGTCATGCCCATCACGGTGCGCAGCTCGGCCGAGGTGCCCACTTCACCCACCCGATCGCGAATGCCGATGCGGGCAAACGGCACGCCTGCCCCGGCTTCTGCGAGCGTTTCGGCCACGGCACTGCCAAGGCCGCCGATGATGCTGTGGTTTTCAACAGCCACGATAGCGCCCGTCTCCCTTGCGGCGGCCAGAACAGCTTCGGTGTCCAGCGGTTTTACGGTGAACATATCCAGCACGCGGGCTTCGATGCCTTCGTTTCGGAGCATTTCGGCGGCTTTAAGCGTTTCATCCGCCATCAGAGAGCCCAAACACATCAGGGTTACGTCGCACCCCGGGCGCAGCAGATTGGCACGGCCGAAGGCGAACGTTTTTCCATCCTGATACAGGCGCACATTTTCGGCGCGCTGCAGGCGGATATAAAACAGCCTGTCATCGTTGGCGGCGTTGATCAGCGTCCACTGCAGGGACACGGTGTCTGCCGGTTCCACGATCACGATGTTCGGCACGCTGCGCATCAGGGCGATATCTTCGTTTGATTGGTGGGTGCCGCCGTTGAGCGCACCGCACACGCCGGGATCGGACCCAACGAGTTTAACGGGGCATTTGGCGTACCCGGCGGAAAGATAGATCTGGTCGCACGCGCGGCGGGTAATGAACGAGCCGAAAGAGTGAGCAAACGGGATCAGCCCCACAGCGGCCATGCCGGCAGCGGTGCTAACCATGTTCTGCTCCTGAATGCCCATATCAAAAAACCGATCGGGGAAGCAGCGGGCAAACCCGTTCATACTAACAGAAGCGCCAAGGTCGGCCTCAAGGTCTACCACGCGGGGATTTTCTTCGGCCAGGTGCAGCAACGTTTCGGCATACGCTTCGCGCATGGCAATGGGGTCGGCGGTGACAGCGGAGATCACATCTATCATCAGGCTTCCTCCTTTTCCTCAAGCGCGGCAGTCAGCTGCGCGATGGGCTCGGCCACGATTTGCGCGGTCAGCCCTTTCATGGCGTGGTTGGCCACCACGCCTTCCATGGCCGCCCAGCCCTTGCCCTTAACGGTTTTAAGCCGGATGAAGCCGGGCATTTTTGCGTCAAGGCAGGCCTGGATTGCAGCATCGATCGCGGCGGGATCATGCCCGTCGCAGGTTTCGGTGTGCCAGCCAAAGGCGGCGGCTTTAACGGCGGGGTCGCCGATATCGTTGATATTGCGGGTAAAATCGCACACCTGCTGGCCGTTATCATCCACCAGTACGATCAGGTTATCGGCGCCCTTGTTTGGCGCGGCGAGCAGCACTTCCCACACCTGGCCTTCCTGCATTTCACCATCGCCGATGATGGCATACACACGGTTGGGTTTTTGCTGGGCTTTAAGGCCCAGGGCCATGCCGAGCGCGGCGGAGATGCCCTGGCCCAGAGACCCGGTGGTCATATCAATGCCGGGGGTTTTCAGCCGGTCGCAATGGCTGGGCAGGATGGTGCCCACGCGGTTGAGCGTTTGCAGCGTTTCCAGCGGGAAAAAGCCGCGCAGCGCCAGCGTTGCATACAAGGCGGGGCCGGCGTGGCCTTTGGAGAGCACCAGATAATCGCGGCCCTCCCATTGGGGGTTTTGAGGGTCATGCTTAAGGCGGCCGCTGTACAACACGGCCAGCGCGTCGCACACCGACAGCGAACCACCAACGTGGCCGTTGCCGAGCGTGGCCAGCATCCGCAGCGTTTCGATCCGCGCATTGTCAGCCAGGCGGCGCACTTGGACAGCTTTGTTTTCGTTCAAGCGTCTCATCCTTTCGTTTTTGGGATTAAAAAAGGCCGTGTGAAACGGCCTTTAGGATCAATAGGTAACGCCTTCGGGGTGGCACAGGATCACGGTAACGGAGCCGGACACGCTGGCAGACGCAAGCCCATAGGGGAAAAACAGCTCATCGGCCTTTTTCAGGGGCAGGCTACCGCCCTCGTAATTGAGCGTGCCTTCCCCATCGACCACGATGGCAACCTGCATAAACCCGGTGTTCCGCAGCGGGGCAGCGCCGTTTTCCACGGTCAGGCGGGTAAAGGAGAAATATTCCGTTTGCGCCGGGCCGATCATGATCTCTTCGCGCCAGCCATCGCCGCTGCGCAGCAGCGAGGGGGCAATCTTCCAGCGGCGCAGGTTTTCTTCCTCGCTGCAGGCATCAAACACGAACGCGTTCATAAACCGCTCGTCGTACACTTTGATGTATTCTTCCGTCGGTTCCGGCCAGCCTTTCATGCGGTGCCGCACCGGGGCGGTATACACGCTCACGGTGATATCACTCGGCTCCTGCACTTCGATCACAAAGCAGCCTTCGCCCACGGCGTGGGGCACGCCGCCGCCAACAAAAAACACGTCACCCGGTTGGATATACACCTTGTGGCACATGCTCTCCAGCTTTTTGATGTCTTCCGCGCGGTACGCTTCCGCCCAGGCTTCGGGCGTTACGCCTTCTTTAAAGCCCAGCAGGATATACGCGGGCTCTGCCGTGTCATCCCGCGTGCCGAGCACATACCAGCTTTCTTCCTTGCCATAGTCGCTGTCCCACAGCGCTTTTGCGCACGGGCGCGTGGGGTGGCACTGCAGGCTGTATTGAAACTGCGCGTCCAAAAACTTGATCAGCACGCCCAGGCTTTGCCCGTTTTTGGCCAGATGCGTCGAGCCGAGCATTTGCTCCGGCGCCTGCGCGATGGCTTCGAACAAAAACATTCTTTCGCCGTCCGGCCGGATCACTTCGGCACAGCCGTAATTCGGCTTGCCTTCCGGCGGGATGGCCACGCGCGTATCGGAACCGACCCACGATTCAGACCCGCTGTTATCGTCTACCGGCGGTTCGATCCCGCGGAATTTATCGATCTCTCGCCCACCGTTGCCGCGGATGCGGTTTTGCACAAGGCGCCACGGTTGTTTATACATGCCCTGTCCTCCCGTTTTTTTCTTTATTGTAGCATGTGCACAAATGCATTGTCATGCGGAAAAAATAATTTTGCAAATTACGTCCGAAATACGAACATATGTTTGTATAATGGGAGTGAACAACAAAATGGAGGTGAATGCCATGGGGCGTTTGAGGCGGCTCCGTGGCCGAGGATGAAAGAAGCGGAGCGATTGTTATGCGAATATAAGCATGAGCAGATCGATAAAGCGCTGGATCAGATCAGGCTCACGCTGGCGGAGCATAAAAAGGGGCAGCGGGATTTTCAGCTCTCGCTGAGCATGCAGGCGGTGATCAACGATCAGTTTACCAAGCAGATGGATCATTGTGTAAGGCGCATGAATGTGCTTGAGCAGAAACCGCAGCGGCGGGCAGAACAACTGTTCAGCGCGGTGCTGCAATGGATCACGCTGGCAGTGCTGGGTGTGGCGGCAGCGAAGATCGGGCTGTAGGAAGGAGGTGAAAGGATGGAGTTTTCGGAGTTCATCGCACAGAATATGCACGTTGTGGCGGCGGCGTTGTACGTGCTGGGGCTGTTTTTGAAATCGGTTCCCAAGATCCCGGACTGGACGATCCCCTTTGCGCTCACGGTGCTGGGTGCAGTGTTCGGAGTGTATTTGGTCGGTTTTCCGGATGGACTGCTGCAGGGCGTGCTGTGCGCCGGTGCGGCGGTGCTGGTCAACCAGCTGGCCAAACAAGCCGGTAAAGCGGTTGAAACGAAGCAGGTGCAGGACTGAGCAAAACAGCAAAGCGGCATGAAGAATCATGCCGCTTTTATAAATAATAAATAATAAAAAACGGAGCAAAGTTCGCTTTGCTCCGTTTTGGTGTACCGGAAGGGATTCGAACCCCCGACCTTTTGATTCGTAGTCAAACACTCTATCCAACTGAGCTACCGGTACATAAGGCTTAGTTATAATAACGCTAAGGAAAAGGAATGTCAAGGGGTAAAGCAAGAAAAATCGGCAGAAAAACAAAAATCTGCGCCGGAGCCGGACGTGCGGGGCGGGAAAATGCGATATTCGCTTTTCTTTGCTGCGCAATTGGTGTATACTATTGCAAATTGCAGAGGTTTTTTTAACATACGCAAAATCGGAAAAGGAGCCTGAAATTATGCCTTTTCGTTCTATGATCGCTGATAAAATCGCCCCGTTGGTGGGGATGGAAGCAAATGCCGTTGTATCGCTGATGGAGATCCCGCCGGATCCTGCGATGGGAGATTATGCGCTGCCCTGTTTTGCTTTTGCCAAAACCATGCGCAAAAACCCGATGATGATCGCCCAGAGCATCGCCGAAGCGCCGCAGGCTGACTGCGTAACGGGCGTGGAAGCGGTAAAAGGCTATGTTAACTTTACGGTGGACAAGCAGCTTTACGCGAAGACTGTGCTTAACGCGGTGCAGGCGCAGGGCGACAAATACGGCGCGGAAGACGTGGGACATGGGCGCACGGTGTGCATCGATTACAGCTCGATCAACATTGCCAAGCCCTTCCATATCGGGCATTTGAGCAGCACGGCGATCGGCCATGCGCTGTATAACCTGTATAACTTTATGGGGTATCGCTCCGTAGGCATCAACCATTTGGGCGACTGGGGCACCCAGTTCGGCAAGCTGTTGGCGGCGTACGAGCTGTGGGGCAACGGCATGGATATTGAACAGGCGGGCGTGGAAGGCATGCTCAAACTGTATGTAAAATTCCATGCCGAAGCGGAAGCGGATGATTCGCTCAACGATCTTGGGCGCCAGTGGTTCCGCCGCATTGAGGACAATGACCCCGAAGCGATGGACCTTTTTGTGCGGTTCAAGGACACGACGATCAAAGAAGTGATGCACGTGTATGACATGCTGGGCATCACCTTTGATTCCTATGCCGGCGAAAGCTTTTATAACGACAAGATGGAGCCTGTGATCGAAGAGCTGCGCGAAAAAGGGCTGCTGACCGAATCCAACGGCGCGCAGGTGGTTGACCTTGAACCGTACGGGATGCCGCCGTGCCTGGTGCTTAAATCCGACGGGGCAACGCTGTATGCCACGCGCGATATGGCCGCGGCGTTTTACCGCAAGCACACCTATGATTTTGCCAAGTGCCTGTATGTGGTGGCGTATCAGCAGAACCTGCATTTCCGCCAGTGGTTCAAAACGGTGGAACTGATGGGGCACGATTGGGCGGCCGATTTGGAGCATGTGGCGTTTGGCATGGTGTCGCTGGCAGACGGCGGCACGCTGTCGACCCGCAAGGGCAACGTGGTGCGGCTGGAAGACGTGCTGCTTTCGGCCGTGGAACGGGCGCGCATGATTTTGGACGAAAAATCGCCCAACATTGAAAATAAAGACGAAGTGGCCCGCAAGGTGGGCATTGGCGCCGTGGTGTTCGGTGTACTGTACAACGCCCGCATCAAGGATATTGCCTTCTCGTATGATCGGGTGCTTTCCTTTGAAGGGGAAACGGCGCCGTATGTGCAATACACTTATGCGCGCACGAACAGCCTGCTGCAAAAAGCGGCCGATGTGATGAACGAAACGCCCGATTTCAGCGCGCTGGAGAACGAGTTTGCCTTTGCGGTGCTGCGGTCGATCGCCCGGTTCCCGGAAACGCTTAAAGCGGCAATGGAGAAAAACGAGCCGTATCTGATCGCGCGGAACGTGGTTGAGCTGGCGCAGGCGTACAACCGGTTCTATTACGAAGTGCGGATCCTGGATGATGACAAGGCAGCCAGCGCGGCGCGCGTAGGCCTGAGCGCGGCGGCCAACACGGTGCTGCACACGGGGCTGACGCTGCTGGGCGTTGCGGCGCCGGAACGGATGTAAAGGCAGAAACATGAAAAGAAAGAAACAGCGCGCATGGAAACAGATGCTGCCCACGCTTTGGCAGGGCTTGTTTTACTGCGCCGTTGCAATGGGCGCAGTGGCGCTGACCATTGGCAGCACCGCGGTGGCTGACCGTGTGCTGGCCGTTGTGCTCACGGTGGGTGCAGCAGTGTATATGCTGCTGTGGCTCAAACGATTTTTGGGCACATATTATATGCTGGCGGAGAACGAAGTGCTGTTCAGCACCGATGGGCGCGTGCAGCGGCACCGGTTTTCCGAGCTGGAAGACGTGCAGTATGATAAGGCGCACGAGATTCTTCAGTTTTCCTTCCAGGACGGGCGGGTGGAAGTGTACGGCGCGTATACAGACCTGAGCCCCGTTGTGGATTCGCTGGACCGGTTCGGCGTGCGTATTGAGTATATGCGGGTGCGCTGAGCGCGTATTTTCTGGTAAAAGGCGGGAGGGGAGCACCGAAAGAAAGCCGCTGAAGGCATCGGGAAGCCGCCCCCGTTAAGGATACTTTGAAAGGATTGGAGCATTATGCCATCCAGTTCAAAAAACGAAGGATTTGTAAACAAACTACTCAGGCGTTGGTTCCTTGACGGGCTGAGCGCCATGGCGCAGGGCCTGTTCGCCTCGCTGATTATCGGGCTGATTATTTCCCAGATCAGCAAGATCCCTGGACTGAGCTTCTTGGAGCAGCTCACGGGCGTGCTGGCGGCCAGCAGCCCTGTTGTAGGCTCGGCGATCGGCGTTGCCATTGCATATGGCCTTAAGAGCAAACCGCTTACGGTGTTTTCCAGCGCGGCGACCGGCGCGATCGGCTACTCGCTGGGCGGCCCGGTGGGCGCGTATATCGCCGCGGTGGTCGGCGTGGAAATTGGCGCGCTGGTAGCGGGCAAAACCAAAATGGATATTGTGGTCACGCCGTTGACGGTGATTGTGGCGGGCGGCCTTGCGGGCATTTTTGTGGGCCCGGGGATCAGCCAGTTTATGACGTGGATCGGCGCGTTTATCAATGCGGCGACGGAGCTGCACAAGATTCCCATGGGCATTATCGTGTCCGTTGTGATGGGCATGGCGCTGACGGCGCCCATCTCCAGCGCGGCGATCGCGATTTCGCTGAATCTGACCGGGCTGGCCGCGGGCGCGGCCACGGCCGGGTGCTGCGCGAACATGATCGGCTTTGCGGTGATCAGCTTTAAAGAAAACGGCTGGGGCGGCCTGCTCAGCCAGGGCCTGGGCACGAGCATGCTGCAGGTGCCGAATATTGTGAAAAAGCCGGTGATCTGGGTGCCGGTGATCCTGGCAAGCGCCATTCTCGGCCCCATTTCCACCACGGTGGCTGGGATGACCAACGTTGCCATGGGCGCGGGTATGGGCACCAGCGGCCTTGTGGGCACCATTGGCACGTGGACAGCCATGGCGGGCACGCAGCCGGCTGTGCTGATTTGGATTAAGATACTGGTGATGCAGTTTATTGCGCCGGCCGCGCTGTCGCTGGCATTTGCGGGCGCGATGCGCAAAGTGGGCTGGATCAAAACCGGAGACATGAAACTCAAAGAAATATAATTTGCACGGATAAAATGCAGGAGGAACAAACCGATGCTGGACGCAAGAAGAATTAGGCAGAACCCCGAAGAGCTGCGGCAGGCGCTGATCAACAGAAACGCGGATGCCGCCGTTGTGGATACGTTGATCGAGCTGGATGTGCAGCGCCGCGCGCTGATGGCGCAAAGCGAGGCAAGGCAGGCCTCACGTAACCGGCTGAGCGGGTTTATGCCGCTGATGCAGCAGGCTGCCAAGAACGCCGGCAAACCGGTCGCTGTTGCTGCGGTGCAGGCCAGAGCGGAAGGCTTCTGCGCGGGATTTGCGCCCGAATCGGATGAACAGCAGGCCCGCACGCTGCTGCTGGCATTTTTGGAGCATTGCGCACAGGGCCCGGTTGACAAAGCGCAGACGGAGGATGTGCGCGCCCGGTTTATGGAAATCGTAAAACGGCAAGATTTGGCGGCGGACAAAGCGGCGCTCGAGGAGCTGGACCGCAAATATCAGGATATCCTGCTTTCCATCCCCAACATTCCGCACAGCAGCACGCCCGTTGGTAAAGACGATACGGAAAACGTGCTTGTGCGCACGTGGGGCGAACCGACGAAGTTTGATTTTGAGCCGCAGGCGCACTGGGATCTGGGCGTGGCGCTGAACATTTTTGATTGGGATGCGGCGGCGAAGGTAACGGGCTCCCGCTTCACGTTTTACCGCGGGCTGGGTGCGCGGCTGGAGCGCGCGATTTACGCGTTTATGCTGGACACGCACACCGAACAGGCCGGGTACACCGAGATTTTCCCGCCTTATATGGTGCATCGCCGTTCCATGGTAGGCACGGGTCAGCTGCCCAAATTTGAAGAAGATGCCTTTAAAGTAAACAACACGGATTATTTTTTGATCCCAACGGCGGAAGTGCCGGTAACGAACATGCACCGCGATGAGATCCTTGACCGCGATGCCCTGCCGATGCGCTACTGCGCATACAGCGCCTGTTTCCGCGCCGAAGCGGGAAGCGCCGGGCGCGACACGCGTGGCAACATCCGCCAGCACCAGTTCAACAAAGTGGAGCTTGTGCATTTTGCGGACCCGGAAAACAGCTATGAAGATCTGGAACGGCTGACGGCGGATGCCGAACGCATCCTGCAGCTGCTCAAGCTGCCGTATCGCGTGATGTCGCTTTCCAGCGGAGATATCGGCTTCTCCAGCGCCAAAACGTATGACCTGGAAGTGTGGATGCCCAGCTATAACCGGTATGTGGAGATCTCTTCGTGCAGCAACTTTGAAGATTTCCAGGCTCGGCGCGCCAACATCCGCTGCCGCCGCGGCAGTGACAAGCCGGTGTTTGTGCACACGCTCAATGGATCGGGTCTTGCCGTGGGCCGCACGCTGGCAGCCGTGCTGGAAAACTATCAGAACGCGGATGGCACGGTGACCATTCCGGAAGCGCTTGTGCCGTATATGGGCGGGCGCACCGAACTGAAATGAGGGATAGCATATGAAGGTTGTTTTGTTAAAAGATGTGCGCGGAACGGGGAAAGCCGGGCAGGTCGTTGAAGTATCCGACGGGTACGGCCGCAATTTTCTTTTGCCCAAGGGATTTGCCAAGGAAGCAACGGCCGCGGCAGTAAACGCGGCGTCTGCCAAGCTCAAGGTGGATGCACACCGCACGGCGCTGGAGCTGGAAGCGGCCAAAAAAATGGCGGCAGAGCTGCAGGGCTCGGCGATTGTGATGAAGGTAAAAGCCGGGGATAAAGGCCGGCTGTTCGGCGCCATCACGGGGCGTGAAATCGCAGATGAGATCAAGGCCCGCTTCGGCGTGGAGCTGGATAAAAAGCGCATCGTGCTCAGCGAACCGATCAAGCGCTTGGGCGAATATAAAGTGGAGATCAAGCCGTATGCCAATGTGTCCTGCACGGTAACGGTGGCGGTGGAACAGGCGGAGTAAAGCATAGCAGCGGAGGTGAGCGACGTGGAAGAACGGCAGCGGCGTGTGCCGCCCCACAGCGTGGAGGCGGAGCAATCCGTGCTGGGCAGTATGCTGCTGGAAGAAGGAGCCGTGATCACGGCGCTGGAAAGCCTGCAGGCAGAAGATTTTTATTTGGAAAGCCATCGCATGATCTTTGAAGCAATGGGCAGCTTGTATGCCGAGCATCAGCCGGTAGACCTTGTGACAGTGCTGGACCGGCTGACAATGCGCGGCACGCTGGCCGCAGCGGGCGGCATGGAATATTTAACCAACCTGTCCCGCCTTGTGCCGGTGGCGGCCAATGTGGAACAGTATGTGGCCATTGTAGAAGACAGGAGTTTGCTGCGCGGCGTGATCCGCGCGGGGAGCAACATGGTTGGCAGCGGCTTTGCAGCCGACAGGCCGGCCGAAGAAGTGGTGTCCGATGCGCATAACGAGGTGTATGCGCTGTCAACCCGGCGGCAGTCTGACTCGCTGTTGCCCATCCGCGGCGCTTTGATTGATGCGTATAACCGGGTGAGCGAAGCGATGAAAACCGGCGGGGGCATTACCGGGGTGCCCACCGGGTTCCCCGACCTTGATAAAACCACCGGCGGCTTTGAAAAAGGCCAGCTGATCGTGCTGGCATCCCGCCCCGGCTGCGGCAAAACCAGCTTTGCGCTGAACATTGCGCTCAACGTGGCTAAAAAAGCGCATAAGCCGGTGGCGATCTTCAGCCTTGAAATGTCGGCGGATGACCTTGCGCTGCGCATGATGTGTTCCGAAGCAGGGGTAGACCTGGGCGCGGCGCGCAGCGGGCGGCTGACGGAAGCGGAGTTTGCCAAGCTGGTGGAGCCGATGCGCACCATTTCGCAGGCGGCGCCCATCTATGTGGATGCATCCGGCAGCGCTACGGTAACACAGATTCGCTCTCGCTGTATGCGCTGCTCGGCCAAAGAGCCGCTGGGCCTGGTGATCATTGACTATTTGCAGCTGATGACATCAAACAGCCGCGGGCGGCAGGAAAACCGCATGCAGGAAGTGTCTGAGCTGACGCGCAGCCTTAAGCTGCTGGCGCGCGACATAGGTGCGCCAATCATGATCCTCAGCCAGCTGAACCGCGATATTGAGCGGCGCACCGGGCAGGCACGCCGGCCGATGCTGGCCGACCTGCGCGAATCGGGCTCCATCGAGCAGGATGCCGATATTGTTATGTTCCTGATGCATCAGCGGGATCTGCTGGTGCGCGATAAAGACATGACGGATGAAGAATTTGAAGAAATGATAACAAACGAAGCATGGGCGGTGGTGGCCAAAAACCGTAACGGTCCCACGGCGGATGTGCCGCTTTTGTGGCTGTCGGAAAGCACCAAGTTTGTTTCCGCGTCCGATCGGCGGGAATAATGGATTATCCGTTGATATTTCCCACGGTTTAGGATACAATCATATTAAGCGGCTGTGCGTCGCAAATACAGAAAGAGGTGCTGATCATGGAGTTTAACGATCAGGAAGTAGATATCGTCGTTTTCGAGGACGAAGAAGGCAACGAAGTGGAGTTTGAAATCCAGTTTACGTTTGAACATAAGGGCGAAGAATATGCCGTTATGACCGAAGCGACTGACGAAGAGTTTGACGAAGAGACGGTGCCGGATATGTTTATCCTGCGCGTTGTCAACGCCGGCCAGGAAGACGAAGAGTTTGTGGCGGTTGACGAAGACATGATGGACGAACTGACCGAAGTGGTGGAAGAGATCTTCGCTGAAGAATTTGAAGAAGAGGAAGAGTAACAAAAAAAGAAAAACGGCGCATTAGCGCCGTTCTTTTTTTGTCGAAAAACAGGGTTGAATCATGTATAATAGCAAATAAAGGCGAAAAGGAGGGGAACGAGCTGCTCAAAAAACTGGAAAAGCTGCTGAAAATGGTGTTCAGCCGCACAGCATTTATGGGCATATTCTTATTGTTGCAGGTAGCGGCAATGGTGCTGACGCTGGTGTTCTTCCGCCGCCATTTTGCCATTTATTATGCGGCGGCCTCCGTGTTTTCCCTGTGCCTTGTGGCGTATATTTTGAACACTGATAGGAACCCGGCTTATAAGATTGCGTGGATCGTGCCCATCATGCTGCTGCCTGTTTTCGGTGCGCTGTGCTTTTTCCTGCTCGGGCGCAACTATCACAGCAAGCGCAAACGCCGCCGGCTGGAAGGGCTCAAGCAGGAATATATCAAAACCATGGGTTCGCTGCGCGACACGCAGGATAAGCTGCGCGAAGAAGACAGGGATGCGGCCTTGCAGGCACAGTATTTAAAAACGGCTTCCAGTGTGCCCGTGATGCAGAACACGCAGGTGGAGTATTTACCGATCGGCGAAGTGATGTTCCAGAGCATGATGGAAGAAATGGAAAAAGCGGAAAAATTTATTTTTCTGGAGTATTTCATCATCAACCCCGGCAAAATGTGGGATCCCATCCTGGAGATTTTGGAGCGTAAGGCGCAGCAGGGGCTGGATGTGCGCGTGGTATACGATGATATGGGCTGTGCGTTCACGCTGCCGCCCGATTATTATCAAACGCTGCGCAAAAAGGGCATCCGTGCGCTGGCGTATAACCGGTTTGTGCCGCTGATCACCTCGCGTTTTAACAACCGCGACCATCGCAAGATCTGTGTGATCGACGGCATGGTGGGCTTCACGGGCGGGATCAATCTGGCGGATGAATACATCAACGCCTATCCCAAGCACGGCCATTGGCTGGATTCCGGCGTGAAGATGCGCGGCGAAGCGGTGCATGCGATGACGGCGGCGTTTCTGGCGCTGTGGGATGCCTCAACGGGCGAAAAAGAGGAGTATAGCGCGTTCGCCCCGCCGCGGGAAGAAATCGACAAGATCGAGAGTGACGGGTATTTGATCCCGTTTACCGATTCGCCGCACGATAACGAGTTGGTGGGTGAAACGGTATATCTGAATATCATCAACCGCGCCAAAGAATATGTGTATATCAATTCACCGTATCTGATCATAGATAATGAACTGGTAACCGCGCTTACAACGGCGGCCAAGAGCGGCGTGGATGTGCGCATCATTACCCCGCATGTGCCGGACAGGCGCTTTGTGCATTCCATGACACGTTCGTATTACCGGCAGCTGACCAAGGCCGGCGTGCGGATTTATGAATATACGCCCGGGTTTATCCATGCCAAAAGTTTTGTGTCTGACGATCAATACGGCGTGGTGGGCACCATCAACCTTGACTATCGCAGCCTGTATCTGCACATGGAGTGCGCGGTTTGGATGTATGGGTGCCGGTGCATTGAGGATATGAAGCAAACATACCTGGACACGCTGGATGTGTGCACGGAGTTTACCTATGAAGATTGCCTGCGCGTGCCGTGGCTGGTGCGCGTGTTCCGCGCTGTGCTGCGCATTGTAGCGCCGCTGATATAAAATGTTGAAAATAGGGGGTTGACGGAATTTCTGTTACCCCCTATAATGTTTTTACATATTAGGCGATGAACGGATGAGTAAGCGTAACCATCGGTTTTAGAGAGCCCGGGTAGGTGAAAGCGGGCACCGCATGAGCGTTGAATATGGTCCGGGAGCTACCGCACCGAGGTTAACAGCTGAGGCTGCGGCGGGTCCGCTCCGTTACAGCGGCAGGGTCTGATAGGACCCGATGAGGCGCCTTGTTGTGAGACGGGCGCGAACCTGAGGTGGTATCACGTTGCTGTAAGCACGTCCGCGGGAACCCGGCGGACGTTTTTTATTTTTGATGAAAGAGGATGAGAGAGTGAGTGAGGGAACGCCCATCATTCAGATCAGGGGCCTGAGTAAAACCTTTGTGACCGACCATGAGATCATGGCGCTGCGCAACATTGATCTGGATGTGCAAAAGGGCGATATTTTTGGGATCATCGGCATGAGCGGCGCGGGCAAAAGCACCCTGCTGCGCTGCATTGCTTTATTGGAAACGCCCACAAGCGGCACCATTGAGATTGAAGGGCGCGATATTTCCACACTGCGCGGGCGCGATCTGATCGCTTTGCGCAAGCAAATCGGCGTAATTTTTCAGGGCTATCATTTGTTGATGCAGCGCACCGTGCGGCGCAACATTGCTTTCCCGCTGGAGCTGGAGCACAAGAGCAAGGAAGAGATCGCCCGGCGCACAGACGAGTTGTTGGAGATTGTAGGATTGTCTGACAAGGCAAACGCGTATCCTTCCCAGCTTTCGGGCGGGCAGAAACAGCGCGTGGCTATTGCGCGGGCGCTGGCAAGCAACCCGAAGATCATTCTGTGCGATGAGCCGACCAGCGCGCTGGACTCGGTCACCACCAAGAGCATTCTGCAGCTGCTGACGGATATCAACCGCAACCTGGGCGTGTCGGTGATGATCATCACGCATGAGATCGGCGTGGTGCGTGCGATCTGCAACAAAGTGGCCGTGATCAACGACGGGTTGTTTGTTGAGCAGGGCGAGATGCCCGGCATTTTCCAGAAGCCGACCAATGCGGTCACCCGGCTGCTGCTGGGCCTGGGAGAGGAGGACGAATAATGGGCGATTTTGCAAAATACATCCCCGAGTTTCTCACAGGCACCCAGGAAACGCTGTATATGGTGCTGGTATCTGCGATGTTTGCGTATTTGGTGGGCCTGCCGCTGGGCGTGTGGGTCACCATTACCGACCGGGACGGGCTGCGCCCCAACCGGGCGATAAACAGCGTTTTAAGCGTGATCATCAATGTGGGCCGGTCCGTGCCGTTTATCATCCTGATCGTGGCACTCATCCCGCTCACGCGGTTTTTGGTGGGCACGAGCATCGGGCCTACGGCGGCCATCGTGGCCCTGTCTGTGGCGGCGGCGCCCTTTGTGGCCCGCATGGTGGAAACCTCGCTTAAAGAGATTGACCTGGGCATGATAGAGGCGGCGCGCACCATGGGCGCTACCGATTGGCAAATTATTTTCAGGGTGATGCTGCCAGAATCCGTGCCGTCTTTGATCCGTGGGCTGAGCATCACGATCATTACGCTTGTTGGTTATTCTGCCATGGCGGGCGCTGTGGGCGGCGGCGGCCTTGGCTTTATCGCCATCAGTTACGGCTATAACCGGTTTAAAGACGATGTTATGCTGGTTACCGTAATCCTTATGATCGCAATCGTTTCTGCAATACAGCTGCTGTTTGAGCTGGTGGCAAAAGCGGTCGATAAAAAGAACAGATAAACCATAGGGAGGTTATCGAACATGAAAAAATGCATTCGTTTGCTGGCGCTGACGCTGGCTGTCGTGTGTATGCTCGCTTTGTCCGCTTGCGGCGGCAAAGAGTCCGAACTGAAGAAGATCACGATTGGTGCTTCTCCGGCCCCGCATGCGGAGATCCTCGCGCTGATCAAAGACGATCTCAAAGCCGAAGGCTATGAGCTCGTGATCAAAGAGTTCAACGATTATGTGCTGCCGAACACGGCGCTCGATGCCAAAGAGCTGGACGCTAACTACTTCCAGCATCTGCCGTATCTGGAGAACTTCAACGTTGAAAACGGCACAAAGCTCGTCAGCGTTGGCGGCATCCACTTCGAGCCCCTGGGCATCTATGCCGGCAAGAGCAGCGATCTGAAAGCCGTTCCGCAGGGCGCCAAGATCGCCGTGCCGAACGACACGACCAACGAAGCCCGTGCCCTCATGCTGCTGGAAAGCCAGGGAATCATCAAGCTTAAAGAAGGCGCCGGCCTGACCGCGACCAAGCTTGATATCGTTGAAAACCCGTATAACGTTGAGATCGAAGAGCTGGCCGCCGAGCAGATCCCGCGCGTGCTGCCCGATGTGGACTTTGGCGTTATCAACGGCAATGTGGCGCTGGCCGCCGGCCTTGAATACAGCGCTGTGCTTGTGACCGAAGATGTTACCACCGGCGAAATGGCGACCTTTGCCAACACGTATGTGAACATCCTCGTGGTGCGCGAAGGCGACGAGAATCGCGAAGACATCCAGGCTCTCCTTAAAGCGCTCAAGAGCGACAAAGTGAAAAACTATATCACGGAGCATTACAACGGCCTCGTGATCGCGATGTTCTAAGATCGACCGAAAAACAAAACAGCGCAGCTTTCGCTGCGCTGTTTTTTTATTGGGGTGGGATCAAAGCTCGGTAAAAATGCGCCAAAGCAGGTTCAGCCCGGTGGGCAGGGAATCCAGCTCCAGGTATTCTTCCATCGTGTGAGCGCCTTTGCCAAGATACACGCCAAAGCAGGCACTGGGCACACCCATGGACAAGGGAATGTTACAATCCGTGCTGGCGGCAACCGTGGTGGCAGACAGCCCCATTTCGGCGCGGATGGCTAAAATGTGCTGCACAAGGGCGCTCTGCTCCTGATTAGGGCCGACAGGCCGATCACCCAAACATTCTGTTTCAATGGTAACGCCGTCGATCCGCTCGCTCTCAATGCAGGCAAAGGTTTGATCGCGCACGGCTTCCAGGCAGGCCGCATCCTCGCTGCGCAGGTCAAGCAGCATCTCGCAGTGCTGCGCAATGGTATTCACCGATGTGCCGCCGTTGACAGTGCCCACATTATATGTGGTTTTGGGCGAAAGGGGCACGCTCATTTCCTGCAGCTTTTTGATCAGCCGGGCGGCGTAATAAATCGCATTTTTGTTGCCGAACCTGGTCCAGCTGTGGCCGCCTTCGGTGGACACAGTGATGCGGTAACGCAGGCTGCCAACGCCTGCGGTGATCAGTTCATCGAGTGTACCGTCGATCGCCACCAGTTCGGTTACCGGCCAGCACGCCATAATGTGGCGAACGCCGCGCAGGTTGCCCAGCCCTTCTTCACCCACGTTGAACACGATCAGCCGGCTTTTGCCGCCGGTTTTGTTTTCCTGCAGATACCGCCGGGTGACCAGCATCAGCGCTGCGGCGTTGCACGAATCGTCGCCAATGGAAGGGGCGTACAGCCGCCCATCGCGCTCTACAGGCTCAATTTTGTCCACCTGGCCGAACACGGTATCCGTATGCGCCAGATAGGCGATCAGGCCGGGCTCCGGCCCGTTTATTTTCAAAACAACGTTATCCACTTCATCGATCGCGGGGGTAACGCCGCACTCGCGCACAAACCAATTCCGGATAAACTCGGCTTTTTTCCGTTCGTGTCCGCTGGGTGAGGGGATTGCGGCCAATTCGGCCGTTAAAGCTGCCAATTCCTGTGCATACGCTTGCATGGTGATGCCTCCTTTTGTTCACCATCAGTATGCCGCAGCAGGGCCTCTTTTGCAAGGGCGGCAACTGTGATATACTCAAAAAAACAAGGAGGCGAGAAAAGATGAAGCAGTTTGTTTCTTTTGATCCCAAACAATGGCAGGCCAATCCTTTTACCGAGCTGGATGACCGGTGGATGCTCATCACCGCCAAGGCCAACGGCCGCGTGAACACCATGACGGCGTCTTGGGGCGGATTCGGCGTGATCTGGAATAAGAACACGGCCACGGCGTATGTGCGCACCACGCGGTTTACCCGCGAGTTGATGGATGTGGCAGACACCTTTTCGCTCACATTTTTTGATAAAGAATATCAGGAAACACTCCGCATGCTGGGCACACTTTCCGGGCGCGACAGCGACAAGATGGAAAAATGCGGCCTTACGGTGACCGAGATTGACGGAACGCCCGTGTTTGAACAGGCGCATACGGCCATCGTATGCAAAAAGCTGTATCGCCAGCTGATGGAGCGCGACTGCATGGTGGATAAAGAGCTGTATGACAAATTCTATTCCGATACCAATGCGCCGCATTATCTGTATATCGGCGAAATCATAGGAGCGTACAGCCGTGCTTAAGCTGATCAGTTGGAACGTGAACGGGCTGCGTGCGTGCCTTGGCAAAGGGTTTTTGGAGTTTGCGCGGGCGGAAGCGCCCGATATTCTTTGCCTGCAGGAAACCAAAATGCAGCCCGGGCAGGCGGAAGTGGACCTGCCGGGATACACGCAGGTGTGGCACAGCGCGGAAAAGAAAGGCTATTCCGGCACGGCCATGTTTTTAAAAACAGCGCCCGTTTCCGTTGCGCTTGATTTTCCGGGGCACAGCGGCGAGGGCCGCGTGATCACGGCGGACATGGGCGCGTATTACATGGTAACGGCGTATGCGCCCAACTCGCAGGACGGGCTCAAGCGGCTTGACTATCGCATGGCCTGGGAAGACGGGCTGCGCGCGCATTTGATGCAGCTGGATGCGCAAAAACCGGTGCTTTACTGTGGCGATCTGAACGTGGCGGCCACGGAGATAGACCTTAAAAATCCGGCAACGAACACCAAAAATGCGGGCTTTACCCCGCAGGAACGCGAAAAATTTGCCGATTTGCTTTCTGCCGGCTTTATCGACACGTTCCGCACCCTGTACCCGAACGAAATAAAATACTCATGGTGGTCTTACCGCTTCAACGCGCGCAAGAACAACGCGGGGTGGCGCATCGATTATTTTCTGGCGTCTGCCCGCCTGCGCGAGAAGATAGCGGATGCGATGATCTACACCGATGTGATGGGGAGCGACCATTGCCCCGTGGGGCTATTGATCAATCTTTAAATCAAGGTGGAGTGGATGTGGATCTGATAGACAACGCCCACCCGCAAAAACGGAATCAACATTGCCCTTATAGAACACTGTAAACAAAAAAACAGCCTGTTTTACAGGCTGTTTTTAATTTGCTGTTATGCCAGCATGTTTCTAAGCTCGTTCAGCGTGATATACGCCGTATCGGCGCTGACAGCGGGATGGGGTTTCACGATCTCGATGGGTTCAAGGCCGGGATCGCCCAGCGTGTTCACAGCCAAATCGCTCATGGAAATATCTTCTTCAGCCGAATAATGGCTCAGTGTAACAAGGCAGGCCATGCCGGCCGCTTTGGCGGCGGTCAGGCCGTTGTTGGTGTCTTCCACAACAAAGCAGTTTTCCGCCGGTACTTCCAACAGCTCGCTGGCCATGAGATAAATATCCGGGGCGGGTTTTTTCACTTTCACGATGTCGCCGGCCAGGATCTGGTCAAACCAGGCGGTACGCTCCGGGCCGAGGATCGCGTTCATCAGCGCGGTAACGCTTTTGATGTTGGATGTGGTGCAAACAGCCAGTTTCACACCCGCCGCATGTGCTTCATCGATCAGGCGGTTGATGCCTGCGCGCACGGGCAGCGCGCCGCCGGCGCTCATCTCGGCAAACAGGCGGGTTTTTTCCACGTGCAGCTGAACGATCAGCTCATCCAGCGACACGCCGGCCGGCACCTGTTCCGGATGGGCGGAAAAATAGCGTTTCATGCGCTCTTTACCGCCGGATACGAGCACCAGCTCGCCATATGTTTTATCATCCCATTCGGTTTCAAGGCCCAGCGCTTTAAACGCAGCGTTAAAGGCAACGCGATGGCCATCGCGCTCTGTTTCGGCCAGCACGCCGTCACAGTCAAATATCAATGCTTTCAGTTCGCTCACGGAAAGGAACCTCCTTGTTCAGATAGATAAATTATAGCATAAAACACGATTTTGCTGTATACTGAAAAAACAGGATTATAAGGGAGGGATAGCGCATGGCCATGCATGCGATCCAGAAAATTTTGGCCAAAGCCGCGGGCAAACCGTCGGTTCAGGCAGGCGAGATCGTGACCGCCAAGGTCGATCTGGGAGAAGTGAACGACCTGTATCTGCAAACGATCTACAGTTTTTATGAGATGGGTGCCGAAAAAGTGAGCGACCCGGACAAGATCATCTTTGTGTTTGACCATTATGCGCCGGCGCCCACCATCAACGCTGCGCAGATCCACAAAGAGATGCGTGCTTTTGTGCAGGAGCAGGGGCTCACGCGGCATTTTGATATTGATGCCGGGGTGTGCCATCAGGTGATGCCGGAAGCGGGCCGTGTGCGGCCCGGCATGGTGCTGGTGGCAACAGACTCGCACACGACCACGCACGGCGCGTTCGGTGCGTTTGGCACGGGCGTTGGCGCAACGGATATGGCTGCCATTATGGCCACGGGCGAACTGTGGTTCCGCGTGCCGTCGGTGATGAAGATTCGTTTGGAAGGCCAGCCCGGCCCCAAAGTGCTGCCCAAAGACGTGGCGCTCAAGTGCCTGGAACAGGTGCGGGCAGACGGCGCTGTGTATCAGGCAATCGAGTTCTGCGGCAGCTATGTGGAGGCGCTGGACGTGCCCGGCCGCATGGTGGTGTGCAACCTTGCGGTGGAAATGGGTGCCAAAACGGCATATATGCAGCCGAATCAGGCGGTGCTCGATTATGTGAATGAACGCACGCAGTATCCGTATGAAGTGGTGTATACCGATCCTGACTTTGAATATACCCGTGAAGTTGTGATTGATGTTAACGGCCTGTCGCCGCAGATCGCGGTGCCGTGGAGCGTGGATAACGTGAAACCCATTGAAGAGGTGGACGCCGTTGCGTTCGACCAGGGCTTTATTGGCGCGTGCACGGGCGGCCGGTTTGAAGATATCCATGAAGCGTATGAGATCTTAAAGGGCAAGCATATCGCCCCCGGCCGCCGGCTGGTGATCATCCCGGCGAGCAAGGAAGTGATGGCCAAAGCGGCAGACACCGGCGAAATGCAGGCGCTGATGCAGGCAGGTGCAACGTTCTGTGCGCCGGGCTGCGGCCCGTGCCTGGGCGTGCACGAAGGCTTGCTTACCAAGGGCGAACGCTGCATCACGGCCAGCAACCGCAATTTCCCCGGCCGCATGGGCAGCACGCAGGCGGAGATCTATCTGGCCAGTCCGGCTACGGTGGCAGCCAGTATGCTCACCGGCGTTTTGACTGACCCGCGCACGGTGTAAGGAGGCAAAAACATGAAAACAACGATCAAACACCCCGTGTTTGTTTTGAGCGATAACGTGGATACCGACCAGATCTATCCCGGCCGGTATCTGGACCTGACTGCCCCGGAAGACTTGAAAAAGCATTGCCTGGAAGGGGTGGATGAAACGCTGGCCGCCCGCTTTGAGCAGGATGATATCATCGTGGCCGGGCGCAATTTTGGCTGCGGCAGCAGCCGCGAGCATGCACCTATCGCGCTTAAAGCCATGGGAGCTTCGGTGATCATCGCCGAAAGCTTTGCCCGCATTTTTTACCGCAACGCCATCAACCTCGGCCTGCCGCTGCTGGTGTGCCCCGGTGCCGCCGCTGCGCTGCAAAACGGCGATGTGGCCCAGGTGGATATCGCCGCCGGCACCGTTACTTTGCCTGACGGGCGCGTACTGGTGGGCGAAAAAGTGAGCGAACATGCCATGAACATTCTCAGCGCCGGCGGTATCAAGCCGCTTATGCGCGCGCAGCTGGAAAAATAATCAGCCCGGCCTATTGCGCGGCGTGAAAAAGTATGTTATATTTTTCACAGATCCTGACACTAAAAACTTTGTTTGAGGTGAAAGGCCGGAGCAATATGTTAAGCTGATATACACAGCGGATCTTTGTCGCCGTGCCTTTTTGGGGCACGGCGTTTTTTATATACGAAAGGGAGAGGCGCATGGAAACGAGGATCGCAGTGATCGGCATCGTAGTGGAAAACAGGGATTGTGTGGGGCAGCTCAACGCAATTCTGCATGGATACGCCCCGTATATCATCGGCCGCATGGGTATTCCGCATCCCGAACGCGGCGTGAACCTGATCAGCGTTGCGATTGATGCCCCGCAGGATGCGATCTCGGCGCTGTCGGGCCGGATCGGCAAATTGCCGGGCGTGAGCGTGAAAACCACGTATGCGGAGAAGAAAAAATGAAAGCGCTTGAGATTGCAGACAAACTGATACAAACAACGGATGCCGACGACAGCGAGCTGCTGTTTTTATTGAAAAACCGCACGCCGGAATTGGAACACCGCCTGCAGCAGGCGGCGCAGCAAACGGCGATCCGCCACTATGGGCGCAACGTGTTCATCCGCGGGCTGATTGAGTTTACCAGCTACTGCAAGAACGATTGCTACTATTGCGGCCTCAGGCGCAGCAACGCCTGTGCCGAGCGGTATCGGCTGACAGAGGAAGAGATCCTCAGCTGCTGTGAAAGCGGGTATGAATACGGGTTCCGCACCTTTGTGCTGCAGGGCGGGGAAGACGCGTTTTTTACCGATGAGCGGCTGTGCAGCATAGTGCGCCGGATCCGCGAGCGGTTCAGTGATTGCGCGATTACCCTATCCGTAGGGGAGCGGAGCGAAGAAAGCTACCGCGCCCTGTTCCGTGCGGGAGCCAACCGATATCTGCTGCGCCATGAAACGGCAACAGACCGGCATTATAAAGTACTGCACCCGGCGGAAATGACGCTGGAAAATCGGCTAAACTGCCTTGATGCGCTGCGCAGCATCGGGTATCAGGTGGGGTGCGGCATCATGGTGGGCTCGCCCGGGCAAACAACGGCTGACATTGTGCGCGATCTTAGATATATGAAGCAGTTCCGCCCGCACATGGTGGGCATCGGGCCGTTTATCCCGCATAAGGACACGCCGTTTAAAGACAAGGCGGCGGGCACGGCACAGGACACGGTGTTTTTGCTGTCCATCGTGCGACTGATGCTGCCGGAGGTGCTGCTGCCGGCCACAACGGCGCTGGGCACCATCCTGCCAAACGGGCGGGAACTGGGCATTCAGCATGGCGCCAATGTGGTGATGCCTAACCTGTCACCCCAGAACGTACGCAAAAAATATATGCTCTATGACAACAAGCTTTCTGCCGGCGCGGAAGCGGCCGAAAGCCTGCGCCTGCTGGAGGAAAGCCTGAAAACCATTGGATATGAGATCGCCGTCTCACGGGGCGACAGTCTTATCAAATAAAAAATTTTTTCTGAGGGGGAAGCCGTGGCTGACCCAAAAGAAAGGAGTAAACAATGTATAACCCTAAATCCCTCAAAGCCTGTGAATTTATCGATCATCAGGAGATCCTTGACACGCTGGCCTATGCCGATGCGCATAAAGATGATCTGGCCCTTGTGGATCGGATCCTAGCCAAAGCGCGGCTGCGCAAAGGGCTCGACCACCGGGAAGCATCGGTGCTGCTGGCGTGCGAAGATGAAGAAAAAATACAGGAAATGTATGAACTGGCCCGGCAGATCAAGCAGGATTTTTATGGCAACCGCATCGTGATGTTTGCGCCGCTGTATCTGTCCAATTACTGCATCAACGGCTGCGTGTATTGCCCGTATCACGGCCAGAACAAGCACATCGCCCGCAAAAAGCTAACGCAGGAAGAAGTGGCGCGCGAGGTGATCGCGCTGCAGGATATGGGGCATAAGCGCCTGGCGATCGAGGCGGGCGAACACCCGACGATGAACCCGATCGAGTATATCCTTGAATGCATCAACACCATTTACAGCATTAAGCACAAAAATGGGGCGATCCGCCGCGTGAATGTGAACATTGCGGCCACCACGGTGGAAAACTATCGAAAACTTAAAGAGGCCGGCATCGGCACCTATATCCTGTTCCAGGAAACGTATCACAAGGAAAGCTATGAAAAGCTGCATCCCACAGGCCCCAAACACGATTATGCCTATCACACCGAGGCAATGGACCGCGCCATGGAAGCCGGGATCGACGATGTGGGCCTGGGCGTGCTGTTCGGCCTGGAGCTTTACCGTTATGAGTTTGCCGGCCTTTTGATGCATGCCGAGCATCTGGAAGCAGTGCACGGCGTGGGCCCGCACACCATCAGCGTGCCGCGCCTTAAACGCGCCGATGATATAGATCCCACCCAGTTTGATAACGGCATCAGCGACGAAATCTTTGCCAAGCTGTGTGCGCTTATCCGCATCTGTGTCCCGTACACGGGCATGATCATTTCCACGCGCGAAAGCCAGGCCGTGCGCGAAAAGGTGCTGCCGCTGGGCGTTTCGCAGATCAGCGGCGCTTCCCGCACATCGGTAGGCGGATACACGGAAGACATCCGCCCCACAGACACCGAACAGTTTGACGTGTCTGATCAGCGCACGCTGGATGAGGTGGTACGCTGGCTGATGGAGCTGGGGTATATCCCCTCGTTCTGCACGGCGTGTTACCGCGAGGGGCGCACGGGCGACCGGTTTATGACGCTGCTCAAAAACGGGCAGATCCAAAACTGCTGCCATCCCAACGCGCTGATGACGCTCAAAGAATATTTGATGGATTATGCTTCGGAAGAAACCAAGCAGATCGGCGAAGAATTGATAAAAGCGGAGTTGGCCAATATCCCGAAAGACCGGGTGCGCGAGATTTGCGCCGATCATTTGGAAAAGATCGGCCAAGGCATCCGCGATTTCCGCTTCTAAGGAGGAGACAAGTATGAGTTTGAACAGCACACCGAGCGCAAACCGCCTGCATATCGGCTTTTTCGGCTGCCGCAACGCAGGGAAATCCAGCCTTGTCAACGCTGTGACCGGGCAGGAACTGGCCGTTGTGTCAGACACCAAGGGCACAACAACGGATCCTGTGCAAAAAGCCATGGAGCTTTTGCCGCTGGGCCCGGTTGTGATCATTGATACGCCGGGGTTTGATGATGAAGGAACGCTGGGCGTTAAACGCGTGCAAAAAACAAAGCAGATCTTAAACAGAGCGGATATCGCCGTGCTTGTGGTGGACGCGTTTGCCGGGCTGAACGAGTTTGACCGGGCGCTGCTGGCCCTATTCCGCGAAAAAGAGATTCCGTTTTTGATTGCCATGAACAAGTGCGATCTTGTGCAGGATAAACCGCAGGCGGAAAACACGGTGTTCGTCAGCGCCGCAACGGGCGAGGGCGTGGAAACGCTGAAAAACCGGATCGGCGCGCTGCGCCCCACGGGCGATGAAAAGCGCTTGGTGAGCGACCTGATCCGCCCGGGCGACAAGGTGGTGCTGGTCACTCCCATTGATGAATCGGCTCCCAAAGGCCGCTTGATCCTGCCGCAGCAGCAAACGATCCGCGATGTGCTGGATGCAGATGCGTTTTGCGTGGTTACCAAGGAAACAGGTGTTACAGAGGCGCTGGCCGCGTTGGCCGAACCGCCTGCCATGGTGATCACGGACAGCCAGGCGTTTGCCTCTGTTTCGCGCGACACGCCGCTTTCCGTGCCGCTTACGTCGTTCTCCATCCTTATGGCGCGCTACAAAGGGTTTTTGGAGCTGGCGGTGGCCGGCGTGAAAGCCGCAGAAAACCTGAAAGACGGGGACACGGTGTTGATCGCAGAAGGATGCACCCATCATCGGCAGTGCGCCGATATCGGCACGGTGAAGATACCGAACTGGCTGCGCAACCACACGGGAAAACAGATCAATATTGAAACTTCCAGTGGACAGCATTTTCCTGAAGACCTAACAAAATATGCCCTGATCGTGCATTGCGGCGGGTGCATGCTCAACGAGCGGGAGGTTCAATATCGAATGAAGTGTGCAGCCGATCAAGGCGTGCCGGTCACCAATTTCGGTGTGCTGATTGCGTACATGCAGGGCATCCTGCCGCGCAGCCTGAGCGTGTTCCCCCACCTGGCGGCGCTCTTGGAAGAATAAGCGAGGTAACAGCGATGGAAAAGAAGGTGGCGCTGTTGGGTATTTTGGCGGAAGACGCTGAGGCTGTCAGTCCTTTGAACGAACTGCTGCATGAATATGGCGGTTATATCATTGGCCGCATGGGCCTGCCGTATCGCAAACGGCAGCTGAGCATTATCAGCATTGCGATGGATGCGCCGCCTGAGATAACGCAGGAACTGGCAAAAAAAGTAGCCGAGATCGAGGGCATCCGCGTAAAAATCGTTACGGAAGAATAAAAAAAGAGGGCATACGCCCTCTTTTTTTATATCAGTGCCAATACGATCTGCCAGGCGGCGAGGATCAAGCCCAGCACCGTTAAGAAAGTAACAAGCATGTTGTTTCGCTCGGAATACAGCAGGGACAGATCGCCTTCAAGCAGCTCCAGCAGGTATTTCACTTTGTCTACAATGGGGGCGATATGCTGGCTTTCCAGCAAAACGGTGCTCAGCTCGCCGATCTCGGAGATCTCCGTGCGTTCCACCCGCTCCAGTACCACAATGATCTTGCGGCGCATGGAGCGTGTTGCGCTGATGTGCCGGTAGAACGAGCCGCGCCGTTTTTTGTTGTTGTCAGTTTGATACAGGGCCACGCTGTCGATCAGCGTTTTGAGCATCATGGTGTATTCCACGGAAAACAGGATGCCGTGGTTTACCGTCAGCGGGCAGCTGCCCATCATAAAATAGGGGTCGCATCCGCCGTAAGCTGCGGTGGAAAACGCGGCTTGGTGCGTTAAATAATCCGCTCTGTCAGGTGTATGCAAAAGGTTCAGGAACAGGAAAGCCTGGCCGAACGCATAAATGCGGATAAACCGCCGGCTGCCCCATTGGTAGCACAGGCGCTTACGGGCCAGCGTTTCCGGCACAAAGCGGTGCCCTTCATCCCCGGTTAAAAAGCTGTAAAGCAGGGGGGCATGGTCCTGCTCAATGCGGCCGATTTCTTCATATGCGCCAAATCGGGTGATCTCGCATAAAAAGCTGCACTTATCGGCCTCAGCTTTGAGCCCCAGCTGTTTGGCCAGCCGGTAGGCAATGCCGATGCAGGTGTTCGGCCCATCGGGGAAGGTAAACGGCCGGTTTTCGCCGCATTGGCGCAGCACGATCAGATGATCGGCCGACACGTCCGAAAGTCCATAATGGAAAGAGATGGCCAGCACATCCACTTCCGGGAAAAAGCTGAGCATCATGCGCCAATCTGTCACCGCGTCCTGCGGCGTTTGCTCATACACAAAAAAGCGGCTCACTTTGCAGGCCTGGCCGCCGCCGTGCAAAAACCGCTCGGCCGTTTGCATCTGCCCGATGCACGGGTCATCATACGCGCGGTCCACCTCATAAAACACGGCGCTCGGGCAGGCGTGCCTCACCGCGGCAACGAAGCCGGCTTCACCGGCAAACTCGGTTGAAGCATAATAAAAGCTGTGGGTGATGTTAGCGTCAAATTTCATTGGTTTGCCCCTTATCGGCGTTTTGTTATAGCATAGCAGAACAGCAGCCGTTTTGTGAAGAGGGTCTGTATTTACAAGGCCGTCTGCAGTGTGGTATGAATGGAATAGAGCATTGCAGGACGGGGGAAACGGAATGGGCCGTGCATCTATCAAAGAAAATAAAACGCAATTCCAGTTAGCGCGTGAAGAGCTGGGGCTGTCCAGGGAAAAAGCGGGCGCGCTTTTGGGCTGGATCTCGCCTGACCGCATTGAAAAGATTGAAAATGAAAAATCGATGCCGCATCCCGATGAGGTGTTGGCCATGGCGAAAGCATACAAATCGCCGGGCCTGTGCAACCATTATTGCGCCAACCTTTGTTCGATTGGGCAAACCTATGTGCCCGAGGTGAAGGTAAAAGACCTTTCACAGATCGTGCTGGAAATACTCGCCTCGTTAAACGCGCTGCGCAGAAAACAGGAACGGTTGATCGAGATCACGGCTGATGGCGTAATCGGCGGCGAGGAGATCGACGATTTTGTGTATATCCAGGAAGAGCTGGAACGCATTTCCATCACGGTGGAAACGCTGCAGCTGTGGGCCGAACACATGCTGGCCAACGGCGGCATAGACATAGATGCGTACAACGCATGCAAAAATAAAAAATAAAGGAAAAAGTGCCTTAACAAAGGCACTTTTGGTTAAGAAATGGTAGAGGTAGTGGCTGCCCTGATATGGGACAACAATAGGTTTATGATCTGTCAGCGGCCGGCGCATAAGGCGCGCGGCTTGCTGTGGGAGTTTGCCGGCGGCAAGGTGGAAGCGGGCGAAACAAAAGAACAGGCGCTGATCCGCGAGTGCCGAGAAGAACTGGCTATCACGCTTTCTGTCGGCGATGTATTCATGGATGTGGTACACGAGTATCCGGATATCAATGTCCATCTCACATTGTTCAACGCCGTCATCGCAGAAGGAGTTCCGCAGAAACTGGAGCATAACGATATCCGCTGGATCACGGCTGAGGAGATCCCGCTGTATGATTTTTGCCCGGCCGACGAAGAAATACTGCAGAAAATACGGCAGGAAAGGTTGAAGAAACATGTTTGATTTTAAAAACAAGGTCGCCGTTGTTACAGGCGGTGCCAGAGGGATCGGCCAATGCATCCGCGAAGCGTTTGAAAAGGCGGGCGCGGTTGTGTGCGTGATAGACCTGCTTGAAAACGATTATTGTGTGGGGGATCTGGCGGACAAGGGCACCCTTGAGCGGTTTGTGCAAAAGGTTATCGCCGAACACGGGCATGTGGATTATCTTATCAATAACGCCGCGCCGAAAATGTGCGGCGTTACAAACGGAAGCTATGAGGATTTTGTGTATGCGCTGCAGGTTGGCGTTACGGCGCCTTTCTATCTGGCCAAACTCTTTGCCCCGCATTTTGCCAAGGGTGCAAGTATTGTGAACATTTCCTCTTCGCGGGATCGCATGAGCCAGCCCGAAACGGAAAGTTATTCGGCTGCCAAGGGCGGCATTGCGGCGCTCACCCACGCGCTGGCGGTGAGCTTTGCGGGGAAAGCGCGGGTAAACTCCATCTCTCCCGGCTGGATCGATACGCATGAAACAGTGTATCAGGGGGCAGATGCGGTGCAACAGCCTGTTGGCAGAGTGGGCAGCCCGCCCGATATAGCCAATATGGTGCTGTATCTTTGCTCTGAAATGGCAGGGTTTATCACGGGCGAAAATATCTGTATTGACGGCGGCATGACCAGGCAAATGGTTTATCATGGGGATTGTGGCTGGCGTTTGGATGTGGAAAATGATTAAAGAAATTGTGCATGATCCGATTCTATTGGCAAGAAAGTCAGATGCGGCAACGGCGGAAGACCTGCCGGCAGCGCAGGACCTTTTGGACACGCTGATCGCCCATCAAGCCGGCTGCGTTGGCATGGCGGGGAACATGATTGGCGTTTATAAGCGCGTGATCGCTTTTGACAATGCCGGCACTTATATGACCATGTTCAATCCGGAGATCATCAAATGCGCAGAACCGTATAAAACAGAGGAAGCGTGCCTTTCTCTGTTGGGCGGTCCCCGCCCCTGCAAACGGTATAAAAAGATTACCGTTCGCTGGCAGAACGAAACATTTCAAACGCGGATCAAAAATTTTTCGGGCTGGACAGCGCAGATCATTCAGCATGAGATCGATCATTGCAACGGGATATTGATATAGCAAACGGACGCAGCTGCATTTTTGCGGTTTCGGGCCCCTGCACGGCTGCAGGCGGCCCCGTGGCCGTTTTTTTATAAAAAAACAAAGGAGTGTTTTGCTCCTTTGTTAAAACTATCGGTCAGGCTGTTCTTCTTTTTTGGGCTGCCACGGCAAGCGCTCCGCCGCTGATCACAAACAGCGGCAGGTACAGTGCTATGCTGCTGCTGTCTCCCGTTAAGGGCGGGTCGTTGGGCCCGGGCGGCTGATAATTGGGGTCGGCAGCACCGCATTTTTTGCAGGTTCCCTCTTCCCATTCGTGCTCAGTGCAGGGCGCCCACTTGGCGTACAGCGTCAAGGTGTCGCCATCGTTATCGGGCTTAAAGGTCACAGCGGCCTGGTCGGCATAGTGCGTGCCGCTGCCGTCCTCTCCTGTGGTCCAGCCATCAAAAAGATAGCCGATCTGCTTAAAGCCGTTTGCGATCAGGGCCTGCTCTGTACCGTATAAAAAGGTTTGCGTGTCCATGGTGCCCGTGCCGCCGTTGCTGTTAAAGGATACCGTCAATGCCTTGGTTTTCACGATAACCTTAACGCATTTTGTTTTTTGTTGAACTGATCCACTCAAAGATAACTGGAATAAGGATGGCACTCGCTACAAATTCCAGTACTGCTGTACTTGTTTCATATTCTCTTAGAAGAGGTGTGTATCGATTACAAACGACAGTTATTGCTAATGTTGCAATCAGCGCAACTCTAAATGAAGTAGCTACCAAATGGCGATCCGACAAATTATTGATCCAAACTGTTACTCTGCCGATGGTGCGCTTAATCAACCTTAGAATTAAAAACACATATCCAACGGATGCAATCAAGAAAGACCACAGCGTCCTTACTATTACCAAGCATGCATCTATCACTATAATTGCAGGGGATATTATCCACACCAAGATGCGCAGTATAGCATGCTTTCTTCTTGCGACTTCAAGCGCAACTATCAAAAGGGGGCGTTTTGTTTCTTTTGGGTCAATCCGCTTTATGAAAAAGTCACCAATTCTATAGATGCTGGTTCTCTCTCTAATCAGCCTGTTTGCTTTAATCAACAGCTTAGATAAAAGAGATAATGGTACGGGGAGCAATGCACACGTTAAAAACACATACAAGAAAAGGAGCGAAACATATATAGTGATGTATAGACAATCTGAAACCGGGATATTTTCAATACTTGCTACATACTCTAACAGTTTCGCCGGCAGTTTGTAAACATCAAGAAAGAACAACGTATATGCAACGGTTTCTATTGCCCAATGTTCGCGTACCGAAAGTTTATCTGTTTTTTCAGATCGTACGACCTTCCCAATAATGCCAACCGAAACATAAGTTCCTGCCAAACGGCTCAAATACATGGGCATACCGACAGCGATGTATATCCACACTAGGCCTTTGTGCTTAAACTGCACAAGAATTAGACCAGCAAGGATAATAATCAAAGTGACTATCAGTCCGATTGTTCGAATTGTTGATTCCTGTTTGGTCCTTTTTGTGCCTTGTGATGGATTGGAATCCCCTTTTTTCTCGTCTTGATAGAAAAAGACTGACAATAGGAGTGATATAGGAAACAACAGACTAAACACAGACTTTGCAAAATCCATTATCAATTGCTCTATCCCCCCGTTTCAATTTTATTCTATCATATAAACCATTCAAGAGGTCAGCGGTTCGATTTGGTTGTTTAACAATAAAAAGCCTTGGAAACGGTTGTTTCCAAGGCTTTTTAAATTGTTATGTTAGGCAGCGGAGGAAGAATCCTTGAACATGATGCGGAACAGGAAGCTCATGATACTGACCACACTGACCAATCGAAGTGACTGCAGGACAGCGACTTTTGTGACATCGGCGTTGAGATCCTGTGCGAGCAGGGCCATTTCACTCTGCCCACCGGGTGCTGTAGCGAGCAAAGCGGTTTTCATATCCAGGCCGCCGATTTTGGAAACAGCAAAACCGATGGCAAAATTGACCAGCACGCAGCCCACAACAACGACCAGAGCCGGGGCCCAGATGGATTTAAGCTCGACCAGCGCAGCGCGGGTAAAACGGAGACCGATGGTAGCACCAACCAAGGTTTGCGCGATCATGGAGGTTTGCTTGGGTACCCAACCCTGACCGGTGGTAAGGTTCAAGATCAAAACAGCGATCATGGACCCCATAATGGTACCGGCCGGGACTTTAAGCGTGCGCAGCAGCGTGCCGCCAAGAAAGGCGCATAACAGCGTGATTACAGCTTTAAGGAATGAAGACATGGATGGGACCTCCCCAAAAGAAACATTTTTTTTATCATACAGCAGGGAGAGAAGAAAATCTACAATAAGAAGAAATAAAAAAGAAAAAGGAAAAACAAGAAGATTAATAGAGAAAACAAAAGCCAATGGAGCGAAAAGGGAACTAACCGCGGCAGGAACGGATAAACGGGGGATAATTGGTTGACAATTGCTGTGTAAAGGCGTACTCTACAATTAAAAGACACATTTACAGGGGGTGGACCGACGTGGACGGCGGCGAACAGCGCAATATGATAGACGAAGGCGTACCGCGAAGTAACACGGGAAACGCAGCCGGCCCGGCCATTAGGTGTTCGGTTCCCCGGTTATAGCGCATTTCCGGTTGTTTCGCTTCCCAATACGCCTGTTTTGAAGGCGTTTTTTTGATAAAAAGGGGGAGAAAACAATGAGTGTAATGACCCGAGAAGAACAATTTGAATCGATTTTGTCGTTGATCGAAGAAAATAAATGGGCGCAGGTGCAGCGAATCCTGTGTGTGATGAACCCTGTTGATACAGCCGAGGTGATCGGTGAGATGGAAGGGGATAAAATGCTGCTGGCATTCCGCATCCTGCCCAAGGATCTTTCGGCCGATGTTTTTTCATATATGGATCCGGACCAGCAGGCCCAGATCGTGCAGAGCATTTCCAACAGCGAAATCCGCTTGCTGATGGACGAACTGTATATGGATGACGCGATCGACATGCTGGAAGAGTTGCCGTCCAACGTGGTGACCCGCGTGCTGGCCAGCACCGATGAACAAACGCGGCAGCGGATCAACCAGTTTTTAAATTATCCGGAGAACAGCGCCGGCTCGCTGATGACGATCGAGTATGTGGAGCTTAAGCGCAGCTGGACAGCGGCGGAAGCAATGGAATCCATCCGCCGCACTGCACCGGACAAGGAAACGATCTATTCCTGTTATGTGGTGGACTCCACGCGCAAACTGGTGGGCATCGTGGCGCTGCGGCAGCTGATCATTGCCGAGCCGGACACAAAGATCGAAGAACTGATGAACGACCAGGTGATCTACTGTACGACGACAGACGACCAGGAACAGGTGGCTGAGATGGTGCGCCATTACGACTTGATCGCCCTGCCGGTGGTAGACAGGGAAAACCGGTTGGTCGGCATCATCACGATCGACGACGTTGTGGACGTTATCACAGAAGAAAACACGGAAGACTTTGAAAAAATGGCCGGTATGCTGCCCAGTGAAGACGAGTATCTGCGCACGTCTCCGCTTGCTTTGGCGCGCAACAGGCTGCCTTGGCTGCTGGTGTTGATGTTCTCTGCAGGGTTTACCGGCGCGATCATCACCAAATTTCAGGATATGCTGCAAACGATGGTGATACTCTCCAGCTTTATCCCCATGCTGATGAACACGGGCGGCAACTGCGGATCACAGGCCTCAACGATGATCATCCGTGGTATGGCGTTGGGGCAGATTGAGTTTAAAGATATTTGGCGCGTGCAATGGAAAGAACTACGCGTGGGCCTGCTTGTGGCCGTGCCGCTGGGGCTGATCAATTTTCTGCACCTTGCATATCTCAAGCATATAGGCGTGTTTGTTTCTGCCACTGTGGCGCTAACGCTGGTTTGCACAGTTGTGGTCGCAAAACTGATCGGCTGCACGCTGCCTATGCTGGCGCAAAAATTCCGCCTTGATCCGGCGATCATGGCCAGTCCGATGATCACCACGATTGTGGACACTTGCTCGCTGGCCGTGTATTTTACGCTGGCGCGGATGCTGCTTGGCCTGTAAAGAAGATTTTATATTATTGTGTTGACAAACAAAAATCACCTCATTATAATGAGAACAAATTAAGGAAAGGGGAATAAAAACATGACGATGCATAACCACAACAGCGCGAATGTTGACATTCTCCGTTCCGCTTGCGGCCCCGTGGCGGGCCTTTCTGTGCATGCAAAAGCGGCTCGATTTATGGGCGGCTTTTTTTGCTTTACCGGAAAGGGAACCGCTGCAGCAGGCGCGTTTTGATACGCGAAACTGAACCTGACAGAGCGGCTCCCGAAAAAGGGAGCCGCTCTTTTGTTTGCATCCATGGAAAGGGGGAGAACGATGCACGCCGAAAACGAGAATAAAACCAGCGCCATAAACGGCAGATTGCAGCCCGTTCATGCCTGGCTGTTGTCGATCAGCCACGGCAACGCGCGCGGCCGATTTAACCGCATAAACAGACGACAGATACACTATACAACAGATGTATTGATAGATTTTGCTTAAGGAGAAAAATAAAATGGAAAAACGGTATTATCAGCCTGAGATCGAAACGATGCCTGTGGCCGATCTTCAGGCGCTGCAGTCTGAAAAACTGGTAAAACAAGTGCGCCATGTGTATAACAATGTGCCGTATTACCGCGCGCTGATGGAAAAAAAGGGCGTAACGCCTGATGATATCCGTTCCATCGCAGATCTGCATAAGCTGCCCTTCATCACCAAGGCGGACCTGAGAGAAACCTACCCCGATGGGTTGCTTGCCGTGCCGAAGGAGGAGTGCGTGCGCATCCATTCCACCTCGGGCACAACGGGCAAACGCGTGATCGCATACTACACGCAGCATGACATTGATCTGTGGGATGATTGCTGCGCCCGTGCCATTGTGGCGACTGGCGGCAGCAAAAAAGATGTTTTGCAGGTGGCGTACGGATACGGCCTGTTCACCGGCGGCATGGGCCTGCACGGCGGCGGGCATAAGGTTGGCTGCATGACGCTGCCGATGTCTTCCGGCAACACGGACCGGCAGATCCAGTTCATGACCGATCTGAATGCGACCATTCTGTGCTGCACGCCTTCGTATGCGGCCTATATTGGCGAATCGCTGCGCGAGCAGGGCATCAAACCGGAAGAGAACACGCTGCGGGCCGGCATTTTCGGCGCAGAGCCGTGGACGGAAGAAATGCGGCACGATATTGAAAAATCGCTGGGTATCAAAGCGTATGATATTTATGGGCTCACGGAGCTGTCCGGCCCCGGTGTTGCCTTTGAATGTGAAGCGCAAACGGGCATGCATATCAACGAAGATCACTTCATTGCCGAGATCATCGATCCCGACACGGGCGAGGTGCTGCCGCTGGGCAGCGTGGGTGAGCTGGTGTTCACCAGCTTGGACAAGGAAGCTTTCCCCCTGCTGCGGTATCGCACGCGTGATATTTGCCGCTTAACGCGGGAAGAATGCCCCTGCGGGCGCACGCACATCAAAATGTGCAAACCCATGGGCCGCAGCGATGATATGCTGATCATCCGCGGCGTGAACGTGTTCCCCTCGCAGATCGAAACGGTGCTGATCAATGAAGGCTACTCGCCCAACTATCAGATCCTCGTTGACCGGCAGAACCATAATGATACGATCGATATCAATGTTGAGCTGCTGCCCGATCAGTTTGATGACACGGTAAAAGGCATTGTGCAGCGTGAAGAAAAACTGGAAGCGGCGCTGCGCGCGATGTTAGGCATCGGGCCGCGGGTGCATTTGGTGGCCCCCAAATCGATCCAGCGGAGCGAAGGCAAAGCGGTGCGCGTGATCGACAAGCGCACGCTGCATTAAGAAAGGAGCAGGAAAATGGCTGTCAGGCAATTGAATGTATTTGTGGAGAACAAGTCCGGTGCAGTTGCGCAGATCACGGAGCTGCTGAGCGCCAACCAGATTGATATCCGTGCCATGGTGCTGGCCGACACGCCCGATTATGGCATTTTGCGCCTGATCGTGTCTGACACGGATAAGGCCGTGGCGGTGCTGGAGGCGGAACACATCATCACCAAGGTGATCGGCATTACCATTGTGCGCATCAAAAACGAGCACGGCGGCCTGTCCCGCGTGCTGGCAATCCTGCGGGACAACAACATCAGCATCGAATACATGTATGCGTTCGTAGCGGTGTCCGGCGAGGAGGCGTTTGCCGCCCTGCGGTTTGAAAACAAGGAAGCGGCGCTGCACGTGCTCAACGAGCACAACGTGCCCATTCTGCACTCTGAGATGGAATAACAAAAAAGGCCGGAGAACAGCTGTTCTCCGGCCTTTTTAGGTTTTAGGCGTTTTCCGCGAAAGCAGCGGCCATTTCCACTGCCTGCGATATCAGCGCCGGCAGAGAGGCATTTTCCAGTCCTGCCACGCGCACGTTTGCTTTCTGGATGGGGATGAGGATCTTCATCGTTGTGCTGCTGCCGATGGCTTCGGCGATGCGGGGCGTAACTTCGCCCAGCATGGCGTTGGCCAGCACAAGCCCGATGGGGCCCAGCAAAAGGTTACATCGCGGCGCGGTAACAACAATGGCGTTTTCCCCTGTGGCGCCCTCGTTCGCGCCGGCGCGCAGCATGGCCGCGGTGGCCACAGCATTGGTGCCCAGCGCAATGATGTTTGCTTCAGGCAGCCGCTCGCGCAGCGCCGTGATGATGGCGCGCCCCACACCGCCGCCTTGTCCGTCTACAACTCCGATATCCATGCGTATCCCTCCCGGTGCTTAAACAAGCTTATTTTACATGATTTTTTGTCCTTTGCCAACAACGGCGTTCTACGTGCCTATATTGACAAATTATTACGAAAATGTTATGATAAGCAAAATTATTAGGATTATGGGCCGATAGGCTTGTTTTATTGTTCTATCAACAGGAGGAGATTACATGAAACAGAAGGGTTTAAGCTTGCTGTTGGCGTTGTGCATGGTGCTCACCGCGTTCCTGATGGTGCAGGTGCCGAGCGCAGAACCGGCGCAGGCAGCAACGGATTACAGCAAGATTCGTGTATATCTTTCTTCTGCGTTAAAAGACGGAGCAACGAGCGCGTCCATCGTGCTGGGCAAGAATTATTATTTGGATCAGGCGCCCGATGTGGTGCTTTCGCCCGGCACATATAAGATCAGCATTTCAAGCGGGAAGCTCAAGGTGAGCGGGCCCAGCATTTCCAAAACCTTTTCCGGCAAGATCACCTTTGTGCGCTGCCAGAGCGACACGGTGAACACGATTCGCCTGGAACATAACAAATACGGCACGGTTGAATATCTGGGTGATATGTCTTTTTATATCAAGAACGGCGATCTGGCGATCGTGAACACTGTGCCGCTGGAACAGTATCTGTACGGCGTGGTGGGCTATGAAATGTCCAACTCGTTCCCGCTCGAAGCGCTCAAAACGCAGGCGGTGGCGGCCCGCGGATACGCGATTATGGATATTGATCCCAGCCAGCCCAACTATGAGATCGGCGACACATCCGCCTGGCAGGTGTATCACGGATACAAGAGCACGCTGAACAACGTGATCGAGGCTGTTGATGCGACCAAGGGCCAGGTGCTCACGTATGATGGGCAGATCATTGATGCGTATTATGCTGCCTCCAACGGCGGGCAAACGGAGCTGCCGGGCAACGCCTGGGGCGGCGGGGAAGCCAAGAACAACGCCTATCCTTACCTTGCCCAGAAGGACGACAGCTTTGACCTTGAAAATGAAGCCAGCCCGTCGCAGGTGTTCTATGTGCCGAAGGCTGTGGCCAACACTTCGTATGACCCGGCGCCCAACACGGCCGGATACGAAGGCGGGTATCAGGTGCGTATCGTAAACGTGAAGCAGAATGCGTCTGTGTATAAGAGCACATCGGCCAGCAGCACGCATGGCATTGCGCTCAAGGGCGAAGTGTTCCCCTGCACGGGGGAAAGCGGCAGCTTTTTCAAGATTGATTATAATGGCTACACCGGTTATGTGCGCAAATCCACAGCGATCAAGGAACCCATAGGGGAACTGGAAGTGGGCGGAGAAGAGCTGATAAAAGCGGAAAAACTCTTTAATTATGAAGATATTTCGCTTGTGATGGACGATCTGCAGGAGCAAGCCTATAAAGCACTGGTCAAGATCGGCGACAAGGTGCCCGCTTCGGCCAAGAGCATCCGCATTGTGGAAGTGACCAAGCTGGACAATGGAAATCCGCGCTACAGCACAGGCAACAGCCGCGTGTTCACCACGGCGAATGCAACGCTTAAAGTGCAGTTTTTGGACACCGCGAACAAATACAGCGGCGATGTATCGGTGGATTGTTCGATCGACCTGATGATCAAAGAAGGCACCAGCTATGTTAACGCGCACCCGTATTTTTCCGATAGCTATCGCATGCGCAACGTAACGCAGCTGGAAGCGGGGTATGATGTAACCAACCGGCGCTTTGGCCACGGCATCGGCATGAGCCAGCGCGGCGCCCAGCAGCGGGCGCTCAAAGGGCAAACCTATCAGGAGATCCTTGCCTTCTATTATGACGGAACAAAACTGGAAACCGTTGACACCACGGTACCCGCGCTGCCGCCCCTTCCTTCTGATGAGGTGGCTGACGGCGAATATGAAGTGGTGATCAATGTAGACAGTTCGCTCAATGTGCGTGCCGGTGCCGGCACATCTTACAGTGTGATCGGCTCTGCCAAAAACGGTGAGGTATATCCGTATCTCGGCACCAACGGATCGTGGTATAAAATCAACTTTAACGGCAAAACGGGCTATGTTTCCAAAACCTATGCCACGCTGCGCCTTACGCAGAACGTGGAGCCGACGCCCACCCCCACGCCTACGCCAACGCCTGAGCCGGGTGATGAACCGGTTGAGATGGACGTGATCACCATCAAATGCGATGCGGGCAGTTCTGTGAATGTGCGTTCGGGCGCAAGCAGCAGCACGGTATCGCTGGGCAAAGCTCTGAACGGCGAGGTATATCCGTATCTTGGCATCAGCGGCTCCTGGTACATGATCGATTTCAACGGGAAAACCGGCTATGTTTACAAGAACTATGGCACGAAGAGCACGATCACGGTGACACCGACGCCTACACCCACACCTACGCCTACGCCCACGCCTACACCGACGCCGACGGCCACCCCGACGCCGACGGCCACCCCGACGCCGACACCCACGCCGACACCCACGCCGGAGCAGCGCACGATAATAACCATCAAGTGTGATGCGGACAGCTACGTGAACGTGCGTTCGGGTGCAAGCAGCAGCACGGTGTCGCTCGGCAAGGCCAAAAACGGTGAGGTGTATACCTATCTTGGCATCAGCGGCTCCTGGTATAAGATCGATTTCAACGGGAAAACCGGCTATGTATATAAGAGCTACGGCACGAAGAGCACGGTTACGGTAACGCCCACGCCGGTGGCAACGCCCACGCCGACGGCAACGCCCACGCCAACGGCCACCCCGACGCCAACGGCCACGCCTACCCCGACAGCAACCCCTACGCCGCCGACCGGCAGCGTGAATATTGCTACGGTGATCAACTGCAACGATTTTATCAACGTGCGCGGCACGGCCTCCTCTTCCGGAACCAAGCTGGGCATTGCGCCGCTGGGCACAAAATTCAAGGTGCTGGGCAGCAGCGGTTCGTTCTATCAGATTGATTACATGGGCCAAACGGGCTATATCCTTAAGTCTTATGCCTCAGTGGCGGCGGGCAGCGCCGATTCGGTAACAAAGGCACTCTCCATCATTACGATCAACTGCTCGGCTTCCGGGTCGGTCAACGTGCGGCAAACGGCATCCACCTCGGGTACGATTGTGCACACGGCGAAACGGAACGACACCTTTATCTATCTTGGAACGAGCGGCAATTTCTATAAGATCTACCATAATGGTGAAGCCGCGTATGTAAGCAAAACCTATGCAAAGCTTTCTACCCCTTCGCCCGTCACCACGCCGACGCCCGTCACCACGCCGACGCCGACGGCTACGCCCACGCCTGAACTGACAGGCAAGATCGTGCGCATCAACTGCTCGGCCACGGGTTCTGTGAACGTGCGGCCGAATGCGTCCACCTCGGGCACGCCGCTTGGCAAAGCGTATCGCAATGAAACATATGAATATCTTGCCACAGTGGATAACTGGTACAAGATCAACTACAAGGGGCAAACGGCGTATGTAAGCAAAACCTATGCCCTGCTTGAAGACGGAACGGTATCTCCGTTGCCGACGGCTACACCCACGCCTACCCCGGAAACCGATTTTAAAGTGGCGAAGATCGTGAACTGCAACGAGTTTATCAACGTGCGTGCAACGGCGTCTTCTTCCGGCAGTTTGCTAGGCATTGCGCCGCTGGGCTATAAATATAAATATTTGGGCACTTCCGGCAGCAGCTGGTACAAGATCGAGTATCAGGGGCAGACGGGGTATGTGAGCAAATCCTATGTGCAGCTGAGCGATGGTACAGAGCAAGACCTTACAAAAGGCGTGAGCACCGTTCGGTCCGTTTGCACGGATTATGTAAACGTGCGCGCTTCGGCTTCCTCTTCGGGCACGGTGATCGGCAAAGCGGCCAACAACACGCGCTTTGTGTATCTCGGCACGAGCGGAGATTTTTACAAGATCTACTATAACGGTAACACGGCATATATGGCCAAGAGCGTTTCCCGCCAGGAGACAACCACGGCCACAACGCAGAACGTGTATATTGTAAACGTAAGTAGTTCTGTTACCGTGCGCAATGCGGCCTCTACGTCCGGCGGTGTGCAGGGCACGGCGGATAAAAACGCATCGTTTGTATACAAAGGCACTACCGGAGAATGGGTGAAGATCGATTTCTACGGTGTGATCTGCTACGTAAACGCCAATTATACTAAGATCGAAACCGTTGTGAAATAACGGGGCAAGGAGAACACATGGCATCTATGCCGAGTTTGCCTGCAGATAAGCTGCAGGCGCTCAAAGACGAATTTTGTGCGCTGCTGCGCTCGGTCGATCGGCCGGGCGTAGAAGCGCTTTTGTCATGGCTGGACACGGAAACGGATTTTTTCACTGCGCCGGCCAGCACGCAGCATCATGGCGCAATCTATGGCGGGCTTTTGATGCATAGCCTGGAAGTGCATAAACTGCTGCACAATTTTTCCAAGCAGGTTGCCGGCGTATCGGAGGACACGTTGATCATTTGTGGGCTGCTGCATGATGTGTGCAAAACCAATTTTTATGCAGCCAAGACCCGTAACGTGAAAAACGAGCAGGGCCGCTGGGAAGAGCGGGAATATTTTGCTGTGGAAGACAGCTTCCCCCTCGGGCACGGCGAAAAATCGTTATTTTTGATCATGCGGCATATTCCGCTCACGGATGAAGAAGCGCTGGCCATCCGCTGGCATATGGGCGGCTATGATGATGCGGCGCGCAGTTATATCGGCGGGCGCACGCAGGCGGCGGCATACGAGTTGTATCCGCTGTGTGCGGCGCTGAACATTGCCGATACGTATGCGGCGCATTTTCGCTGTTAATGGCTGTTTTTGCGCTTGATGTGGAAACGGCGTCAGGCGAAAAGGGAAGCATCTGTGCGTTGGGCCTATGCCGCATCACAGAGCACGGGATCGAAACGGTGATGAACACGCTGTGCGATCCGCAAACGCTGTTTGATGCGCGGTGCATCGCGGTGCACGGCATTCTGCCGCGTGATGTGATCGGCGCGCCAACGTTGGATACGGTGCTGACACAGCTGTTCGGCTATATTGAGAACGCAACGGTGGCAGCGCACAACGCACCGTTTGATTTTTCGCATATTCGCGCGGCGGCGGCACAGCGGGGCATTCCGGTGCCGAGTTTTACGCAGGTGTGCACGGTGCGCCTGGCACGCAAAACTTTCCCGGGGCGCAAAAGCTATGCGCTTGCCGCGCTTGCTGATCTTGTGCCGTTCCCCTTTGTGCATCACGATGCGTGCGAAGATGCGCGTGCCTGCGCGGCCATATACCGCGCCTGTGAAAGGGAGGCCCGGATCAGCGCCATGGCGGCGCAGATCGCCGCGCAAATAGCCAAAAAACGCTAAAAAACAACAAGCATATGTTTCATCATTGCGGGAACGTAGTGATGATGGTAAAATACACTTGTCGCCTTGTGTGCTATCGGGGCGCAACAGCTTTTTCCGGCCGAAGCCGGGGAAAGGATTTTAAGGAGGATATTAGAATGTGTGGTATCGTTGGCTACACCGGAAGTGAGCAGGCAACGCCTATCTTGATGCGCGGTCTCTCCCGTCTGGAATACCGCGGGTACGACAGCGCAGGTATTGCTGTGTATAACGGCAGCGAACTTGTGGTTAAAAAGGCTAAGGGCAAACTCAGCGAGCTGGCCGGGAGGATCGAAGCGGCGCCGGTGGCCGGCTGCGTAGGCATCGGGCATACCCGCTGGGCAACGCATGGCGAACCGTCTGACATCAACTCTCATCCGCATACGGATGGCGATGGCGCAATCGCGATTGTGCACAACGGCATTATCGAAAACTATCAGGAGCTCAAAGAAGCCCTGATCGCGCGCGGTTGTGTGTTCCGCTCCGAAACGGATACGGAAGTTGTGCCTCACCTGATCCGTACGTATTACACCGGCAGCATGCTGGAAACGCTGATCCGTGTTCTGCCGATGCTCCAGGGTTCTTTCGCACTGGCGATCGCCAGCAAAGATGATCCGGACACCCTGTACTGCACTCGTAAAGACAGCCCGTTGGTGTTGGGCAAAACCGACCACGGTTCCCTGATCGCGTCTGATATCCCGGCGCTTTTGGAATACACACGCGATGTGTATCTGCTGGACGATTTTGATATCGCCCGTGTTCGCCCGGAGGGCATTTCGTTCTACGATTGCTTGGGTAACGAAAAAACCAAAGAAGCCATGCATGTGGACTGGGATGTTAAAGCAGCGGAAAAAGGCGGCTATGCGCATTTCATGCTCAAAGAGATCCATGAAGAGCCGGCAGCCATCCATAACACGCTGGCCCCGTTGATCGAGATCGGCCGTGCCAACAAGCTGCGCTTCCGCAAAGATGCGATGCCCATCAACGAAGAAGATGCCAATGCGATCAAAAACATCATTATCAGCGCCTGTGGCACGTCTTACCATGTTGGCATGGTCAGCCGGTTCATTTTTGAAAAACTGGCAGGCATTCCCACGCAGGTCGAGATCGCGTCTGAGTTCCGGTATCGCGACCCCATTATTCAGGATAACTCGCTGTTTATCGTGATCAGCCAGAGCGGCGAAACGGCAGACACCATTGCCGCGCTGCGCGAAGCGAAAAATTGCGGCGTGAAAACACTGGCGATCACCAATGTGGTGGGCAGCACGGTGGCCCGCGAAGCCGATTATGTGATCTATACCTGGGCCGGCCCCGAGATCGCTGTGGCCTCCACCAAAGCGTTCGTTTCTCAGCAGATGGTTGCTTATGCACTGGCGGCAGACCTTGCGGTGAAACGCGGCAAGATGACGGAAGACGAACTGGCGGATTACCTGCACGAGATGGATCAGCTTTCCGCCAAAGCGCAGATACTTGTGGACAGCTGGGAAATCCAGGCGCATGCGGCCAACCATTTCCGCTCCATCCGCAACAGTTTCTATATCGGCCGCCATCTGGATGCGATCAGCTGCATGGAAGCGGCGCTCAAACTAAAAGAGATCTCCTATGTGCAGACGGAAGCGTATCCGGCGGGTGAGCTCAAGCACGGCACGCTTTCCCTGGTGGAAGACGGCACGCTGGTGTGCGCCATTGCCACGCAGACGGATCTGATCGACAAGATGATTTCCAACATCAAGGAAGTTAAAGTGCGCGGCGGATACGTGATCGCCTTTGTGAAGGAAAGCGAAACGCGCATTGAGAGCGAAGTGGACGAAGTGTGGCGGATACCGGAATGCCCGGATATCTTCACCCCCATCCTGGTTGCCATCCCCGGGCAGCTGTTCGGCTACTATATGGCGCTGGAACGCGGCACGGATATTGACCAGCCGCGCAACCTTGCCAAGAGCGTTACCGTGGAATAAAAAACGGCAAACAGCCCTGTTTTAAACAGGGCTGTTTTTTTATTTGCCGTTATCGCATTGCGGTAGGGTAGGGGATATGATAAAATTATTCAATGAATAATCCGCTGACAGTGGCTTTGGAAAGGTGAGGCACAGACAATGGCGATTCGACGGGTATATGTAGAAAAACGGCCGGGATTTGATATGGAGGCGGCGCGCCAGCTGAGCGATCTGCGCGAACAGCTGCAGCTGGACGGGCTGCAGGCAGTGCGCTGCTTGAACAGGTACGATCTGGAAGGGCTGGATGACGAGGGCTTTGATGTTGTTTGCAAAACCATCCTGTCTGAGCCCAATGCCGATACTGTGTATGTTGAAACGCTGGCGGTTCAACCGGGGTGGACAGCGTTTGCCATGGAATATCTGCCCGGGCAGTACGACCTGAGGGCAGACAGCGCCATGCAGTCCGCCCGGATGCTGGGCTATGACCCGGAAATTCGCAACGCGCGCGTGCTGATGCTCAAGGGTGACCTTACGGCAGCGCAGATCGAGGCTGTGCAGCGTTATTGCATCAACCCGGTGGATTCGCGCCTGGCGTCGATGGAAAAACCGGAAACCCTGCGCATGGAGGCCGTGCGTCCGGCGGATATTGAGCGGCTGGGCGGGTTCCGTGCGCTTGACCGCGCCGGAATTGAGCAGATGCACCGCCAAATGGGGCTGGCCATGTCGGTAGAAGACCTGCTGTTTGCCCAAAACTATTTTAAAAACGAAGAAAAACGCGATCCTTCGGAAACGGAAATCCGCGTGCTGGATACCTATTGGTCGGATCATTGCCGGCACACCACGTTCCACACCGTGCTCACGGAAGTGAAGCTGCCCGATGGGCCGTATCGCCCGGCGTTTGAAAAAGCCATGGCGCTGTATGAAAAAACGCGGGAGCAAACAGGCCGCAGCCAAAAGCCGGTAACATTGATGGATCTTGGCACCATCGCAGCGCGGGCCCAGAAACAGGCGGGGCTGCTTGACAACCTTGACCAGAGCGCGGAGATCAACGCCTGTTCTGTGGTGATGCCCGTTACGGTGGACGGGAACACCGAAAACTGGCTGCTTCAGTTTAAAAACGAAACACACAACCATCCCACGGAGATTGAGCCGTTCGGCGGCGCGGCCACGTGCCTTGGCGGCGCGATCCGCGATATTTTGGCCGGGCGCGGTTATACGCATCAGGCCATGCGCGTAACGGGCAGCGCTGACCCGCTGACCCCGCTGAATGAAACGGTGCCGGGGCGGCTGCCCCAGCGCTTGATCACCACCGGAGCGGCGGCCGGCTTCTCCTCTTACGGAAACCAGATCGGCCTGGCCACCGGGCAGGTGTTTGAGATCTATGACCCCGGATATGTGGCAAAACGCATGGAAGTGGGCGCCGTGGTGGGCGCGGCCAAGCAGAGCGATGTGATCCGCCTTACGCCGGCACCGGGCGACAAAGTGGTGCTCCTGGGCGGGCGCACCGGGCGTGACGGCATTGGCGGCGCCACGGGCAGCAGCGTTTCCCATGATGCCAATTCGCTCTCCGATTGCGGGGCGCAGGTGCAAAAGGGCAACCCGCTGACCGAACGGAAAATACAGCGCCTGATGCGCAACTCCCGCGCGATCTCGCTGATCAAGCGGTGCAACGATTTTGGCGCCGGCGGCGTGTGCGTGGCCATCGGCGAGCTGGCAGACGGGCTCAAGATCGATCTTGATGTGATCCTCAAAAAATACGAAGGCCTTAACGGCACGGAGCTTGCCATTTCCGAAAGCCAGGAACGCATGGCCATGGTGATCGCCGACAAAGATGTTGCTGCGTTTACCGCTTATGCCGATGAAGAAAACCTGGAAGCCGTTGTGGTGGCGGAAGTAACGGAAAGCCCCCGCCTTGTGATGCAGTGGCGCGGAGACGAGATTGTAAACATCTCCCGCGAGTTTTTGGACAGTGCGGGTGTGCAGCAGCAGGCCAAAGCCTACCTCCAGGCGCCCAATGGCGATAACCCGATGGCCAGTGCACCGAAAGCGCTGTGCGATCTGCCGCTGGCCCAGGCGCTGGCGGAAAACATGAAAACGCTCAACACCGCTTCTCAAAAAGGGTTGGTGGAGCGGTTCGATTCCTCCATCGGCGCCCGCTCGGTGCTCATGCCGTTTGGCGGAAAAACGCAGATGACGGCCGAAGAAGCCATGGTAGCCAAGATGCCGGTTAATGGCGAAACGGACGATGCAACGGTGATGGCCTTTGGCTTTATGCCCCTGATCGCCAACTGGAGCCCCCTGCACGCAGGCGCGTATGCCGTTGTGCAGTCGCTGATGAAGATTGCAGCGGCGGGCGGCGATGCGCGGCAGGCGCGGCTGTCCTTCCAGGAGTATTTTGAGAGCCTGCGCGATGTGCCCGAAAAATGGGGAAAACCGGCTTCCAGCCTTTTGGGCGCGCTGGGCGCGCAGATGGGGCTTGATGTGGCCGCAATCGGTGGGAAAGACTCCATGAGCGGTTCCTTCCAGGAATATCATGTGCCGCCGACGCTGATTAGTTTTGCCATTGCGCCTACCAAGGCTTCCCGCACGGTATCTGCCGTGCTTGAGAGCGGGCAAATGTTGTATCGCATTCCGCTGCCGGCGGATGAATGCGGCCTGCCCGAATATGACAAGATTCGCCTGATCCTTGACCGGATGGCAGCGCTGAGCGCGGCGCGCCAATTGCAGGCCGCGGCCGTGGTGCGCGAGGGCGGCCTGGCGGCTGCTGTGGTGCGCATGTGCCTGGGCAACGCCCTTGGCTTTGCCTTTGAAGGCGAGCCGAGCCGCGATGAGCTGTTTGCCCCGCGCGTGGGCGACCTTGTGGTGGCCGTGAGCGATGCGGAGGCATTAAATGGGCTGAACGCTGTGTTGGTCGGCCAGGCGGATGAAAGCGCTGTGATCCGTGTTAACGGCGCACAGATTGCGCTGAGCGAGCTGCAGCGTGGGTTTGAAGATAAGCTGGAGAGCGTGTTCCCCACGCGGGCCGATTTCCGCCCGCAGATGGCGCAGGTTCCGCTGTATGCACCGGCAGAGCAGCGCCGTGGGCAGTATAAAGCCGCGCAGCCGCGTGTTGTGATCCCGGTGTTCCCGGGCATCAACTGCGAGTATGACACGCAGCGGGCGTTTGAAAAAGCGGGCGCGGTGTGCGAGCAGGTTGTGATCAACAACCTGACGCCGGCCGGCGTGGCCGATTCGATCGAGCGGCTGGCCAAAGCGATCGATAACGCGCAGATCCTGATGCTGCCGGGTGGCTTCTCCGCCGGTGATGAGCCGGACGGCAGCGGCAAATTCATTGCCGTTACCATGCGCAGTGCGCAGATCGCCGCGGCGGTTGACCGCCTGCTTTATCAGCGCGACGGTTTGGCCCTTGGCATTTGTAACGGTTTTCAGGCGCTGATCAAGCTGGGCTTGCTGCCGGGCGGGCGCATTATGCCGATCGCGGAAGACGCGCCGACGCTGACATTCAACTCTATCGGCCGGCATATTTCCACCATGGCGCGCACCCGCGTTGTGAGCACGAAATCGCCCTGGTTGTCTCTGCTCAAACCCGGGCAGGAGCATATCGTGCCCATCTCGCATGGCGAAGGCCGCTTTGCAGCAGACGAAAAGGCGCTCAAAGCCCTGATCGAAAACAACCAGATCGCCTTCCAGTATATAACGGCGCAGGGAGAACCCGCTGTGGATATGCCGGACAACCCGAACGGGTCTGTGGCGGCGATCGAGGGCATTTGCAGCCCGGACGGCCGCATTCTTGGCAAGATGGGGCACAGCGAGCGCATCGGCACGGGCGTTGCGATCAATATCCCCGGCGATCAGGACCAGCACCTGTTTGAAGCGGGCGTTCTGTACTTCAAATAAAAACACAAAAGGCGCTGTTCATGCGAACAGCGCCTTTTTTTATTGGCTGCTTTATTTTTTGCCGAACAGTTTTTTGAGCCGTTCGTTGTTGCCCTGAATATCGCCAAGATAGAAGGAAACGGCGAATCCGACCACTATGCAAAGCGCGGCAAAGGCCCCATCGCCTGCAGAGGCAATTACACAGCTTTCGTTTACAACGCTGGGAATGATGGACAGGAAAAGGCCGAAGATCACAGAGAACGTGCCGGTATAGAAGCGCTTGATCAGCATGTTCATGAAAATAGACACCGTAATCGCGCCGATGACAAGGCCGGCCGCTGCGGGCAGCAGGATGGGCATGTTCAGGTTTGCCAGGGAGCTGACATATAACTCGTACAGGCCAAGGGCAGAAAGGATCACCGCGCTGTCAACGCCCGGCACGATGGCAGAACCGGCCACCGCCACGCCCAGTAGCACAGACTGCAGCAGGTTGGGGTTTGTGATCGCAGGGAACAGGCTGCTGTTAAACGAGAACAGGAACAGCCCCAGCCCGGCGGCAGCAATGATCGTTGCCACATAGCGTTTGCCGAACCCGTTTTTCTTCACTTCTTTGTAAAACAACGGCACCGTGCCCACCACAAGGCCGAGGAACAGATACCGCGTGGTAAACTCATATTCGGCAAGCAGGAAATCCACTGCTTTGCTGAACAGCAGAACGCCCGTGCCGAACCCCAGCAGCAGGGGGATGAGAAACGCCACATTGGCCTTGAAGTTTTTAAACATCGTGCCAATGGCGGCAATCGTTCTTTCATACAGGCCGAGGATGATCAGCATCACACTGCCGCTCAGCCCGGGGGCAATGCCGCCCACGCCGACAACGATGCCTTTGAGATAATTAACAAGGGATTTCATGATTGATGCATCCTTTCATGCGCCGGTCAAAACAGGCCGGCATGAACAGATATAGACTTATTTATTATACCTTGTTTTTATGCGCGGGCAAGAAAAAACTTGTTATAAAAAAGCGGGCCTTGTTCAGGCCCGCTTTTTGTTCAAAAAACGATGCTCACGCTTTGTTTACCTGACCGAACAGGCGCATGAAGTGCATGAGTTTTTCCTTGTAGCCCCGCTCAATATGGCGATACGCGGTGCGCCCGTCACGGCAGCCGGAATCCAGCGCCGCCTGCCAGCCGGCCATGAACAGGTCGGTCGCCAGGTTAACTTTGCTGATGCCCTCGTGCGTGGCTTTGGCAAGGTTTTCATCCCCGGTGCCGGAGCCGCCGTGCAGCACCAGCGGCAGAGACACTTTGTCAAAAATCGCGTGCAGCCGGTCAAAATCAAGGTAGGGCGTGCCCTTGTATTCGCCGTGCGCCGTGCCGATGGCAATGGCCAGGCAGTCGATCCCCGTGCGCTCGCAGTATTCTTTGGCCATGGCCGGGTCGGTCAGTGCCGCATCGCGGTCGATCTCATACTGATAGCCCTGACCCACATGGCCCAGCTCCGCTTCCACACCAACATTGACTGCGTGGGCAATGCGGGTCAGGTCTGCCACCTGAGCAATGTTTTCTTCAAACGGCAGCTGGCTGCGGTCTACCATGATATCGGTGAACCCGGCGCGGATGCACCAGATGGCATGCTCAAATTCACGGCCATGGTCCTGATTGATGGCCACGGGCACGCGGGCATCCCGCGCAATATCCTCGGCAAGGCGGCCCAAGCGAACCACGTTGCGCGTAAGACCGAAGGAGATATCAAGAATCACGGGGGTGTTGCATTCTTCCGCCGCGGCTACTGCGCCGTAGATTGCATCTTCGTTGTTCACGCTGGGCGCGGCCACGCCGTAGCCCTCCGCACGCGCTTTTTGCAGCATAGGGATCATAGAAACAAGCATGGTTTTCTTCCTTTCAAAAAACGGAACAGCGCAGTATTGCGCTGTTCCGCCATATGGATCGTTTACACGCCTTGGAGGTCGACCGTGACACGATAGGTGCCCGGAGTGGCCGCCAATTCGTATGCTTTCTGCAGGTCACGCAGCGGGAACACCGCGCCTTCGAGCGAATACGAGCAATCGACCAGGCGTTTGCTGATCAGCGTTGCGGAATCGACGAAGTCAACCGTGTCGGCGCCGATGGTGCCGATGATCTCGATCTTGCGATAGTGCAGTTCGTTCGGGTCCACCTGCAGTTCCGGCTTGGGGAATCCGGCCGGGAACAGAGACAGGCGGCCGCGCAGGGGTTTGAGCATCTGATAGCCCTGTTTGTAAGCGATGGTGGCGCCCACAGCCGCGATAACGCAATCCGCGCCGCCGCCGGTGAGGTCTTTAACCGCTTCAACAGGATCGTTTGCTTTCGCATCGACCACATCGGCAAAGCCCATGGAACGGGCGCGCTCGAGTTTCTTGGGGTCGATCTCAGTGATGATAACGCGGGCGCCCCAGGCTTTGGCGACCTGCGCGTTCACAAGGCCCATGGTGCCGGCGCCGATGATAACAACGTCTTCCATGGGTTTTACGTTCACTTTCTTGATGCCGCGAACGACCGTGGCCACCGGCTCAAGGAACCCGGCCTGTGCGGGCGGGATATCATTGCTGATGTGCAGGATGCGATTCTGGTTGAACACCAGATAGTTGGCAAAGCATTTGTTGCCGCGGAAGCCATCCGGCCCCGGGCCCGCGTTGCGGCCTTTGGTGTTGGTGCAGTCGCTGGTCCGGCCATGGCGGCAATTGAAGCACATGCCGCAACCGTTGCTCATCAAGCCGACCTGCATGCCGATCTCAAGGTCGGAGATAACATCTTTGCCTTTGTCCACGATAATGCCGGCCCATTCATGGCCGCCCGCCATCGGGAAGCCCTGATGGTTGCGCAGCCCGGCCCAATGCTGATAGTCCGTGGTGCAGATGTTGTTGGTGAGCATTTTGATCACAACATCTTCCGGCCCTACAACAGGGAAATCGTACTGATGCAGTTCCGCAACTTTGGGCTCCATGATTGCGCCGAAGGTGATCTTGTCGGGTAATTGTGCCATAACAGTACCTCCTAAAAAATAAAATGACTTACAAGGGCATACACCCAAACTTTAAGCGGTTTTCCTCCGCTCTATTACATTTAACATAACATAGATAATGGTAAAACACAAGAAG
>JAFSIR010000023.1 GCA_017439715.1 Clostridia bacterium | reverse complement strand
ACAATGCCCCACGCGTGGATGGGCATCACAAGGCACTGCAGCCGCAGGCAGAAAGAGCCGATGCGCAGCATTTCAAGGTCTGCCTCGGTGAATATAAGGATCACGGGTTTGGAGAACACGAACAGCAGCACTGCAAACGCGCTGATCACGCCCACGCCAACAATGGAACTGAAACGGTAAGCTTCCCGCACGCGGTCATACCGGCGGGCGCCCCAGTTGAACCCGGCCACCGGCTGGAAGCCCTGGCCAAAGCCGAGAATGGCGGCAACGAGGAAGCGCATCACGCGGTTCACCACCGAGATCGCCGCCAAAGCAGAGGCGGAGAAAGCGCCGGCGATGTTGTTGGTGATCGTGATGGCAATGGTGTTCAGCCCGGAACGCAGCAGCGAAGGCGAGCCCATGCGCGTGATCTCCAGCACGATATCACGGTTGTAATGAATGTTTTTAAAGCTCAGGTGCAGCAGGCTGCGCCGGGTAATATATGGGAAGAGCAGCACCAAAAAGCTGACCAGCTTGGAGATCGCCGTAGCAAGCGAAGCGCCCAGCACGCCCAAATCCAGCGTAAAGATAAAGATGGGATCCAGGCCGATGTTGAGCACGGCGCCGATCATCATGCCTATCATGGAATAGGTGGCACTGCCTTCCGAACGCAGGCATTGGTTGAGCACAAAGCTGGAGGCCATAAACGGCGCTGCATACAGCACATAGGAAGCATAGTCTATGGTATAGTGCAGGATCTCATCCGTTGCGCCGAGCAGATAACACAGCGGCTCCATGAACAAAAGGCCGAAAACCATCACGAATCCGCCAGTGAAAATCGCGCTAAAAAAAGAAGTGGAAAGCACCTGCGAAGCCTGCTTATCCTTTTTTGCGCCCATCAGGCGAGCAATATAGCTGTTGGCGCCGACAGCCAGGAAAGATCCGGCCATCATGATCACTTCGGCCAGGGCCGCGTTTACGCCAACGGCCGCCGTGGCTGCCGTTCCCAAAGAACTGACAAAAAAAGTATCCGCCAGGTTATAGGCGGAAGAAACCAACATACTGATAATGGTTGGCACAGCCATGAGCGGGATCAATTTGGGAATGCGCATGTTACCCATCATATGCCGCCGCTCTTCACGCCGTTTTAAAGAGCGCTCTGACAAGGAAGCCATCGATTTTAACCTCCTAAATATTTAGATTTAATTAGATATAAGAATTATTATTAGATATAAGAATTATTATATAACCGAAAAACTGTTTGTCAACTACAACCGTTTAGGTACATATGAAGTGATTTTTATAAAAGAAGCGGCCCCACCCAAACGGGAAGGGCCGCGCCTGAAAAGCCTTACTTATATCACAGTTCGATCACAGCTTTGCAGATCTGGTCTTTGCGGTCAATGCTGTCATCGAACGCCTGCTGCGTTTTTTCAAACGGATAGATCGCATCGGCCACTTTTTCCACCGGGATGCTGCCGCTGGCAATGGCCTGGATGGCGATGGGATATTTGTTGCGGTAACGGAACACGCCTTTGAGCGTAAGCTCCTTGTTGTTAAACTCGCGCAGGTCAAACGCTTCGGGCATGGGGCCGGAAGGATTGCCGATCATCACGATGGTGCCGGCCGGCATGGTCAGGGCCACCGTTTGCCCCAGCGCGATGGGGTTGCCGGTGCAGTCAATCACAAGGTCTGCCAGGCGGCCGTTTGTCCACGCTTTTACAGCCTCCAGCGCGCTTTCATTGCGGCTGTTGATCACAAGGTCAGCTCCCAATTCTTTGGCCTTTTCCAGCCGGATATCCACCACGTCGCACACCGCCACGCGGGACACGCCGCGCGCTTTGAGCGCCAGCAGCGTCATCAGCCCGATGCACCCGGCGCCGAACACGACCGCGTCCATCCCCAGCGCTGCGCCGCCCAGTTCCGTGCCGTGCAGGGCCACGGCCAGCGGTTCTACCAGGGCCCCCTGCAGGGTGGTCATGTTATCGGGCAGCTTAAAGCACAGGTTGGCCGGATGGGCCACATATTCGCGCAGCACGCCGTCTCTCTGCCCGGAAGCGGCAAAGAAGCGAATGCCTTTGCACAGGTTGTACAGGCCGCGGTTGCAAAACTCGCATTTTCCACAGCCGGCGCTGGGCTCCAGCGCCACTTTATCGCCCAGTTCGTATCCGGCAACGCCTTCGCCGATCGCAACCACGTATCCGGCCGCTTCGTGGCCGAGGATGCGCCGCCCGCCTGCGTGAGAATGGATGCGTTCCGTTGTATAACAGAAAGAGCCAAGGTCAGACCCGCACACGCCGACATGTTTAATCTGCACGAGCAGCTCGCCCGGTGCAGGCTGCGGCACGGGGATGCGGTCCATCTGCATGGTGCGGTGTGCCACGGTAAACGAAGCTAACATAGTTTGTTCCATCGTCAAGCCCTCCAAATAGCAAACATACTGCCGGCACAAGGCCGTGATCAAGTTTATTGTATCACAGTCGCGGGGCGGAAAAAAGAGCCGAAAATGTTGGCAAGCCGCCTAAAAACAGGTACACTGATCGTAAAGGAGGCAAAAGCGATGCAGCACACCGTGTATATAGGGCCGCTGCCTGAAAAAGAAGAGGCGCAAAGCCGTGTGCGCGCTGTGTTTGCTGCTGCCGGGCAGCCGCTGAATGCAAAGGCTCGGTTTGCTGTGAGCGAGCGGGGCAAGCCGCTTTTGCTTGGCGCAGGTGAGGCAGGGTATTCCATCAGCCACACGGGCGGCATATGGGTGTGCGCTTGCGGGCCCGGGCCGGTCGGGGTAGATGTGGAACGCGAACGCGCGTGTGACCGGGCGGGGATCGCCCGCCGCTTTTTCCATCCGCAGGAACAGGCGCATCTGGAACAAACCGGGTATGCCGATTTTTTCAGGATCTGGACGGCCAAGGAAAGCTATGCCAAGTTCACCGGCCGGGGGATAGACAGCGCTTTTAAGCAATTCAATGTGTGCGCGCCGCTGCCGGATGCGCAGCTGTGGCATTTTGCGCCGCTGCCGGGCGTGATCGGCTGCCTGTGCGCGCCAAAGATCGGACAAGTCCGCCTGCTCAGGGCGGAAGAGATAGAGTAAGGAGGACAAATGTATGCAAACTGTTCTGTGTTATGGAGATTCCAACACCTGGGGCCACACGCCGGGCACCAAGCAGCGGTATCCTCTGTCCGTGCGGTGGACGGGCATTGCCGCTGACCTGCTCGGACCGGAATACCGCGTGATCGAGGAAGGGCTGAACGGGCGCACCACAGTGTTTGATGATCCGTATAAAGAATATTTGAACGGCAAAACCCACCTGAGCGTGGCGCTGATCACGCACCGCCCGCTCAACTGGGTGGTGCTGGCGCTGGGCACCAACGATTTGAAATTTACAAATGCGTATGGTTCTGCCAAGGGCGCGCAGGTGCTTGTGCGCATGATCCGCGATGCAAACATTGTGTTCCGCGGCACGGCGCCCGTGTTTTTCGATCCGCCCAAGATCCTGCTTGTGGCGCCGCCGCTGGTGGGTGAGCAGTTCGGCGCGGTGCCCGAACGCACGGAACTCAAATACGGGCATGAAGAATCAAAGCATTTTGCCCGCGAGTATTTGGAGATCGCGCAAACAGAGGGTGTGTATTACCTGGATGCGTCGCTTTATGCGCCGCCGTCACCGACAGACGGCATCCATCTTGACCCGCCTGCGCATGCGGCGCTGGGCGAGGCGATCGCCCGGTTCATCCTGAAAACGGACGCAAAATCCTGAAAAGTATTGGTTTTTATTTGAAAAATGCGCTATAATGGTTCTGCGCAATTTTACAGGCGCTGAGAGTTTAATGGGGTGTTGCGCCCCGGAAGGAGATATATATGAAACCCAGAGAAAGAGTTATTGCGGCGATCCATCATCAGGAAGTGGATGCGATCCCCAGCGGATTTTCCTATCATTTCCCCAAGGGCTGTGAATACGGCGAAGCTGGCGTGGAAGCCCATCTGAAATTCTTCCGCGATACGCAGGCTGACATCTATAAGATCATGAACGACAGCCGTATCCCCAGCATGAGCAGCGTTAAAACCCCGGACGATTGGAAAGACGTTCGCTCCTTCAAGGGCGATGAGCCGCACATCGTACGCCAGCTGGATATGACCAAAGCGATCCTTGATCGGATGGAGCCCGACCATTTCACGCTGGGTACCCTGCACGGCGTTGTGGCTACCTGCCGCCACGCGACGAGCGATGGTTACACCTTTGAGCAGACCCGTGAGATCATGTGCGCGCATTACCGCGAAAAGAAACAGCCCGTGATTGATGCGTTCAACCGCATGGGCGACAATATGTGCATGATGGCCGAAAAATTCTGCGATCTGGGCCTGGATGGCATCATGTATGCTTCCCTCGGCGCCGAAATGCATTATTTTACGGATGAAGAATATGCAGAGCTTGTTGAAGCGAACGATCGCAAGATCATGAAAGTGATCAAAGACCGCGGCGTGTACAGCTTCCTGCACATGTGCAAAGAAAACCTGGGCATGCACCGTTACGCCAGCTACATCGATGAGACCGATGTGTTCAACTGGGGCGTGTATGAAACCAACTTCTCCCTCGAACAGGGCCGTGAGCTGTTCAAGGGCAAAACCATTTGGGGCGGCCTGGCCAACCGGTCCGGCAACACGGCGGAAGGCCCGCTGGAAGACCTGCGTGCTGAAGTGCGCCAGATCATCAAGGATTTCGGCCGCACGGGCTTTATCCTTGGCGCGGACTGCACGCTGCACACCTCTCTGCCGCACGAGCGCATTTTTGCCGCGGTGGACGAAGCGCACAAGTGCTGATCGTTTTGACACAAAAGACACGCCCGCTTATAATCGGACGTGTCTTTTATTTTCTCTGAAAGGAACATTGCTATGTTCAATAAGCTTTTTGACCCTATGCAGCTGGGCGCACGCACGTTTGAAAACCGCCTTGTGATCCCGGCCGTGCACACCATGGGGCATGGTTCGGTGGATGGATTTGTAACAGATTCGGTCGTTGCGCATTATGATCGGCTGGCTGCCGCCCGCCCGGGCCTGATCATTGTTGAATCCACAGCCGTGATGCCCAAACCCAAAGGCGGCTCGGAGCAGCGCGGATTGTATCTCGATGCGCATATCGAGGGGCAGGCGCGCATCGCCGCGGCCATCCATGCCCACGGCGTGCCCTGCATTGTACAGCTGCAGACAAGCGGCCTTACGGGCAAGGGCGCGATCGACCCGCCGACGATTGCCGACTATGAGGGTGATGATTTTGACACCTATTATAAAGGCCACGGCATGACGGTGGATGAGCTGCATAATGTGCAGGAGCGGTTTATCTCCGCAGCCGTGCGTGCGCAAAAAGCCGGGTATGACGGTGTGGAGATCCACGGCGCGCATCGGTATCTGATTGCGCAAACACTCAGCCCCATCGTGAACACCCGCACAGATGAATATGGCGGATCGGTGGAAAACCGCGCGCGTTTTGCCGTTGAGATCGCCCGCGGCATCCGCGCCCAGTGCGGGCCCGATTTCCTGCTGGCTATCCGCCTTGGGATGACGGATATCAGCGCGGAAGAGCTGGCACAAACGATCGAACTGCTGCGCCGGGCGGGTGTGGAATTGTTCGATCTGTCCCACGGCCTGATGATGACAAACGCGCCGCGCGCATCCTATCATAAGCCGGCAGAGTATCCCTTTTCCGATCTTGTGTATGGCGCGTCCCGCATCCGCAAGCTGACGGATGCGCCGCTGATCTGCGTGGGCGAGATCACAAACGGGGAAACGGCCGAACGCATCCTGGAGGCCGACATTGCGGATTTCACGGCTGTGGCGCGGTATATCCTCGTAGACGCCGCCTGGCCGGACCGTGTGCGCACAGGGCAGGAGATTTTCCCCTGTTTTCACTGCAAGCCCCGCTGCCGCTTTTTGATCGATGGGCAGAACTGCCCCGGCCGGGCCGCCAAAGCCAAAAAGGAAAACAAATAAAAAAAGCGCCCATAGGCGCTTTTTTATTTTGCACAGTAGAACGCAATGGCGCGGCCGGCAAAATCCGCCGTGCCCGGGCCGCCTGCCCGATCGATATTGCGGGCAAAGCGCTCATCAGCCACATACATTTGCCCCAACCCACGCAGGATCTCGTCCGTGCAGGTATAGAAATGCTCGGTGATGGCGGCCTTAAGATCGCCCACCGTGCTTTGCACGCGTGCATCACTGACAGGCAGGTGTCTGAGCGTGCCGAAAGCGGCAAACACGCTGTTCAGCCGATCAAGCCCAGCGGCATTGTCCGCCCCGTTTTTCTGCTTTTCGCTAAATTCGGCATATGCTTTTGTTTGGCCCCAGCGTGCCTTGGCTTCTGCCTTGTATTGTTCCAGTTCTTCAGTGCCGATCATAGGTTCCGTCATAGAAAACGCTCCTTTTTGTTTTAATGCACGGGCGAACGTGAGCAGATCGCTGATCTGCGCCTGCTGCAGTTCAAGGATGCGGATGCGCTGCTCAAGCGCCTCGGCCGGGCTGAACGATGGATCATCCAGCATGGCTTTGATTTCCTTAAGCGGAAAGCGCAGCTCGCGGAACAGCAGGATGCTTTGCAGGCGGCACAGCGCCGCCTCGTTATACAGCCGATAGCCTGCCGGCGACAATGCTGACGGGGGCAGCAGCCCGATCGCATCATAATGGTGCAGTGTGCGCACGCTTACACCCGTTTTTTGGCTCACTTGCTTAACAGTAAGCATTTTGATCCCCCCTGCTGATTCTGTTATACACGCTCACGCAGCGTTAGTGTCAAGCCCTGCAAAGAAAAAAGGCGCGATTTTTTTCGCGCCTTTTTGGCAATGAACGGCACTGTTTTTTTATCAATGACAACCGCCTTCAATTGGCTGCAGCAATGCATCGAACAACCGAAAAACAAAAGACTGCAACAAAGATATTTAAAAAACACAATACAAAACTGCCGTTAAAACGGTGCAAAAAGGCAAAAAACAAAACACGCCGCAAGGGCGTTTCTTGTGTGGAGCTGATGACCAGACTCGAACTGGTGACCTCCTCCTTACCAAGGAGGTGCTCTACCTCCTGAGCTACATCAGCGCGCGAAGTGTATTATAACAAAGGATGCTGCAGAATGCAAGCGTTCCCCTTGATCTTCGCGGAAAAAATTTCTCAGCAGCTGCAACCGCCGCTACAGCCGCTGCAACCGCTGCAGCTGCCGCCGCAGGAACTGGAGAGCACTACGTTTTCAGCCGCAGCCATCATGTTCACATGCTCATGCCCGGCGATCTCATAGGCATCGCCCACCTGTTCAAAGCCGAACTTGGTGTACATGTTTTTGATGTATGTTTGCGCGCTCAGGTAAATGGCGGGGGCGCCGGCGTTGAGGGCGCGCTCAAGCAAAAAGCGCACAATGGCGTTGCCGATACCGATCTCCCGGTGTTCAGGCAGCACGCAAACGCGGCCAATGTGATATTGCCCGTTGTCAATATACACGCGGCCTGTGCCGATGGGCGTGTCTTCATCCAGCACCAGCAGGTGCCAGGCCATGCCGTCCTGCTCGTCATACTCGATCTCTTCGGGGATGTTTTGTTCTTCAACGAATACCTTGTGGCGCACGGCGCGCGCCATACTCAGATCTTCCGAGCCATGAAGCCAATCCGCATACAACATAGGGTTATTCCTCCTGAAAGATTATTCTTTTATTTTGGCCAACGCCGGGCCAAACGGCGGGCGCAGAATGCCTTTTTCCGTTACGATGGCGGCAATATGATCTGCCGGAGTAACATCAAAACTCGGGTTAAACACTTTCACATCCGGGGCAGTGATGGGCGTGTGCCGCACCCGGCGCACCTCATCCGCGCTGCGCTCCTCGATCGGGATGTGCGCTCCGTCGGGACAGGCGAGATCAATTGTAGATGTGGGGGCGGCGATATACAGCGGCACGCCAAAATGCCTGCACAGGATGGACACATTAAATGTGCCGATCTTGTTGGCCGTGTCGCCGTTGGCAGCCACTCGGTCACACCCGGTGATCACAGCGTCGATCTTCTTATCGCGCATGAGCACGGCGGCCATATTGTCACAGATCAGCGTTACATCCAGCCCGGCGCGGTGCAGTTCATACGCAGTCAGCGATGCGCCCTGCAGCCGGGGCCGTGTTTCATCGGCATAAATGCGCAGCTTCCATCCGCGCTCCGCCGCCAGATAAAACGGCGCGGTCGCCGTGCCGTAAGCCGTGGTGGCCAGAACGCCTGCATTACAGTGTGTAAGCACGCCGCACCCATCCCACAGCAGGGAAAGCAGATGCTCGCCAATAGCGCGGTTGCTCGTTTCGTCTTCCCGGTGGATGGCGGCTGCCTGTGCTTCCAGCGCGGCAATGCGCGCAGGGCGGGGCAGGGAAGCGGCCGCACTTGCCGTTTTCAGCATGCGCGTTACTGCCCAGGGCAGGTTAACCGCCGTGGGCCGCGCAGAAACCAAATAGGCCCCTGCGCGTTCCATATAAGGCAGAAACTGTGTTTCCGGCGCCTGATACGCTGCCAGCGCCATGCCGTATGCCGCCGCAACGCCGATGGCGGGCGCACCGCGCACGATCATGGTGCGGATAGCGTCAAACACCGCTTCATGCGTGGTTAGCGTTACATTTGTTTCAATCTCAGGCAGCTGTGTTTGGTCAAGCAGGGTCAGCCTGCCCGGCGCGTAAGACAGCGTTTGCAGCATATCCATTTTTACAGCTGCGGGGCAACAAGATCCCAGATGCAATCAAGGATTGCCTGCTGGCGCGGCTCCTGGGAGTTTACGGTGATCACCGCATCCTGCTCAGCCATCACGATGAGGAACTGGCCGTCCGCACCCGATCCGCGGGGTGTGCCGTTGTGGCTGATCCAGAACTGGTAACCGTAGCCGTTGTACCAATCGCGTCCGCGGTCCAGATAGCTGTCCACCTGGCGGGTGGTGGCCGCTTTGATCCATTCGGCGCTTACAAGGCGCTGCCCGTTATACACGCCTTCGTGCAGAATCATTTCGCCAAAAGGCAGGATCTGCTCCGTGCGCAGGTACAGGCCCGCGCAGCCCTCGGTGATGCCCATGGGGCAGTGCACCCAATATGGCCGCTCGGTAATGCCCATGGGCTCAAACAGGCGGGGCATCAAAAAGTCAAGCGCAGTCTGGCCGGTGATCTTGGTGATAATGGCGCTGAGCATATATGTGCAGCCGCTTTCATACAAAAAGCGGGTGCCCGGCATCACTTCGGGATCGTTGGCAAGGAAGAAGCGAACCCAGTCCCCACCGGGGATATGGGGGCGGGCGGTGCCCATCATAAACGGCTCTTTATGCCCGCATGTCATGGTCAACAGATGATACACTTCCATCGCTGCCAGCCGCTCGGATACAACTTCGGGCAGCTTGTCCGGGAAGAAATCGATCACTTTATCGTGTATGGAAAGCTTGCCTTCATCCACAAGCATACCGACGCCCATCACCAGATAGCTTTTGGACAGCGAGTGCAGCACATGCGGCTCATCCGGTGCGAACCGATGGGTCGCCACAATCTCTCCATGTTGCTGAACGGCAATGCCGAACACGTTGAGTTCTTCCGCCTGAACGCGGTCGATAAACGCTTGTAATGATACTGTCATGAGATCACGCTCCTTAGAAACCATGGTACTCCAAATCTGCGGTTCTGACAATGATTAGTTCTTGAAACCGGGGGAGGAATGATATATAATTTTTTCATCTTAAATATAGGAGCACATTGGCGTGAAACAGGATATGATTTTGATTTTTGATCTCGGTTGCACGGAAAACGCCCGCGTTGCGCGCGCGGTGCGTGCCCTCGGCGTGTACAGCGAGATCCATCCGTACGATTTGGCCCAGTCGGAGATGGAGAAAATGCCCAATGTGCGTGGCATTATCCTCAACGGCGGCCCCAACCGCGTGGTCAATGGCGCTGCGATCGATGCGCCGGCTTGGGTCTATACCTGCGGCCTGCCGCTGTTTGCGGTGGATCATCCGGCCGTGGAAAACGATCTTCCCGCCTGGCCGGAAGACGATCAGACGATTGCCGAATGCTTGCGCCCGTTTGTTTTTGATGTGTGTAATGCGCAGGCAAACTGGTCGATGGAAAACTTTATTGAGGATCAGGTGGCGCTTATCCGCCGCCGCGTGGGCGATAAAAAGGTGCTGCTGGCGCTGTCCGGCGGCGTGGATTCCTCTGTTGTGGCCGCGCTTTTGATTAAAGCCATCGGCCGCCAGCTGGTGTGTGTGCATGTTAACCACGGCCTGCTTCGCCAGGGCGAACCCGAGCAGGTAGTACAGGTGTTCCGCGAAGAGATGAACGCGGATCTGGTGTATGTCGATGCGGTGGACCGCTTCCTTGACAAACTGGAAAATGTGGCCGATCCTGAGCAGAAACGCAAAATCATCGGCGCAGAATTCATCCGCGTGTTTGAAGAAGAAGCCCGTAAGCTGGAGGGGATCGACTTTTTGGCGCAGGGCACCATCTATCCCGATATTCTTGAAAGCGGCACAAAAACAGCGGCCGTTGTCAAATCACACCACAACACCGGCGGCCTGCCCGATGATCTGAAGTTTGAATTGGTCGAGCCTATCAGCCAGCTCTTTAAAGATGAAGTGCGTGCCTGCGGCCTCGCCCTTGGCCTGCCTGCTTCCATGGTGTATCGTCAGCCGTTCCCGGGCCCCGGCCTTGGCGTGCGCTGCACCGGCGCCATCACGCGTGACCGCCTGGAGGCTGTGCGCCACAGCGATGCCATCCTGCGCGAAGAGTTTGCCAATGCGGGCCTTGATCAGACCGTGTGGCAGTATTTCACCGTGGTGCCCGATTTCAAATCCACCGGCGTGCGCGACGGCGCCCGCTGCTATGATTGGCCGGTCATCATCCGTGCGGTGAACACCGTTGACGCGATGACGGCTGAAGTGGAAGAGCTTTCCTGGCCGCTGATGCATAAGATTACCAACCGCATCCTCGCCGAAGTCAAAGGCGTGAACCGCGTGCTGGTCGATATTTCGCCCAAACCCCCGGCCACGATTGAGTGGGAGTGATCCTACAGGTCTAAAAAGCCCAGTCATCACCGGTCTTTTTAAGGATTTGAGCCATTCGTGGCAACGAAATGGCAACAAAACTTCATTATTCAACAATAAAGAGCTAACTGATTTTGATTAAGTCAGTTAGCTCTTTTTATTTTAGTCGTTATATTTGTTCAGGGTACGGATGATGTGTACAGTAGATAGCACTGCGTTGTAGCATAACTCAGCATCCATAGCGGTTGCAGTTCGATTGTGTGTCAGTTCATTTGAGAAATCAACTGACGCTTTCGCAAATTTGACTTCACGCTCTTTGCTTTTCTTATGCATGCAGTAATGGATGTAAGCATCTAACATCCGCTTCGAGTCTGCTGATCCAATATCCGTCCCATCGGTAGAGGGGTGTTTCGATTTATCAAAGACCGTCTGAGCCAAAGTGATCAGCAGTTCCCTGCCGTACATTCCAACAGATTGATAATCAAGGGTCTTCTCCGCTGAAACCAAGACATCCTTCATACGACCAACCCCATCATCCACTAAATCCCAGCCGGTTGGCTCGTAATGTAATAGAGTTGTTGTGTTTTCCTCGGAGTTTTCCAATGTATCAATCAGAGGGGCATATATATCACGGACAAATGCTCTTCTACTTTGATATGTGTCCAGATTTCGTTGCTTGTAATCGTTGTACCAGTCCCACAGGTCATTATATCTGTGTATTGGCTCAAGGCCAAGTTGTTTAAGAACTGAGAGTAAATACTGATGACGCCGTTTATAGCCATCATTCTCGCTCTTGTCCCTAATTTGGATAATTCCCGTACCAGCTTTGATTAGGGTTTCTTTTTCTTCTTCAATCAAGCGAAGAACGCTTTCTTTATTGTGTTGAGGAGCTATGGCTGCCCAATCAACATACTGGTCAATTTTTGCAACCAGCTCAATGCCGGTTATTACAAGCTGTTCATCTTTGTAAAAGGAGTTTAGTGAGTTAGTCAATGCCTCCTCATACTTTTTCTGTACAGGAAGGATTTTTGCAAAATCCGCATATTTCAGATGGAATTTTAGTTTGAAATAGTCAATTCCACCATTCCAGTTATCGTGGTCAACAAAGTCCAGAGAGTACTCCGCTTTTTTAACAATGTCAATAATTGCTCCATGATTAAGCTGACGCAGATCTTGAATAATCATCGAAACGATTTTTTGGACATCAACAGGATAATCCATACTTGTTCACCTCCGTGGTCTCAGTTGTTTACATCGTTCAGACCTTCCAGAAGCATATCGCTGAGCGCCTGAGAAGGTACTTTCGCCCAACGCTGTGTGGTATCAAATTCGGGATAGCGGTAACGCCAACGATCATATTCTTCCTGCGTGATCTCACCTGCTTTGAGCATAGCAGCAGCCTGTCTCCAAGCACACAGCATTTCGTGAAGCTGTGCGGCATCCTTGTTTTTACGCACATCGACCTTCAAGCAGATTTCCCCATCGGCTTCGTCGATATGGAGTCCGTATCTGTCCTCCAAGGTGAACAGCGTGTGCATCAAACCGATATAGGAATCAATGTCCGGTACGGCGAGAGCCTGCGGAGATACATCAAGGGTGTCAGCCAATGCTGCGGTCAAGTCCGTTTTAGGAGTTCTTGTCCCTGTTTCATACTGAGCAAGACGAACATCGGCAGACTTCTCCGGGAAGCCCACCTGTATACCAAGATATTTCTGAGTCATACCACGCATATTGCGGAAAAAGTTGATTCTTTCGCCAATAGCCATAATCATTCTCTCCTATCGTATATGTCTTGTTTTTAACATTATAACATATTT
>JAFSIR010000022.1 GCA_017439715.1 Clostridia bacterium | reverse complement strand
TGGCAGCTTCTCTTTTTTTGTGCCGAAAATCCGGCGGGATGGGATATAACGGTTTTAGCGTAAGGTCAGCACATATTGCGTTTTGCCAATGGTAACCATGGTGGTCAGCGGCTCCTGCCCGTCACGTACGATTTCGGGGATCACATAATAGAAAATCACAGGGCCGGTAGAAAGAGGGGCAATTTCATTAGGTACCCACACATCCGGGGTATACATGTATTTGCCATCAAAAACAAGATCGGCGCAGGAAAGGCCTTCCACATAATCGCTCATCCAATCATCCACCTCATCTGATCCCAAGTTTTTGTATTGAAAATAAATCACTAAACAGGTTTCGTCTTCGGTCATATCAGGCCGCAGATAGTATCGGCCGGATTTCGGACGCTTTTGGAACACATGAGATTTTACGGTGATTTCCGCTTTGTTTTCCACAAGGATCGGCGTGCCGATCGGCAGTTCAATGGGGCCGGCCGGTGTTGGTGACGGCACCGGTACCTCTACACCGGCAGAGCCGGGATCGGCCGTTTCCTGACCGGCAGGATCACCGGAAACGCCCGGATCAGGTTCAACATCGGGCGTAGCGCTGACAGCCGGCTCCGCTGTAGCGGCGGCTGTCGGCACCGGGGCTGTGCTGCTGCACCCGACCAACCCGATCAAGAGCAGTACAGATAGGCACAGAAGCATAATTCTTTTCATGATCGGTTCCTTTCGTAGGTAGTAAAGCAACAGCCTGTTGACTTATCAGCGAACGGTCAGAGCGTACTGCGTTGTACCGATTTTGACCGTGGCGCTCAGCGGCTTCGTGTCATCTGCAACGACCTGTGGCAGGATATAGAAACAAACAAGAGTGCCGGTGGAAAGCGGTGAAATATCATCCTTGAACCAATAACCGGGTACATACTTATAGGTGTTGTCATAAACAAGGTTTGAAAAAGAGATTGTAGACAGAGATTCGGGGACTATGTCATCAATCGCTTCGGTAGACAGATTTTTATAATCGAAAACAACCATAAAATGCGTATCGGTATCGGTGCCGTTACTTAAGAATGTAGAATTGCCAACTTTGAGCTTTTTGGAGAACTTGAAGGATTTGGGGGTGATTTCGGCAACGCCGTCAATCGTGATCGTTTCGTTCAGCGGCAATTCTGCCAAAGGCGCGGCGGGTTCTGCAGGGACTTCCGGTTCTTTTTCGGGCTCAGTGCCGGTATTCTGCGGAGCGCCACACGCCACGAGCGACAGGGCCATCAGGATGGCCAGCGTGATCAGGAATGCTTTCTTCATGACTACAAACTCCTTTTCGGTATTTGTCATGATATCAAGAACGATATCATAATATATATCACATTGTAATATATATGGACATCAAAGGTCAACCTAAAATGAATAAATAACCGAAGCAAGGAGACGGGCGATGGGGAAAAGCTTTGAGAGTGCGCCGCTGAAGATCAAAAAACGGGGCGAGGATGGACATAAGGTGATCACGGTCAGGATCAAGGAAGACACGTTGGAAGGATTAGACCGGATCGCCAAAGAAACCAATCATTCGAGGAACGAACTGATCAACCTCATCCTGGAGCATGGGATACAAAACGTTGAGATCGAATAAAACAGACAGACTTTTCTATCAGGAAAAGTCTTTTTTGTTTTGTGAGCAATAAAAAACCCTGCATGTGCAGGGTTTTTTTAGGCGTTGTTCAGTTCAGGCCAGCCAGCGAGGGCAGGATATTTTGGTTGCGCAGGTATATATCCACAAATTCTTCCGCGGGCAGGGGGCACATGCGGGTGCCGACCTCTATCGTTACGGCGGGAATGCCCAGTTTTTCCATCACATAATCCTTATATCCGCCGCTGCCGCCGGATGGGGGTTCGAGCAGATAGCGTGTTTGGCCGTGCAGCAGCTGCGTTAAAGCTTCAGACTCGGTGTACAGTTTGCCTTTATGCTCATACGCCCAATAAAGCAAAGAGCCGGTGGAATGATAGGTGAGCACGGCCTTATAGGGGCGCTGCTCGGTGTACACTACAAGGGCTTTGGATTCCGGCTGATCGGCCGGGTGTTTGCCGGGATACACAGCGTAAGACGGCCGGTCGCGTAGCTGGCCGTTGCCAAAGCCGGCATCAAAATTGCGGTTCAGGTCTACCCCCGCGGCATTGGCTTTGAAGAGAGAAAAATAGGTGGTTTCATCGTCTTTGGTGCGGCGCTGTTTCAGGTCGCTTTGATAGATGGCCTGCAGGTCCTCCGTCATTTCCAATCCCTGTGCAATGCTGACACCGTCGGGGTTGAGCATGGGCACGATATGATAGCAGGTGTTTTCAGGCACGCCGGCAGAAAGCAGTGCGTCTGCCTGCGCCATCACGAGCAGGGGCGTCATATGCTCGCGCCCATGGGTGCCGGCACAGATCAGAAAATGCGTTTGTGCGCTCTCATCGCCCAGAATAAGCACGGGCAGCTCCCGCCCCAGCACGCTTTGGCCGATGGAAACGGAGCGTGCCGTATCTGGGAACCGCTCACACAGTGCATCGATATCGCTGAGCATTTGAGTGTAGGTGTATAGGTCGGTGGGCTTAACAACGCTGAACGCGGGCAAAGGCTTTGTGAGAATGCCGGAAAGCAGATATCCCACTTGGTCCTGCACACGCACACGGGCAAACGGGCCGTGATACCCCAATACTTCCACGATATCGCCCGAAGCAAGGGTGCAGATTTCTTCCCCGGAACGGCTGGGCGTTTTGCGCAGCACGGGTGTGCCGGTATCCACAATGGTAAAAATCTCGCCCGTTTCCTGTTCCACAGTGCCGGGGTACAGGCAGGCGGCGTTCACCCAGCCCTCCACATCGCTATCGCCGATGACAATAAAGGCCAGTTCGTTTTTGTATTTTTTAACGGTTACCTGATCGCCGGGGATCAGCGTCCATACAAGAAGGCCGTTTTCAGGGGCGTTGTACACCGGGGCGTTTAGCGGGCCAACGGCGGTATGTGCGCCCAAGACGCGCTCGACCGGCGTTTCGTTAAACGGAACGGAAGACGGAACAAGGCAGCTGTAAGCAGTGTAACCGAACAGGCCGGTTTCCGTTTTTGCATGGGCCATGCCGTTTGAAACGGAAAGCACGCTGACCGGGGTATCGGCCGGCAGTGTTTTTAACACGGCGGCGGTTTCGCTGCCGCTGACGCGCAGGGGGGCGTTTGTTTGGGTGACATGAATGCCAAGGACCGGTTCTGGTGTGGGCAACGGCGGAGTGACGGCGGCAGGGGCCGCCGGGCCTGCACAACCAATGAGTAGCGCACACACAATAGCCAGCGCGGATAAAACAAGTTTTTTCATGTGTTTCCTCCCGCACAAAAGCATAACACAGCGGGTCGGAATCTGTCGAGAAAAGGTGTAGTATATATATTTATATATAATAGGTGTAAACCGCCGCCCAAAAGGCGGCGGTTTTTTTGAGTTACAGGCGTTGGATGCTTTCCAGTGCTTCGCCAAAACGCTGGAAATGCACGATCTCGCGCTCGCGCAAAAAGCGTAGCGGGTCTTTCACGTCCGGGTCGTCTGTCAGGCGGATGAGGTTTTCATAGGTCACTCTGGCCTTCTGTTCGGCGGCCATGTCTTCAGTCAGGTCTGCAATGGGTTCGCCTTTGACCTGCAGCACGGCGGCGGTAAAGGGTACGCCGTTAGGATCCTGCAGGTACAGGCCCAGGCGGTGGCCCACATAATTCGCGTCCATGCCTGCCGATTTGATCTCCTGAATGGAGGCGCCGGCGCTGAGCTGATAGATCATGGCGCCGATCATTTCCCAATGCGCCAGTTCTTCTGTGCCGATATCGGTGAGCAGGGCTTTGGTTTCGGGCGTGGGCATGGTGTATCGCTGGGCCAGATAGCGCAGCGAAGCGGCCAGCTCGCTGTCTGCCCCGCCATACTGGGCGTAGAGCAGGCGCGCCATGCGCAGGTCGCGCCGCTTGATACGAACGGGATACTGTAAGCGTTTTTCATAGATCCACATGTGTTTACACCTCCTCGCCCGTCCACGGCCACGGGCATTCTGTCCACGGGAACGAATCGCTGATCAGCGAATTGCCGAAGTTCATCAGCGGGCCGAAGCGTGTTTCATATTCGCGCTTGAGGGCGATCAGCCGCGCGCTGTAACAGGCGTAATCCGCGCCGGCAGCGGCATTATCAGGGTGGGTATCCAAAAACAGGTTCAGATCGGCACAGGTGAACATCAGGGTGCGGATCTGGTGCAAAAGATCTTGCTTGGAGAGCTGCTGCATATAATCGCCTCCTTTACTGGCAGCCCTGCATGGGTTGGTCCAGCCGGGCAAACATGGTGCCGCGTTTTAGGGCTCTGTCGGGCTCATACAGGTCCTGATACTCCTGAACGGCGATGTATGACCGAGCGAGCGGCAGTTCTACCCCGGCGGTGTATGCGGTTTGGCACGGGGTGAGCGGATAGGTTCGCGGCCGATGAGCGGCGGGCGAATGTTTTCTCATATAATTTGCCTCCTTTTCGCGCGGTGTGTGCGCCGCGCTTGCTGCATCCTATGCCAAAGACATGAAAAGGGTGCGACAATATGGTATACTGAACAAAAAACCACTTGGGGAGGAATAAGCATGAAACAAGCGCCCATTATTTTCAATCAGGTGTTGGGCCCGGTAACGCATGGGCCGAGTAGCTCGGGCACGGGCGGCCCGGGGCGGATTGGGTTGTTGGCGCGCCAGTTTTTGGGCGGCACGCCGAAAAAAGCGCGCATTGTGTTTACCACGCATTGTAACCTACAGCATATTTATATCGGCTGTGCAACGGACCGTGCCCTGCTCAGCGGGCTGATGGGGCGACAGGCGCCCAACCCGGGGTTTATCGACGCGCGGGCGCAGGCCAGAGAAGCGGGGATCGATTTCAGCTTTGAGTTTGAAGATTTTGTGACCGATGGGCCTACGTTGGACCTGATGCGCCTTGAGCTGGAAGGCGAAAATGGGCATACCTGCACGCTGATTTGCAATTCCATGGGCGGCGGTACGGTGCTGGTGCAGCAGATTGACGACTGCAAAGTGGACATGCATGGCGACCGGTATGAGCTGGTGCTGTTTGCAAACGAGGAAACGGCGCCGGCCGTGCTGAAAAAGGCGGAAGCGCTTATGGGCGAAACAGGCACGGTAACGGGCGCGCTCGTGTGGTTCTCGCTCGGGTATGGGCCGGAGGAAAGCGTGATGCATGCGCTGGAGCAGATCGAAGGTGTGCGCTATGTACGCTGCGCGGCGCCTGTGCATGCTGTGTGCGCCGGCAACGGAGGACGCCCGCCGTTTGAAAACGGGGCAGAGATGATTGAATACGCGCTGGATAACGGGCTGGACCTGTGCCAAACGGCGCTCAGATACGAAAGCGCGGTTAGCGGCTGGACGGATGAAGCCATCATGGAGCGGGCACGCGCATTGTGGGACATCGTGAAATCGTCTATCGAAGGGCCGCTGGAGGCGGAGCCGGAGATCGTGGGGTATATTCGCCCGTCGGCGAAAAAGATCAAGGAATACAGCGAGCGCTATTCTTCGCTATCGCTCGGCGCGCTGGACATTGCGCTGCCGGTTGCGCAAGCTGTGATGGAAACGAGCAACTCGCTGGGCGTGATCGTGTGTTTGCCCACAGGCGGGTCAGCCGGGATCGTGCCGGCGGTGCTGTATGCCGCGGCGAAGGAAAAAGGGTTTGACGATGCGGCCTGCGCACGGGCGCTGATGGCGGCAGGCGCGATCGGCGGCTGTATGGCGTTTGAAACCACGTTTTCCGGGTCTGCCGGCGGGTGCCAGGCGGAGGTGGCCTCCAGTGCGGCGATGGCAGCGGGCGGCCTTGCGTATCTGTTGGGCGGTTCGGTGCAGCAATGTTGCGATGCAGCCTCGCTGGCACTGCAATCCTTGCTGGGCCTTGTGTGTGATCCGGTGGGCGGCAAGGTACAGGCGCCGTGCATGGCGCGCAACCTGGCGGCCACGGCCACGGTGATGGCCTGTGTGAATGCGGCGCTGGCCGGATTTGACGCTGTGGTGCCGTTCCATGAGATGGTAACGGCGATGGTGAACGTGGGTGAAAAGATCCGGTATATCGGCCGCGCCTGCGGCACATGTACCACGCCGACAGGGCAAAAATACGACCCGATCAAACAGCAGGAGGGTGAACAATGAACGCGTTTGCCCTGTGCCGGGCAGACAAGGCGGCCCGAGCTGAGCTTGAAGTGCTGTTTCCGGCGCTCAAAGAGTTGAGCGAGCCGGCGCGGACGCGCACGATAAACGCCCTGTATACCGCGATCGAAAACAGCGATTTTGCTTCGTATACCGATGTGCCCTTTTCCATGAACAGCACGCATTATCCGCTGCATCGCCATATTAACGAGGTGGCGGCGCTGGGGCTGCGGGAATATGCGTTTGCGTTAGAGCATTGGCAGGACGAATGGACGGCGCAGATAGATAGAGAAGAATTGCTGCAGCTGTTGCTGCTCCATGATGTGGATAAACCCTTGTTACTGGGCGCATCGGATGCGGCGGCGCAGCGGCGCCTGTATTGCCAGCACGGCGTGCTGGGCGCGATGATCCTGCGTGCGCTGGAGATCCCCGACCGGGTGGCGATGCTGGTGAGCACGCATTCTCCGTCTGCCGGGATGCACACGGCTGACCCGATGGCAGCCATATTGCACTATGCAGACTTGTATTCGTGCGACCATATCTATATGTTAGTGGGCAGAAAACCGAACTATTTTCTGTAAACCAAAGAGAAAAGGCCGGTTTACATAACCGGCCTTTGATTGTATACCTATTAAATTTTGTTGGATGACGAATAAAAAGAGGGAAAACGCCCTCTTTTTTATTAGTCTTTCGTTATTGTGTACCCGGCGCCGCGCCCCGCGCCGATGCGGGTGATCACGCCTTCATCCATCAGCTCATGCAGCACGACCTCAATGGTGGACAGGCTGATATCGGGAAACGCGGAGGCGATCAAGCGCTTATTGAACGGCTCGATGCGGTTTTTTACCCACGTGCGCAGGCGTTGCTGCTTGTTGCGCGGGAGCAGCGGTGCCTGGCCAAGATGCACAAAAAACTCATCATACGCCTGTGCAACGATGCGCAGGAAAAACAGCGTAAAGGGCAAATAATCGTTTCGGCAATGGATCCAGTCCAGTGTGGAAGCGCGCATCGCACTGTAAAACAGATCGTCATTCAAAAACAGGGGCTCAAAACTGATATAACGAAACACGGAATATCCGTGTTGCAGCAGCTGCTGCTGAATCAAAAGTGACAGGGTGCGGCGGTTGAACGCGCTGAAAGGGATGATCTCCCAATAATCCACCGCCAGTGCCGCAATGGCCAGCAGCGGCTCTATGCCGGCGTTGTTGATGCTGTAATGATATGCCCGGCAGGGCTCTTCCAAAGCGCGCTGAGCGCGTTGGAGCACCTCGTGGGCAAAATCGCGGCGTACATAACGATGCGGGTTATCACCGCGTACGGGCGCAATCGGCTCCGGATCCATCACATTATGGTCCACCAGTGTGGTGTACAGGCGGATAATGTCCACTGCGCGTAGCACCGTGGGCGGCTTGGAGCGAACCTGGTTGAGCATCATTTCATAACGCCCGACCAAATACCCCGGATATTGCCGGTGGGCAAACTTGTCTTCCTGCGGGGCCATGGCATCCGGCATGGAGAACAATTGAAGCGACCGATCAATCGCATATGTTTCCATCTCGTTGAGCAGGTCATCGTCTGCCTGCATCAGCTCCATCCGCAGCCGACCTTCCCGAATACGGCCCACCAGCTCCATTACTTCGGGCACAAAAACGGCCTGAAGCATAGAATCACGATATCCTGTGTCTGCCATGCCAACAACTCCTTTAAATAAAGTGCACGGTCATGTACATCTCACTTCACCATCATCATAGCCTATGTCACAGAACCGAACAAGGAAAAAAACTAAATTATACCGAAGAAATTGGGTTATTTCAGCGCTTTCGGATAGTCTGCTGCTAAAAGAAGAAACGGGAAATGAACCAAGTAAAGTGATAAACTACCCAAATAACTGCACAATTATAATATATGATTATGCAGTTTATATATAGAAACAAATAATCAATGGGCAATTAAAAAGAAAGGACGCATATTTTCTTTCATAATTTGAAAGGGAATTGCACAAAAGGGAAATAAATTGTACAACTGTAATGTCATTATAATACATGTTTTATGACGTAGCGGGTCATGCCCGCTTATTGCACATCGTGCCTGCGGCGATAGGGAGGGATGCAGCGTATCGGCAGGGTTTACTAAATCGAATCAAATAATAATCCAAAAAACTTAAGGAGTTATAGTTATGAGCTTTATTCAATGCTTAGGTCTGGCTCTGACGTATTGGTTCCGTACACTGTCCATCGGTTATTCCATTCGTCTGTCCGACTCCATGTTCTTTGTGGGTATGTGGATCTTCGCCGGCGATCCGGTTAAATGCGCGATCACCATGGCAGCCATCACCCCGATGTTCCTCGCTTTCACCGGCGCTGGCGGCACCGTCGTTTGGGAC
>JAFSIR010000021.1 GCA_017439715.1 Clostridia bacterium | reverse complement strand
GTCCCAAACGACGGTGCCGCCAGCGCCGGTGAAAGCGAGGAACATCGGGGTGATGGCTGCCATGGTGATCGCGCATTTAACCGGATCGCCGGCGAAGATCCACATACCCACAAAGAACATGGAGTCGGACAGACGAATGGAGTAACCGATGGACAGTGTACGGAACCAATACGTCAGAGCCAGACCTAAGCATTGAATAAAGCTCATAACTATAACTCCTTAAGTTTTTTGGATTATTATTTGATTCGATTTTGTAAACCCTGCCGATACGCTGCATCCCTCCCTATCGCCGCAGGCACGATGTGTAATAGCCGCCCCCCGGGCAGCAAACAGAATAAAATTAAAGATAAAAAATGCTGTTTCCTCCGAAATTTTCAAAGAATGAAAGAACCAGCTGGTTTAATTTATACCACATCCTGTTTGTGTTTGCAACATATTGGCAAAAATTGTTTTTTTGTTTATTGATCTTTCGTTTTTTTGTCGTGGAAGTACCTCAAAACTGCCTGCCTTTCGCTGTTTTTTCCGTTGCAATACACGGCGGTGTTCCTGTATTATAATTTATAAAGGTATAAAGTCAGTTTTTTGTTTTTTGGACGGGCGGCTTGACAGCATTTTGCCGGCATGGTACCATGCTCATGGATCATACAACTGACGGGATCGTGGAATTGACCACATGAAGTATGGTTTGCGTGTGCCGACCGTCTGGGCAGAGTTCGCTCAGCGTGTCGGTTTTTTGTTTTCAAAAAAGAAAGGAGCATGGCGGTGACCATCGGATACCTTCATTCCATTGAATCCATGGGCCTTGTGGACGGGCCGGGCATCCGCACCGTAGTGTTCCTCAGCGGCTGCATGCTGCGCTGCCAATACTGCCATAATCCGGATATGTGGGCCGAAAAAGAAGGCACTCCCATCACCCCATCGGAGCTGGTGGAAAAGCTGGTGCGTTATAAATCGTATTATCAGGCATCCGGTGGCGGCGTCACCTTTTCCGGCGGCGACCCGCTCCTGCAGCCTGCGTTTTTGGCCGAAACGCTCCAAAAATGCCGGCAAAACGGCATCCACACCTGCCTTGACACCGCCGGCGCAGGCCTGGGCGCGTATGATGAGATCCTATCTTATACGGACCTTGTGCTGTATGATATCAAGCATTATCAGCCGGCTGAATATCGGGCGCTCACCGGGCGCGATATCGCCCAAACGGAGCAGTTTCTGGCCGCTGTGCAGGCGCATGGCATTCCACTTTGGCTGCGGCATGTGGTCGTGCCCGGCCTTACGGACAGCGAAAGCCACCTGCGCGCGCTGGCCGATTATATCCGCGCCATCCAAAATGTTCAAAAAGTCGAGCTGCTCGGCTATCATACCCTCGGCGTACCCAAGTATCAGTCGCTGGGCGTGCCCTATCCGCTGGCCGGCGTAGCCCCGCTGGTGCCGGATGCGCTGGCCCATTGTCAGTCTGTTTTAGATCAATCGTTAAGGAGGCAACCATCATGACGGAAGACATGCTCATCGCGTGGGACTCATTCAATAGCGGCGAATGGCGCCATCTGGTCAACGTTCGCAACTTTATTCAGAAAAACTACACACCTTATGAAGGGGACGAATCCTTTCTCTGCCCCACCACCGAACGCACCGATAAGGTGTGGAGCACCTGCCGCGCCCTGCTTGAAGAAGAATTGAAGCGCGGCGTGCTGGATGTGGAAACGGGCGTTGTGTCCGGCATCGATAATTTTGCCCCCGGCTATATAGATCGGGAAAACGAAGTGATCTTCGGCCTGCAAACCGATGCGCCGCTCAAGCGCATCGTTAACCCCTTCGGCGGCCTGCGCATGGCGGAATCCGCCCTGCACCAGTATGGCTACGCTATGGATCCCGAGGTGGAAAAGCATTTTAAGCTTTACCGTAAAACGCATAACGACGGCGTGTTTGATGTGTATCCCAAGCGCATCCGCGTCGCCCGCAGCGCCGGCCTTTTGACCGGCCTGCCCGACGCGTACGGCCGCGGCCGCATCGTGGGCGATTATCGCCGTGTGCCGCTGTATGGCGTTGATTTTCTCATTCAGGCCAAGCGTGAGGATTGGGATGCGCTTGACGGGCCTATGAACGAGGAGCGCATCCGCCTGCGCGAAGAAGTGAGTGAGCAGATCCGCGCGCTGGAAGCCATGAAGCGCATGGCAGCCGGCTACGGATTTGATATATCCCGCCCCGCCAAAAACGCAACGGAAGCCGTGCAGTTCCTATACCTTGCGTATCTGGCCGGCATCAAGGAAAACAACGGCGCCGCCACATCGCTGGGCCGCGTGTCCACCTTCCTTGATATTTATATTGAGCGCGACCTGAGAAAAGGCATTCTCACCGAGTTGGAAGCCCAGGAATTGATCGACCAGTTTGTGATCAAGCTGCGCCTTGTGCGCCACCTGCGCACCCCCGATTATAACGAACTTTTCGGCGGCGACCCCACATGGGTCACTGAATCCATCGGCGGCACCGGCGTTGACGGGCGCACCCTTGTCACGCGCACGTCTTTCCGCTTTCTGCATTGCCTTACCAACCTCGGCTCCGCACCCGAGCCGAACCTTACCGTGCTGTGGAGCCGCACGCTGCCCACGCCCTTCAAGCAGTATTGCGCCCGCATGAGCATTGAAACGGACTCCCTCCAGTATGAGAACGACGATATCATGCGCCCTGTGTACGGCGATGATTACGGCATAGCCTGCTGTGTTTCTGCCATGAAGATGGGTAAACAAATGCAGTTCTTTGGTGCGCGAGCCAACCTTGCCAAATCCCTGCTTTATGCTATCAACGGCGGCGTGGATGAACTCAATGGCACCCTCGTGATCCCCAATATCGAACCGGATACAGACGAAACCCTGGTATACGCAAAAGTGCTGGGCAATTATAAAAAGGTGCTTTCCTATGTGGCCGCCCTGTATGTGGATGCGATCAATATCATCCATTTCATGCACGATAAATACGCGTATGAAGCCAGTCAAATGGCCCTGCACGATACCCTGGTCGAGCGGCTCACCGCGTTCGGCGTGGCCGGCCTCTCCGTTGCGGTAGACTCGCTGTGCGCCATTAAGTTCGCCCGCGTGTCCCCCATCCGCAATGAGAAAGGTATCGCCGTTGATTTTAAGGTGGAAGGCGAATACCCACAGTACGGCAACGATGATGACCTGGCAGACGACATTGCCATTGAACTGATGATGCATTTCTCTTCGGAATTGAAAAAACATCCGCTGTATCGCAACGCCGTGCATACTCTCTCCGCCCTTACCATCACCAGTAACGTGATGTACGGCAAAAAAACAGGCTCCACGCCTGATGGCCGCAAGCTCGGCGAGCCACTGGCCCCCGGCGCCAACCCCATGCATGGGCGAGACCGCAGCGGTGCTCTGGCCTCGCTCAACTCCGTGGCCAAGCTGCCGTATCGCGATATCTGCCAAGATGGGATTTCAAACACCTTCTCCATCGTGCCCGCTGCACTGGGCCGCGATAAACAAAACCGCATCGTGAACCTTACCGGCATCCTGGATGGTTACTTTGCCCGCAGCGCCCATCACCTTAACGTGAACGTGATGGACCGCGCCGTGCTGGAAGACGCGATGGAGCACCCCGAAAAATACCCCACGCTTACCGTGCGCGTCTCCGGTTACGCCGTTCATTTCAACCGCCTCAGCCGCGAACAGCAGCTTGAAGTGATCAAGCGCACCTTCCACGAATCTATGTGATCCGCTTCCAAAAAGGCCGTGCAAGCACGGCCTTTTTTCTTTTGTTTCTATATTTGTAAACCGTTGTTTGTATTGGGATTACATTCTTTCTCCCTCGTATCGCATCCTCCTGTTTTGGATAAACATTCTCTCTTTTTCTCCTGTTTTCCTTGCTTTTTCCGCTGTTTCGCGGTATATTGCCCTTAGTTTTTCTCTGGAGGGCGGCCATGTCTGTTTCCCGCGATAAACGCCGCACGTTCATTTTTATCTTCTTGTGCATCGCCGTGTCCGTGGTGCTGCTGTTCACCGTCGGGCGCCCGATGGTCAATTTTGTGTCCGATCCCGTTCGCTTCCGCGCGTGGGTGGTTCGGGGCGGTTTTGGTGCCCGCATCGCCTTTCTCAGCATGATGCTCTTTCAGGTTCTTGTTGCTATCATCCCCGGCGAACCGCTGGAGATCGCTGCCGGATACGCCTTCGGCGTGTGGGAAGGCACGCTGCTGTGCCTTATCGCCATTGCTGTCGGCACAGCGCTGATCTTTTTGTTCGTGCGCAAGTTCGGCATGCGCCTTATCACCGTTTTCTTCTCAAAAGAAAAAATTGATTCCCTCTCCATCCTGCACGATCCCAAAAAGGTATATGGCTTGTCTTTCCTGCTCTTTTTCATTCCCGGCACACCCAAAGACCTGCTCACCTATTTTCTTGGCCTTACCGTGGCCACCCTGCCCAACGTGGTGCTTATTTCCACCGTGGCTCGCATTCCCAGCGTGCTCACCTCTACGCTCGGCGGCAGTGTTCTGGGCGATCGGCAGTTTCTCACCGCCGCCCTCGTCTTTGCTGCCACCGCGCTTTTGAGCTTGGCCGGCCTGATGCTCTACAAAAAAATCACCGCCGTCCGCTCCAATCGATAGCTTGTTTCCTTTTAGGCTCAAAACCAGCCGTTTATCCTTAATAACCTGTTCTGATCCAAGCTTTGATGCCGCCCATTTCGGGCGGCCTTTTGTTTTTCTGCAGCCTAGTTGTTTTGCAGCAAAAAAAGGGCCCCTTTCGGGGCCCTTTGTATAGGCGCGGCGACCGTTTGGCCTGCTCACGCCGGCTATATGGTTCTTACGGTTTCGCGAAAGCGATGATGCCGCCGTCGCCGAGGATACCGATCGCACCCGTGACCACACCGAAGATCAACAGATACAGCGTTGCTTTTGTCATGGAGTTGCCCTTCATGATGAAGTTGTAGGTCCAGAACACACCGATCAGCGGCAGCAGGCCCGGCAGAACGCCGTCCAGCATCTTCTGCACAGAGTAGAACTCGCCGCTATCACTCATCCAGGCGATCGGGGTGGTCAGTTTAACCATGGAGGAGGAGAGGCCGCCCATCATGAACAGGCCCAGCACGCTCGCCACGGAGATGAAGATGTTGATACCGCCGCCCTGCAGGATGGAGAGCGCAGCGCTGGTGCCCATCTTGTAGCCCAGAGCGCTGAAGTAGTAACCTTCTGCGGAAACAATAACCGAAAGAACGATCCACGGAAGCACGAGGCCGAGGATGTTGCCGTTCTGCGCCATGGGCAGGAACAGAACCTGAAGCAACGGGCTCAGCGTCGCCCAGTCGATCGTGTCGCCGATGCCGGCGAACGGGCCCATCAAACCGGCTTTAACGCCCGTGATGGCGGACACGTCGATCGGTGCGCCCAGCGCACGCTGTTCTTCCATCGCCAGCGCGATGCCGTGAACAACAGAACCCCAGATACCCTGTGTATTGAAGAACATCAGGTGGCGCTGCAACGCGGCCGAATATTCTTCCGGATCATGGCCGTACAGTTTCTTCATGCACGGGATGTAGGAAATACAATAAGCGATAGACTGCAGGCGGGAGAAGGAGTTGGAAACTTCACACCACCACTGCCAACGCCACCACATATTGTGAACGTCTTTCATGGTCAGCAAGTGTTTTTCGTTGGACTGATCGCTCTTGATCTGGAAAGTCGCGAACATATTGGCGCCGCCTTCGATGGAAGCGTCGACGATCAGGTAATACAGGAAGGACACAAACAGGCCGATGCAGGCGAGGAACACGCCGCCAACACCCGTATACTCAGCCAGGAAGTAACCGGCCAGGAAGAAACCCAGGAATTTCGGGCGGCCGATAACGCGAACCGTCATCGCAAAGCCGAGGCTGGGCAGGATGCCGCCGGCACAGCCGAGAGCGTTGTTGATCCAGGCAGGCATTTTTGCCATCAAATCGCCGATCTGCTCAGCGCCGAAATACAGCACCAGGAACATCGGGATCAGGTAGATCACGATTTTGGACAAGTTACAGAACCAGCCGCCGTACCATACGATCGCTTTGTCATCGCCGCGCAGAGCAGCAGCGTCAGCTTTTTGGGCAGGAACGGCGAACCAGATGCGGCGGATGGTGTGCAGCTGCGCAGCAAGGATCGCGATAGGCATGGCAATGGCAACTGCCTGCTCTACGCTGATGCCGCTAACGACCACAACGGCCACACCAACCAATTTACCGGCGTCAGCATCCCAAACAACGGTGCCGCCCGCGCCGGTAAACGCAAGGAACAACGGGGTAATACCGGCGCAGACAACAGCCGTTGTTGCCCACTGGCCGGTGAACAGACCCATACCAAGGAAGAATACAACCGGGCTCCATTTAATGGAATACCCATAGCTCAATTTCTGAAGCCAGTAAACAAATGCAAGTCCTAAGCATTGTATGAATGACAACGACATAATTTTTCTCCTCTCCGTCTGTATACAGTTCAGGGAAATTAGATTATCTGCTGATCCTGTCCATCCCTCCTATCCGCCGCAGTCACGGAGTGCTTTTTATCGGGCCGCGCCCGTTAATTTCTTATTCAATTTGCCGCGCGTACATGTTGTACGCCCACAAATTTTCACGTTTTTATGATGAAAGATCCTTATTTTATATGCAATAGCATTTCATTTTATGAACACAAAAGCATGATTTTTTTGAAATCACATTATTTTATTGCATTTTTCTGCCTATTATCTGCCCATTAAAAACAGGCTGTTTGCATTGTTTTTCTGTTTTATTTGCACAAATCAGTTTTTTCTTCAATTGCTTCCCTCCTGTTTTTCCCTGCAGTCGCTCCAACACTTTGTCTCCGCCCGCCGGCAAATAAAAAAAGCCGACGTATGCCGGCCGATATGTTCCTGCTCAGTGTTCCGCATTTTGCGCAAAACGAGTGGTCTGTCTGCTTTGGTTTTTAAATATAAAAAAAGAGAGCCTGCAAGAAGCAGGCTCTCTTGTAATTGGCGTCAGATTTGCTTATTACGCAAATTTGATCAGGCCGCCATCGCCCAGGATACCAATGGCACCGGTGATGACACCAAAGGCCAACAGAGCCAACGTGGCT
>JAFSIR010000020.1 GCA_017439715.1 Clostridia bacterium | reverse complement strand
GAGCTGATGAACGCTGTTGACAGCTACATTCCGACTCCGGACCGTAAGGCTGACATGCCGTTCCTTATGCCTGTTGAAGACGTGTTCTCCATCACCGGCCGCGGCACCGTTGCTACCGGTCGTGTGGAACGCGGTACCGTTAAGGTTCAGGACAGCGTTGAAATCATCGGTCTGACCGATGAGCGTCGTACCGTCGTTGTTACCGGCGTTGAAATGTTCCGCAAACTGTTGGATCAGGCCATCGCGGGCGACAACATCGGCGTTCTGCTCCGTGGCGTGCAGCGCACCGAAATCGAGCGCGGCCAGGTTCTGTCCAAACCCGGCAGCATCAATCCGCATACCCACTTCAAGAGCGAAGTTTACGTTCTGAAAAAAGAAGAAGGCGGCCGTCATACCCCGTTCTTTAACGGCTATCGCCCGCAGTTCTACTTCCGCACCACGGACGTTACCGGCGTGATCGAGCTGGAAGAAGGCACCGAAATGGTTATGCCTGGCGACAACACCCGCATGACCATCAAACTGATCACCCCCATCGCTATTGAAGAAGGTCTCCGCTTCGCTATCCGCGAAGGCGGCCGTACCGTTGGCTCCGGTGTTGTTTCCGGCATCATCGAGTAAGACCTGAATTAGAATCAAAAAGCCTCGCTTCAGCGGGGCTTTTTATTTTTTGTTTTCTGATTTTACGGAATAATTCTTTGGTGTTATAATAGATAGCGGAGGCTAACTATGAAACAGATTTTTTCTATTAGTGGCATGACCTGCAGCGCGTGTAGCTCGCATGTTGAAAAAGCGGCGGGTGCCGTGCCGGGAGTGTCCTCGGTGCAGGTGAATTTGCTCAGAAATACACTTACCACTGTATATGATGAAAATATAACTGATGCCGATGCAATCATCGCCGCTGTTCAAAAAGCCGGATACGGTGCATCTGTCGGCGCAGAAACGGCAGCCAAAGCGGCGCCGCAGCAGGAGGAGAAAACCGGCCGCCGCCTGTGGCTTTCTTTTTCGTTTCTGATCCCGATGTTCTATTTATCCATGGGGCACATGATGGGGCTGCCCGTGCCGCCGATCGTGGATCCGGGCGCGCACCCGGCGCTGTATGCCCTGGTGCAGCTGCTGCTGACAGCGCCCATTCTGGTGTTCAACCGCCGGTATTTTCTCGGTGGGTTCCGAGCATTGCTGCATCGCTCACCCAACATGGATTCGCTGGTAGCGCTGGGTTCCGGCGCGGCAGCGGTTTACAGCCTTGTCAAAGTGCTGCTGGCGGTTTACGCTGTGGAACTGGGGCAGATTGAAGCGGCACATATGCATGCGATGGACCTTTATTTTGAGTCTGCCGCTATGATCGTGGTGCTCATCGGGCTGGGCAAAGCACTGGAAGAGAAGAGCAAGCGGCGTACCGGTGATGCCATCGATAAGCTGACGGCTATGGTGCCGCAGCGGGCCACCGTGCTGCGCGAAGGCAAAGAAGTTGATATCCCGCTCTCCGAAGTGCGCGTGGGCGACCATGTGGTTGTGCGCAGCGGGCAGAGCGTGCCGGTAGACGGGGTGCTGCTGCGCGGCTCAGGCGCGGTAGACCAAAGCGCGCTGACGGGCGAAAGCATGCCGGTTGATGTGCAAAAGGGCGACTCGGTGTTGGCTGCAACGGTGAACACCGCAGGATATTTTGTGCTGGAAGCCACCCGCGTAGGCGCAGAAACGGCGTTCAGCGGTGTGATCCGCCTGGTGGAAGAAGCGGGAGCGAGCAAAGCACCCATTGCCCGGCTGGCAGACCGTATCAGCGCGGTGTTTGTGCCGGTAGTGATGGGGATTGCCATCCTCTCCGGCGGTATTTGGATGGTGGCAGGCAAAAGCTTTGGATTTGCCATCGGCATTGCGATTTCGGTGCTGGTCATCTCCTGTCCGTGTGCGCTGGGCCTTGCAACACCAACGGCCATCATGGTGGGCACCGGTTTGGGCGCGGAGCATGGGTTGCTTTTCCGCTCGGCACAGGCCATGGAAGCGGGCGAAGGGATCAATGCAGTGGTGCTTGATAAAACAGGCACGCTGACAAGCGGCGTGATGGCGGTGCGCGAAGTAACGGCAGCGCCGGGCGTGGATAAGGCGGCAATGCTGCGCAGGGCGGCCTCGGCCGAAAGCTTGAGTGAGCATCCGCTGGCCCGCGCTATCGTGGCGTATGCAGGCGCGCATGATGCGGCGCAGGCGTATGAACTGCTGCCCGGCGGTGGCATCCGAGCCGAGGTTGACGGACACACGATGCATGTTGGCAACGGGCGGCTGGCCGCACAGTTGGGAGTAGACACGCGTGTGCTGGATCAGGCGGCGGCTTTGGCGGCTGAGCGGGGTGAAACAGCCCTGTTTGTGATTTGCGATCATAACGTGGAAGGGCTTATCACGCTGGCAGACAGCGTGCGGCCCGATGCGGCGGCGGCAGTTGCACGGCTCAAAGCAATGGGGCTGGACGTGATTCTGCTCACGGGCGACCATCCGGGCCCGGCACAGGCGGTGGCCCGTGCTGTTGGGATCGACCGGGTGATCGCGCAGGTGCTGCCGGCGGATAAAGAACGCGAAGTGGCGCGGCTGCAGGCCTCCGGACTAAAGGTGGCCATGGTGGGCGACGGGATCAACGATGCCCCGGCCTTGGCACGGGCAGACCTTGGTATCGCGCTGGGCGCCGGCACAGACGTTGCTATGGATTCGGCTGACGTGGTGTTGATGAAGAGCGAAGTGAGCGATGTGGCGGGCGCCTTGGAATTGAGCCATGCCACGCTGAAAAATATCAAGCAAAACCTGTTCTGGGCGTTTTTCTATAATGTGATCGGCATTCCGGTGGCGGCCGGTGTGCTGGTTCCGACATTTGGCATTACACTCAACCCCATGATCGCGGCGGCAGCCATGAGCTTTTCCAGCCTGTTCGTGGTTACAAACGCGCTGCGGCTGCGGCGGTTTGTGCCTTTTCATGCGCCGGAAGAGCAGCCGGCAGCCGTGCTTACGGTAGAAGGTATGTCTTGTGCACACTGTGAAAAGGCTGTGCGTGACGCGCTCAGGCGCGTACCGGGCGTGGATCGTGCCATGGCGGATGCCAAAACAGGGAAGGTGCGCGTGTGGGGCAGCGGGTTTGATGATGATGCTATGAAACTGGCTGTGGAGGAAGAAGAATATATTGTGCGTGCCATACGCCGGCAGGGGCAGTGAAACGCCCTGAGAGCGGCTAAAAAACAAAACAGGATAAAGTGTTCATCCGGCGCGGAAAAGGGTGCAAAACCCGCTCCTGCGCCGTTTTTTATGGACAAAGAAAAAAGAGCCATTCCTTATGGTTCGTCCCCTAAAGGAAAGTAAAAAAGAAGCACGAAAATTTCGTGCTTCTTTTAATTTCGTCTTATACCGTAACAAGCAGGGAAAATGTACGGCACATTTTGTGCTTGTCAGGAAAACCTAAAACCCTTATCTCAACTTTGCTCAAAACTAATTGCAACCGGTGGTATAGTATGCAAAAACGGGAAATTATTTAATAAACTTAACGGCTGTTCCATACACAATAACTTCGGCAGCACCCTGCATAACGGCTGAGGATGCATAGCGGATGTTAATAACCGCATCTGCACCTAATTGTTCCGCTTCCGCAACCATTCTTTTGGTTGCAAGAGCGCGTGCTTCATTCATCATGTCATTGTAAGCCTTCAGCTCTCCGCCCACCAAGGTCTTAAAGCTCTGTGCTATATCCTTGCCGATGTTTTTTGATTGAATCGTGCTTCCCTTTACCAACGAGAGAGTTTCCAATTCCTTGCCGCTGATAAAATCAGTATTGACTAAGATCATCTTCTTCACCTTTCTTTATCTCATTTATTCTATCTATACATACATAAATCATAATTGCCGAAAAAACAAGCGGTATTACACCTAAAACATATTTCCAAATGCCATCAAGCAGAGAAATCAAAAATCCGAAATACGCAATATAATACAGTATCACAATAACTGTAATTATTATCGGAGCAATCATTTTCTTCTTATGAGAATTCAACTTTGCACCACCATTCAATTGTATCAT
>JAFSIR010000019.1 GCA_017439715.1 Clostridia bacterium | reverse complement strand
CCGCAAAATTCTTCGCTTCCGTCGCAGAGCTGATAGTCGCCGCCCTCAATACGCAGTGACAAACCATCCACCAAAGCATCCGCCAGTTTTTTTCTTGCTGAAATGTAAATGGACTGCACTGTGGTTCTGGCCACCTGCATATAGGCACTGCATTCCTCCTGAGAAAAGCCTTGCTTGTCGATGAGCCGTATCGCTTCATATTCATCCACGGTCAAAATCACAGCGGCTTTGCAGGAAGCCTCTCCAATCGGACGGAACTCTCTGGTTGCTGGCATCTGACACACTTTTCTACATTTTCTTGGTCTCGGCACAGCGTTCACCTCCAATCTCAGTACTGTGTCGTGCTTTCATCTTAATTATAACGATGTTTATGGCATATGTCAATAACGTAATTGACATATGCCATAAAAATTATACGATACACAGTACAGGGCAAGTGCGGTATAGGCTTTGAAACATACTTTCCAATATGGAATAAATTGAATACTTTTCTGAACGCCACATGTTACTATGACAATTTTAAATGAAGATAAGTTAGAAACTCTGTAAGATGTTTAATCATAACTACTGGCCATTGTGGTGAGAAAGAACAGGAACGGTTAAGGCTCGAAATTGACGTTATCGAGGAATGGGTGGAACAACGGGAAGAAATGGATGAGGGCTTGAACGCCTTTATCGCTCTGACACACAAACATGTGGACGTGGAAGAACTGACACAGACTATCGTCAACGAGTATATCAAGAAGATCATTGTCTTTGCGCCGGACAAGTCCAGCGGCAAGCGGACGCAGAAAGTTAAGATTTACTTCAACTTCGTGGACGATGTAGAAATTCCCGTTATTTCCGAAACGATTACTACAGAAACAACCTATGGACGCAGAAAAACGGCGTGACCTTCGGGTCACACCGTTCTCTGCGGCAAATAGTTACTTGTCACTATTAAACCTTGATTTTACTGGGTTTTTGGCGGTTTTCTTTTTCATTGTTTTGCCCAAGAATACCGAAATCATACCACACGGTGATGAAACCATCTCTTGGCCAACTGACCGTTAGATTTGAACTTGGTCTATAAACAGACTCACGTCAATTTCTCTTATCATATTCGGTGATGATCCTCAAATAGAAAACGCCGCAATATCTTGATTTATTAGTCAATTTTGCGTAAAACAATTATACCAAGACAACAGACGCCCGAAACAATTACCTTAACTGATCTTTGGCCGTTTATTGCTGTTGATAAGATTTTGGCAAACATCCATCGTGCTGCTGCAATAATATGGGTAATAAAACAATCAGAACAGCAGGCACAATATCTTCTAAACAAAACTGTTTAAGATACAAGTCCCTGCAACGAGTGGGAGTAATTCGCAAGGCTAAAAAACCTTGTAAAATCAATACTTTTTGATTGTGTGGCCCCCAAATTTCTCCGAACGATACGGAAGAGGCGGAAACACCGGGATTTCTGCTCCAAAAAAGCAAAAACAAAGCCCTTATCCGCGCCATTCGGACGGGATAAGAGCTTTGAAACTCCAACTTCGGAGGACTGGGAATAAAATTTCATAAGCCCAAAAGCGCCGATGAAAAGTGATTGCGCGAGTCAAAAAGCCTGTCTGTAAAAACAGACAGGCTTTTTGAATGCTTTAAACTAGTCGACGCAGACCAGCTCGTATTCTCTGGATCCGATGCCCAGTTTCTCAGCAGCTTCGACGATGAGAATGCCGTTGCGAGATTCCATGCGTTCGATCAAAGCGGCCTTGCCGGGATCGTCCGATTGATAGATCAGATCGACGCAGGCCTGATCCAGCGCCACAGGGTCGAGAGAGGCCAGAATGCCGATGTCAGCGATCTGGGGATCTTCGGCGACGGCACAGCAGTCGCAGTCAACGGACATGTTGCACATGACGTTGATATAGGCGATTTTGCCCTCCAGATAGTCGACAATGGATTTGTCAGCGTCCGCCATACATTCCTTGAACGCGTTTTGATCGGCATGCCAGAAATTGCTGGTGTCGCCGACGCCATGGATGTGCTTCTTGCCGTGTGCAGAGGCAATGCCGATGGAGATATTCTTCAGCGCGCCGCCGAAACCGCCCATGGGATGACCCTTGAAGTGGGAGAGCACCAGCATGGAGTCGTAATTGGCGAAGTTGGCGCCGACATAGTTAACGGAAAGATGCTTGCCACCGACGATGGGCAATTCCATCTCGGCTTCAGCGTCCATGATGTCAACATTGGCGATTTTCGTCCAACCGTGAAGCTCCATGGTTTCCAGGTGGGCTTCGGTAGTGTTACGCTTTCCTTCATATGCGGTGTTGCACTCGACGATGGTGCCACCGACATAGTCAACAATGGGTTTCATGAATGCGGGGCGAAGGAAGTTCTGATTGCCGACTTCGCCGGAATGGACTTTGACAGCGACATTGCCGGGAAGTTCGATCTCTAAAAGCTTAAACATTTTGATCATGGCTTCGGGTGTGATTTCTCTGGTGAAATAGACGACTGATTTCATGAGCAAAACCTCCAAAAATATTTGATCCGACACCTTCGGTGTTGCGGTGGATCGCGCGAAAATAACTGTTGCGTTCATTTAACTGCGACCGCCATGAAAAGTCAAGAGATATGCTCTTTTCCTTTAGCCGAATCTGTTTTTTCTTTGCAACCGGCATACAAAAGGGGACAGGTGTAGTATAATAATTGACGAAATTATGCAGTCTGTGTAATATTAAATCCGTTATGTCAGGAAAGGACGTGTAGAGATGGAGCAGAACAAGCGCCCCGAAACGATGGCACGTATTGAAACAAAAGAATTGGCAGATGCTTTTATTGCCGAGTAGATCGGCCTGATTCGCGAACAGGTGGGGGATAAAAAGGTTTTGCTGGCCCTCTCGGGCGGCGTGGATTCGTCGGTGGTCGCGGCCCTTTTAGTCAAGGCCATTGGACGGCAGTTGGTCTGCGTACACGTCAATCACGGCCTTTTGAGAAAAGGTGAGCCGGAGGAAGTGGTCAAGGTATTCCGCGATGAAATGGACGCGAATTTGGTCTATGTTGAGGCGGAAGATCGTTTCTTGGACAAGCTTGCCGGCATCAGCGACCCCGAGCAGAAGCGCAAGATCATCGGCGCAGAATTTATCCGTGTATTTGTAGAAGAAGCTCGCAAACAGGAGGGTATCGAGTTCCTCGCTCAGGGCACCATCTATCCGGATATTCTCGAGAGCGGCCCCGTCAAAGCGCACCACAACGTGGGTGGGCTGCCCGATGATCTGCAGGCTGACAAATGACCGAAAACCTGTATTTATATGGGCTTTCGGGCATTAATACAATCAATGTGTTTACGAAACCAACACACAAACAGAAACGGAGCAAGTAAAAATGGAACTGAAATTATCTTCCGAAGCGCTGCGCATCATCAAAAAGATGCAGCAAAATGAATTAACGGAAAGCGTTATTTACGAAAAGATCGCCAAATATGCCAAGGGAGAAGAAAATAAGGCGACGCTGCGGCGTTTGGCGGCTGAAGAAAGGGCGCATTACCAGATCTGGAAAAAGCACACCGGTGTTGAGATGAAACCGGAAATGGGCAAGGTGTTCAAATACACCTTCTTTGCGCGGACGCTGGGCTTCACTTTTGCGGTGAAGCTGATGGAGCGTGGCGAGGAAAACGCCCAAAAGGAATACAGTGTTCTTGAAGCGGAGGTGCCCGAAAGCTGCGAAATCCGCCAGCAGGAAGAGGAGCATGAAATTGCTTTGCTGAGCATGCTGGATGAAGAACGGCTGCAGTATGTGGGCAGCATGGTGTTGGGGCTTAACGATGCGCTGGTGGAACTGACCGGCTCTTTGGCGGGGTTTGTTTTCGCGCTGCAGAACAACCGGATCATAGCGCTTTCCGGCCTGATCGTAGGCATTTCCGCCACGTTTTCCATGGCGTCCAGCGAATTTCTGGCTGCCCGCAGCGAAGGCCGCAGTGATGCATTAAAATCCTGTTGTTATACAGGCATAGCCTATCTGTTAACGGTTATCGTTCTGATCGCGCCTTACCTGCTGCTGCCGGCAGAGCAATATATCCCGGCCCTTATCTGCATGCTGGCTTCGGTGATTTTGATCATTGCGGGCTTTACCTATTATACTTCCGTGGCGCAGGATCAATCCTTCAAGCCGCGCTTTTTGGAAATGGCAGGCATCAGCATTTCGGTTGCCGTGCTGTCCTTCATTGTGGGCATTTTGGCCAAGAGGTTTTTGGGCGTGGAATTGTGATCACCGGCATATAACGGTTAAGGCTGCAGATTTATTAGACTGTATTTGGATAGCAGAGCGACAATAGTTTTGCTATGGCAACAGCGTAAGAAACACAATTGTAAATGATTTCAAGATGGCTTAAAGAGAATTCTTTAAGCCATCAATGCTTTTTACAATCAGTAAGCTGCTCAATATTTCTTTCTTTTTGATTTTCATCGGATTGGAAAACCCTATTTTGCGATAAAAACAAATAATATACAAAATAGGCCTATATGTTTTTGGAAAATATTTATTTAATTGTCTTATATTGCAGTATATATTAATTTATAAGTAATACGTAGACAAAAACTGTACGCAAAAAATGCAGGAAAGAAAAACAGACATGGGATTATTTGGAAAACTGTTTGAGAAAAAAGAATGCAGCATCTGCGGCGGTGAGATTAAGCTTCTGGGGAACAGGAAACTGGAAGACGGTAATCTTTGCAAAGACTGCGCAAGGAAGCTTTCTCCCTGGTTTGATGACAGGCGTCATTCCACAGTTGAGCAGATCGCGGCGCAGCTGGAGTACAGGGAAGCGAACAAAGAAAAAGTGGCGGCTTTTTGCACCACCAGAACGATTGGGCTGGACATGAAAGTGCTGCTTGATGAGGACAACGGCCGATTCATGGTGACGGATGCATCCCGCCTTGCGGAAGCGAACCCGGACGTGATCGATTTTTCCGATGTAACAGGCTGCGAATTCAAAATTGAAGATGACCGCGATGAGCTGATGCGCGAAAATGCCGACGGCGAAGAAGAGAGCTATGACCCGCCGCGGTACGAACACAACTATGATTTTTATATCACGATCCATGTGAACCATCCGTATTTTGACGAGATCGATTTTCAGCTCAATTCGAGTTCCATTGTGCTGGAAGAAAGATCCGGCCATAACGGCGCAACCATACGGTTTGGGGGCACGGCGCTAAACTTTGGCAGCGGCGGCTTTGACCCGATGAACAACCAGGAATACCGCCAATACAAAGAAATGGGCGAAGAGATCAAAGCGGTGTTTGAGCAGGCCCGTGCGCAGGTAAGAGAAGAAAAAACTATGGCGGAAATGCCGAAAACGCCTGTGCGTTGCCCGTATTGCGGGGCGCAGACGATGCCCGATGAGAATGGCTGCTGTGAATATTGTTCCAGCGCTCTACGATAACGATTTAGGGAGGGATTGACATGAAAAAACGGCTTACGTATATTCTTCTATCCGTGCTGGTGCTTTGCCTGCTGGCTGGGTGCGGCGGCAGCGGCCAAGCAAAGAAACCCGGCCTGACAGACGGCTACTGGGTGGTTGAAAAGTTCGTGATGGAAGGTACCGAGTTTGACAAGGCCACGATGGTCGATATTTTCGGCGATGCGGAGAACGTTTTTGCGCTGGTGTTCAGCGATTCGGGCAGCGTTGACGGCGTTTTGTTCGGAGAAACCGTTAAAGGCACGTATTCGGGAGCGGACAATGCGCTGCAGATCGACTTTATGGGTGAAAAATTGAGCGGTTCGCACAAAAACGGTGTGCTGGAGATCAAACTGGCGGACGACAGTTCGTTCACGCTGAAAAACCAGAAAGAAATGCCCAAATCCTTGCTTTCGAACGCGTGGCTGACGTATAAAGTGAACTTTGATATTGAACAGACGATGGCGATGGGCAGCTTTATGAACTATGGGCGCTATATCGTGGAAGATGATGTGCTGTATGGCCTGACGCACAGCGATTCTCTGTCCGGCGGGCTGGGGGCTACACCGATCAGCATGAAGGGCGATTTCCCCGTCATGGGCGAAACCAAAATTTTAGACGATAAACCGGCAGCGTGCCTGGCGATCGACGGGGATTATCTGTACTATCTCAGGGACTATGAAGCGGTTTGCCGCGTGAACAAAAACGGCGGCGACGTTAAAACGCTGTACAAGGGCAATTGCGATTATCTGCTGATCCACGAAGGCCGGCTGTATTTTACCGATGAAGATTATCATCTTGTCAGCACGGATATGGACGGCAAAGACCTGAAGACAGTGGTGGACAAGGAGATCTATTATCCTTACTTTATCTGCACCAACTGGATGGTGTTCCAGGATGATGCGGATAATGAATCCCTTCACCTGTACAACATCACAATGGGCGAAGAAATCAGCATCACGGATGCGCCGTCGTATTGCCCGATTCTGGATGGCAAATATCGTATTTCACGCAGTACGAAGGTGAATATGCGTATCTGAGCAGAGTGGATATGAGTGATCCGCAGAACTTTAAGTGTGAAAGCAGCGAAAAACCGCTGACTCAGGATACCTTTATGATCGACGAAGCCTATATTTACACGATCAATAACACGGCGTTGGAAAAAGCCAACTGGCAGAAGCTGACGAACACTGCAGAGGTTTATAAAGTGGAAATGTATACGGACGGCGAGTATTCGATCAACCATGAGCTGGATGAAAGCGGCATGATCTCAGCCAAAATACTGATAAGCAAACTGCGGCACGGCGGCGTTACCTTCAAATAAGGCAAGGATACCGCTCCAACAGAACCATAACCCCCGCCGGAAAACACACCGACGGGGGTTTTCTGCATACACAAACGGGCGCAGAGAAGAGCTTATATGATAAAAACAGGCCGCGTATGTGTTATACTGTATTTATAAGCGCCAACCTGCGCTTGAAAAACAAACACAGTTGTATACTATGCAAGGGTTTTTAATGGGAGGGAACAGAATGAACCAGGTGCTGCAGCAGCTGCAGGAACGAAAATCCGTTAGAGCATATACCGATCAGCCCATTCTGCCGGAAGAGAAAAACGTGATCTTGCAGGCGGCCGTGAACGCCCCTACAGCGGGCAACCAACAGCTTTACACGATTATTGACGTTACCAGCCAGGATCTTAAGGATACGCTGGCCAAAACGTGCGATAACCAGCCGTTTATCGCCAAAGCCAAAATGGTGCTGATCTTCTGCGCGGATTGCCAGAAATGGCAGGATGCGTATGAAGCGGCCGGCTGCCAGCCGCGCCTGCCCGGCGCGGGCGATATTCTGCTGGCGGTCAGCGATGCGATGGCAGCGGCGGAGAACGCGGTGGTAGCGGCGCACAGCCTTGGGATTGGATCTTGCTATATTGGCGATATCATGGAGCGGTGCGAAGAGCACAGGACACTTTTGAATTTGCCGGCCTATGTGTTCCCGGCGGCGATGCTGGTTTTTGGTTATCCCACGGAGCAGCAGCAACAGCGCCCCAAGCCTGAGCGTATGGCAATGGAACATATTGTGCATGAGAACGGATATCGGCATATGGACGCGCAGGAGCTGGAAGCGATGCTTGCGCCTCGCTGCGGCGCGCAGGGCTTTGAAAAATGGATGGAAGCGTTCTGCAACCGGAAATACAACAGCGATTTTTCCCGCGAGATGACGCGCTCTGTGGCAGAATATCTGCGTGCGTTCGGCATGGAAAAGGCAGATCGGTAACCGGGCCGGCGCGCATCGGAACAGCGTTTAAAATCAGGACTGTTTTTTGGCAGGCGGCTTTTTGGCTGCCTGCTTCTTTTTGGGGAAAGTGTGGTATAATAAATCACAAAATTTGAAGCAAGTCGTGGTGAAAATGAAAAAAACGTATGTAACCTCCATGCCGGATCATATCGGCGCGTTTTTAAAGGCCAGCCGCTGTTTTGCGGCCTTAAACATCAACATTACCCGCGTTAGCTTTAATAAAGCGGTGGACTCGCACACTCTGTTCATCGATGCCGAAGGCACGGAAGAACAGCTGAAAAAGGCGGACAGCGAGCTTGCAAGGATCGGCTATCTGAAAAACAATACGGTTGATTCCAATATTGTGCTGCTGGAGTTTTGCCTAAAAGATGTGCCCGGCAGCGTTACGGACATTCTCACGCTGATCTATGAGTTCAGCTTTAACATTTCGTATATCAGCTCTCAGGAAAACGGAACGGATTATCAATATTTCAAAATGGGGCTGTATGTAGACGATTCACAGCGGATCAAGGCGTTTATTAAGGAAGCGGAAAAGCTTTGCAAGGTTCGGCTGATCGAATACAGCAGCTCAGAAAAGGTGTATGACAACAGCATTTTTTATAACACGTATGTGATGGGCCTTTCGCGCGCAATGGGTTTATCCGAAAGCGTGAACCATGAGCTCTTGGTTCATGTGAACCTTGCCATGCAAACGCTTGATGAGCAGGGCTTGTCTCCCTATAGAACGTTTGACAGCATCGGCAAGTTTGCTGAGCTGCTCGGCGCATCCAAAAACGAAAAATTCGATCCGCGGATCAGCCATCACAGGATAACGGAGGACACGGAAGTGATCCTTATTGAGCCGCCGTGCGGCAGTAACACGATCATCTTAAAAAGCGGCGGCCGCGTACTGTTTATCGACAGCGGGTATGCCTGTTACAGCGATGAGATGAGAGCCATTTTCAAAAAGCTGCTGCCTGACTTTGACACCATGGAAAAAACGATCCTTCTTACCCATGCGGATGTTGACCATTGCGGCCTACTGCCGATGTTTGACCGCGTTTTGGCAAACGGCAGGACCGCCCGGTGTCTGCAAAACCAATTTGAAGGGAAAGATGATTATCGGGAAACAAACCCCCTGCACAAGCCGTATATCAACATTTGCAAGCTGTTAACCTCGTATCGGCCGGTCGACCCCGAAAAGATCACCGTGCTGTGGAACGATGTTGAGGAGCTGACACAGCCGCTGACGCAGATTGGGTTTTTTGAGTTCGGATCGCTGCAGTTTGAAGTGTATGAGGGTAAGGGCGGCCATCTGCCCGGCGAGATCGTGCTGATTGATTATGCCCACCATATTGCGTTCACGGGCGACATTTATATCAATGTGCGCGGGCTTACAGCCGAACAGGCGGCGTACAATCAATACGCCCCCATTCTGATGACCTCGGTGGAAACAGATCCGAAGCTGTGCCTTGCGGAAAGAAACGCCATCATGCAGCGGCTTGGCGTTGGCGATTGGCAGATTTTCGGCGCTCACGGGTTTAAAAGGGATTATTCTGTCAAATAATGAGCCATAAAACTGCAAAAAATGCGCCGATCGGCGCTTTTTTTGGAAAACGGACCGGCAGGGTTGAACCCCCTGCCGTTTTTTTAAATGGTTCAGCGGGTTTTCGGCCGCTTTATGTCTAAGGTAAACAACCCGTCTTGGTTGCAGAAAAAGAGAAGTTTTCTGATGCCGCTGGGTTTGATCCGCGTTTGTGCGTTGCCTTCCGGATAAAGCTTAACAAGCTGGATTCGGTCGGGCGAAACGGCGGCGATAAAGGAAATATAGTGTGTCTTGGTCATTTCATGGTTAATGGTCACAAAGTATTCGTCTTCTACGGGCTCGATCTGAACCGCGTGGTGTGCATCGGCCGGTTCTGCCAGGCAGGGCGAAAGAAGAACGCCGTGGCAGGTGATCGCCGCTTCCCCCATGCTGTGGATCACGTTGCCGCACACGGGGCACACATAAAACCGCGAGCGCAGCATGTTGGCGCTGATGTTGGCATTGGTAACGGGCTGGCCCGCCAGCAGTTCGGTTACGGACACTTGAAAAGCTTTGGCCAGCGGCGAAAGCAGCGCAATATCGGGGTAGCCTCGCCCCGTTTCCCATTTTGACACCGTTTTGTCTGACACGGAAAGCAGGTTTGCCAGCTCTGCCTGTGTCAGGCCCTGTTGTTCCCTCAGCTGCCGGATCACGGCCCCGGTTACATATTGGTTCATGATTGGCCCCCTTTTTGTTACCGCCATGATAACGCACAGAGGCGTTTATGCCTACCTACGGACCGTAGAGCTCATGCGTTCATATAAGCGAACAGCGCATCAAGGCTCTTTTCGCCGTCGGCCCGGCCCAGATCATATATGGACTGCAGTTTTTGCGGTTTTTTTTCAATGCGGCCGATGGAAAGGGCGGTCTGTGGGCGCACGGCAAACGCACCGCCCGCATTTTCAAGCGCCTGCAGGGCACCTGAAGCACTGTTATACGATTCGTGCCGCCGGATCAGGTTTTGGGCAAGCGGCGTGTTTTTGCCGTATTTAAGGCGGATCAGGGCGGGAGACATGGGCTTTTTGATATACCCGGGCTCCCGCGTTAAAACGGCCACGATTTTATTGCATCCAAGTGTTTGGAGATGGCGAAAAGGGATGCTGTCTGCAATGCCGCCGTCAAGATACAGGCGCCCGCCGATCTCAACGGGTTTTGACACAAAGGGCATGGACCCGGAAGCGCGCAAAACATCCATCTGTTCAAACACGCTGGTTAACCGTATATATTCTGCTTCACCGGTTTCGATGTTGGTGACCACGGCGTAAAACGGCACGCCTGAAGCCTGAAAGGCCGCATCGTCAAACACATCGAGCGTATGGGGCACGGTATGATAGGCGTATTCCGTGTTGATAATGTTTCCTTCGCGCAAAAGCGGGCGCAGGCCGATATAATTCTTGTCCCCGTTAAATCGTTTGTTATAGCGGATCACGCGGCCTTTTTGCCCGGACAGATAGTTTACGCCGAAAAGTGCGCCCGCTGAAACACCGACGATCACATCAAATTTCACGTTGTGTTCCATCCACACATCCAGCACGCCGGCGGAGTACATCCCGCGCATGGCGCCCCCTTCAAGTACAAGCCCCGTCATAGTTCATTCTCCTTTTGGTCGCCGTGCCAAAAGGGGCAGTTTGCCCCGATGCACTGGCCGTTATATGCGCTGAAGCGGCAGCGCGGCGTGTAAGATTCCATACGAACGCCCAGGTGAGCCTGAACAAATTCTACCGCTTCGAGCACGGATAAAAACGAATTGCGCTTGCAGCACCGCGGGCCGCCTACCCGGCCGATCGCAGACAGGGATCGCGCGGTCATTTGATGGGCAAGGGCAAAATTTGCGCGGTCAAGCGGCGTTGCGCCGGTCACAATGGAAATGAAAATGCCGGTGCTGATGCCTGCACCGCATGCGCCCCAGAACCCGCAGGCCCCGCCGGGCACTTCACGCCCGCGGCGCACCATTTCGCCCAGCGCGGCGGAAAGATCGATCGCGCCGCCGGCGTTACGGAAAGCCGTGAGCAGGGCGGCCCCTGCCAGCACATGGTGTTCCGGCCCGTGCATATGGCAAAACGGCTGCTCCATCAGGCGGATAAGGATATCGAGCGGATCCTTACTTTCGCTTTTCAGGCACAGGAACACCGCTTCATCCAGCCCCGTGGTGTGACAGGCAGAGCAAACATAATGCCCGTTTTTACAGCGGGTTTTGCTGCCCTCCGTTTTATGGCAGAGTGCACAGGTCATTTCTGTTTCTTCCGTTAAATATTCCAGCAGCGCACCGCAGATTAAGCATTCTTCATGTTTCATGGCAGCAGGCTTCTCCAAAACTGTTGATAAATGCATTATACAACAAACCGAGGGGCCGCAGCGCGCAAAAAAGCCGCCCGATGCGGGCGGCTTTTGCTGCGATTTTACGCGTTGTGCAGGCGCCGATCGATCTCTGCTTCGGCGTCATGCAGCTTTTCTTCTTTAAAATGCTCGATCTCCACTTCAACATCGTGCATTTTTTCTTCCTTGAATTGTTTCACCTCAATTTCGGCATCATGCATTTTTTCTTCCTTGAAGTGTTCCACCTCAATTTCGGTGTCGTGCATTTTTTCTTCCTTGAAATGCTCCACCTCTACTTCAGCGTCGTGCATTCTTTCTTCTTTGAAATGCTCGATCTCCACTTCAACATCGTGCATCTTTTCTTCTTTCAGGTGCTCGATCTCCATTTCAGCATCGTGTAGCTTTTCTTCATAGGCGTTTTTCAGCTCATCGGCCTCGTCTTTTTCCGATTTAATGGAGGCTTCGCGCTTATCCATAAAGTTTTTGATGGGCCCGTACAGCAGAAAATACAGGCCGCCGGCCAGCAACACGAAGTTGAGCATATGCAGCAGCAGCTGCTGCCAATTTACGTTAAACAAAAAATCCATGGCAGTTCGCTCCGCTTACAGCACAAAGATGATCATGATCACGATCAGCAGGGCATAGATCACGGCGGTTTCGATGAACACTATGCTCAGCATCATCGTGGAACGGATCTTGCTTGCCGCTTCGGGTTTGGTGGTCACCCCTTCTACCGCGCGGCGGCCAACAGAGCCCATGGCAACCGCAGCAGCAGCGGCCACGATGCCGATGGAGATAGCGCCGGCCAGTGCCTTGGTGTTTTTCACGCTGTCACTCGCTTCGGGCGGGCCGGGCACGGCATGCGCTTCTTCGCTGCCGGTGGCCAACGCCGGCACCGCCAACGCCAGCACAAGGGCCAGCGCAAACATCAAAACAAGCAGCTTTTTCATGGTAGACATAGGATACCTCCAATATAAACATATAATGAAATGTTGATTAGTTATCTTCGTGGTGCGTTTCGCCGTCTTCGTGGTGCATGCATTCCCCATAGGAAAGGGAGGTGATGGTGGCAAACGCGTAGGTTTGGATCAGTGCGTGCACCAGCGTGAGCATCACGGCCACGATAACGGGGATCACAAAGCTCATGCGGATAAAGCAATAAACCAGCTCTGTCATCAAAAGGCCACACAGCAGCGCGCCGAACAGCGGCAGGCTGAGCGAAAGGGGCATCAGAAAATCCTGCAGTGCATGAGCAAGGCCTTTGGCGCCGTTGTTTTTCACGGCGCTGATGAGGATAAACAGATACGCCAGGCAGCCCATGGCCAGCGCGCCGTTCAGATCCGCCAGCGGCGCGGGCAGGGGGATGGACACACCATGCGTGGTGATCACCTGAATACCCACCAATTCAAAGATTGTGCTGATAAAAATATAAGAGCCGGACGCGAACAGAAACGCGCCGAGTGTGCGGTTTTTATGCGGGGAGGCGGATTTTGCCTGCTGGTCGAACAGACGCACCGATTCTTCCAATATCAGCTGAAACCCGTGCGGCACGGTTTTGAACCGAGGGATCACAAACAAACGAACAACCAGCGCAAACAGCAGCATGCAGCCGGTGATCACAAAGGCGGAGATCATGCCGGGGTTTACATTCATCAACCCGAACAGGCTGACTCGGTTGGTATGGTGGTTCACCGCGTCAAGCAAAACGGATTGCACCGTGCCGTGGCTTGCGGCGGGCTGCACGGCAACAGCGCCCACCAACAACACTGCGATCAGCAGCAGCCAGATGGCAAATGCTTTTTTCCTGCGTTTCATGGAACACCTCTTGGGATGGGGCCGCTCCGGTCCCTAAACTGAAAATACTAAGATTTTCATATCATACAGCGAAATTATAAAAAAGTAAAACAAAAAATGAGCCCTGCAGGGAAGCGCGCCGATTGCTTTAATCATGGCCGGGTTTTATAATAAAAACAAAGAAACTGCAGGAGAAGGCAGAGCATGAAAATTACAAATATTTATCCGCTGGTTGTAAACGGATCGCGTTTTTCGAATTATATTTTTGTAATCGCCGAAACGGATCAGGGCGTGCTGGGGTTTGGCGATGCAACGCTGGACGGCATGGAAAAAGAGGTTTGCGCCGCGATCGAATCGTTTGCCGGGCGCGTGATCGGCAAAGACGTGGAGAAAGACGCCATTTCAGTGGAAAACCGGGCGGGCGGGCTGGTGACCAGCGCGGCCGCTTCGGGCATTGATATGGCGGTGTGGGATTTAAAGGGCAAGGCGTTCGGCCTGCCGGTGTATAAAATGCTGGGCGGGGCTTACCGCACGGAGATAAAGGTGTATGCTTCATTCAACCGCCTGATCCGCGACAGGAGTCCCGAAGGGTTTGGCCGCATGGCTGAGCAGCTCAAAGCCGCCGGCAACACGGCGTTTAAGTGTCACCCGTTTGACGGGGTGGATTGGCGCACACCCGGCCCCGGCCAGCGCGTGCTGGTTGACAGGGGGTGTGAGCGGTTTATCGCCATGCGCCAGGCAGTAGGCGATGAATGCGATGTGGCGCTGGATGCACACTGGCGGCTGGACATGCCCACCGCCCGGTATATTGCTGACCGGGTGCGGCCTTACCGCCCCTTCTGGCTGGAAACGCCCATTCCCGAGAAAAAGCCGGAGCTGCTCGCGCAGGTGCGCGCGCAGATCGGCATCCCGCTGGCGGGCGGCGAAATGCAGACCCGGCCGGACGAGATCCTGCCCTTGCTGCAGCAGCAGTGCCTGGATGTATATATGCCCGATGTTCGTTATTGCGGCGGCATCACGGGCATTATGAAAATGGTGCATCTGCTGGAAACGTTTGATGTTTTGATCTCTCCGCACAATATGTGCACGGCGGTAAGCTGTGCGGCAAGCATGCACGTGTGCGCAGCCATCCGCAGCTTTTATCATATGGAGTATCACCCTGAGGAATCCGAATGGGTGCACGATCTTACGGACACGCATTTTAAAGCGGAAAACGGCTTTTTCAAGCTTTCCGATAAGCCGGGCCTGGGCGTTGAATTGAACATTGAGGAAGCGAAAAAACATCCTTATCAGCCGCCGCAGCCCCTGCGGGCAAACATGTTGGGCGCATAAAAACAAAAAAAGAAGGGGGAACGCATTTCCGTTCCCCCTTTTTTGGGTTTACACAAGATGGGCGATGTGCTCGGCCGGGTCGCCGGGGAGAAGCTTGATCATCGGCAGCTCGATCATGGTGTAGCAGCCGGGCTCCATGCGCGTAGCGGCGCGGGCGCAGGCCACCAGGATCTGCGCGGTGAGCGAGGGGTTGTTGATCGTCATGCGGAATTCCATGCGCTGGTTGTGTGCAATGCCGGACACGCCGTTGCGCTCAAGCAGCACGCCGTGGGCCATGTTATACAGCGGTTCAATGCTTTCCACGATGGACACATGCGTTTCATCGTTAACAAAATACGCATCGGCTTTGATGCGGGCGGTCACATCTGCGCCGTCCGCCCCGTCTTCCAGCACAACATACACCATGCGGCGGTGGATGCCCGTGCCGGTGGGAATGGTGAGTGACAGCGCGTCTTTGACACCGTTCATATTCTTCACGGCCGTGGAATGGCCCATGCTCATGCCGGGGCCAAAATTGGTATACGTGATGCCCTTGGGCGCCATAGCAAGCAGCAGGGCGCGGATCACGCTGTCAGAGCCCGGGTCCCACCCCGCGCTCATCACGGAAGCCACGCCGTTTTTGCGGGCCACCTCGTTTAACCGAGCGTGCACCTTGGGAATATCGGAATGAAAATCATAGCTGTCAACCGTGGGGATGCCTTTATTCAAATATTCTTCGGCCATCGCGGGGATGCTGCGCGTGGGGGCGCAGAGGATAGCCACATCGATGGGGCCCAGGTCTTCCACCGCAGAAACAATGGGAACACCGCTCAGTTCACGCGGTTGCGGGGCAGCACTGTTGCGGCGCACAACGCCGGCCAGCTCAAAATCTTCATTTTCGGCAATCGCTTCCACGGCGGCTTTGCCGATATGCCCATAGCCGACAACGGCGGCACGGATGCGTTTTTCCATAAAGAACGACCTCCTGTTAGAAATAATGAATTAAATAAGCGCATGGCCGAAAACGGCCATGCGCGTTTATGCAGGGATTAATACCTGGTAAGCGTGGAAACAGAACCGTCAGTAACGCTGGTGAGCGTCAGCGTTTTTTTCACGCTTGTGTCGTATTTGGCAGTCATCTGCACCGCTTCGCCCATGGGCACATCAACTGTGAAGGTCACTGTGCCGGCCTCTTCATCCACTTCAAACGTGCCGCCGAAAAGGATCTCGTCACCGGTGTTGATCGTAAAGGTCATGTCGCTGGTAAAGCTGTAAATGTTGCCGGCGCTGTCAGCCCAGTCGCCCTGGATGGGGCTTTTTTTGCAGCCGGTGAGCGGGAGCACACACAGCAGCAGGCAAAGAACAAGGGCAACCACTTTTTTGTTTTTCATAAAGATCCTCCTAATTGACTCGTGTCATAGTAACCTGAGCGCCCGAATCGGGGCTGGTAAGCAGCAGCTTCTGGCCGGAGATGCTGTAAGTGGCAGCCTGATCCATGCCGTTTACAGACAGCACCACGGTGCCTGTTTCATTTTCAAGGGTGTAAGTGCCATACATGGGGTTTTGGCCGACCAATGTAACGATCACTTGCCCGTCTTCGGTAAATTCATAGACCGCGCCGAGCGAATCATGCTCCCATGACCCAATGATCGTTTTGCTTTTTTTGCCGAAACAGCCGGTCAGGCACGCCAAAATGAGAAGAACGCACAACAGCAACGCTCCTTTTTTCATCCATGGCCCCTCCTTTTCTGCCGACTTTTGCTTTTATCCTGCCTATTATATCCGTTTGGCGGCAGTTTGTAAAGAACTGTGCGGGCATGAGAAAGACGCTTGTGGGGCAAAATAATGGCCAAAAGGAGGAGATGGTTATGTTTTCATGGCTCAAAAGATCGCTGGGGTTCACCGGCGGTGATGATTTTATGCTCGGCGACAGCGCTCGCGAGCGCGGGCGTGTGCCCCCGGCATACGAAAAAGAAAGGGAAGAAGCGAAAAAACGCGTATTTTGCCCCAATGTGCGGCTCGGATCCGCGCTTTCCAGCTTGGGCCATGTGTTCCGAAACGCGGAAAACGATGATTTTATCACACGTTTTCTGAGCGTTGGTGGCACGGAAGCAGCCGTTGTGTTTATCAACGGGTTGGCGGACCGCACTGTTTTGTTTGATGCGGTGATCCGCCCCTTGCAAAGCATGTACACACGGCCCGACCCGGACACGCTGGTCAAAAACGGGCTACCCGTGCAGGAAGCGGAAATAACGGAGCAGGGAGAAACGGTGGTAAACGGGCTGCTGGATGGCAAGGCGGCCCTGATGCTGGACGGAACGGCTCGTGTGATATTGCTTGACGTGCGGCGGGCGGAAAAGCGGGCCGTAGGGCGCACGGAAAATGAAAAGGTGCTTTATGGCGCGCATCATGCGTTTATCGAAGACTTGCGCACGAACATCACCCTGGTGCGCAGCCTAGTGCGCACGCCTGATCTTGTGACCCGTATGATGACCATGGGCGGGGGGAACGATTTGCGATTGGCCGTTATGTATAAATCCGGCACAGTAAACCCGCAGCTGGTTCGCGAACTGATGCGCCGGCTGCAGCGGGCGCAGAGCAAAAACGAAACGTTTTCCGGCGGGTTTCAGCTGCACCGGTTTTTGGACCAGCGCCCGTTTTCCATTTTCCCGCAAACGCTGAACACCGAACGGCCGGACCGCACGGCTACGTTTATTTCGCAGGGACATCTGGTGGTGCTGACAGACGGCATGCCGTTTGCCACCATTGCGCCGATCACCATCTTTGCGCTGCTGCACACGCGGGAAGACCATAACATCCGCCCGCAGATTGCCATGATGATGCGGCTGATCCGCGTGCTGTGCCTGCTGATGAGCATGCTGCTGCCGGGCTTATATGTGGCGTTGATGACGTTTCATCAGGTGTCATTGCCCACGGAAATGATGATCTCAACGCTTACAACGCGCAAGATGATCGGCCTGTCCGTGCTGGGCGAGATGCTGATCATGGTGATCCTGTTTGAATTGGTGCGAGAAGCAAGCGTTCGCGTACAGGGCAGTATCAACCAAACGCTGGGCATCATTGGCGGCATTGTGCTGGGCGATGCGCTGGCGGAAGCGAGCCTTGTAAGCCCCATGGCGCTGATCGTGGTGCTGCTGGCCGCGCTGTGCGGGCTTACCATCCCCGACTATGCGCTACAGATGGCGGCGTATCAGGTGCGGTTGTTTTTCCTGTTTGCCAGCGTGATCGGCGGCATCATTGGGATGACGTACTTAAGCGTGGTGCTGGTCAGTTATCTGTGCACGGTGCGGTCGCTCGGCGTGCCGTTTTTTGCGCCGGTAGCGCCGGCTACGCGCAAGAACGACGGCATGGTGATGCGCCGTGTGAACAGCCGCACCGATGCGCCCGATGCGATCAACGCCCGGGAGGATGATTGATGAAGGCGCAGATAATCGGCCCTAAAGAAGTGGGCGCCCTTGTGCTGATCACCATTATCAACCGTTTGGCGTGGATCGATCCGCAAACGCTGCTGCGCCACCCGGGGCAGAACGCGTGGATGCTGCCGATCCTGGCGCTGCCCGCGGCAGGGCTTACGCTCAGGGCAGTGCGGTCACTTGCGTTTCATTACGGCGGACCGATCAACGGGCTCAGTACTGTGCTGGGCCGGCGAACGGGGGCGGTTTATGCTGTTTTGATCGCGGTGTGGCTGACGCTGTTTCAATCGGCGGCGCTGGCGCGGGTGGTTAGCGTAACGCGGTATTATTTTTTTCCGCGCACGGATCCGGCGGTGATCACCGCGTATCTGATGGGCACGCTGACGCTGATATCCTTTTCCGATGCCGAAGGCGTGGCGCGCTCGGCCCGGCTGATGCTGGGAGTGCCGCTTGTTACGTTGTTCGGCCTGCTGCTGCTGAGTTTTCCCAGCGCGCGGCTGAGCCAGCTGGCGCCTTTGTTTGGCCAGGGCGTGGGCGAAACGCTGGCTAGCGGGGCGCTGTTTTCCGGCACGTTTTTTGGCGTGTATGTTCTCTGGCTGTTTGGGGACTGCACGGGCGGCGCGCCGGCTGTGAGCCGGGCGGCGAGGCGGGCGCTGTTGCTGGGCGCCGGCATCCTCACCGTGTCAATGGCGATGATGGCGGCCACGGCAGGCTATGGCGGGTTTAAAGACGCGGTATCGTATCTTTATGCCATGGCAGCGAATATTGACTGGGGGCGGTATGTGCAGCGGTTGGGGCCCATCCATTTTTTTGTGTGGTATATCACCGCGCTTTTATCCGGCGGCATGATCCAAACCGGGGTGGCGCGGCTGTTGGGGCGGCTGCTGTGCCTTGGCGATATGCGGCCCATGGCTGCGCTCACGGGGTTATGCGTGTATGCGCTCACCGTGCTGTTCACAGCGGGGTATGCCGCGCCCCTTTCCCGCGCGGTGAACCTGATGTCAACGCCGGTGCTGGTGCTGCTGCCGGCCGTGCCGGCGCTGATCGGGCGATGGAAAAGGAGGAGGGCGGATGAAACGGCTTAACCTGCTGGTGCTTGTTTTATGCGTGCTTATCACAGGCTGTGCTGACGCAAAAGAGCTTGATGATGTGGCGCTGGTGTTGTCCCTTGGGATTGATAAAGGGGAAAGCGCGGCGTATTTATTCACGTTTCAGCTGCCGTATCAGAACAATGAAAGCCAGGTGGGCGAAAATGCGCGATTTCATTCCCTTACCTGTGAAGCGAACACGATGGAGGATGCGCAAAAGCTGATCAACGCCAATTCCGCGTACAATCTTGATCTGTCGCATTTAAATTATCTGGTGTTTGGCCGTGCGCTGGGCGAACAGGGGATCAACAGACTTGTGCGCGAGCTGGTACAGCGGGGCAACGCACGGCAATCGGCCATGGTGATCATGACGGATACAACGGCCAATGAGTATATCATTGGGCTTGAATCGGATAAAGAAACAAACCTTGAACGCATCCAGGAAAGCATTTTAAAGGAGGCGGACAGCAGCGGCCTGTTCCCGCGATGCACGCTCTCCCTTTTGTATGATGAGATTGACCGGCCGTTTTGCGATGTGCTGGCGGCCCGCGGCGCAATGCGCACAGAAAAGGCGCAGGCAGACGATTCCGGCGCCATTGCCCGCCCTCCGGGCGATATTCCGCTGTCCGGCTCGCTGGGGAGCAACACACTGGGCGCAGCTGCGATGCGAAACGGTCGTGTGGTAGGCACGCTCACAGGCGAGCAATGCCGATTTTTACTGATCGGCCGGGGCGTGTTTGAATCCGATTATTTTCAGCTGCCGCTGTCGGACGGGAACGGGAACATGACGGTATATGTAAAAACGCGGCGGCGGCCGGCCATCGAAACGACCGATAAAAACGGCAAAGTGCAGGCGCGGGTTACGGTGTATCTCGCTATGCAGGTGATCTCTGCGCCGGACATTGACCGGCCGGGATATACGCCGCAGGCCTATGTGCCGTATTTGACCGATTATTTTCAGCGCGGTATTGCGCAGGCGGAAAAAGAATGCCGGGCGATGGGCGTGGATGCGTTTTGCGTGGGGCGCAAACTGGTGCTTTCAAAGCTGACCAACAAAGCATGGCAGGCATTCAACTGGCCGGCGCAGATCAAAACAATGGAAACGGAGGTGCGGGTGGACGTGCGTATGCACGTAACGCGGCCCGCGTTTGAGCGATAACGATGGTGATATGTTTTTTGTATATTTGCCTGCCTGCGGCCTATGCCTTTTGTTATGGGTGCATGCTGTTCGCCCGTTTTCGCCGCGGGGCGGGCGCGGCGCTTTGCCTGGGCGCGGCGGCGGGCCTTGTGTGTGCAACCTGGGCGATTTTGGCGGCGCTGTGATTTGAAATCGAGTATCGACTGTGTTACAATAAAGCTAAAGCCGGCAGGAACGGAGGCAGGGCGATGGCAGAGGGAAAATACAGCGGTGCTTTGATTGATCTGAGGAAAGATCTGAGCATGCTGTACATGATGTATATGCAGCTTGAAGCAACGGCCGGCGAAACGGAAGAATACAGCGTGCAGGCGCTTATTGACCAGCGCGCTGCGCTGATGGCGTTTACCGAACAGGAGCATTTGGAAGAATTAAGCGCGTATCTGGACAATGCATCCAACATTTTGGGCCGGGCCATGTCGCTCAGGGAGCTGGCTGAAGCAGAGCTGACGGATGAACAGATCGAAGCGCTGATCAAGGCAATGGCGGCACAGATGGACAAAAAGGCTGTGCAGGCGCCGCCGTTTATAAACTGATAGGGAGATAAGGGTACGTGGCAAAGATTTGGGAAAGCTTGGTAAATGGGTTGATGCGGTTTGACCTGATTGATGCGCTTGACATCGCGCTGGTCGCCGTGCTGATTTACTATACCCTGAAACTGGTTTCCAAAACGCGGGCGTTTCAGGTGCTGCGCGGCATCGGCCTTGTGCTGGTGATTACCCTTTTGGCAAAAGTGCTGCGCTTACAGGCGGTGTCCTGGATTCTGAACTATATCATCAGTGTCGGTGCTGTGGCGCTGGTGATCCTTTTCCAGCCGGAGCTCAGGCGTGTGCTGGAACATTTTGGGCGGCGCAATCTGCTGGAGCCGCTTTCTTCGCGTGCGGCCAATGACACGGACCGCCCGGCGATGGAGCAGCTGATCCGCGCGATCCTTTCCATGGCAAAAAAGCGCATGGGTGCGTTGATTGTGGTGCAGCGGGTGGTTGCGTTTGATGAAGTGATCGAAACAGGCACGGTGCTAAACGCAGAAGTGAGCGCGCCGCTGATTGAAACTTTGTTTTTTGAAGGCTCTGCCCTGCATGACGGGGCGGTTGTGATCCAGGGCGATATGGTGCGTGCGGCGGGCTGTTTTCTGCCGCTGACGGACCGGCAGGATCTTGAACGGACCCTGGGCACGCGCCACCGCGCGGCGGTTGGGATGAGCGAGGTGTCTGATGCGCTGATCATTGTTGTCAGCGAGGAAACGGGCAGCATCTCTGCGGCGGAAGATGGGGCGCTGCGGCGCAACCTTGACGCGGCGAGCCTGAGAAAGCTGCTGTTCAACGAAACGGAAAAAGGCGACGGGGCCGGCACGATGAACAACATACGCCAGCGCCTGCGCGGCCTGCGCAAGAGGAAAGACGGATGAAAAAACTGTGGGAACGGATGGGCCGGAACACCAGCTTAAAATTGATCGCTCTGTTTTTCGCGCTCGTTACCTGGAGCTACGTAATGATGTTGGAAGATCCGCAGCGTCCGCGCCGGCTGAGCAACATCCCCATCACTGTAACGGGGCTGGAAACGCTGGCGGAAAAAGGCCTTACGGTGCGCGGCAGCATTGACAAGATCTTTGCCGCGGCGGATGTAACGGTAGAGCTTCGGATCAGCGAAACGGGGTATCTGAACAGCGAAAATGTGCATATAACGGCGGACCTGAGCCGCATACAGCGCAAGGGCATCTATGAAGTGGTGCTGACCGCTTCATCAAGCGTTGGCACGGTAACGGATATTCGCCCGTCAAAACTCAAAATCGAGATTGACGGAGCAATGACGCGCACAGTGCCTGTGACCTATCAGTTTACCGGCAAGCTCGAAGATGACCTGTATGCATACACACCGGAGCTGTCGCTGAAAAAGGTGCAGATCACCGGCGCTAAAACGGATGTGGAACAGGTGGCCAGCGCCGTTTGCCGGATCGATCTTTCAAAGGTGAAGGATTCGGTTAACGCTGCGTATACGCTTGTGATGGTGGACAGTGCGGGCAACGAGCTGTCGGCAGACCTGTTTAAACTGGAAGAAGCGGCTGTTACGGTGAACATGGAAGTTGTTGGGCGCAAAGAAGTGCCCATTGAAAACAATGCAGCGCTGTGCATTGCAAATTACGGAAAACTGATGGAGCGGTTTGAGATCGTATCTTTTAAGATCGCGCCCAAAACGGCAGTGCTGATCGGGGATGCTCAGGTGCTCAAAGATATCCGCCAGGCACCGATCGTGCCGGTGGAGGTCAAGGGCCGGGAAGGCGAGCAGGTGATCGCAGTGACACTGGATTTGCCCAAAAACGTGGCTGTGCCGGATGGGGCGGAATATATGCTGACTGTGGAACTTGATGTAAAGAACAGATGATGAAGAGGCGGGCGCGATGCTCCCGCCTTTTTTACAGTGTCAGGGGGAGAAACGGCCATGCGTGTCACGGTTGACGTGAAGCTGAATTGGCAGGAAGATGAAAAGGCGCTGCCGACAGCGGCCGCGCAGGCGCTGAACGTGCGCCGGGCGGACATTTTGGGATTTTCGGTGCAAAGGCGCAGCATTGACGCGCGCCGGGGCGCGGTGTCTGTGGTGTATCGGTTATCGGTGGCGCTTAAAAACGGTGTGCGCTGCAGCGCACCCGCTGCGGAAGAACCGGTGCTGCCCGTGCCTGTAATCGGCACAGAGCGGCTGCATCATCGCCCGGTGGTGATCGGGGCGGGCCCGTGCGGGCTGATGGCGGCGCTGGCGTTGAGCGAGCAAGGGTATGCGCCGCTTGTGCTGGAACGGGGCGAGGATATTCAAGACCGCGCTGTGCGCATCCGGGATTTTTTTGCCGGCGCACCGCATGATGAAAACAGCAACGTGCTATTTGGTGATGGGGGCGCGGGCACCTTTTCCGATGGGAAGCTGACGGCGCGCACGCGCAACGGGTTCACGGCGCTTGTGATCAATGCGCTGATCGCCCATGGCGCGCCGGCGGAGATCTGCATTGATGCAAAACCGCATATCGGCACGGACCGGCTGCGTCATGTGATCAAAGCGATCAAAGATACGGTGATCCGCCGCGGCGGCGCATGGATCAACGGGGCGCGGGTGTGCGATTATAAAACGGAAAACGAGGCGCTGAGCGCTATTGTTTATGAAAAAGACGGGCAAAAAACCGAGGTGCCCTGCCAATGCGCGCTGCTCTGCACGGGGCACAGCGCGCGGGATATTTACGCGCTTTTGCAGAAAAAGGGCCTGCCCATGGAAGGGAAAGGGTTTGCCATCGGCGTGCGGATCGAGCATCCGCAGGCGGTTATTGATCGGCAGCAGTATGGACCGGCCGCTGAAAAGCTCGGGGCGGCCTCCTATGCCCTTACGGCGCAGGCCGAGGGCCGCGGCGTGTATTCCTTTTGTATGTGCCCGGGCGGCACGGTGATCCCCTCCATTTCCGAGGGGGGTCATCTGTGTGTAAACGGGATGAGCGACCATGCGCGTGACGGCGCCAATGCCAATGCTGCGCTGGTGGTGCAGGTGCATCCGGCCGACTGCTGGGCGGACCCGCTGGCCGGCCTTGCGTTTCAGCGGCTGTGGGAGAAAAAGGCGTTTGAGATGGCGGGGGATTATACGGCGCCGGCCCAGCGGTGGGAAGATTTTGCGGCCCACCGGCCGACTGCGCGGTTTGGCGCGGTTAAGCCCAGCTATCCGCGCGGTGTGCGCGGGGCGGATCTGCACGATTGCCTGCCCGCGTTTGTGACCGATGCGCTGGAAAGCGCGATGGGCCAGTTTGACCGGCGGCTGCGCGGATATGCCATGGCCGATGCGGTGCTCACGGGCATAGAAACGCGCACAAGTGCGCCTGTGCGCATCCTGCGCACGGAAACGGGCGAGTCGTCCGGGCTGCGGGGGTTGTACCCGTCGGGAGAAGGCGCGGGATACGCCGGCGGCATCGTAAGCGCAGGGGCGGACGGATTTCGCCAGGCATTTACGGTGATGGCGAGATTTGCTCCAAAAGGTTTTGACGAAAGCATTTGATTGTTGTATAATCAAACACAGCCTGAAAAAAGGGCAGAAGTGAGGAGGAGCAGATCGTGGCTCTGTTTGGAAAAAAGAATAATAACAACTCCGGATATCGCCGGGTGGATCAGCCGCGGCAGCGCAGCCGCAAAGAGATTTTGATCGAGCTGATCATTTGTTTTGTGATACTGGCGCTGTATGCCGGCCGGGACGTGTTTTTCCCGAACTGGGATATCTTCAATGAGCGGGGCGACAATGCGACGCCCACGCCCACGGCAACGGTTCAGCCGATGAACGAAGTGAACGGCACGGGCGCATTAACGCTGGACGCGCTGAACAAGGTAGACGTTACCATGCCCGAAGGCAATGGCAAGTGGCGGGTGTATGTGTTCCTGGGCGAGGAAAAAACCGGGTACGCTTTGGTGTCTTACAATGAAGTGGTGGCCGATGAAGCGGCCTTAACGCAGGGTTACAGCATTGCGGCTTCCGGCGTGCGCGTGTACACGGAAGACACCGAGGTGCTGGCAGCGCTGTTCAAAAAAATCCCCACCGGGGACGCGGTAACGGTGTATGGTGCCGGCGGCGCTGAAGTGGACGCCCGTTTGTTTGCAGTGATTGCTGATGGGGCGCGCAAGGGCGGCCAGAGCATTGAGCTTGCAAAACCGCAGCCGACCCCGGCCGTGAACTGACAGAAAACGAAAAAACCGGGCAGGATCGTATGATCCTGCCCTTTTTAATCATTGGAGACGAGGCATGAAACGGATCGTATTATTCACCGGCGCGTTTGGCAGCGGCAAAACGGAGATCGCCATGCAATACGCGCTTGTGCAAAAGCAAACGCATGAGCAGACCGTGCTGGTAGACCTTGATCTGATCAACCCCTATTTTAATGTGGCCGCGCACACGCAGGCGCTCAACGCCGCAGGCATTGAAACGGTTGTGCCGCACAACGCGCACAACGCGGCCGAGATCCGCACGCTCACCGGGCGGATCGGTGCGGTGTTCAGAAACAGGGCTGCGTTCTGTGTAACGGATCTTGGCGGCGAATCGGCCGGGGCGGCGGTGGCGGGATCGCTCAAAAATGCGATCGAAGACGGCGGCGGGGCAGAGCTGTGGTTTTGCCTGAACCCGTTCCGCCCGCAAACGGCCACCACAGAGGATGCGCTGGCCGTTGTGCGTGAAGTGGAAGCGGCCACGCGCCGACAGATCACAGGCATTGTGAACAATGCGAACATGGCGTTTGAAACGGCGCCCGAGCATCTTATGGCCGGGGAAGAAGCGGCTTTGGCGCTTGCAAAAGCGTGCTGTGTGCCGTTGGTGATGCACGCGGGAATGCAGGAGATTATCGCTGCCTGCGGGCCGCTGAGCGGAACGCCGCTGGTGCTTACGCCGGCCAATCATCCCGCCTGGCAGTGGAGCTGAGACGGCAAAAAAGCGTTGACAGAGAGCGGCAGAAAACCGTATACTGTTACACAATAATTTTTTTATAGGAAGAAGGGATCGAGTTGGCGATCTGCCGCATTGATACAAGCGCATGCAAAGGCTGCGGCCTGTGCGTAAACGCTTGCCCAAAAGGCATTTTGGCGCTGGATGACCACAATCTGAACGCCAAAGGCTATCCCCCCGCCCGGCTGACACAGGCTGAGTTGTGCATTGGCTGCGCCGTATGTGCAACGATGTGTCCCGATTGTGCGATCACGGTGGAGAGGTAAACAAACATGGCAAAAGTTTTAATGAAAGGCAATGAAGCCATTGCAGAGGCCGCTATCACGGCCGGCTGCCGGCATTATTTTGGGTATCCCATCACACCGCAGAACGAGATCCCTGAATATATGGCGCGCAGAATGCCCCAGGTAAATGGTACGTTCGTGCAGGCGGAGAGCGAGATTGCCGCGATCAACATGGTGTATGGTGCGGCGGGCGCCGGTGCGCGCGTGATGACCAGTTCTTCTTCGCCGGGCATCAGCCTTAAACAGGAAGGGCTTAGCTATATCGCCGGTGCGGAGATTCCGTGCGTAGTGGTGAATATGGTGCGTGGGGGCCCCGGGTTGGGGAGCATCCAGCCCGCGCAGAGCGATTATTATCAGGCCACCCGCGGCGGCGGGCACGGGGATTATCGCATGATCGTGTTGACCCCGGCGTCCGTGCAGGAAGCGGTGGAGATGACTGTGCAGGCTTTTGATTTGGCGGACAAATACCGCATGACGGTGATGCTGCTGGGTGATGGCATGATCGGCCAGATCATGGAACCGGTGGATCTTGACGCCGTAAAAACGCTGATGGCGCCGGCGGTGGAAAAACCGTGGGCCACAACGGGCATGAAAAATCACCCGGGCCGCAATGTGGTGAACTCGCTGTATATTCAGCCCGACGTGCTTGAAAAAGTGAACGAGCGGCTGGAAGCCAAATACCGCGAAGTGGAACGCGAAGTGGCCGCGCATGAAGAAATGATGATGGAAGACGCTCAGATCGTGCTGGCGGCGTTTGGCACAACGGCGCGCATCTGCAAGTCTGCCGTGCGCATGGCGCGTGCTAAGGGCATTAAGGCTGGCCTGATCCGGCCCAAAACGGTGTGGCCGTTCCCCTATGCGGCGTTTGAAAAAGCGGCTGAGCAGGCGCAGAGTATTCTGTGCGTGGAGATGAACATGGGCCAGATGATCGACGATGTTCGCATCGCGGCGGCGGGCCGCTGCCCCGTTTCGTTCTACGGGCGGTCGGGCGGCATGGTGCCCACGCCGGAAGAGATTGTTGCGGCGATTGAAAAGGCGGTGAAATAACGATGGCAGTCGTATTTGAAAAACCGAAAGCATTGGCCAATGTGCCGCTGCATTACTGCCCGGGTTGCACGCACGGGATCGCGCATCGGCTGGTAGCGCAGGCGCTGGACGCACTTGATTGCGCGGATAACACCATTGGCGTGGCGCCGGTGGGCTGTGCAGTGTTTGCTTACGATTATTTTAACTGTGATATGCAGGAAGCGGCCCATGGCCGCGCCCCGGCAGTTGCGACCGGGATCAAGCGCGTTTGCCCGGAATCCGTTGTGTTCACCTATCAGGGCGACGGGGACCTGGCGGCCATCGGTCTTGCGGAGATCACCAGCGCTGCCATGCGCGGGGAAAACATTACGGTGATCTTTATCAACAATGCGATCTATGGCATGACGGGCGGCCAGATGGCGCCCACAACGCTGGTGGGCCAGAAGGCCACCACGGCGCCGTACGGCCGGCAGCTGGTTGGCCAGGGCAGCCCCATCCGTGTGAGTGAGATGATTGCCACGCTGGACGGCGCTACCTATGTTGAGCGCGTGTCGCTGCACGATGCGGCCAATGTTAACCGCGCCAAACGCGCCGTGGAAAAAGCGTTCCGCCGCCAGATCGAGAAAAAAGGGTTTTCCATGGTGGAGATCCTGTCCACCTGCCCGACGAACTGGGGCCTGTCGCCGGTTGAAGCGCTCAATTATATTATTAAAGAGCAGATGCTGCCGGTGTATCCCCTCGGCGTGCTGAAGGAGGAATAAGGCTATGGAGCATCGGATCATTGTCGCCGGGTTCGGCGGTCAGGGTGTGCTGTTGATCGGCAACCTGATCTGCCATGCCGGCATGGAAGAAGGAAACAACGTGGCCTGGCTGCCCAGCTATGGCCCGGAGATGCGCGGCGGCACGGCGAGCTGCTCGGTTACCGTTTCGGATGACGAGATCGGCAGCCCCATCGTAACGCAGCCGGACATCTGCATTGTGATGAACCAACCCAGCCTGGATAAATATTTGGATGCGGTGCAGCCGGGCGGTAAGCTGTTTATCAACAGCTCGCTGATCAAACCTACGCGCTATCGCGATGATATTGAAACATATCTTGTGCCGACGAGCGAAGTGGCCCAGGAAGTGGGCAATCTGCGCACGGCGAACATGGTGATGCTGGGCGCCGTGGCGGCGATCACGGGCGTGGTGAAAACTGAAAGCGCCGTTGCCGCGCTGCGCGAAGCTTTTGGAGAGCGCCGGGCTCATCTGATCCCCGTAAACGAAAAAGCTATGGCGCTGGGCGCTGAACGGACCGAGAAAGTGTGACCGAAAAGCCGGGTGAGCCACCCGGCTTTTTCAACAGGAATGGGTGATTTCGATCGAAACATGGGGCGGCCTGTGTGCAGCGCTGAGCGCGGCGGCGTTCATCGCGGCACTGGGCATCACGATCTTTGCAGGTATCAAAAAAATGTTATCCGAGCCGCCGGCTCCTGTGCCGAACGGGCGCACCACCCGGCGTGACAAAGGGATGCTGCTCCTTATGTTGCTTGGCGCTGCGGCGCTGGTGTGGGCGGTGGGCCTGTTGGCGGCGCGCGCACAACTGGGCCCGGGCTACAGCACGGCGCAGCTGTCTTTACATGCGTTTCAAAAGGCGGATGCCCTGCATTATATAAACATTGCGGAAAACGGATACACAGCCGTGGGCGAAAGCCGTTATTTTGTGGTGTTTTTTCCGCTGTTCCCGCTGTTTGTTCGCACGGTGAGCATGCTGACGGGGCTGAGCAGCATTGCCGCTGCGTGGGCGGTGAACCTGCCGCTGATGTATGTGGCCATTCTGTATGTGTATAAAACCGCGCTGATCGACCACAGCCGCAAAACGGGGCTGACCGCCGCGGCACTGCTGCTGCTTTGCCCGGTTGCCTTTTTCCAGCACATTGCTTACAGCGAAGCGCTGTTTTTGGCCCTGAACGCCATGAGCGTGTTTTATGCGCGCCGACGGCAGTATGCCGCGGCGGGCCTGATCGGCTTTTTCGCTGCACTCAGCCGCGCAGCGGGCGTGCTGTGCGCCGTGCCCATCGTGGCGCAGGCATTTATTGATGCGTTCGGGGCGGAAAAACGGTTTGCCCCCGGCAGGTTTTTTAAGCGTGTGTGGCCGTGCGTACTGCCGCTGCTGGGCATTGCGGCGTATTTGTGGATGAACAAGATCGTTACGGGCGACCCATTCATGTTCCTGACGCACCAGAGGGAGCATTGGAACAATGGATTCAAGCTGTTCCCGAACGCAGTGAAAACGGTTTCCAGCTTGTTGATCAGCAACACGAACCCCTATCATGCGGCGTTGTGGATCTCGTCATTTATCGCCATTGCGGTGTTTTTGGTGCTGCTGGTTATGGGGGCGCGGCGGCTGCCCACAGCGCTGTCGTTTTATAACCTGTGTTATTTCTTTATGATGATCTCTTCTGCGTGGCTGATCAGCGGCCCGCGGTATTTGATGGCCATGTTCCCGGCCTATTATGCGGCCGGCCTTGTCATGGAGCATCGCCCTGTACTGCGATACACGGTGTTTATCCTGTGCGGTATCGGACTGTGCGTGATGACATGGCTGTTCGCCCAGGGGCACTGCATCTATTGACGAGAGGAACCACTGTTTTTGCAAACAAAAAAGCGGCATGACGTTTTGTCATGCCGCTCAGTGTTTTTATCTGTATTTGCGGATCTCGTTGAGCACGCGCTCCGTGCCGTCTGAAATGGGGGAATCCTGCATGGCGGTGATCATGGAAGGTGCTTGGGTCAGCGCCCGGCGGATAGCGGCAAGCAGGGTTTCATCCGTGATGGTTTCCTGCGGCAGCACGTGGGCGTAACCAAGGCGCTGGAAATACTCCGCGTTCAGGATCTGGTCGCCCCGGCTTTGTGCGGCGGGCAGCGGCACAAACACGGCCGGCTTTTTCAGTGCCAGCAGCTCAAAACAAGTGTTGGCGCCGCTGCGGCACACAACAAGGTCTGCCGCGGCATACAGGTCCGCCATTTCGGCAGAAATGTATTCATATTGGCGGTAGCCGGGGTTGGATACAGCATCGTCTCGGTTGTTTTTACCGCACAGGTGAACAACATTAAACTCTTTGCACAGCTCGTTCAGCGCACTTCTGACCGCGTTGTTGAGCGCAACGGAGCCAATGCTGCCGCCCATGAACATCAGCCACGGTTTACCAGGCTTATCAAATTGGCAAAAAGCCTGGGCGCGTTCTTTTTGGCCGTGCAGCAGCTCGTTGCGGATGGGAGATCCCGTCCAAACGCCGCGGCCGCCTTTAACGTGAGCCAGCGTCGGCTCAAAAGAAACGCACACTTTATCTGCATACGGCAGGCACAGGCGGTTGGCAAGGCCGCAGGTATAATCACTTTCGTGCAGGATCACGGGCACTTTATGCCGCCGCGCCGCCATCACAACAGGCACGGACACAAAACCGCCCTTGGCAAACACAAGGTCGGGCTTCAATTCGCGCATGAGCTTTTTGGATTGAGAGATGCCGGCCAGCACGCGGAACGGATCGGAAAAATTTTTCAGGCTGAAATAGCGGCGCAGTTTGCCTGTGCTGATGGCGTGATAGGTAACGCCTTTCACCGCGGCGATCAGCTGCTTTTCAATGCCCTCGTGTGAGCCGATGTAATGCACCTGCCAGCCTTCGCGCTGCAATGTGGGGATCAGGGCAATATTGGGCGTAACGTGGCCGCCCGTGCCCCCGCCGGTCAAAACAATGGTTTTCATGTTTGCCTCCCAAGTGTATTTGCAAGCCGTATTGTATCATACTTTAGCCGTAGGGGAAAGGGATTTGGCCTTGACGGAGCGGCGGTGTGCCCCGTATAATATTCTTAACGGCGATGACCGCGCATCAGTACGCCCGCCGCACGGGCAGAGAGAAAAGGCCATGGGCTGAAAGCCTTTTTCCACAAAGCGGCGGCAGCGGAAATGCAGCGCGACCAGCTGCCCTGTGCATTCGTGCGGGGCCGGGGCACCTCCACGTTACCGGGGGCAAGAGCGGAACGGGGAAAAAGCGCCCTGTTCAATCCGTGTGGAACCGCGGCAGGGCCTGTCGTCTCGGAAGAGAGGGCGGGTTTTTTGATTTTTTCAGATTTTTTAAAGGAGTGCAGAGAACATGAAAGTGTATAACACGCTGACAAGGCAAAAAGAAGAGCTTGTGCCGGTAACGCCGGGCAAAGTGAATATCTATTCGTGTGGGCCGACGGTGTACAACTATTTCCATATCGGCAACGCCCGCCCCTTTATCATGTTTGACACGCTGCGCCGGTTTTTGATCTGGCAGGGGTATGACGTAACGTTTGTGCAGAACTTTACGGATATTGATGATAAGATGATCCGCCGGGCGCAGGAGATGGGCATCACGGTAAACGAAGTGGCGGAAAAATACATTGCCGAGTATTATACTGATGCCGATGGGCTGGGCGTGCGCCGGGCCGATGTGGCGCCGCGGGTGACAGAGCATATCCCCGAGATCATTGCCCTGATCGAAAAGCTGATCGAAAACGGCCATGCTTATGTGGTCGACAATGGCGATGTATATTACTCCACCCATAGCTTCCCCGGCTACGGCAAGCTCTCCGGTCAGCCGCTGGACGCCCTGGAAAGCGGCGCCCGCATCGACCCGACCGAACATAAGCGCGATCCGTTGGACTTTGCCCTCTGGAAGGG
>JAFSIR010000005.1 GCA_017439715.1 Clostridia bacterium | reverse complement strand
CACAGCCGTGGTTTTGTTATTCACAACGCCTATAGCGGCTTCATCGGCAATAATTGCGGAAATCGTCTCTGCACTCGTTTCGCCCGGCACAGCGATCATATCGAGGCCAACGGAGCAAACACAGGTCATAGCTTCCAGCTTATCCAGCCCAAGAGCATTGGACTGCACTGCGGCGATCATTCCTTCATCTTCGCTGACAGGGATAAACGCGCCGGAAAGCCCGCCCACATGGCTGCTGGCCATAACGCCGCCTTTTTTAACAGCGTCATTGAGCAGAGCAAGGGCAGCCGTAGTGCCGTGCGTTCCGCACACCTCAAGGCCTATTTCTTCCAAAATGCGCGCAACACTGTCGCCCTGCGCAGGCGTAGGGGCCAAAGAAAGATCAACAACACCGAACGGCACATTGAGCCTGCGGGAAGCTTCCTGTGCGACCAATTCACCCATTCGAGTGATTTGGAAGGCGGTTTTTTTGATGGTTTCCGCCAAAACATCGAATGAAGCGCCGCGACAAGACTGGATCGCATGATGCACAACACCGGGCCCGCTGACACCAACGTTGATCACACATTCCGGTTCGCCCACGCCGTGGAAAGCGCCCGCCATAAAGGGGTTATCTTCCACAGCATTGGCAAACACAACCAATTTGGCGCACCCAAGGGAACCCTGATCTGCCGTTAAAGCAGCGGTGCGCTTTATGATCTGCCCCATCAGGGCAATGGCATCCATATTGATGCCGGCCCGCGTTGTGGCAACATTCACGCTGGAACACACATATTCTGTGCGCTGCAAAGCCTCCGGAATGCTTTGGATCAATCGGCGATCGCCAACGGTCATGCCTTTATGAACCAGGGCAGAGAACCCGCCAATGAAGTTTACGCCGCATGTTTTGGCAGCACGATCCATTGCAATGGCCAGTGGCACATAACTTTCGCACACACAGCTTTCGCCTATCAAGGCAATCGGGGTTACAGAAATGCGTTTGTTCACGATCGGAATGCCAAACTCACGCTCGATAGCTTCGCCAACAGGCACAAGATTACTAGCGCTGCGCACGATTTTCTCATAGATTTTTTCTGCGCACCGTTCAACACTTTCATGGGAGCAGTCGCGCAAAGAAATGCCCATTGTGATGGTGCGGATATCAAGATGGTGGCGGTCGATCATTTCGATCGTCTGTATAATGTTATTTTGGTTCAGCATGATGGGCGCCGCCTCACAGAGTATGCATGGCGGTGAAAATATCTTCCCGCTGGATGCGGATATTCAGAGCCATTTCCTCGCCCTTTTTGGATAATTGTTCGGCCAGTTCGGCAAAAGGAGCGGTACAGGCGCTAAGATCAACCAGCATCGTCATGGTAAAAAACTCCTGCATAACCGTTTGGTTGATATCAAGGATGTTTACGTTCATGCCGGACAGCAAAATACAAATCGATGCGATGATGCCAACGCGGTCAGTGCCGATAACAGTAACGATAGCTCTCATAAGAAACCTCCAAAAATACAATAAGCAGCGGAGTGTTTGATCCGCTGCTTACGATTTGAAACTAAATATAGCGGACGATGATTATTCGGGGATCTCCATTGGATATTTTCCGTTAAAACACGCACAACACATGCCGCGTTTATCGTTTCCGACAGCATTGATCAGATCATCCAACCCAAGATATGCCAAAGAATCCGCACCGATCATGCGGCACAGCTCGTCAACACCCATGTGTGCGCCCACCAAGCGCTGAGCGCTCGGCGTATTGATGCCGAAATGGCATGGGAACTGAACAGGCGGGGAAGCAATGCGCATGTGCACTTCTTTAGCGCCGGCACGGCGCAGCATCTGCACGATATACATGGAATTAGTGCCGCGAACAATGGAATCATCCACAAGCACGATGCGTTTGCCTTCAACATTTTTGCGGATAGGCGTCAACTTCATGCGAACGCTGACTTCGCGGTTTTTCTGTCCGCCGGTAATAAATGTGCGGCCGGAATACGTATTTTTCATCAGCGCTTGCTCGTACGGAATGCCGCTTTCGCGGGCATAGCCATACGCTGCCGGCACAGCGGATTCGGGCACACCGGCAACGATATCCGCATCAACAGGCGCAACCTGGCTGAGCAAACGACCCATGCGCACGCGGGACTCGTAAACACTCACAGAATCAAGCACACTGTCGTTGCGCGCAAAATACACATACTCAAACACACAGAAATGGCCCTTGCCTTGCGGCGGGGTTTGATAACTGTGGACGCCTTGGCCATTGATCACAACGATCTCTCCGGGCTCAATATCGCGAATGAATTGCCCACCCACGGCATTAAACGCACAGCTTTCCGAAGCGAGCATAAAACTGTCGCCAACTTTGCCAAGGCAAAGCGGGCGAATTCCCCACGGATCGCGCACGCCGATCAGACAACCGGGGATGATCAATGCCAAAGCATAAGAACCGCGCACTTGTTTGACCATTGCCGCAACTTTTTCTTCGATCGAGCCGGAATGATGGTTGATCAAGTGCATCATGGTTTCATTATCGGTATTGGTATGGAACAAAACGCCTTCTTTTTGCAGCGACATGCGAAGCTGTTGGTTGTTCACAATAGTGCCGTTATGCGCCATGGCCATAAAACCACCCAGGCCATGCAAAACCAGCGGCTGCGTATCGATCACGGAGCGGGAAGTGCCGCCTGTTGCATATCGGGCATGCCCGATCAAAACACGGCTGTTAGAGAACGGCCGAAGCGAATCATCAGAAAAAACCTCGGAAACAAGACCAAGATCTTTGTGAATGACCACTTCGTTCTGGACAGCGCCGGCAATACCGGCTCCGTCCTGCCCACGATGCTGCATAGCAAACAATGACTGATAGGCGATTTGGCCAGCATCAAAATCATCATTGTTGAACAAACCGAAGACTGCACATGCTTCCTTAAGTTTTTCCATTCTAATTACCTCCGGATGAATTCGTTTCTCACTACTGCAATCTTACCGTAAAACTCTTTTCAGCTTTATCATTCCATACCCTTGCACAAGAACGCTTGTAAAGAACAATACTGTTCGATAATACAAAAAATCGAGCATTAAATCAATCAGTTTCAAGCCACATTGCAAAAAAAACATAAACAGGCGCGAAAAAATCGAAAAGCCGAACGCAAACTGCACCGGCTTTTTCTTTTTTTATTGTTTATTCTTCGTCTATGGCAGAAATTGTAAGCGTGATCTCTTCCAAAACATCCAGCAGCACATGCACGGTGTCCAGGGCGGTGAAAATCGTTACATTGTTTTCAGCAGCGCACTGGCGGATCTTTGCACCGTCAGACTGCTGGTGGATGCCATCGATATCACGCGTGTTGATCACATAGCTTACATAACCGCGGCGGAGCGATTCGAGGATTTCTTCGCTGCCCTCGCTGATCTTGGCGCGGATACGGGTGCGGATCCCGTGAGAACGCAGATATTTTGCTGTGCCCGAAGTGGCTTCAATGTTAAAACCAAGCTTGTAAAACCGTTCGATCAGCGGCAAGGCTTCTTCTTTGTCTTTATTGGCAAGCGTTACAAAAATTGTTCCATAGTTGGAAAGCTTCATGCCGGAGGACTGGAGCGCTTTATACAAAGCACGCGTCAGTTTATTGTCATAACCGATCGCCTCACCGGTAGATTTCATTTCAGGGGAAAGATACACATCCATGCCGTGCAGCTTCGAGAAGGAGAAGGTAGGCGCTTTGACATACCAACGTTTCTTTTCCTCCGGATACAGCATGTCATATCCCTGTTCGGCCAGGCTTTGGCCAAGGATCACCTTTGTAGCAATATCAGCCAATGAATGGCCGGTTGCCTTGCTGATAAAGGGAACAGTTCGGGAAGAACGCGGGTTCACCTCGATCACATACACGTGATCTTCAGCATCCAGTATGAACTGAATATTATACAATCCAACAATCCCGATGCCCAAACCAAGCTGGCGGGTGTATTCAAGCATGGTCTGTTTTGCTTGCTCAGACACGCTGAAAGACGGATACACACTAATACTGTCGCCGGAATGGATGCCTGTTTTTTCAACGTGTTCGATAATGCCGGGCACGAAAACGTTTGTTCCGTCACACACGGCGTCTACTTCAAGCTCTTTACCAGTGATGTATTTATCAACCAGAACGGGCTGATCCTCATTGATTTCAACGGCTTTTTGCAGATATTCCCGTAAAGACGCCTCGTTGCCAACAATCTGCATGGCGCGGCCGCCTAACACATAGCTGGGACGAACCAACACAGGGTATCCGATGCGGTTTGCAACAGCCACACCGTCTTCAAGCGTAGTAACAGCTTCGCCGATAGGCTGCGGGATGCGCAATTGCTGCATGATCTTTTCAAACGCATCTCGGTTTTCGGCAGTGCGGATGGCTTCGATCCCGGTTCCGATGATCGGCACGTTTAAAGCATGAAGCGGCTCAGCCAGGTTGATCGCCGTTTGGCCGCCCAAAGTTACAATCACACCGTCAGGCCGTTCTAGTTCAATGATATTCATAACATGCTCAACGGTAAGCGGCTCAAAATACAGCTTATCACTAGTCGTATAGTCGGTAGACACCGTTTCCGGGTTGTTATTGATAACAATGGCTTCATAGCCCGCCTGCTGAATGGTGCGGATCGCATGAACAGTGGAATAATCGAATTCAACACCCTGCCCGATGCGAATGGGTCCGGAACCGAGCACGATTATCTTTTTGCCGTTGTTGATCACCGCTTCATTTTCATCTTCGTAAGTGGAATAGAAGTAAGGAATATAACCATCATGCTCACCGGCGCAGCTATCGATCATCTTATACACAGGCATGATGCCAAACTCTTTACGGAGCAGGAAAATATCCGATTCCGTTTTACCCCACAGCTTGCCAATATACTTATCGGTAAATCCAATGCGCTTGGCAGCAAAAAGAGTTTCCCGGTCAAACGGATGTGCGGCAATGACCTGCTCCATATCAATAATGCTGTGGATCTTTTCCAGGAACAGCAGGTCGATTTTGGTGATATTGCTGATCGTTTCGTTCGAAACACCCCGGCGCATCAGCTGCGCAATTGCGCAAAAACGATCGTCCCGCCCTTCGCGGATGTAGGAAAGCATTTCATCAGTATCCATACTGACGAATTTATCCATGTACAGATGGCAGATCCCTGTTTCCAGCGAGCAAACCGCCTTTAAAAGACTTTCGGACATGGTGCGGCCAATGGCCATCACTTCGCCCGTTGCTTTCATCTGCGTACTCAGCGTATTGCTGGCCATGGGCAGCTTATCAAACGGGAAACGGGACATTTTGGTCACGATATAATCCAGCGCAGGCTCTACACAGGCAAGGGTATTGCCGATTGGGATTTCGTCCAGCGTCAGCCCCATGGCAACTTTGGCGGAAACGCGCGCAATGGGGAACCCGCTTGCTTTGGAAGCGAGAGCGGAAGAACGCGACACACGGGGATTCACTTCGATCAAATAATATTTGAAAGACTGCGGATCCAGCGCAAACTGAACATTGCAGCCGCCTTCCACTTTCAGCGCACGGATCACTTTCAGCGCGCTGTCGCGAAGCATCTGGTATTCCTTATTTGTCAGCGTTTGCGCAGGCGCAACAACTGCCGAGTCACCGGTGTGAATGCCAACGGGATCGATGTTTTCCATGCTGCAAACAGCGATTGCCGTATCATTGCAGTCGCGGATCACTTCAAACTCAATCTCTTTATACCCCTTGATGCTCTTTTCCACCAATACCTGATGAACAGGGGACAGGGTGAGCGCATGTTCGATCATGGGCATGAACTGTTCTTCATTATCGGCAAAGCCGCCGCCTGTGCCGCCAAGCGTAAAGGCAGGCCGCAGTACAACGGGGAAGCCGATCTCGCGGGCCGCTGCCAGGCCTTCTTCAGCGCTGTGAACGATCTCGGAGGAGATCACAGGCTCGCCAATGGAAAGGCAAAGATCTTTGAATTTTTCGCGGTCTTCCGCAAGTTCAATGCTTTCAAAGCTGGTGCCCAGCACTTCAACACGGCATTCTTCCAACACGCCTTTGCGTGCCAGCTGCATGGCAAGGTTCAATGCGGTTTGGCCGCCCAAGCCGGGCAGGATAGCGTCCGGGCGCTCATAGCGAATGATTTTTGCAATGTATTCCAGCGTCAGCGGCTCCATATACACTTTGTCAGCAATATCGGTGTCCGTCATGATGGTCGCCGGGTTGGAGTTTACCAGGATCACATAGTAACCCTCTTCACGCAAAGCAAGGCAGGCCTGCGTGCCGGCATAGTCAAATTCCGCAGCCTGTCCAATTACGATCGGGCCGGACCCGATCACCAATACACGTTTAATATCTGTGCGTTTAGGCATATCTTTTCCTCCTTACGCCATCATACCGATAAACTGTTCGTATAAGTAAGTGCTATCCTGCGGCCCGGGTGCGCCTTCGGGATGGAATTGCACGCCGAACACCTTCTTTTCAGGGCATGCGGCCCCCTCCACATCTTTTGTTAAAAGATCGATGTGTGTAACAGACAGGCACGTATTGGCCAGAGAAGCGGCATCGATGCCGAAATGGTGACTCTGGCTGACGATCTCGATTTTATTTGTGAGAAGGTTTTTCACCGGATGGTTGCCGCTGCTGTAAGCAAAGGCGGTTTTATATGTTTTTGCGCCGCAGGCGCAGCAAAGAATCTGGAACCCAAGCCCAACACCGAACAGCGGCATCTTGCCGATCAGTGCAGCCACGGTATCAATCACGGCCACCGCTGCTTGCGGGCTGCCGGGCCCGTTGGAGATAAAAACGCCATCGGGTTTCGCGGCCAAAATATCTTCAGCACTTGTATTATAAGGAACAACCGTTACATTGCAGCCAAAGCGGTTGAGCGTTTGAATCACGGTCATCTTCAACCCGCAGTCGATCGCAACCACATTAAAACGCGGGTTGGAAGTGCGCGAATACCAGCGCTTGCGGCAGCTAACAGACGCAATCAGGTCTGTTGGCGCCGTGTAAGCACAAAGTCGCTGCATGGCTTCTTCGTGCGGAGTAGCCGCATCGGTGATCAACACTTTTTGAGAACCTTCGGTTCTGATGATGCGCGTCAGCTGGCGGGTATCAACGCCGGATAAACCGGGGATGCCGTTTTCCTCCAGCGCTTCTGAAAGCGTTTTGGTATATCGGAAATTGCTGGGCGTATCATTATACTCGCGAACGATAAGGCCCCCCAATACCGGAGAACGAGACTCATCGTCTTCATTTGTGATCCCATAGTTTCCGATCCAAGGATAGGTCATCAGCATGGTAAGCCCGGCACAGGCTGGATCAGTCAACACTTCCTGATAGCCAACCACGCCCGTGCAGAACACCAGCTCATTGATGCTGTCTTTATGCGCGCCGAATCCAGTACCGACGAATTCCATCCCGTTTTCCAATACAGCTTTACGCATCAGTTCCATTGATTGCACTCCTTCTGTTCAGCAAAAAAATATAAAAAAGCCGGCTTCACATGCTCATGCGCGGCCGGCAGAAAAAACAACGGTATTGATACGATCGGAAATCAAATAAAACCGGGAAAGGATTCGGTGTGTTTTAGCGCTGTTACCACGAATGAACATTCATCCAATCTCCTTCCGTTCGGTATCCTATATATGCTATCATATCATCTAAAAATGTCAAGAATAATTTGCACTCAGGTTAGCACCATTATCGCGCAAACAAAATGAATTACACCGGCTCGATTATCAGAGCAGAACGATCATTCCTGTGCGGATAACAGCTTGATTGCTTCAGCATATTTTCGGACGAGAGCGGTGGCTTTCTCATCAACTGCTCCAAGCCTTGGCAGATTGCCGTTGCACCTCATCTCGGCCGGTTTTACTATCCTATACAGCACTTGCATTCGTTTCTTTACTGTTTCTTTGTCAGTAGCGCAACGCACTCCACATGGGTCGAGTTAATAAGGTTAATGTCATCAGTTGACGGAAACATATCGACCCTCCCTGTTGTCGGGAACATATCCATATTATACTGCCCCCTAATTTAATAATCAATTTCTCATCCCTATAAATTGGAATTTGTCGCCCCGTCAAACTGAAATTTATCTTTTCTTATATGTCGCGACAATTCCAACTACAGAAGCCAAAAAAGTAATCGGTGCAATTCTTACAAACAAGAACTCAAACCCATGCATTATTGTTCCCGCCATCGCCAACTCAGGATCATTGTAATTCCAATCCAGAT
>JAFSIR010000004.1 GCA_017439715.1 Clostridia bacterium | reverse complement strand
CTCGTTATTCCCCACAGCAACCACCGTTCCATCTGCTTTCAGCCCAACGGTATGATTATCTCCTGCAAAAACGGAAACGATATCGCTCCATTCAGACACGTTGCACTGATCGGAATCGTTACGCCCCACAGCAACCACCGTTCCGTCTGCTTTCAGCCCAACGGTATGATAATCTCCTGCGGAAACGGAAACGATATCGCTCCATTCAGACACGTTGCACTGATCGGAATTGTTACTCCCCACAGCAACCACCGTTCCATCTGCTTTCAGCCCAACGGTATGCTCAACTCCTGCGGAAACGGTTTTCGCTTCTTTTTCCCGCCATGCTGCAATGATTCCTTCGTGGGCCGCTATACCGCCGCTTTGTAAATAGTATTTAATTGCGGCATTGATATTTTGCGCTTCAAAAGCTTTGATGGCTTCTGCGATGGCGTTGTTTGACAAAATCGCCTTTTCACAGGCGGCTATCTGCTGGGCAGAGTCTTTATAATCGCCCAACTCAGTAAACGCTGTGATCGCTTCTTCATATTTCTCTGCTTTCATGAGCGCTGTGGCGTTATTATATTTGCTATTCAAGATCATCTCTTCACAGGCGGCTAATTGTTCCGCACTGTCTTGATAATCGCCCAAGTCAGTAAACGCTGCGATCGCTTCTTCATACTGCCCCGCTTCTTTCAATGCAAGGGCGTTTTTATAATCTGCTTTTTTCATAAATGAGCTTACTAAAGCAATTGCAACGATCGCCACAAAAACAACTGCTGCCACAATAGTGGCCAGTTTGATCCGCTTTGCTTTGGCAATTCGCTCTTCTTCCGCCTTTGCCTTCAGCTCCTCGATCTTTCTTGAGCATTCCTGCACTTTTTCACAAGCATCTTTCCAGCCGTTGATGCTTTCAAATTCTTTCTGCGCTTCTTCAACCAGGGCGATCTGCACGCTGTTCAGTTTTTGCAGCGCAACATCATAGATTCCATTTTTGCGATCGATCTCTGCCTGTACTTTCAGTTCTTCAATCTTTCTTTGGCAGTCCCGCACTTTTTCATACGCATCTTTCCAATCTTTGATGCTTTCAAATTCTTTCTGTGCTTTTTCAACCGAGGAAATATCCGAGCTGTTCAGTTTTTTCAGCGCAGAATCATAGATTCTGTTTTTGCGGTCTGTCTCCGCCTGCTCTTTGAGTTCTTCAATCTTTTTGCGGCAGGCTTCAACCATCTCATCAGCATCCTTATAGCCGGGAATGGCGGCAAAATACTCAATTGCTTTTTCTTGTTGATAAATATTGTTTATCTGGGCGTTTTTCGCCCCTTTATTATACACTTCATCCTTGCGAAGCGTTTCTGCCCGTTCTTCACAGTTTGCCGCGAGCTCATCGGCATCGCGATAAGCCGGGATGGATTCAAACAGCGGTTTTGCAGAAAGCACCGTGGTCCAGATATCGGAATTGTAATTGGCTATGGCTTCTTCATATATGCCGCGCCTGCGGTTTTCCTCAATGGTTTCTTTTACAGCATTGCTGTATCCGGCAAGAATCTTCCCATAGGATCCATCGGCAAAGCGCACGGCTTTTTGAAAGTTGCTGTGATTTTCCAGAACAGAAGTTTGATCTGCAAGGTTTTCTTCCTTTGTGAGTTTTAACTGCGCGCAGAGCATGCCGATGTATGCAGGGGCATACTTCGGATCGATATCCAGAACTTTATTGAAATATTCATCCGCAGAGGCCCATTCTCTATCTTCAAGGTATAGTTTGCCGCGCTCCAGCAGCGAGCTTACCCCGGGCGCCGCCGGTGCAGAAACGGGCGCCGCGGTAGTAGGTGCTGCCTTGGGTTGATCTATAACAATCAGTTTTCTGATGCCACGGATAAGATCCTGCATGAAGCCCAGCTTAGACATATCCTGCGCCTGCAGGTGGGAGAATTCCTCCGGCAGATCATAGGGATCCATATCCTTGTATGCAGGGATGAGCATTTTCTTTGCGCCGCCCTTGATGAGCCCCAAATATCTCGACCACTCGTTTTTAACCCAAACGGCATTGAAATATTGGGGTTTTGTGCCGATCACAACCATCACTTTTGCGGAGTTGAGCGCTGCAAAAATATAGGGTTCGTAGGCAGAGCCCAGCTTATCTTCCAGTGTGATGGCGGCATAGAAAACCTTGGAGCCCTCCTGTGTCAGCTGATGGTACAAATCGTTTGCCAGCACGGAATCTGCGGTTCTTCTGCCGTTATCGTCCGTTTCTTTGTAGCAGATGAACACATCAAACGGATCTTCCTGCTGCGAGATGGCGAGGATGCCTTTCTGTATCTCGTTGATGGCGGCGGCTTCTTTTTCATAAATGCCTTTTTGGATCATATCCGCATAATGCAATGCGGATTTATAGTTATCATCATCGAAAATGGAGGTGTATTGCGCGCGGTTCACTGTTGGCACGCGCTTATGGGTGGACGGATCCTCCACATACTCGATGCCATAGCGGCAAAGCACGAGCGACCAATATGCCTCTGCATCTGTGCCGTCCTCATTCAAGATTTGCTCATAGATGCCCGCCGATTTGTCAAACTCATTATTCCTGCGCAGGTGGTTGGCGCGATCGTAAAGATTGGCCCGTCTGTCATCCTCCAGCTTGGGAAGCGTTTGCGGCGTTCCGCAATATTCGCATTCTGCCGTTGTTTGTCCGTTGTTGATTTCCAGTGCGCCGCCGCACATCTTACATTTGAAGATTGCCATCAGTTTCCCTCCATCAAATTCGATGTATCATTTGCCATTAAATCTTTGTTCCGCACTCCAAACAGAACTTGCCGCCTTCGGGCACATCTGCGCCGCAGCTGGGACATTTCTTTGCAAGGGCAGCGCCGCATTCCATGCAGAACTTGCCTTTGGGGGTTTTCTTGCCGCAGGAAGGGCAAATCATCTCATTTTCTGCGAGAAGTTCGATCTTCGTGCCGCATTCCAGGCAGAACTTTGCATTTTCGGGCAGCGGTTTGCCACAGGTGGGGCATTGGATCTGCGCTGCGGGCGCGGACTGCTGCGGCGCCATGCTGCCTGCTGCGAAGCCCTTCATCATATCGCTCATCTGCGGAGCGATACTGCCCATGGCCGCCATGCCAACGCCAAGGCCAAGCATATCTCCCACGAGGCCGCTGCCTGCGCCACCGCCGCCGTTTGCGCCCATTTGGCCGATGCCTTCTGCATACGCTTTCTGCACTTCGGCCTGCAGAACATCTCTTTGATTGTAGCCCTGTGCATACATTGCAGCGCCTACTGCTTTGCCCTGCATTTCCGTTACTTCTGCATTGGCAAAGCCCGTCATGCGCATGGCGTCTGCCTCAGCCTGGGCGGCCACCCGCTGTTTTTCCGCTTCGTATCGGCTGCGCATGAGCTCGCGCTCTGCTGCCATACGCTCGGTTTCCGTGAGCGTTGTTTGCTTTTCCAGTTCAATCTGTCTGCGGGCCGCGGTGATCTCCGCTTCGCTCTGCGCCTGTGCCGTGCGAACGATGGTTTCTGCCTTTGCCATGCGCGTTTGCAGCGTGATCGTTTGCAGCTCCTTCAGGCGGCGGAAATTCACATCCTCTTCGGGGAGAACGATGTTTGTGATATAGAACTGCGGAACACTGAGTCCGTATTCTTCAAAGCCGGCGGAAACATATGTCCCGAGAGAATTGGAAAGGGTCATGAGATTCTCATCGATCTCGAGGATGTTCAGCTGTTCCCTCTTGATGGTCTGGGCCAGATTGCTCTTGACCACCGTGGATATCATTGGGCGGAACGCACTTTGCAAAGACTTGGTGAAACCATCGCTTTCTCTGCCCCATGCAATGCCCGTGGTTGTGCCAACCAGCTTTGTGATGAGCTTGCGGCTGTCGGATACGGCCAAGTTCATTTCACCCGATGCGCCAATCTCCAACGGAATCCCGAGATCCGGCTCGATAAAGCGCACCTTGCTGTCCGTTCCCCATTTTAAACCCATCTGCACGGTCTTGTTAACGAAATACACCTCGCAATGGAACGCATATTCGCCGCCTGTAATAAAGGTTTTTTTCAGATTCTTGATGAAAAAATAGTTTTCGGAATCAAGCTCATATCTGCCTGCGCCGAAAACCTCCACAATCTGCCCGTTGGCGAAGAAAAACGCTTCCTGGGTCTCGTGAACGATCAGCTTACTCTTATTGTTAAAGTTCTCGCACTCGTGCTTCCATACAAACGTATTGTTATCGCCTTCGTACTTGATTACATCTTGAATATGGAGTGCCATTTGTTTATCCTCCCGTATTTTTCCTTTTTTGGTTATCCTATTTGTTCGGCCAAATTGCACCTGCAAAGTGACCCATTTCCGATACTGTATGCTTTTTGAGCTTTTACTTCGCTTCGCCACTGGCATCCAAACAGCGTTAATTCATAAGAATGTGCACCATGCAGATCCCCATTATTGTTACTTCTCAAGATTCTCGCCTCTAATAAATCTTGAATTACAGCATCAAAAGACTGTTTTTTCTGATTTGAGCAATTTATGATTGGTATAATACTCTGTAGATGTGGCTTTATAATAGCGTAATATTTGTTTTCTGCCTTTGTGAAATCTGTATTTCTCAGATTGTACGGATACCTACTTCCTTTGGGGGAAATGATACTCCCGTAATTTTAACTGGTTTCCGTTCGCCATTTCCAATGAAAGTGGCTATATATCCAATATTTTACTCTTAAAATCAGCATATTTCAACAAAAATGTCCGCAGTATCCAAGCCATAATACTGCAATAGGCAATGATCAAAGCTCAAAGCAGCCGCATTGGCTTCTTGGCGCAGATCGTTGTCGTTAAGTCTTGAAAAAACATCAGATGGGGTATCCTGATGTCCGGCATTTTTGCAGTTTCTCATGGGTTGGAAAATAAATAAAAAAATGGTGACCTGCAAAAAACAGATCACCATTGGCGGAGAAGGAGGGATTTGAACCCTCGCGGCGGTTACCCACCCTACACCCTTAGCAGGGGCGCCTCTTCGGCCTCTTGAGTACTTCTCCATGACCGCAGTTTTGGCGGAGAGAGAGGGATTCGAACCCCCGGTGCCTTGCGGCATCACTGGTTTTCAAGACCAGCTCCATAAACCACTCGGACATCTCTCCTTATTGGAATGCTTATGCAGTATACCAAAAATAAAGCGCGCCGTCAACAATCACGACAAAAAAAGACGCCCGCACAAGCGGCGGGCGCCCTGATTTTGCCTCAATTACAGATACTGCACGGTGTTTTCCGCCCGTTTCGGCGCGGGACCGACACCGTTCGGATGGCCCAGCGTCATAAAATAGAAGGGAGCGTATCCTTCGGGCAGGTTGAAGCGGGCCGCCAGCGCCTCGGTGTTATCCTCCAGCCAATGCGTGAACAGGCCGATATAGCACGTACCAAGGCCGATGGAATGGGCGGCGAGGGCAAGATTCTGCGCGGCGATGGAGCAATCGGGTTTGGCCCAGCTGGTGCCGTTATGCGAAAAGAGCACAACGCAGGGGGCATTATGGAAGATGCGCACGGCCGGATCTTTGCCGCGGGCCGCGGTGCGTTCGTTATCCGACTGCGCCATATAGGCTTTGCCGTCTTTTTCAATGTCCGCAATCATAGCGGGGTCGGTGAACACGGTGAGATGCCACGGCTGCCGGTTGCTAGCGCTGGGCGCCCACAGGGCCGCATTGATCACCGTTTCGATCTGCTGCTGCGATACGGGCTCTGCCGTGTATTTGCGCACGGAGCGCCGCTCGTAGATTGCCTGTAATACCTGGTTGTTTTCCATTCTGTTCGCCTCCATAGATAATACTCAGCCGGTCTTACCAATCCTCACCCGCAAGCTCGATGCAGGCACGCGCCATGATGCGCGCATTGGTCACCATATCGTCAATGCCCATGTTCTCGTCTGCCATGTGCGCCAGGCGCGGCTGGCCGGGGAACGTGGGGCCGAAGGCAACGCAGCGGTTGGGCATTTTACGCCCGTAGCTGCCGCCGCCGATGGCAATGCAGTACGGCTCGCCGCCTGTTTCGGCAACATACGCCGCCAACAGCCGCTTGACCAGCGGATGATCGGCCGGCACCATATGGTTGGGAGCGGTGTGGCCCATGGCAAAGGCAAACTGCGTGTCCGCCATGGCGGATTTGACCAGCTCAAAGATCTGCTCGTTTTCATACGACACGGGGTGGCGGATATCTAGCACAAACCGGGCCTTGTCGTTTTCAATGTTCAGGATGCCGAGGTTGCACGTGAGCTTGCCGGACACCTCGTCTTCAAAATTGATGTGCAGCCGCTCGCCGTACGCCGTGGCGCCGATATGCGCTGCCACATCGCGCAGCGCCTGCTCCGCATCGCCCTGCGCCAGCGGCAGTTTTACCAGAAAATCAACCAGCAGGCCCGCCGCATTGCACGCCAGGTGCGGCCGCGCCGCATGGCCCACCGCGCCGGTAGCGGTCAGCGTTACGGTGTTGCCGGACACTTCAAAGCGCATTTTATGTTCTGCCGTGCGGTTGTATTCATTCACTTCATACCCGATCGTACTGGGGTCGGGCGCAAGCAGCACAGCCGTGGCCGCGCCGGGGATCACGTTCGGCCGCTGCCCGGCTTTTACGCAGACAATGCGAATGCCTTCGCCCGTTGTGGGCGCCAGTGCGCGTTCCGCTTCCACCTGCACGATGCCTTTTTCCACATTGATGATCGGATAATCGCTGTCGGGCGAAAAAGCATAGTCCGGCATATGTTCTTTTTCAAACAGATATACCACGTCTTCCATGCCTGTTTCTTCGTTGGTGCCCAGAATCAGCCGCACACGCTTTTTCAGCGTTACGCCTTCTTCTTCCAGCGCGCGCAGCGCAAACAATGCTGCAACGGCGGCCCCTTTATCGTCTGCCGCGCCGCGGCCGTACACCACGCCGTCTTTAACGATGCCGGCAAAGGGATCCATCGTCCAGCCGTCTCCGGCCGGCACCACGTCAAGATGCGTAATGATGCCGATCTCCCCTTCGCCCTGGCCGATCTCAACAATGCCGACATACCCGTCCACATTGCGCACCGTTTTAAAGCCCATGGCACGGGCCTTTTCCAGCGCAAGCTGCAAAGCGTTGTCCACCTCGGCACCAAAGGGTTTGCCCGGTTCCGGCGCTCCCTGCACGCTGGGGATGCGGATCAGCTCCGTTAAAAGTTCTGTCATTTCCTCGCGGTATTGCGCGATTCTTTCATTGATAGCCATGCTGCACCTCGTTTGGTTGATATGTTTATCATAGTGTTTTTTTCCTGACATTGCAATTCATCTGCCCGATTTGGTATCATAAAAACGAATAAAAGCGGCAGGGAGGGAGCAAGGTGAGCAATAGCAGTATCCACAGCGGTCATCGCAGCCGGCTGCGCGATAAGTTTTATAAAGGCGGGCTGGATGTGCTGAACGACCATGAGGTGCTGGAGCTTTTGCTGATGCTGGCCATCCCGCGGCGGGACGTGAACCCCATCGGCCATCGCCTGATCGCCCGGTTTGGGTCTCTGTCCGCGGTGCTCGAAGCGCACCCGGAAGATTTGGCGCAGGTGGAAGGCATAGGACCCCAGGCTGCGTTTTTAGTTTCTATGATCCCGCAGCTGACCCGGCGATATCTGATCGACCGGCGTAAACCCCGCCCGTTATTGGACACAACGGCCCGCGCCGGCGCGTATGCCGAGGCCCTGTTCGTCGGCACGCAGCAGGAAGTGCTGTATCTGCTATGCCTTGACAGCCGCTGCATGCTCAAGCGCGCCATCCGCCTTACCGAGGGCACCAGCAACAGCGTGCAGATGGATATGCAGCGTTTGATCACTGAAGCGGCCCGCATCGGCACGCGGCTGGTGATCTTGTCGCATAACCATCCGGCCGGCTCGCTGCAGCCCAGCGTGATGGACATTGAAACGACCAAGGCTATCCTGAACGCCTTAAAATTATTGGATATTCGGTTGGTTGACCATATCATTGTGGGTGATACCGGGTTTTACAGCTTTATGCATAACCGTACGTTTGCCAGCCGCTCGCCGGCCGCGCTTTTAGAGGAGGCTACGGTATGAGCCGTGTTTGGCGGGGCGTAAAGCTGCTGTTTTGGCTGGGGGTTGCCGGGTTAATCCTGATGGCCGCTTTGATCACCGTGGTCATGCTGCTGCCCGAAAGCGCGCAAAGGGCAGACTGCATCATTGTGCCCGGCTGCAAGGTGGACGGCACGGTGCCCTCCGGCAGCCTGCAGGCGCGGATCGACTGCGCCCTGCGCCTGTACCGCGCGGGGTACGCCCGCGCGATTATCGTTTGCGGCGGGCAGGGCGCGGGCGAACAGATCAGTGAAGCGGCCGTAATGAAAGACAGGCTTTTGAAAGGCGGCGTGCCCGAACAAGCCGTGTTTGTCGATGAACGCTCCCTTTCCACCGAACAAAACATGATCAATGCAAAACTGATCATGGATGCGCAGGGGTTCCGTTCCGCGATCGTGGCCACCAGCGATTTTCACGCCTTTCGCGCCAAGGCCTGCGCATGGCGCGCGGGCATTGCGCCGGTGTATACCGGAAAGGCGCGGTATTTTTGGAGCGGGAAATGGTATTCCATCCTGCGGGAGATCCCGGGATGGGGCAAATTTGTGCTCACCGGGCTGAACCTGATCGAACCATGAACGAAAAAAGCGGGGCGGCTGTGGCCGCCCCGTGTTTTATTTGGTTTGTTTTTTGCCCGAAGGGCGCAGGTCTTTGCCGCGCATCCCAAAATTGGCAAACTGCTTTGTGTCTCTAAGCCGGGAAAGCACCCGTTCCCCATACCGGTCACGGATCTGGTCGCTCATCAAATTGGTGGCAATGGCCATCGGCCGGCCGGCCCGCACACGCTCATCGATCAGCGTAAACAGGTATTCCACCGTGATATTGCGATACATCGGCTCTGTGCCAAGATCATCGATCGCCAAAAACGGCACCTCGATCAGCGCGGGGAGCGTTTCCCCCTCGCCGATATGCTGGGCGCGGAACAGCTCCATCATTTCATACGCGGTCAAAAGGCGCGTGCGTATGCCCTGCTCCATCAGCGCGCGCACCGTGCAGCCCAGCAAAAAGCTTTTGCCCACGCCGGTTTGCCCCGTTAAGCAAAAATGGGGCCGCTCATTTTGGCCAAACGCACGGCAGTATGCCATCAGCCGGTCTCTGAGCAGGAGGGCGGAAGCCAGCTGGTCCGCATCTTCAAACAAGGTTTTATCAAACGCCGCAAACGACGGCAGCGCCTGCGCCTGCCTGAAAAGCCTTTCTTTTTGCTTCTCTTCCGCGCATTGGCAGGGCACCTTGCGCCCCTGCTTTACCACAAAACCGCTGTCTTTACAAAGGAGGCAGCGATACACGGATAATGAGGAAAGCTCAATCCCCGCCTGTGCCAGGATCGCCCGCTCTTTTTCGGGCATTGCAGCGCTGAACGCGTCCCGTGCCTGCTGCTCGGCCGCTCCGTCGCGCCCGGCCATGAGCGCCTGCACATGCGCATCACACAGCGATATATATTCACGCCGCAGCTGTGCCAGCGCCGGCACCTGCCGGTGCAGCGCCTGCAGCTGTTCGGCCGTGATCAGTTCATCTAACCGCTGCACGTGTATCCCTCCTTTTTTACAGCCATTCTATGCCTTCGTCTTTGCTGACTTCCCGCTGGTCATATTTTAGCGCCGGGTTCTGCGCACCCGATGCGCGCGGCACGGCGCGCTCCTGCAGCGCTGCGCGCGCGGCCGGCACCGTGTTGATCCCGGCGGCCTGCCATTGCTCAAGCAGGCTGCGCATCATCCGATAAGGCGACACGGCCCCATGCGCACTTTCGGCGGCAAAGCGGATCAGTTCCTCGCTCAAGCCGCGGTCCACCGTCCACATCCGATAATCCGCAATATCCGCTTCACCAACGCGACGCGCAATGGCCATGGCTTCAAACAGCTGCTCCACGGCCGCGATCGTGCGGCTGCGCTCTTTTTCATGCGCGCGAATGGCCGCCATGTCTTTAAGCCCTAGGTGCTGCCAGCGGTTGAGCGTTTGCGCCACATCGCGGATCGTTTGCCGCCCGGGCAGCGCATTCATCTCGCACGCGGTCAGGATATGTTCATGGTCGTATCCCGCCGCCGCCCAGCTTCTGTATGCTTCCAGCTGGGAAGCGGTGGGCACCGAGTTAGGCAGCTTGAGGGCGATCAGCGCCTCGCGGCACAGCGTTTCGCTGTTCTCCGCGCGGATCTGCCTGGCCGTCATCGCGCCCTGACGGGCCAGGTTGGTAAGCACCCCGTCCACCGTTTGCAGGCTGGGGTTGCGGACGCCCGTGGTGCGCTCCGCAGCGATGAGAATTGCGTCCTGTGAAAAGCCTTTTTCCAGCCAGCTTTCATACAGCGCACGCTCGGCAGCGGTGGGGTTGCGCCGGATGCCCAGGCGGCTGAGCAGCGTGCCCAGCCCGGTTTTGCGGCAGTCCTGCTCTTTAAGCCATGCTTCTGCCGCCGCAACGGTGCGGATCCCTTCATCCGCCCACTGGCGGGCGATTTTTTCAATATAGCTGAGCTGGCGCGACGGGGTTGCCCGGCTCACGTCGCTCATCCTGCTGCGGCCAAACGCGATCATCATGATCACGGCTTCCTCTTCAATGCCAAACTGATCTGTCCAATCATGGATGCGCATAAAATCGTTGGCCGAAAGCTGGCGGGGGCTGAAAAGGTTCAGCAACCTATCGTGATAAGAGGCGTTGGTATACACCGTTTGTTCAAGCGGCATGGCGTGCCGTGCCGAAAGATACAGCACCGTGTTATCCTGCCCGGCCGGCAGGGTAACAAGGCCGCAGCGTTCCCAATACGCAAACGCATCACGCACGTCTTCTTCGCTCAGCCCGATCTCGCGGGCAAAGGCTGCCATCGTTGAGGCGCCCGCGCCCTGCTGGCACTGCATCAGCCCGTACAAATACACTTTCACAGCGTCTCCCGGCGCTGCTGCCATATGCTCGCGGATAAACGCGTTTTCCACCAATGTATGGTCGCTGCGCATACGCGCATCGCCAAACCCACACAACGGCATTTTTCTGCACCTCCTTTCCTCCACTCGTCTTGGTTTATTTATCATATCATAAACAGCGCCGGTTTGAAACGGCCGCTGTTTTAATTGTGCGCTCCTTTTTCTCCCATCGGCCGGATTGACCATATCAAGCCCGGTAAGGTACAATAAACTTCAGTACAAACAGAAAGGGTTTTCCCATGCTCACCATTCAGTGCGATACACATACCCATACCCTGTATTCCCGCCATGCCTATTCCACGCTGGAAGAAAATGTGCGTGCTGCCAAAGCGCAGGGGCTGACGCTGCTGGCCGGCACGGACCATTATGGATCCATGCTGTTTGACAGCTATGATCTCAGACATTACGATTTTTTGCGTTTTCAGCATGCCTGGCCCCGCGAGTGTGACGGCGTGACCTTGCTGCGCGGCGTGGAAGCGGATATCACCACGCTCAAAGGCGACCTGTTCGGCCATGAGCATATGGTTACGGAAAGCCTTCTGGCCAACCCGTTCCCCAAACCGATGAGCATGGAAGAGTATGTGTTCGAGCCGCAGGATTTTGCCATTGCCAGCGTGCATAACCGCCAGTTCGCCAAAGATGCCACCCCCGCACAGGGCACCGAGATGTATTGCCGCGCGATGGAAAACAAAAAAGTGCTGATCATTGGGCATATCGTGCGCGGCGGCGTTCCGTTTAACATGGATGAAGTGCTGCAGCACGCCAAAAAAACGGGGGTGCTGATCGAGATCAATGAAAACAGTCTTGCCGCGCAGGACGGCACAGCAGCGCAGTGCTGCCGCGTAGCCGAGCGGTGTGCTGAGCTGAATGTGCCCATTTCACTGGGCACGGACGCGCATTTGTCATACCGGGTGGGGCGCTTTCCGTGCGCTTTGGCCATGCTTGATAAGATCGGTTTCCCGGAAGAACTGGTCGCCTCGCGCACGAAGGAAAGCTTCCTGTCCGCGCTTAGCAATGCCGGCCTGTCCATTCACTGAAACGCTTGCTTTGAGCCGCCGAGTGCGGCTCTTTTTTATCCGTTTGGTTTGACCGAACCGCCAAATTAGGATACAATTTGTGCATTATTGCGTTTTTATTTTTTTATGGAGGCTATTGTTTACCATGTATAGGATCGAATGCGATACCCATACCCACACGCTCTATTCCCGCCACGCACATTCCACGATAGAAGAAAATGTGCGTGCTGCAGCCGAGCAGAGGCTGACGCTGCTGGCCAGCACCGATCATTTCGGTTCCATGCTGTATGGCGATTACGACATGCGCAATTATGAACATCTTTCAAGCCAGGGCTTTTTGCCCCGCCTTTGGCATGGGATTACCGTGCTGCGCGGGCTGGAGGCAGACATTGTTGACCTTCACGGCCATCTGTTCGGCCACCGCCACCGCGTGGAAAAAACGATGATGGGCACATTTTATAAAGAGCCGCGCGATCTTGACGAACTGGTGATGGCACGGCTGGATTTTGCCATTGCCAGCATCCATGATGGGTCTTTTGCCTTTGGGGCCACTGTGGCGCAGGGCACAGAAATGTATTGCAAAGCGTTGGAAAACCCCAAGGTGTTTATCCTTGGGCATATCTGCCGGTCGGGTATCCCGTTTGATGCCAAGGAACTGGTGCAGCACGCCAAAAAATGCGGCAAGCTGCTGGAGATCAACGAGCATAGCTTTGACCGCAAGGATAACACGTTTGACCGCTGCCGGGCGCTGGCCGAGTGCTGCGCCGAGCACAACGCGCCCATCTCCGTTGGGTCCGATGCACATGTATGCGTTGCGATCGGCCATTTTGAAAGGGCGCTGGCCATGCTTGATGAGATCGGCTTCCCGGAAGATCTGATCGCCTCGCGCACAAAAGAGAGTTTCCTGTCCGCGCTGAAAAACGTTGGCATTGAGATCTAACACTAAACCGAGCCAATAAAAAACCTCCCGATGATAAAGCGGGATGTCCTTAACGGAGAAAACGAAAACCGAATAGGATAACAGAGAAAGGCAGCATAGTCTATGATGGCTATGCTGTCTTTTGTGTTATTTAATTGCAAAAGAGTCAAACAAATCGAAGCGTTGCAGAAATGCGG
>JAFSIR010000018.1 GCA_017439715.1 Clostridia bacterium | reverse complement strand
TATGTATCGGCATACTTGAAAGAGTTGGGATTAAATAGTGCGCAGGTAGGTTTGATTACCAGCCTGCGTTCTGTTTTGGGCATTATTGCGCCGATCTTCTGGGGCATGTTGTGCGACCGGTACAAAACGGTGAAAAAGCCGTTCCTTGTGTGTTTGGCCATCACCATCGTGCTGTTCCCCTCCATCCCGCTCACGGAGCGGGTCGTGTTCGGAGCAATCGGCCTGGCGCCGTGGATGACGGTGTTCGTGCGGTTTTTCTATCGGCCGCTGGATTATATCATGACCAACTGGATCGCCCAGATGCGCCGCGTAGACCCGCAGATGCAATATGGCAAGATCAAGGTGTTCACCTCCATCGGCAGCGCCACTGGCAGCGCGATCTATGCGTATCTGCTCGGGTTTTTCACCATCCGTATCGGCTTTTTCGGCATGGGTATCATGGGCGTTGTTGTGCTGCTGCTGGCCCCCAAACTGCCGGATATCGCGCCGCCGGATGGCATGATGCGCACTTCGTTCCGCGACATGCATTTGGAAAAGCTGGTGCGCGATCCGCGGCTTGTGACGTTTTTTCTGTTCGTGATCTGTTCGGGCATCCCCGCCTGTTCCGCTACGAACTTTATGGCCTATCTGCTTGATCAGATCGGTGCCGGCGATAATATTTTGGGCGTTCTGTCCACCATCCGATCGCTGGGCACCATTCCGCTGATGTATCTGTCCGGCCGGTTTATGGAAAAATTTGGGATCCGCCGGGTGCTGATTGTGACCACGCTGATCTTTGGCCTGGGCGATTTCTTCTATGCGGGGGCCGGGTCGGTCATGGCAGTGATTGGCACGGGCGTTTGCATCAGCCTTATCAGCGGCCTGCGCAACGCGGCCCAGGTGGTGTACGCCGATGAGCTGGCGCCGCCGGAGCTGCGCAGCACGGTGCAGATGCTTAACAGCACGATGATGGCGATCGCCACCATCATAAGCAGCACGGTGGGCGGTTACATGATCGACAATGTTGGTATTCGGCCGTACTTTGTTTTCAGCGGCGGCATTGCTCTTGCGGCGCTCGTTGGGTTCATAATCGCCAACAAAGCGCTCAATAAGCGCGATAAAAACAAACAGGCGCAGGAACAGGCGGCCTAACAGCAAAACACTTTTGGCATTCCCCGCGGTGCTTGACCGCAGGCGGGAAAACGCGGTATCATCGCGGTAAGGCAAAGGATTGCCTTGCCGCGTATTTTTTAGAGCCGGAGTGAAGAAATATGGATTATCTTTTTTCGCAGCTGCAGCAATTGATCGCCATACCCAGCCCCAGCGGTTTTACCGCGGAAGTGGCAGGCTATGTGATGGAGGAACTCAGATCTTTGGGATTTGATCCCGTTTTAACGCGTAAAGGCTGCGTGGTTTGCTGCTTGGGTGGCGAGGGGCGGCCGTTGGTATACGCGGCGCATATCGACACGCTGGGCGCCGTTGTGGCTGAAGTGAAGGCCAACGGGCAGCTGCGCCTGTCGCCGATCGGCGGGCTGGCCGCGCCGAACATTGAAACGGAAAACTGCCGCATCTTCACCCGCAGCGGCAAGACTTACACGGGCACCATGCAGCTGATCGACCCTTCGCTGCATGTGAACCCGGATTTTAAAACCAAGGAACGGAATTATTCGACCATGCAGGTGGTGCTGGACGCGAAAACGGCCTCCAAAGCGGAAACCAGGGCGCTCGGCATTGGCGTGGGCGACCTTGTTGCGTTTGACCCGCGGTACACCGTTACGGACACAGGCTATATCAAAAGCCGGTTTTTGGATGACAAGCTGAGCGTGGCCATCCTGCTCGATTATGCAAAAGCGGTGCGCGAAAAGCGCGCGTCGCTCGGCCGGCGGGTGTATTTGTTCATCAGCGTGTATGAAGAAGTGGGGCATGGCGCGGCATCCGGCCTGCCGCAGGATGCGGAAGAGATCGTCAGCGTGGACATGGGCTGTGTGGGCGAGGGGCTCTCGTGCACGGAACACCAGGTGTCTATCTGCGTGAAGGATTCCCGCGGGCCGTATAACCGGGCGGTAACCGCGGCGCTGATGGATTGCGCCGATCGCTGCGGGATTGATTATGAAGCGGATGTATATCCCATGTATGGGTCGGATGCAGATGCGGCGCTCCAGGCTGGATGGGAATTGCGGCACGGGCTGATCGGCGCCGGGGTGTACGCTTCGCATGGATACGAGCGCACGCATACAGACGGCGTTAAACAAACGGCGGCGTTGGTGCGCGCTTATGCCGAACAGTAAGGAGGAACGGGCATGAAAAAACGGGCTGCTGTGCTTATCTTGGCGCTGGCGATGCTGCTTTGCGCGGGCTGCGGCAAAGCTCGGTCGAGTAAAACGGCAGAGCTGCTGTCTTCAGGCAATTATGCACTGCGGTATACGGCGGTGGTCTCCGGGCTGGAGTTTTCGGGTGAGCTGATGATGACAGACGGCAAAATGGATGAGTCTGTTACCATGGGAGAAACAACGGTGCGCACCATTTTTGATGGGATGAACTGGTACTCGCTGGATGTTGTGAACCTTACCTATACGGCAACAACACCGAGCATCGATGTGCTCGGGCTGAGCAAGCTGGGCGAGCTTGCCTATGCCGATAAAGAAAAAGTGAGTATTGACGGGGAAGAACTTGTGTGTGAGCGGTATACGAGCACGGCCGGCGAGGTGCGCTTCTATATCCGCGATAAAGCAGTGGCCTGGATGGAAATGGAGCGCCGCACGGACGCGGGCGCTGTGCTGCAGGAAAAGATCACGATCATATCGCTCTCTGAAGAAGTGCCGGTTATTGCACTGCCGGGTGGATACACCGAGGTGGAAGAAACGGTGCAAACACAGGCCATGTATGGCTTTATGCCGGAGTATCCAGATCTATGAAAAGCCGTTATCTCTGTATTTTGCTGGTGCTGGCGCTGTGCCTGTGCCCCTTAGGGGCATGGGCGGATCCTTTGCACCTCGAAACACAGGGAAAAGGCGGTTGGCTGGATGATGGGATCACAGCACCCGCAAGGCAAACACGCACGGCGCGCCTGGCCGGGCTGCCTGCCGCGTATTCCCTTGTGGAACAGGGGCTGACAACGCCTGTCAAAGACCAGGGCGACAACGGCCTTTGCTGGGCGTTTGCGGCGATCGGCGCAGCGGAATCAAGCCTTTTGGCGGCCGGCGGAGACAGTGCAGACCTGTCTGAACTGCAGCTGGCCTATTTCTTTTATCATTTGCCGGATGATGTGCAGGGCCTGTTCACGGACCATGCAAACACCATGCAGAACGGAAAGAGTTTTCTCGATGGCGGAAATGCAAACATGGCGGCTGTCGCCATGGCTTCGTGGCTGGGTGTTGTGCCGGAAGACCTTGTGCCCTATGAAAAAACAAACCGGGCGGAACAAAACGGGCTGAGCGATGAATTTGCTTTTCGGGTGAACAGCGCGGTGCTTAAAAACACGCGCTATATCCCTGTCACCGATTTAACGGGGCTGAAAACGGCGATCATGAACAGCGGCGGCCTGTGTTTTTCCTATGCCCATGATGATGGCGCGTATAACAGGCAAACGGCTGCCTATTATAAACCGGGCACGGGCGGGTTCGGCCATGCCGCCGTGCTGGTGGGATGGGATGATAATTACAGCCGGGAGAATTTTTTATCCGATCAGCAGCCGATGTCGAACGGCGCTTTTCTGGTGCGCAACAGCTGGGGTCGCGCCTGGGGCCAAAACGGGTATTTCTGGATCTCGTATGAGGATGCCGACCTGCAGGATATGAAAAACAGCGCTCTGGCGTTTGAGTTTGCCCCTGCCGATGAATATGATTACAACTATCAGTATGACGGAACGGGGTCCCGCGCAGGGCGAAACATGAACACAAATGCCCTGCGGGCGGCCAACGTGTTCACCTCGCAGCGGGCGGAAACGCTCAAAGCGGTTTCGTTTTCGCTGTTTGAAAATGCGGACGTGGCGTATACCGTGTCGGTATATCTGAACCCGTCGGATCCGCAGCACCCCGATTCGGGCACGCTGGCCGCGCAGGTAAGCGGCGCTACCGGATATGCCGGGCTGTATACGGTTGCATTAGATGCGCCGGTAACGCTCGGGCAGGGCACGGTGTTTGCCATTGTGGTGGAGCTGAGCGGGGAAACCCCGCTGATCCTGCCGGCAGATGAGGATAATGAAGACCTGGCGTGGGTGCATTTTACCGCGCAGAGCAGCGCGGGGCAAAGTTTTGTTTCCGCCGATGGGCTTTCCTGGACGGATGTGGGCGCTGCGCAGGACGGATATAATTTGCGCATCAAAGGCTATACCACGGAGAATAACGACAGGGGGCGTATCACGGTAGCTTCGTTTGAAAACGCGGTGTCGTCTTCCGGGCAACTGGCCTGCCGCGCATTGCTGCAGGGGGTGACCGGGGCGCCGGTATGGTCGATCGTTAAGGGCGAAGCAACGGTAGATCAAACAGGCGTTGTTACCGCACTGGGGCCGGGGGAAGTGACCGTGCGTGCCGCGGTGGGCGATGTATACGGCGAAAAAACGATCACCGTGAACAGCGGCAAAGGAACGGGCACGGCGCTGGATCCGCACAGGATCTATACCGCGTCTGACCTGTTGAACGTGCGCAACGACAGAGCAGCCGCCTATAAACTGATGAACGATATCACGCTTTCCGGATCATCCCGTCCGTTGGGTGACAGCGCGGAAACGCGCTTTTCCGGAATTTTTGACGGGCAGGGATACGCGATCCGCAACCTGAACCTGACGGCAAACGGATTGGGCGGCTTATTTGGCTATTTATATAAGGCAGAGATACGCGATCTGTCTTTGCCGGGCGGTTCTGCCACCGTTCTGGGGCACAGCGAGGCGGGGGAAAACCTGTATATCGGTGCATTGGCCGGTTACGCCTTTGAATCCACGATCGTACGGTGCCAAAGCGACCTTGCTGTTCATGCCGAAGGCGGCGCGGGTGACTGGTTGTTTGCCGGCGGCCTTGTGGGACGCACGCAGGGCGGCGCGATGACAGACTGCGGCTTTTCCGGGCCCATCGAAATCAAGGGCAGCGCCCCTGTTGCGCACAGCGGCCTAGTGGCACAGGCGGATGACACGGTGTTTGAAAACTGCTTTATCAGCACCGGCGCCCTAGCCGATAAAGTAGACAGCGTTTCAGTCCTGAACTGCTATGATACGCAGGGGGCGCACGGCGCTGCGGCGCTCAACAGCGCAGCCTTTGCCTCGGGCGAAGCGGCGCTGCTGCTGCAAAACGGGCGCAGCACGCCTGTTTGGGGGCAGCAGATCAAAAGCCAGGCCGTGCCTCACCTGGGGGCAGAAGCGGTGGCGCAGTTCCGCGCGGTGCATTATCTGCAGGCCGTGTATGCGGATGAATACGAGCAAAAAACGGATGACCCCGTGTTTTTAAACGCGGCTCGGGCGTTGCTGCAGGGGCGCCGATCGTTTAACGGGTTTGTGCTGGCCAACAGCGAACAGGATGGGCAAACGCTGACATATGTCTATCATCGGCGCGTGTATGAAGTGCAGTTTGATGGCGGCAGTATCTCGGTGCCGTCTGCACGGGTCAGGCACGGGGCACGGGTGAACAGCCCTTATGTTGAACGCGAGGGGTATACGCTTGGCGGCTGGTATACGGAAGACGGCACGCTGTATGATTTCAGCTTGCCGGTAACGCAGGCGCTCGCTTTATCGGCGCGCTGGTCGCCCATCCCGGGCGCGGAAACGGATGCGCCGCTGCCGCCTGCCGGCCCAACACCGGCCCCTGACAAGCCGGCGTCCGGCGATGGCAAAACGGGGCCGGGCTGCCCGCTTTGGTGGCTGCTGTTGCTGCTCATTTGCCTTGTACTGTTGATTCTCCGGTTTAAAAACAAAAAAAGATCCGCCCGCAGATAGGGGCGGATCTTTTTTGTAATTTTTGGATCAGCGCATGAACATCTGCGCTGTTTCGTACAGGTCACGCGGCACGCATTTGCGTTCCTGCAAAGCGGCTTCCAGCGGCAGGAGCACGATATCAGTGCCCCGCAGAGACACCATGGTGCCGAAATTGCCTTTAAGAACGGCATTGGCGGCGCCCACGCCCAGGCGGCTGGCCAGAACGCGGTCATACGCGGAGGGATTGCCGCCGCGCTGCAGGTGCGCCAGCACCACATGGCGGGCAGGGATACCGGTGCGGGCATTGATCGCCCGGGCCAACCGTTCGCCGATTGCGCGCTGGTCCATGGCTTTGTTGCCAAACGCATCGCGCTCAATGTCGCTTTCGTCCTGCTCAATGCCCTCGATCTCCGCCGCTTCCGCCACGGCAACCACGGACCAGTTCGTCCGCCGGTGCCGCTCGCTCAAAATACGGCAGATCTCATCAATATGCATAGGATATTCGGGGATGGCGATCACCTGAGCATTGCCCGCGATGCCGGCATGAACGGCGATCCAGCCGGTATGCCGCCCCATCAGCTCCACTACGATTACGCGGCGATGGCTCATGGCCGTGAACTTTACATTGTCCAACGCCGCCATGGCGTTGTTACACGCCGTGTCAAAACCAAAGGTATAGTCTGTTCCGGACAGGTCATTGTCGATCGTTTTGGGAACGCCCACCATGTTCATCCCCATCTTCTGTAAAGACCGGGCCACGCCCAGCGTGTCATCTCCGCCGATGGCCACGATCGCTTCCAGGCCGAGTTTGTCCATCGTTTGTTTTACGCGCTCGGGCCCGTCATCAATGCGCATCACGTTGGTGCGGCTGCTGCCAAGGATGGTGCCGCCCATGGTTTGCAGGCCTTCCATCTCGTTTTCAGTTAACCACTGGCCGTCCTGCTCGATCACGCCGCGCCAGCCGTCATAGAACCCAAAAACCTCTACATCAGCGCAAAAACACCGTTCACACACGCCGCGAATCACGGCGTTCAATCCGGGGCAATCGCCCCCGCCCGTCAAAATACCAATGCGTTTCAAAATGTACCTCCTACATCGAAGGGAAAATGTTGATTAATTTTATTATAGAGGATGGATCCGGTGCGGGCAAGAAAAAATAATGCAGTTTAGATTGAGAAACTGCGCGCCGAAAGGTATACTGTTGCTATCAGCCACAAGGGGGAAAACCAATGCTTATGAATCTTGCTCACCGCGGCGCCAGCGCCTATGCGCCCGAAAACACCCTGCCGTCCTTCTATCTGGGCCTGCAAATGGGCGCAACCGGGCTGGAAACAGACGTAAAACGCACCAAGGACGGGGTGCTGGTGCTGTTCCATGACGATACAACGGCGCGGATCTCCGCAGTGGACGTAAATATCAACGAAACATTATATTGTGATTTGTTGAAAATTGATCTTGGTTCCCATAAAGGGGAACAGTATAAGGGCGAGCGCATCGTGCGGCTGGAAGAGTTTTTGATGGCGTTCGGTGGCCGGGATATTGACCTTGCGATCGAGCTGAAAGATTCGCTGGTGGAACAGGGCACGATCTCTGCCATCCGCCGTTTGGTGAATGATGACAGCCGGTTGGTGATCACCAGCTTCGGCTATGAAAACTTGGTACGCTGCCGCCAGCTGGACAGCGAGATCAAGCTGGGCTATTTAACGGATGATTGCCTAGATCCGACGCTGGACAAAGCCGCCCAGATCGGCTGCGTGCAGATCTGCCCGCGGGTTGATTATATTGATGCGGCCAGCGTGGCGCACGCCAAAGAACGCGGGTTTGTTGTGCGGTCCTGGGGTAACGACATGCCTGAAAAAATGCGCCAGTCCCTGGCCTACGGCTGCGATGGGATGACGGTGAATTTCCCTGACCTGATGGTGGAAGCGATCAAGGAAATGGGGCTGTAAAATACGCCTGCAGGGGCCCGGAATTTCGGCCACTGTTTTTTGTTTCAAAACGCAGAAATCCATTGTGGTTTTTGCCATTTAGAGATACTATATAATCAGTAGAGTTTCAGGTTTGTTTTGAATAAGCACCTATATTTTTATGGAGTTGTAGAGCATGAGTCGATCCCGTAAAACCATGGCATTTTTGATCGCCTGTTTGATGCTGTTCACCGCTTGTTTGCCGGTGGGCGTTGGTTTTGCCCAGGGCGAACAGCAGGTGGAGCCACCTGTAGCAGGTGAGCCTGTGCAAACGCCGGAAACAGAGGCAGAGCCCATACCGGAGCGGACAGCGGATCCGGTGGCGGACCCTGAGCCGCAACAAACATCGGAAGAAGAGCCGGCGCCTTCAGAACAGGAAGCGCTGCTTTCTTTGGCTCGCACAGACGGCGCTGCCGCAGCCGCGCAGGTGAATGAGCTGGACGATTCGCTGTTTGGCGATTATGTGGAGCTTGTGCTCAGCGCGCGGTATAAAGAAGCGTTGGCCGAGCAGATCGAAGCATTCAGCCGGGCGCTGGACCCGCGCGGAGCTGATATTGTGGCGCGGTATGCCGCCGCTGCGGCCGAACGCGCACGGGAAGACCTGCCCTATGTGCCGGGCGAAGTGCTGCTCATTTTGGACAATGATTTGAGCATGGATCGGATGAACGCAATCGCCGGGGCTGCGGGGGGCGAGCTTGGCTCGGTGAATAAGATCGTCGGCTCTACGATGGCGGATGTGAACATTTCCATGGGGCACACCGTGGCAGACGCGATCAAAGCCTATGAGAAAATGGAAGGCGTTGTGTATGCACAGCCCAACTTCCTGTATGAACTGGTAGAGGAACAGGATGCGCAGCCGGAAACCGATCCGCAGACCTATAATGATATCAACGATGAGTTTAGAAACGATCTGTGGCATTTTAACACCGTGCACGCCACGGAAGCCTGGGATGTTTTAGATAATCAGGGTGGCGTGAAGACCCGCGTGGCGGTGCTGGACACGGGCGTTGATGCGTATCACGAGGACCTGCAGGCGAACTTGCTGACGCAGTATTGCGTGGATTCTACTCAGGATGCAGGCGATTATCCGCTGCAAATGTATGACGTCAGCGGACACGGCACGCATGTGGCCGGCATCATTGCCGCCACGGCCAACAATGGAACGGGCGTGGCCGGCGTTGCCTCGGGCACGAGCAACGAATTTGTTGAGGTGTTTGTGGTAGACGTGTTCTACAGTGATAAGGCCAATTCCCTTGATATCGCCCGCGGCCTTGAATACGCAATGGATAAAGGCGCCCAAGTGATCAACATGTCACTGGGTTACTCCGTAAGCGTGAGCGAAAACTATGATTTTAAGCTGTATGACAGCGCGTTTGCCAGCGCGCTGGACGCCTGCGCGGAAGAAGATATTGTTGTTATCGTTTCGGCGGGCAACGATTCTTATACAGATGTGGATTACAACTCATATCCGTCTGACTATGAAAAAGTGGTCAGCGTTATCGCATCGGACGAATATGACGATAAATGCTCTTTCAGCAACTATGGCTATTGCAAAGATATCTCTGCACCGGGAGATTGGATTTACAGCACGGTAGCCAGTGACAATAACCACGAAGCGTACAGCTTTAAGAGCGGCACATCCATGGCCGCTCCGGTCGTAACGGGTGTTGCGGCCATGATCCGCTACACGAACCCGACCTTAACGGCTGAACAGATAAAAAACATTCTGTACAACACAACCAATGACACGTATTCAACGGGTTGGGATATTTATTCCGGCTATGGCGTTGTGGATGCGCTCGAAGCGGCGAAAGCGGCCGTGAACACGCGCAAGAATGTGTCGGTAACGGTGGATGTGCAAAGCGTTTCCGGCAGCACAGAGGTGAGATGCGGCGAAACGCTCAAGCTCAAAGCAGTGCTGACGCCGAGCTGGAAAACGGAAACGAACGTTACCTGGCGCGTGGAAGCGGGTACAGGCCAGGCTGTGATCGACCAGAACGGTGTGCTTACCGGGATCGAAGGCGGCACGGTGACCGTTTATGCCAAAACCAATGAAACCAACGGCCATGAAGACAGCCTGGTGATCATGGTGCAGGGTATCGAAATGACTTCGCCGGCCGATTATGTGCGCATGAACCAAACGCTGCAGTTCTCCGTGCGGGCGGGCCTGTCGGTCACATGGTCTGTCATTCCGGGCACGGGGCAGGCTTCCATCACGCAGAACGGCTTGCTCACCGGCCTTTCAGTGGGCACGGTAACCGTTAAAGCAACGGCGAACAGCGGCCATTCGGCAGAAAAGCTCATCCATGTGCTGAACACACCGGTCACGGGGATCACCGTGTCTGCGCCGGCGGATCGCCTTGAGCATGGCAGCACGCTGCAAATGGTTGCTTCTATAACGCCGAGCAATGCGGATGTTAAAAATGTTGTATGGTCTGTCATTCCGGGCACGGGCAAGGCCCAGATCACGCAGGCCGGTGTTCTTTCCGCTCTCTCGAACGGCACGGTAACCGTCAGGGCCACAGCAGGAGACGGCACGGGCGTATACGGCGAAAAGGTGATTACCATATACGGGTGCATCACCGGGATCACCGTCATCACGCCGAACGATGAAACCGAGTTGCGTGTAGATGACACAATGAGGGTATCAGCGCAGATGCAGCCGTCCACACAGCAGGGCGAGGTTATCTGGTCGGTCAGAAACATCACCGGCACGGCAACGATCGATCAAACCGGCTTGCTCAAAGGCTTCCTGCCCGGGCAGGTAACGGTGCGCGCCACCCTTAAAGGCAGCCCTGATGTGTTCGGCGAGCGGACGATGACCATCGTTCAGCCGGTGGAGAAGATCAAACTCAATTATGCAAACTATAACCTTTATCTGGGCGAAAGCGTTGATCTTAACGCAACGGTGCTGCCGGCCAACGCCACCAACAAAGAAGTGATCTGGGAATCGGATGATCCAAATAGCGTGTCGATCGACAGTAACGGCGTTGCAACGGCGCATACCTACGGGCTCACAACGGTGTACGCTTATTCCGCAGAAAATGACGAGATCACGGCGTACTGCTATATCAATGTGGATAGCTGGAAGATCGAGCTGAGCGAGAGCGAGGTGGATCTGTGGACGGGCCAGAGCGTCACCGTGAATGCATCGCGTGAGATAATGGGCGCACCCGCAACTTTCCCGATCAAGTGGGAAAGCTCGAATCCCAGCGTAGCAACGGTCAGCTCTTCCGGCAAAATCACGGCGAAAAACCCGGGGTACTGTTACATCACCTGCTATTCCACCGATTGGCCGGATGAAACGTTCAACTATGTTGATGTGTACGTATACCGCAAAGCCACGAAGGTGAACATCAGCGAAACGGAAGCGGTTATCAATATCGCAGCCGGTGAAACCGTTGGCAAAATGTATCAGCTGGAGGCATCGGTTTATCCCTCGAGTGCATCGAACGCAAACATCCGTTGGGAGAGCAGCGACACATCGGTTGCCGTTGTGGACCAGAACGGCCTGGTAACGAGCACAGGGATGGGCACCGCCACCATTTATGCCATTGCCGCAGACGGCGGCGGGGCAAAAGCATCCTGCCGGTTTACGGTGCGGCCGCTGCCGGTGGCAAACATTTCAATGAGCGCCACCAGCGCGGTGATCAACATCGGCGAAGGTGAAGCGCTGGGCAAAACGCTGCAGCTCAGAGCGCAGGTAATGCCGAACAACGCGCTGAATAAAACGCTGGCGTGGAGCAGCAGCAATGAAAATGTGGCCACGGTAGACCAGAACGGTTTGGTGACCAGCGTAGGCCCCGGTACGGCGAAGATCTACGCCCGCGCGCTTGACGGCAGCGGCGCGGTAGGCACGTGCAACCTGACGGTGAAGATCATTGAGGTGTATGGGATCAGCCTGAACACCACAAGTGCAACCATCAACATCGGCGAAGGTGAAGCGCTGGGCAAAACGTTCCAGCTTAGAGCGCAGGTAATGCCGAACAACGCGCTGAATAAAACGCTGGCGTGGAGCAGCAGCAATGAAAATGTGGCCACGGTAGACCAGAACGGTTTGGTGACCAGCGTAGGCGCCGGCACGGCCATGATTTATGCGCGTGCCACAGACGGCAGCGGCGTTTATACTAAATGCAACCTGACGGTGAAGATCATTCAGGTGTCGCAGGTCAAGCTCAATGCCACGAGCGCGAGCATCACCATTGCAGCCGGTGATACGCTGGGCAAAACGTTGGCACTGAACGCGCAGGTGCTGCCGGTCAACGCGCTGAATAAAACACTGGCGTGGAGCAGCAGCAATGAAAATGTGGCCACGGTGGACCAAAACGGTTTGGTGACAAGCGTGGGCGCCGGTAAAGCAGTGATCACCGCCAAAGCGACAGACGGCAGCGGTAAGAGCGCCAGATGTACCGTTACGGTGGGCATTGTTAAAGTGAAGAGCGTTAAGCTGCCGCGCACGGCTGTGATCGAGATCGGCGCGGGTGAAAAACTGGGCAAAGAGATCCATCTGGTTGCCACAGTAACACCGGACAATCCGCAGAACGGCACGCTGTTGTGGACCAGCAGCAACGAAAATGTGGCCACGGTAGACCAGAGCGGCGTTGTGACCAGCGTAGCGCCGGGCAAAGCGGTGATCACCGCCAAAGCCACGGACAACAGCGGCAAGAGCGCCAAATGCACAGTGACCGTGAGCCTGGTGAAAACCAAGAGTATTAAGGTGGCAAAATCAGCCACGATCGAGATCGGTGCAGGCGAAAGCTTGGGCAAAACCTATAAGCTGCAGCCGGTCGTTACCCCGCAATATCCGCTCGATATGCGCTTAACGTATTCGAGCAGCAACGAAAATGTGGCCACGGTTGACCAGAACGGGTTGGTGACCAGTGTAGCGCCGGGCAAAGCGGTGATCACCGTGAAAGCCGTTGATACCGGCAAGACAGCCAAATGCACCGTGACCGTAAAATGCGTGACCACCACCTCGCTTTCGCTGCCGCGCTCGATGACCATCGGCATGAAAGCAGGCGAGCCGTTCAACAAACCGTTTGCCATAACGGCCACGGTGAAACCGGCTGAGCGATTCAACGAGGCACTGGAATGGACCAGCAGCAATGAGAGCGTGGCCGTGATTGAAAACGACGGCACGGGCCGGATCATGGGCCTTGGCAGCACCGTGATCACCGTGCGTGCTGTGGATACCGGCAAAACCGCCAAATGCACGCTGACCGTGAAAAACCAGACAACGACCAGCATCAAACTGCCCGGCAGCGTTACGGTTGGCATCGGCATGGGCGAAAGCATCGGCAAAACCTATCAGCTGACGCCGACGATTGCCCCCGCAGTGCGCTATAACGAGGCGCTGGAATGGACCAGCAGCAACGAGAGCGTGGCCACGGTTGATGAAAACGGCCTTGTAACCACGCGCGGCTATGGCAAAGCGACCATCACGGTAAAAGCACTGGATACGGGCAAAACGGCGAAAACCACGCTGACGGTAGCCATTTATAAAACGAGCAGCATCAAGCTGCCCGGCAGCGTTACGGTTGGCATCGGCACGGGTGAAAGCATGGGCAAAACCTATCAGCTGGTGCCGACGGTCAGCCCCGCCAACCCCTATAACAATGCACTGGTGTGGAGCAGCAGCAACGTGAACGTGGCCACGGTTGACGAGAACGGCCTTGTGACCAGCGTAGCGCCGGGCAAAGCGGTGATCACCGTGAAAGCGGTGGACACGGGCAAAACGGCAAAAACCACCGTTACCGTGGCGTTTGTGAAAACAACGGCCATCAAGGCGCCCAAATCGGTGGCGCTTGAGATCGGCGCGGGTGAAAGCCTGGGCAAAACCTATCAGCTGGAGCCGACGATCACCCCGGTTAACCGCTATAACAGCGCTGTGACCTATACCAGCAGCAACGTGAACGTGGCCATGGTTGATGAAAACGGCCTTGTGACCAGCGTGTCGCCGGGCAAAGCGGTGATCACCGTGAAAGCGGTGGACACGGGCAAAACGGCAAAAACCACCGTTACCGTTTCCTATCGGAAAACATCCCGCATCACGCTGCCTAAAACCACGGTGTTGGGCATCGGCACGGGTGAAAGCATCGGCAAAACCTATCAGCTGGTGCCTGTTGTTACACCGGCCGCCCCGTATAACGATGTGCTGATTTATACCAGCAGCAACCCGAACGTGGCCACCGTTGATGAAAACGGCGTTGTCACGTCCCGGGGCATCGGCAGCACCACGATCACCGTGAAAGCGGCGGATACGGGCAAATCAGCGAAAACCACGCTGACAGTGAAATACCTGATAGTGCAAAAAATGGTGATGAGCGAGCAGTTCCTGCAGCTGAGCGCTACCGCCGCCGGCGCGCAGCGCGTGGCGAACCTTTCGGTGTCCACCGAGCCGGAAGCCCCCTATAACAACGGCATCGTGTGGCAGAGCGGCAACACGGATGTGGCTGTTGTGAACGCTGCGGGGCAGGTAACGGCTGTTGCGCCCGGATACGCTATGATCTATGCAAAAGCAACGGACGGCAGCGGCCAGATGGCCCTGTGCCTTGTGCTGGTAAAACCCTAACAAAGCATAAAAAGAGCATCTTTCGATGCTCTTTTTTGTTTGTCCGAGTTGATAAGCAAAAGGGAGAGGCGTTTTCGGCCTCTCCCTTATTTATGTTTTTGATTGATCAGTTACGGTCCGCCTGGCGGATTTCCACGCGGCGGATCTTGCCGCTGATAGTTTTGGGCAGCTCATCAACAAAGGCGATCACGCGCGGATATTTATACGGCGCGGTGATGCGCTTAACATGATTCTGCAACTCTTTTACCAGCGCGTCAGACGGCTCATACCCTTCTTTAAGTACGATGGTGGCTTTCACGATTTGGCCGCGCACCGGGTCAGGCACGGCGGTAACGGCCGCTTCCAGCACGGCAGGATGCTCGATCAGCGCGCTTTCCACTTCGAACGGGCCGATGCGGTAACCGGAGGATTTGATCACGTCATCTGCGCGGCCGACATACCAATAATACCCCGCTTCGTCCTGCCAGGCCTGGTCGCCCGTGCGGTAGATGCCGCCGGCCACGGCGGCCTTGGTACGTTCCGGATCACCATAATAGCTGTGGAACATGCCCAGCGGTTTTTGGTTGTTCTTGATGCGAATGCAAATTTCGCCCACCTGCCCGCGCGGCTGCGGGTTGCCCTCGTCATCGGCGATGAACACATCATACAGCGGAGAGGGTTTGCCCATGGAGCCGGGCTGCGGGGTCATCATAGTGAATGTTCCAAGTGACACAACCGTTTCTGTTTGGCCGAACGCTTCGGTAAGCGACAGGCCGGTCAGCTCTTTGAACTGAGCAAAAATCTCCGGGTTGAGCGCTTCGCCGGCGATGGAGCCATGCTTTAAGGCGCTCAGGTCGTATTTGGTGAGATCTTCCTGCAGGAAATAGCGGTAAATCGTCGGCGGGGCACAGAAGCTGGTCACCTTGTATTTTTCGATCTTCTCCAGCAGGTCAGCGGCATGGAAACGATCAAAATCATAGATGAACACGCAGCAGCCGGCCATCCACTGGCCGTACAGCTTGCCCCAGAGCGCCTTGCCCCAGCCCGTGTCTGCCACGGTCAGGTGCAGGCCGCCTTCCTGAACTTCCTGCCAATACACACTGGTGATGATGTGGCCCAGCGGATATGTGCAGTCATGCAGCACCATTTTGGGCATGCCCGTTGTGCCGGACGTGAAGAACAGCACCTGTCCATCATCGTTATGGGTGCGCTGATCATCCGTTGGGCGGGGGAACACATCGGGATAAGCCTGTGTTTCTTCCATGGAGCGCCAGCCGGGCCGCGTGCCGCACACAATGATTTTGTGTTTAAGGGTCGGGCAGTTGGGGGCCGCCAGGTCAATCTCATCGGCCGTGTCATCGTCTGCCGTGCAGACTACGGCCGAAACACCGGCTAAGTTGTTGCGATATTCAAAGTCTTTGGCTTTAAGCAGGTGCGTAGCCGGGATGGCGATGGCCCCCAGCTTATGCAGCGCCATGATGGCAAACCAAAAGCGGAAATGCCGTTTGCAAACCAGCAGAACGCGGTCCCCCCGGCGGATGCCAAGCTCACGGAAAAAGTGCGCTGCGCGGCTGCTCTCCCGCGATACATCGCTGTAGGTGTAGCGGCGCTCTTCGCCGTCTTTCCCCAGCCACAGCATGGCAGGGTTGTCCGGTGTTTCCTCGGCCAGCACATCCAACACATCATAAGCAAAGTTGAAATCTTCCGGCACATCAATTTTCAGTGTGTTCACAAAAGATTCATAGCTGTTGGTATCCGCCTGTACCAAGCGGGTATAAAAAGCCATGGGTAACCTCCTATTTGATGATGATGGCAAGGAATTCACACGGTTCGCTGCCGTGCGCGATCATGCCATGCGGGCGGGTGGGGTCGTAATACAACGCATCCCCTTCTGTGGCGATCATACGAACACCGTCCACCTCGATTTCCATACTGCCGGACAGAATATAGTTAAACTCCTGCCCGTCATGCGTGTTCAAGTGCATCTGGCTGTTATCCTCAGGCGTAACGCGGACATGGAAAGGTTCTGCCCGCTTATCTTTAAAAAAGTAGGCCAGGTGCTGATATTTGTATTCGCTGCGGCGCACAATGTCCAGCCCCTCGCCTTTTTTCACAAAGGAAACAGAACTGAGCCGGGGTGAATCGCCCGTAAGCAGCTCTACCATATCAACGCCCAAATGTTCGGCTGCACCCATCAGGAAAGAGAATGCAAAATCCCGCTCGCCATTTTCATAGCACCGGTATTCGTTTTCGGTAATATCCAGCACACCGGCCATTTCCTGTACGCTAATATCGCAAATCTCGCGAAGTGCTTTCAACCGCTCGGCGATTGCCTGAATTTGTTTGTTCATGCTATCTCCTCCTTATAGATATTTTTATCGGTATATCATAAAGGAAAAAATGCTGTCAAGAATTTTTTTGCGTGTTTTTGCTGCCTGCAAAAATGCCTTCAGGCTTCCCTTTTTCCCGGAAAGTGTTGAACAAATGAAAGGACAATGGTATAAATATTTTTATAAACCATGATGTGTTATCGGAAAGGAGCGGGCAATGCCTTACGAAGGTCTTTCTATATCGGATTTTGTGTTTCGGCTGGATCGGATGCGCCGCCGGTATATTGCGGCAAAGCTCAGCCCTTATGGCTTGCGCGGGTCCATGCCCAATTTGCTGCTGATGCTGGAACGGCACCCGGGCCGCTTGCAGGATGAAGCGGCCACGCGCCTTGCGCTGGACAAAGGAAACGCGACCAGAATGCTGGGAACGCTGGAAGAGCTGTCATACATCCGCAGGGAAACATATCCGCTGGACAGGCGGCGCAACTGCCTGTATTTAACGGAAAAAGGGCAGCAGCTCATCCCGCAGATCCACCGTGTGTTTGATGAATGGAACGAAAGCATCTGTTCTGAGATGACGCAGGCAGAGCGGGATAACGCGATGGCGCTGATCCAAAAACTGTTTGAAGGCGCGCAGAAAAACGTGGAGAACTGATGGGTTAGCGGGAGGCACTGGCTTGTTTGAGTTTGAGTATGCTGTAACGGAAGAAGATTATATTCTGTTCAACCAGCATTATTTGATGTATACGCCCATGGGGCGCAAATCGAAAAAGAGCATCTGCGTGCTGACGCCGCTGATCAGCGTGTTGTTGGTGCTGTGCTTTGCTGTGGCGGGTGTGGATCCCAAACTGCTGATCGCCGAAGCGGCGGTGCTCACCGCAGGCAGCGTGATCTGGGTGCTCAACATCAACCGGATCAGCCGCCGCATCACGATGCGCACGGTGAACAAAATGAAAAAGAAGGGGCGGCTGCCTTACAGCGAGAAAGGCAAGCTGGTGTTTTCGGAAGAAGAGATCTGCGATAAAACGGATATAAGCGAGCATAAGATTCGCTATAGCGCAGTGGAACGCGTGGTGAGCACAAAAAACGCACTTTACTTTTTTCATAATGTGCAGCAGGCAACGCTGCTGCCCGTGCGGTGCATAGGCGATGAGAAAACAAAAAAAGCGTTTATGGCGTTTGTGCAGGAAAAGATCAAGCCGGTCGAGATGGCAGAACAATAAAAAATGAGGGGGCAGCCCGCTGCCCCCTCTGTTTTTTTGTTTATTTTTTCAGAATGCTGTCAAAGAACTCGAGCACGATCTTTTTGGTTTCCGGCTGATAGAACTCAAGGCTGGCGTGCGGCGCCCCTTCGATCTTATACATAGTGACCGGGATACCCGCTGCTTCCAGCGCGTCATGCAGCAACTCGCCCTGCTCGATCGGCACCGTGTTGTCCGCCGTGCCGTGCATGATCAGCGTGGGCGGCGCGTTTTTGGTTAAATAAGTAAGCGGGTTGGCGAAGGCAACCTTATCTTCGCACAGAAGCGGATTGCCGTTGAGCAGCAGCGTTACCATATCCGGTTTGCCGGTGGTATCCTTGGGCTGGCCCTTGGCTTCGGCGCGGGCGGCCAGCTGCTCGGCCATAGACTTGAAGTTTACGGGCGGATACCAGCATACAGCAGCCTGCACGGCGCTGGACTGATCAAGGAACACGCCTTTATCAAACACTTTGTTATCGCCCGTGGTGGCCACAAGCGCGGCATAATGCCCGCCGGCAGACTCGCCCCAAACGCCGATACGCTCAGGATCGATGCAGAATTCTTCGGCATTGGCGCGCAGGAAACGGATGCACGCTTTTACATCTTCCAATCCGGCGGGGAACCTTGCCTCGCCCGCCAGGCGATACTGCACACTGGCCACAACATAGCCCGCTTCGGCAAAACCGACCAGCTCGGGGATGTGGTTGTTATGGTCGGCCGTGGCCCAACCGCCGCCGCCGATCCACACGATGCAGGGGAAGCGCAGGCCCGTGCCGGTGCGGTGGCGCAGCAGGGTTACATGCATTTCGCTTTGCGTAGAGCCGGAGCCATAGGTTGTGGCCCGGGTATAGGTCAGGTTCTCGTCCAAATAGATTCGGGGGTTCCTCACTTCAACTTGGATGGTTTTGATCATTGCTGTTTTCCTCCTGTTATGCTTGGCGTGTGCCGCTGCCGATGTAGTTCAGGCGCTTATAATCCGTCCAGCCAACGGGGCGGATGATGCAGCTCAGGTCATCGTCGCGGAAATTGAAATAGATTTTATAAGTGCCCAGCTTGAGCGCCAGATGCACGTGCACACAAAGCGTGTCGTCATCCGTGAACACATATTGAGCCCAGCCATCATCATCGGGATAAGTCAAATACTGCGGGGCCCATGCGTTGGCTGCAGCGCGAACGGTGAAATCCTCTTCGCCCAGCTGCAGCGTTACGGAAATGACTCCTTCCTCCACAGCAAAGCGAACGGCGCGCAGATCGCATTTTTCCGTGCCGGTAAAGGCATAGCTTGTTCCATCGATCGTGCTAAGCCGGGGGCTGTCGGTTTTGCCGGCCGGCATGGTCAGCGTCAGCCGATCCACCACGCCCTGCAGCTCTGCCGCCTTTTCGGGGTTTTCCGGCAGCGGGCTGTCTGCAAGGAAGGGATGGATGCACGCCCAGAACAGGCGAAGGATCAGGTAATAATCGCCCTCGCCGTCAAGGATATTGGCCGTAGAGGCAAACACAAGGTCTTCATCCGGGAACACGGCAATCAGCTGGCCGCCGCTGCCGATGCCGGCATACGCATTACCGCGCAGGCGCCAGAACTTGTAGCCATAACCATAGAACGCATCGTTTTTGCCGGGCGAAACGGAGTTATCCACGTGTTTTTTGGTGCAGGCTTCCACCCACTCGCGGGGAACAACCTGCTGCCCGTTCCATTCGCCCTTTTGCAGCATCAGCTGGCCAAACTTAGCCATATCCATTGTGCGGGCGTGAATGCCGCGGCTGCCCGTGTCAATGCCCATGGGATCCTGCTGGCAATAAATATCTGTGATGCCCAGCGGGTCGAACAGGCGAGGCTTAAGATAGGCCATCATGGTCATTCCGGTTACTTTCTGCACAAGAGCGCACAGCGCGTGTGTGGCGGTGGAATCATATCCAAACAGGGTGCCCGGCCGGATGGGCGGCACGGTGTTCAGGAAAGGCTTCACCCAATCGCCCGTGCTCCTGTCCGTTGCATACGGATGGCCGCTGCGCATGGTGAGCAGGTTTTCAATGGTTTTTTCAGCACACCAGGGGTGCAGGGGTTCATCGATCTTTTCCGGAAAAAAATCTGTGATTCTGTCTTGCAGGGTGAAATACCCCTCCTCAATACAGAAGCCGACGGCGATGGCGGTGAACACCTTGGAAACGGAATAAATGATGTGTTTTTCCGATTCCTCATGCGGGGCCCACCAGCTTTTCACAGCCGTTTTGCCGTGCCGAAGCAGAACAAAGGAATGCATGGGGATCTGGCGCGCCTCGATCTCATGATAGAAACGAAGCAGCGCTTCGCTGGGAATACCAACGGATTCGGGGGTAACGACGGGCAACAACATGGCGTGTCAACCTCCTGTAAAAGCGGATATTGTTGTTTTTATTGTACGAAAAAATTGGCCGGAACGCAACGAAAACAAAGATAATCTTGACGAAAAAATGGCCTTGTGATAGCTTTGTTTTATTATTCGTTTTAAGGAGAAGCGCGCATGGAAAACAAGCTGATCACCGGCCCGGTAATGGGCACTTTGGTCCGCTTTCTGGTGCCCATGATTCTCACGGGGCTGCTGCAGCAGTCTTACACAATTGTGGACAGCATCATACTGGGCAATTTTGTGGGCGAACATGCGCTTGGCTCCATCACCTGTTCGTATGTGGTGATCGATCTGTTTTTAATGGCACTGATCGGCATGGCCGGCGGGTGCACGATTCTGACCGCGCACCTGATCGGCCGGGGCGAGCGGGATCGCCTGGCCAGCCTTGCCCGCGCCGGCATGATCGCAATCGGCGTTACAGCGGCGGTGTGCGCAGTGCTGGGCATGGTGTTCAGCACGCCGTTTTTAAGGCTGCTGGACACGCCGACAGAGATCCTGAACACTTCTTCCCAATATATGGCCGTTGCCATGCTGGGCCTGCCGTTTATCGGGCTGTATAATATGGCGGCCGGGCTGGTGCGCGGCATGGGCAACAGCCGTATCCCGCTGTACGGGATTATGATCTCCAGCGGCCTGAACATCGGGTTGGATCTGCTGTTTGTGGCCGTGTTCGGCTGGGGCATCATGGGTGCTGCGGCGGCCACGGTAATATCGCAGGTTGTGTCTGCGGCGTATTTGGCAACGGCAATGGTCAAAGATACGGGGATGAACAGCCAAACAAAGGCTGACTGGCGTCTGTTTGGCGAAGGGATGCGCCTGGCCCTGCCGCAGATCGCGCCGTCGGGCTTCAAATCGTTTGGCCGTGTGCTGCTGCAGGACGTGATGAACGCGTTCGGCGCGGTGGTGGTCAACGGCATCGGCACGGCGTATAAAGTGGACTCGGTGATCATGATCCCGATGATGAACACAACAACGGCCGTGGCCGTGTTCACCGGGCAAAACATTGCGGCCGGCAATAAAGACCGCTGCAAAAAAGGCCTGTGGTGCAGCATTTTGCTCAATGTTTGCTATGCGTTGCTTGCAGTGGTGACTTTGCTGTTTGTCGGCCGGCCGCTGATCGGCATTTTTGGCGTAACACCTGCCGTGAAGGAGATTGCGTTCACCTTCCTGCTACTGATGGCCTCGTTCTATATCCTGTTCGGCGTGGGCAACGTATTTTCCGGTTATCTTCAGGGAATAAAGGATGTAACGGCTGCTTCGATGATCGCAAGCTCGGGCATGGGCGTTCGCGTGGTGTTCAGCTATTTGCTGCGCGGGTGGATCGGCTGGTATGTTGTGGCTGTTGCGGAAATCCTTTCCTGGGTTTCAAGCGCCGGGCTGTTCTATTTGCGGTATCGAATAAAAACAAAATCCCGCGTTGACGGGACAAACTCAGTTTGATATAATAAGCTTACTTGCCGAAGTGGTGGAATTGGCAGACGCGTCGGACTCAAAATCCGATATGGGCGACCATGTGCGGGTTCAAGTCCCGCCTTCGGCACCAAACAGACCGGAGAATTCCGGAGCTTAGGGAACTCTCCATCGAGTTCCCTATTTTTTATTTTCAAACGGAGGAACAACGTGATGGGAAAATTTGTACTCAAAGAGACAGCAACAGGTTTCAAATTCGATTTAAAAGCTACCAACGGCCAAGTGATCGCAACTTCTGAGATTTACACGACCAAAGCGGCGTGCCTGAACGGCATAAACAGCGTGAAAACCAACTGCGTTGGCGAGGTCGAAGATCATACGGTTGAACCGATCGTTACCGTGAAACATCCAAAATTTGAAATGTATACGGACAAGGCCGGCGAATATCGCTTCCGCCTCAAAGCGCGCAACGGTGAGATCATTGCCACATCCGAAGGTTACAAAGCCAAAACCAGCTGTGAAAACGGCATTGAGAGCGTGAAGAAAAACGCCCCCGATGCGGAAATCGTTACTGAATAAAAGACAAGCTTGAATAGCCCAAAGCATAGTTGCTTTGGGCTATTTTTGTCAAAGCGGAAATGGTTTTGCGTATCGGTTGAGCGTGCGGCAGGAAAAAGGCTTTGGAACAGCGGTTTTTTTGAATGTATAGAGCGAACGATAGAATGAACAAAATGCATCGCCGCGTTTCTCGTTCCACGCGTTCTTTAGAGCGGGAAGCAAAACAAACGGCTGAAGCCGCGCATAGCGGTAAAAGCGCGGGGAAGCGCCCTGTTCGGTTGCATTTGTATGGGCAATATGGTACATTTGTAAAAGAATTGTAATAAGAATTGAGGTGTGTTTTTGACCACACTTTTAGGAATAGACGGAAACAGCCTGCTGTTCCGTGCGTTTTATGCCATCCCGCCGCTCAGCGCGCCCGATGGGCGGCCGACGAATGCGGTGTATGGCTTTTTGGGCATGCTGGCGCGCTTGCTGCGCGAGGTGATGCCCACGCATACGGCGGTGGCGTTTGATCTGCCGCAGCCCACGCGCCGCCATCTGGCCTTTGAAGGCTATAAAGCAGGGCGGGCGCAAGCACCGGAAGAGCTGATCGGCCAGTTCGCGCTTGTCAAGGATGTGCTGCGGGCCATGGGCATTGCGGTGCTCGAAGTGCCCGGCTTTGAGGCGGACGATATTCTGGGCGACCTTGCACGCCACACGGAAGAAGCGCGCGGCAAGGCGATCCTGGTAAGCGGCGACAGAGACGTGTTTCAACTGGTGTCGGACCGCGTGAGTGTGTATTATACCAAGCGGGGCATTACGGATATCGATATTATGACGCCCGAAACGGTAACAGAATATTTGGGCGTTCCGCCCGAAAAAGCGCCGGAATTGAAGGCGTTGATGGGCGACAATTCAGATAATATCCCGGGCGTGCCCGGCATAGGGCCCAAAACGGCGGTGAAGCTGCTCGCCCAGTTCGGCACGCTGGAAAACGTGCTGGCAAACGCGGCCAACGCGCCCGGCAAAAAGGTGCAGGCGGCGCTGGCGGAATATGCTGATCAGGCGCGGCTGTGCCTGTCGTTGGCTACGATCGACCGCACGATTGAAGCGATCGACGGAGCGGATCTTGCTTATAACGGGCTCAACGGAACAAAGACGGACGAGTTTTTAGCGGCGCTTGGCATGAAATCGCTGCATAAGCGCCTGGCTCCGCTGTTCAACGGCGAGGATGCAGACAGCGCACCGGCGCAGCCGGCTGCGCAAGAAAGCATGCCCGTTCAAACAACGGATCAGGCGGCAGCGCTTTTGGCCTATGCACAAGCGGCGGGCCGCCTGGCTGTGCATTGGGATGAACAGGGGCTGACGCTCTTTTATCCGGGGCAGCCGGTGCTGGCTTGTTCGTTCATGCGTTCTCTTGCCGAACCGGGGATGGACTCGGCCGCGGTGCTGGCAGCACTGGCACCGGTGTTTGAAAACGAAGCAATTCAAAAAGTGATGTATGATGCCAAGGCCTGTGCGCATGCGTTGGCAGCGCAGGGCATTGCGCTTAACGGCGAGGCGGACGATGCGATGCTGCTTTGCTATGCCGCCGATGCGCGCCAGGGCGCTGATACGCTCGGCGAGCAGTGCATTGCTTTGGGGCTTACGGCTGACGGCGAACGGGCGCACGCCGGGCATTTATGGGCGCTGTTCACACAAACGGCACAGCAAGCGGAGCAGGATGGGGTTTACAGCGTGTATACCGAGCTGGAGAAACCGCTTTGGCGTGTATTGTTTGAGATGGAACAGCGCGGATTTAAGATAGACCTGAAAACGCTGGGCGCCATGAGCGAGCAATACAGTCGGCAGATCGCGGCGCTGGAAAGCGAGATACAAGCGCTGGCGGGCCATCCGTTCAACCTAAATTCGCCCAAACAGCTGGGCGTGGTGCTGTTTGAGGAGCTGGGGCTGCCCGTAAAACGCAAAACCAAGAGCGGGTATTCAACCGATGCGGCGGTGCTCGAAGAGCTGCGCGATGAGCATCCGATCGTTGATTTGATGCTGCGTTATCGGGCGCTTGCCAAGCTTAAGAGCACGTATCTTGACGGGCTGCGCGCCGTGGCGGACCGGGACGGCGTGGTGCACACGCGCTTTACACAGAATGTAACGGCAACGGGCCGCATCTCAAGTGCTGCGCCCAACCTGCAGAACATCCCCGTGCGTTCGGAAGATGGGCGGGAGATCCGCCGGGCGTTTGTGCCCTCTGCGCCGGGGCGGGTGCTGGTTGCAGCGGATTACAGCCAGATCGAGCTGCGTGTTCTGGCGCATATAGCCAATGAGCAGCGCATGATCGATGTGTTCCGTGTGGATGGGGATATCCACACGGCAACGGCGGCGCGGGTATACGGCGTTGAGCAGGCGCAGGTAACAAAACAAATGCGCGCCAATGCAAAGGCGGTAAACTTCGGTATTATTTACGGGATCAGCGATTTTGGGCTTGCGCGCAACCTGCGCATTTCGCGCACTGAAGCGGCCCAGATCATTAGAGAGTATCGGCAAACGTATCCGCAGATCGATTTGTATATGACCGAGTGTGTGCGCCGGGGCAAGGAAAAAGGGTATGTGGAGACCTTGCTGGGTCGGCGGCGGTATTTGCCGGACCTGAACACGAATAATTTTAACCGCCGTTCTTTTGCCGAACGCGCGGCGATGAACGCGCCCATACAGGGCACAGCGGCGGACCTGATCAAAAAAGCGATGATCGAGGTGAACCGGGCGCTGGCGGCCGAAGTGCCGGATGCGCATCTGATTTTGCAGGTGCATGACGAACTGATCGTGGATTGTGCGCAGGCGGATGCAGAGAAAACGGCGGCCATCCTGGCGCGGTGCATGGAAGGAGCGGCGGCTTTTTCCGTGCCGCTCAAGGCAGACGCCCATTGGGGCGAGAACTGGATCGAGGCGAAATGATGAAAGAAAGACCATATGTGATCGGGGTTACCGGAAACACAGGCGCAGGGAAAAGCACGGCAGCCCATGCGCTGAGCCTGGCGGGCGTAAAAGTGCTGGATGCAGACAAGATCGCCCGTGCCTTGCAGCAGCCGGGGCAGCCGGCGCTGCAGCACATCGTGAACACGTTTGGCGAAGAAATGCTGTTTCCGGATGGGTCGCTCAACCGCAAAAAACTGGGCGCCCGGGTGTTTGCAGATAAAGACGAACTGGAAAAACTGAATTCCATCATGTGGCCGGCCATTCTCAAAGAGATCAGCGGGCAGATCGCCCAGAGCGAGGCGGATATCGTGATTGATGCGGCGCTGCTGTATGAAACGGGGATGCAGGTGCTTTGCAATGAAAGCTGGGTGGTCACGGCCCCCGAGCATCTGCGCTGCCAGCGCATCATGCGGCGGGACGGCATTCCGCTTGCTCGGGCGCGCGACCGGATGAACAGCCAGATGCCGCAGGAAGAGAAAGCGCGCATGGCAGATAACGTGCTTGACGGCGGCGGCACGGCCGAGGAGCTGCAGCAGCAGGCGCTGTCGCTGTACAGGGCGGCGCGGGGCAACCGGGCATGAACCTGAAAGGCAGGAGAACCCGGCTAAGCTCGAAAAAGAAAAAAGCGCTCAGAAAACGGCTGCTGGTCCTGTTTACGGTGCTGTTGGCGATCATTGCCGGCGTGGCAGGCCTTGTGATCAACGATCGATCCCGCCGTGCGGCGTATCCACTGCAATACCGGGCAGAGATAGAAAAAGCGGCGGCGGCCTACGGATTGCCGGTGTCGCTGGTTTTCGGCGTTGTGCACACGGAAAGCCGCTTTCAGCCGAACGCGGTTTCACCCGTGGGCGCGCAGGGGCTGATGCAGATCATGCCGGAAACAGGCCAATGGCTGGCGGGTAAGCTGGGCCTTGACGAATATGATCTTATGGACCCGGAAACCAACCTGAACATGGGCTGCTGGTATCTGAATTATCTGATCGGCCTGTTTGGGGATGATTATAATGCGGTGCTGGCAGGGTATAATGCAGGGCACAACCGCGTGCGCGGCTGGATGCAGGAAGAAGAGTATACCGAGAACGGAAAACTGGCCGTGATCCCGATCAAGGAAGCGGCGGATTATGTGCAAAAAGTGCTGTCCGCGCAGAAAGAATATCAGGCGATCTACGGATTGGAGTGAATATGAAAAAAATTTGGCGCACGCTGTGCGTGCTGATGGCATTGATCATGGTGGCCGGCTGCGGCGGGGCCGAGCCTGACCCCGCACCTATTGGCGGCACGGCAGGGCAAACGGACACGCCCGTGTCCGGTGGCACAATGAACATCGCCATTCCGGCCTCGCCGGAAACGGTGAACCCGCTGGAAGTGAACACGCGGGAAATGGTGGACATGTTTGCCCTGATATATGACCCGCTGGTGCGGCTTGACACCGCCCTGCGCCCATCGGCCAGCCTGGCGGTGCGCTGGGAGGCGGACGAACACGGCAAGGTGTGGACGCTGTATCTGCGCGAAGGGGTTACATTCCATAACGGCGAGGGTTTCACCTCAACCGATGTTCTGTACACACTGGACCAGCTAAAACAAATATACACAAGTTCCACGCGCACTTCGCTGTACAGCGGCGTGTTTTCGCTGATTTCTTCGTATACCGCGATCGATCGGTATACGGTTAAACTCACGCTCAAAGAGCCGAGCGGCAACATTTTGCCGATGCTGAATTTCCCCATCGTGCAGCGCAATTCGCTGACCGAGCATGATGGCGTTACGCTGGTGGGCGGCACGGGCGCGTATGTCCCGCAGAGCAGCACGATCGGGTCGGCCCTGGTGCTCAAAGCCAACGAAAAATGGTGGCGCCGCACGCCGTATATCAGCACGATCAATGTAAAAACCTTTCCGGATGCGGAAACGGCGCTGACCAGCGTTAGCCTCAAGCTGGTGGATATCGTGCATTCCGCTTCGCCAACAGCCAATGTGTACCGGCAAACGAATCTGGTGAACACGAGCGAGCTGATGACGCAGGAATTTGAATGCATCATCCCCAACGTTTTCGGCAATCCTGTGCTGGCCGATGTGGCTATGCGCCAGGCGATCTTTTCGGCGCTGGACCGCAAAACGATCGTCAAACAGGCGTATATGGGCCATGCTGTGTCTGTTGATGTGCCGCTGCCGCCGGACAGCTATCTGTATGACGTGGCGCAAAACCAGCTTGCCTATGAAACGAAAACGACCGAGCAGATCCTATCTTCGCTCGGGTATCGGGACAGTGATGGAGACGGGATACTGGATAAAGACGGCGTTAAGCTCAGCTTCCGCCTGATCGTGAATGAGAACGTGCTTAACAGCACACGCACAGACGCTGCTAACCTTGTGGCCAGGCAGCTGGCGGATGCAGGCATTGAATGCATTGTTAACAAGCTGAGCTGGTCGAGCTATCAGGCGGCCCTCAAAGCAGGACAATTTGATCTGGCCATGGCGGGCTTTTCTATGCCCACCCATGGCGACCTGCGGTTTTTGCTGCATTCTCAGGGGCTTAGAAATTACGGCAAGTATCAGGACATGCAGTTGGATGAGCTGCTGAACACGTTTTTTTCCGCCGCCGGGGAAACAGACCGCATGACGGCGGCCGGCGCCGTGCAGCGGTATTTCACGCAGCAGCTGCCGCTGTTCAGCCTGTATTTCAAAACGAATACGCTGGTTGTTTCCGCCGATATCAAGGGCATCAAGGAAACCCGCGATATGGACGTGTATATGGAGATAGAAAACTGGTATCGTTATAATCAGGGCGATGAAAATAAGGTGGACGTGGAGAACACAAACTAAGCGAAAAGCGGGGGGAGAGGCTTCCGCTTTTTGTTTTTGGGCCCTGCGTTGTTCTATAAATAGGAACATGGTATACTGTACTGCATAAAGGAGGGGATCCGATTGATCCTTCATGAAGTGAAACGCGGCGATCTGCTGCTGACCAACGACCCTGAGAAAGTGGATATCGACGCGTTGTGCGACCTGGTGGCCAAGCAATATTGGGGCCCCAACCGCCTGCGGCGGACCACGCGGCGGGCGTTTGAAAACTCGTATACATTCGTGCTGCTCCAGGGCGAAAAAATGGTGGGTTGTGTGCGCGTGGTAACGGATTTTGTGACTGCAGCCTATATTGAAGATGTGATCGTGGACGATAGCTTGCGCGGGCGCGGCATCGGCCAATGGATGATGCGCGAAATGATGACTTCGCCCGATATGGCAGAGCAGCACCGCTGGCTGCTGATGACGGCCGACGCACAAACCTTTTATGAAAAACTGGGCTTTTCCGCCCCCGGACATCCGGAATGGGTGATGGAAAAAGTGATCCCGTATCCAACGGAATAAAACGATATAAGACCGCGGCAAGCAGCAGCTTGCCGCTTTTTTTACAGTCTGCCTTTTGCCATTTTTCTGCTTTCCGAAACAAAACAAAATTACCATTTGACGAATGCTTTCAAGACGAGTAAAATAATGTTGACGGGATTAGTGAAAAAATACACAAAGTTTTGCTGCAGGTCAGTTTCCCGGCATAAAACCGACGATATGGCTAAGTGAGCTGCCTATGCGGCGCACCGCGCTAATCAATTTTGTCTCTATATGGAAAGGAGAAAATGCAAATGAAGGCTCAAAGAGGGATTGTTGACAGCGCTGAGGCGTTGGAAAAGGCGCTGGCAAATGTAAGGCAAGCACAGAAAGTGTTTGCAACCTATCCGCAGGAAAAGGTAGACGCTATTTTTAAAGCGGCGGCTATGGCGGCCAACAAAGCGCGGCTGTCGCTGGCCAAGATGGCTGTGGCGGAAACGGGCATGGGCGTTGTGGAAGACAAGGTGATTAAAAACAATTATGCGGCCGAGCATATCTACAACGCGTATAAAAACGTAAAAACGTGTGATGTGATTGAAGAAGACAAGGCGTATGGCACCAAGATTCTGGCGGAGCCGGTTGGCGTTGTAGCGGCTGTTATCCCCACCACCAACCCCACCTCCACAGCGATCTTCAAGGCGCTGATTGCGCTTAAAACCCGCAACGGCATCGTGTTCAGCCCGCATCCGCGTGCCAAACAGTGCACCATCGAAGCGGCGCGCATCGTGCTGGAAGCGGCGGTGGCGGCCGGCGCTCCCGAAGGCATTATTGACTGGGTGGATGTGCCCAGCCTGGAAGCGACCAACCTTTTGATGCGTGAGGCTGACCTGATCCTCGCCACTGGTGGCCCCGGCATGGTCAAAGCTGCGTATTCAAGCGGCAAGCCCGCCGTGGGCGTGGGCCCGGGCAACGTGCCCGCCCTGATCGACGAAAGCGCCGATATTGTGCTGGCGGTCAGCTCCGTGATTCATTCCAAAACGTTTGATAACGGCATGATCTGCGCCTCCGAACAGTCGGTGATCGTGGCAGACGGCATTTATGAGCAGGTGAAAAAAGAGTTTATCTATCGCGGCTGTTATGTGCTCAGCGAAGAAGAAACGCAGAAAGTGCGTGATGTGATCCTTGTTAACGGCTCCGTTAACGCCAAAATTGTGGGTCAGCCGGCGCCGGTGATCGCCCAAATGGCGGGCCTTTCCGTGCCCGAAACGGCTAAGATCCTGATCGGTGAAGTGGACAGCGTGGAAGTGTCTGAGCCGTTTGCCCATGAAAAGCTCTCCCCGGTGCTGGCTATGTATCGCGCGGCGGATTTTGAAGATGCGCTGAATAAAGCCGAAAAACTGGTTGAAGATGGCGGGTACGGCCACACCGCTTCGATCTATCTTAACGCCGATGCGGAAAAGAAAAGCTGGCTGCGTTTCAGAAACGTATGAAAACCTGCCGCATTCTGGTCAACACCCCGTCCGCGCAGGGCGGCATCGGCGATCTTTACAACTTTAAGCTGGCGCCGTCGCTCACGCTGGGCTGCGGCTCGTGGGGCGGTAACAGCGTGTCTGAAAACGTTGGTGTCAAGCACCTGCTGAATATCAAGACCGTGGCGGAGAGGAGAGAGAACATGCTTTGGTTCAGAGCGCCCGAGAAGGTGTATTTCAAAAGAGGGAGCCTGCCCGTTGCGCTGGATGAACTGGGCACGGTGCTCCACAAGAAAAAAGCGTTTATCGTAACCGACAGTTTCCTGTACGAAAACGGGTATACCAAGCCGGTGGAAAACAAACTGGCCGAGATGGGCCTTGTGTTCACCACGTTTTATGATGTGGCGCCCGATCCCACGCTGGCCTGTGCGCGCGAAGGCGCCAGGCAAATGGCCGCCTTTAATCCCGATGTGATCATTGCCGTCGGCGGCGGTTCGGCCATGGACGCGGCCAAGATCATGTGGGTACTGTATGAGCATCCGGAGGCGGACTTTATGGATATGGCCATGCGCTTTATCGATATCCGCAAACGCGTGTACACGTTCCCGAAGATGGGCGAAAAAGCCTATTTTGTGGCGGTGCCGACTACGGCGGGCACGGGCAGCGAAGTAACGCCCTTTGCCGTGATCACCGACCAGGACAGCGGCGTGAAATACCCGCTGGCCGACTATGAACTGATGCCGAACATGGCCATTGTTGATGCGGACCTGATGATGAGCGCGCCCAAAGGGCTCACGGCAGCCTCCGGTATTGACGCGGTTACCCACGCGCTGGAAGCGTATGCTTCCGTGATGGCCACGGATTACACCGATGGGCTCGCCCTGCGCGCGCTCAAAGCGGTGTTTGAAAACCTGCCGCTGGCTTATGACAGCGCAGCCACCGGCGTACCGAACGCAGCGGCCCGCGAAAAAATGGCCAACGCGGCCACCATGGCGGGTATGGCGTTTGCCAATGCATTTTTGGGCATTTGTCATTCCATGGCACATAAGCTGGGCGCGTTCCACCACCTGCCGCACGGCGTGGCAAACGCGCTGATGATCTGCCAGGTGATGAAATACAACGCTGCAGAAGCGCCTTTGAAAATGGGCACTTTCTCGCAGTACGATCATCCGCACACGCTGGCGCGCTATGCCGAAGTGGCTGCGTATCTGGGCATTGAAGGGCAGACGGATGAAGAAAAACTGGCCGGCCTGCTGGGAAAAATCGAGCAGCTTAAAGCGCGTGTGGGCATCAAAGCCACCATTCGGGAATATGTGCCCGATGAAGCGGACTTTTTGGCCCGGCTGGATGATATGGTGGAACAGGCGTTTGACGATCAGTGCACCGGTGCAAACCCGCGCTATCCGCTGATGAGCGAGCTCAAACAGATGTATCTGAACGCGTATTACGGAAACTGACCGTTTATCGCACAGGAATTGAACAAATGAACGCGTCGGCCGCGGCTGCTTTAGGCACTGCGGCCGGCTGCATCTCCTTCACGGGCCGGAAAAATCCGCATATTAGGCAGGGAAAATGTGGATTTCACTTGTTTTATGAAGGAAAAAATAGTATTATGTCTAAGATTGATAATGTATAATGCTCAGGTTCTGCCAAGAGCAACGGAGCCTGGGCATGATACATATAAATTTATTGGTGCAGCCGATAAACGGCGGCCAAATAAAAACATATTGGGGGAGGTTTACTATGGCTCATATCAGTGAGAACGGCGCCAAAAAAATTTGCGAGATCTGTGATAGATACGCAGACGAGAAAACGCCGCTCATGATGATCTTGAGTGACATCCAGAACGAATACGGTTATATTCCGTTGGAAGTTCAGGAGCTCGTATCCAAAAAAACGGGGCTTTCCGTCGCTGAGATCTACGGTGTGGTTACTTTCTATTCCTTCTTTTCTTTGGAACCCAAAGGAAAGTACATCATCGGGTGCTGTCTGGGCACGGCGTGCTATGTTAAAGGCGCGCAGCAGATCGTGGATAAGTTTTCCGAAATCCTGGGCATCAAACCGGGCGAGACTACGGCTGACGGTCTGTTCACGCTTGACGCCCTGCGCTGCATCGGCGCTTGCGGCATCGCGCCCGCGGTGACCATCAACGGCAAAGTGTATCCGAAGATGACGGTCGACAGAGTGCCTGAAGTGGTTGCGGAATATCGCGCTCTCGGAGGTGCAAACTAATGATTAAATCGTTTGAAGAACTCAATGCGAAGGTGGCTGCCTGCACGGCTCAGATGAACAGCAAGATCGACGGCAGCAACGGCAAACGCGCTGTGTTGCTCTGCGGCGGTACCGGTTGTCTGTCCTCCAACTCTGCTGAGATCCAGGCCAAATTTGAAGAAATTATTGCCGAAAAAGGCTTGAGCGACAAAATCACGGTCAACAAAGTCGGCTGCTTTGGTTTCTGCTCTCAGGGCCCGTTCGTCAAGATCTATCCGGAAGATACCCTGTATCGCCTGGTTCAGCTTGAAGATGTGGAAGAGATCGTGGAAAAAGATCTCATCGGCGGCGAGATCGTGGAGCGTCTGCTCTATGTCGATCCGGCGACCAAAGAAAAAGTTGTCAAACAGGATGACATCAACTTCTACAAAAAACAGAAACGCGTTGCGCTTCACGGCTGCGGCGTGATCAACCCGGAGGACATCGAAGAAGCGATTGGCGAAGGCGCGTTCATGGGCCTCAAACGCGCCCTGGGCATGACGCAGCAGGAAGTTATCGATGAAGTGCTGGCTGCCGGCCTGCGCGGCCGCGGCGGCGCTGGCTTCCCGACCGGCCGGAAATGGAGCTTTGCGCTTGCCAGTGTGGACGACGAGAAATACGTTGTCTGTAATGGTGACGAAGGCGACCCCGGTGCGTTCATGGATCGCTCCATCCTCGAAGGTAACCCCTTTGCCGTTATCGAAGGTATGATGATCGCCGGTTACGCGATCGGCGCCAGCAACGGTTACTTCTATGTCCGCGCTGAGTATCCCATCGCGGTCAACCGCCTGAGAATCGCCATCAAACAGATGAACGAACTGGGCCTGCTGGGCGAAAACATTCTCGGCACCGGCTTCAACTTCCAGGCGCACATCCGCCTGGGTGCTGGCGCATTCGTCTGCGGTGAAGAAACTGCGCTGCTTAACTCCATCGAAGGAAAACGCGGTATGCCGCGTCCCCGCCCGCCGTTCCCGGCTTCCAAGGGCCTGTGGCAGAAACCCACCATCGTGAACAACGTTGAAACGCTTGCTTGCGTGCCGTACATCCTGCGTGAAGGCGCTGCGGCGTTCGCCGAATGCGGCACCGAACGCAGCAAGGGCACCAAGGTGTTCGCGCTGGGCGGCAAAATCAACAACGTGGGTCTGGTTGAGATCCCGATGGGCACCACGCTGCGCGAGCTGATCTATGATATCGGCGGCGGCATTCCGGATGGCAAAGAATTTAAAGCCATCCAGACCGGTGGCCCCTCCGGCGGCTGCTTGACCAAAGAATCCCTGGACGAACCGATCGACTTTGACAACCTGGTTGCCAAAGGCTCCATGATGGGCTCCGGCGGCGCCATCGTTATGGACGAAGACAACTGCATGGTCGACGTTGCGAAATTCTATATGGAATTCATCTGCGACGAGTCCTGCGGTAAATGCTCGCCCTGCCGTATCGGCACCAAGCGTATGCTTGAGATCCTGACCAAGATCACTGAAGGCAACGGCACGATGCAGGATCTGGAAGAGCTCGAAGAGCTGGGCCGCACCGTGAAAGCCAACTCCCTGTGCGCGCTTGGCCAGACGGCTGCCAACCCGATCATTTCCACGGTCACTCACTTCCGCGATGAGTATATTGCTCATATCGTTGACAAGAAGTGCCCGGCGAAAGTCTGTAAGAACCTGATGCAGTACAGCATTATCCAGGATAAATGCTTCGGCTGCGGCATGTGCGCCAAAGCCTGTCCGGCGGATGCCATTTCTAAGACCGATTACACCGCGCCCGGCAAGAAACTGCCCGCGTATGCGATCGATCCCAACAAGTGCGTCAAGTGCGGTGCCTGTATTGCTACCTGTAAATTTAAAGCGATTGTGAAGAAGTAATTAGGAGGACTGACAAAATGGCTAAGGTTAACATTAAAATTGAAGGTATCTCCTATGAAGTCGAGGCTGGCTTGACCATCCTCGAAGCCGCTAAAGCCTGCGGTTATGAGATTCCTTCCCTTTGCGCGTTCAACCATGGTGAGTGCTCCAACGGTTCCTGCCGCGTCTGTTTGGTCGAAGCGACCGGTGCCCGCGGCCTGGTGGCTTCCTGTGTGTACCCCGTGGCGGAAGGCATGGAGATCCGCATCGGCTCCCCGGCCGCTGTGGAAGCCCGCCGCGCCTCCGTGGAACTGCTGCTCTCCAACCATAACATCAACTGCCAGCAGTGTGATAAGAACGGCCAGTGCGAACTGCTTCATGTAGCGCATCTGGTTGGCGCCCGCGAAAACCGCTTCGTCGGCGCCAAAACCCCCGTGTCCATCGATGAACTCACGCCGTCCATCGTGCGTGACACCTCCAAGTGCATTCTGTGCGGCCGCTGCATCGCGCGCTGCCAGAACGCGCATGGCCTGGGCATCCTCGGTTTTGAAAACCGTGGTTTCCGTACCATCGTGTCCCCGGCGGAAAACCGCTCCATGGCGAACTCCCCGTGCATCCTGTGCGGCCAGTGCGTCAGCGTGTGCCCGACCGGCGCTTTGATGGAAAAATCCGAGATCGGCAAAGTGGACGCTGCGTTCAAAGCCGGCAAACACGTTGTCGTGCAGACCGCTCCCGCGGTTCGCGCTGCGCTGGGCGAAGAATTCGGCATGCCCGTTGGCACTCCTGTGACCGGCAAAATGGTTGCTGCGCTCCGCCGCCTTGGCTTTGCCAAAGTGTATGACACCAACTTCGCTGCTGACCTGACCATCATGGAAGAAGGTACCGAGCTGCTCAACCGTATCAAGAATAACGGCGTGCTCCCGATGATCACTTCCTGCTCCCCCGGCTGGATCAACTATGCGGAATACAACTATGGCGATCTGCTTGATCACCTGTCTTCCTGCAAATCCCCGCACCAGATGCAGGGCGCTATCCTCAAATCCTACTATGCGGAACAGAAAGGCATTGATCCGAAAGACATTTTCGTCGTTTCCATCATGCCCTGCACCGCGAAAAAGGATGAGAAGGAAAGAGAACAGCTCAAAGTTAACGGCCTGCCCGATGTTGATGCGGTTCTGACCACGCGTGAGCTGGCCCGCATGATCAAACGTGCCGGCATCATGTTCACCCGGCTGCCCGATGAAGAATTTGATGCCGACATCATGGGCGATTACACCGGCGCCGGCGTTATCTTCGGCGTGACCGGCGGCGTTATGGAAGCTGCGCTCCGCACTGTTTACTTTGTCCTGACGGGCGAAGAACATGGGGCGATCAAGTTCGAAGCCGTTCGTGGCTTTGACGGCATCCGCGAAGCGTCTCTGGACATCAACGGTATGACTGTGAATGTGGCGATCGCGCACGGCATGAAGAATGCCAAGGTTCTGCTTGACGAGATCCGCGAAGGCAAATCCAAATATCACTTCATCGAAGTGATGGGTTGCCCGGGCGGCTGCATCGCCGGCGGCGGCCAGCCGATCATCCGTTCCTGCTTCCTGCCGAACGAAGATGATGATATCCTTGACACCTACAAAGAGAAACGTGCCCAAGCGCTGTACAGCGAAGATGAGCGCCAGACTCTGCGTCAGTCCCATAAGAACCCGCAGGTCAAAGCGTTGTATGATGAGTTCCTGGGCGAGCCCAACTCTCACAAAGCGCACGAGCTGCTGCACACCACGTATAAAGCCCGCGAAGGCTTCAACGACTAAGGTGCACTACAAACAGGGGAACTTCGGTTCCCCTGTTTTTTTGCGCAAAAAAAGAGGGAGCGTTCGCTCCCTCTTATCGTTTTCGTGTTACCGTGCGTGATACAGCTTTTTGGTGGAATATGTAGGCTCGCATGTTAAATGCACCCCCAGCTTGTTGAACACGTTTTCATCCACGCGCGACAGGATCACCGTGGAATGCGCTTCTGTGCTGCGCAGTTTGTGCAGCTGCTGCATGGCCAGCGCTGCGTTAGGGTCGCTCAGCGCGCAGATGGACAGCGCGATCAGCACTTCATCCGTGTGCAGGCGGGGGTTATGGTTGCCCATATGCTCCAGTTTCAGGTTGCGGATGGGCTCGATCACCGTGGGCAAAATGAGCGGGATGCTCTGATCAATGCCCGCCAATGCCTTGAGCGCGTTGAGCAGCAGGGCGCTGGAAGCGCCCAACAGCGGCGATGTTTTGCCCGTGATAATGCGTCCGTCACGCAGCTGGAGGCCAACAGCCGGCCCATCCGTGGCAGCGGCCCGCGCCAGCGCTGCGGCCACCACCGGCCGGTTATCGCTCGTCAGCCCCAGCTGGTTCATCAGCAGCTCAATCTTATACACCTCGGAAGATTCACTCATCCCCTGGCGCACGGAGCACAACGCTGCATAATACCGCCGGATTATCTCCTGTTCCGCCGCGCGGTTGACCACTTCCTCATCAAAAATGCAGTGTCCTACCATATTCACGCCCATATCCGTGGGGCTCTTATAGGGTGATTCGCCGGAGATTTTCTGGAAGATCGTGTTCAAAACAGGGAACACTTCGACATCGCGGTTATAGTTCACCGCCGTTTCGCCGTACGCATCCAGATAATATGGGTCGATCATGTTCATATCGTTCAGATCGGCTGTGGCCGCTTCATAGGCAAGGTTCACCGGATGGCGCAGCGACAGGTTCCACACCGGGAAGGTTTCAAACTTGGCATATCCGGCGCGGATCCCGCGCTTATTGTCATGATACAGCTGGCTCAGGCAAGTGGCCATTTTGCCGCTGCCTGGTCCCGGCGCAGTAATAACCACCAACGACCGAGAAGTTTCAATATATTCGTTGCGGCCAAACCCCTCTTCCGATACGATTAGCGGCACATTGGCCGGGTATCCGGGGATAACATAATGCTTGTAAGAGCGAATGTTCAGGTCGCGCAGCCGGTTGATAAACTTGTCGGCAGCGGCCTGGGCACGGTAATGCGTGATCACAACGCTGCCCACATACAGCCCGATGCCGCGAAAAGCATCGATCAGGCGCAGCGCATCAAGATCATATGTGATGCCGAGATCGCCGCGGCGTTTGTTGCGCTCAATATCATCAGCATTGATGACGATCACGATCTCCGCTTCCTCTTTCATCTGCAGCAGCATGCGCACCTTACTGTCAGGCTCAAAGCCGGGCAGCACGCGGGCCGCGTGAAAATCATCGAACAGCTTGCCGCCGAACTCAAGATAGAGTTTGCCGCCAAATCGGTCGATTCGACGACGAATGCTTGAAGACTGCATTTCGATATACTTTTGATTGTCAAACCCAATCTTTTCCATTCGGCCCTCCTAAAAACACAAAACGCGCCTTCGAAATAACGAGACGCGTTGAGTTGTCTTGTTTCAATATACCATTGTTTGCGCGGATAAACAAGAGGAAATTATACTAACGAAGAAATAATCGCCCATACAATGGGCACAAGCAGCCCGGGCAGCAGGTTAGCTATTTTGATTTTGGAATCGGCCACAAAGTTGAACCCGATGGAGAGGATCAGCGCGTATCCAACCATGCAGATTTGCCGCAGCAGCACCGTGCTCTGCAGCATCGGGCCCAGGAACCCGGCGCACAGCGAAATGCTGCCCTGGATCACCAGCACCGGCACGGCTGCACACAGCACACCTGCACCCAAAGACGAGGCCAGGATCATACCTGACACAAAGTCAAGCATGCTTTTGATATACAAAATGCCGCCATCGCCGGTTAAGCCTTCGTTCAGCGGGCCAACGATGGTCATCGCCCCAACACAAAACAGCAGGGAAGCGTTCACAAACCCGGCTGTAAACCCAGACATGCGGAACCGCGCTTCGATTTTTCGGCCAAGGGCATTGAGCCGGTCATCCAGCTTTAACAATTCTCCTGCCAGCGCGCCCAGCACAAGGGATACGATCAACAGCAGCTCGCCGCTGCTGGCAAGCGTGCCGTCAGCATTCTGAGAGAGCATGTTGGCCATCAAACCTGCCAGACCAACGCAAAAAATCGAAACGCCGATCGCCTTTTGCACGCCCGACTGAAACCCGGCCTTGATCCGGGATTTGAACAACAAGCCGATCGCCCCGCCCACGATCACTGCCGCGGCATTCACCAAAGTTCCGGTCATTTCCATTTACCTCAAAACAAATTTCACATTATTATAACACAGCACAAACAAATGGATGACATGGGAGAAAATAATATTTTTCATCAAAAATTCTTCTCTTTTTGCAAAAATCATGCTAAAATATACCCAGAGGCGGTGATCGTATGAGCGGACAATTAAGGCTGGGGCGTTATAGGCATTTTAAAGGCAACGAATATGAAGTGCTTGGCGTGGCGATGCATTCCGAAACGGAAGAGAAGCTGGTGGTGTACCGGCAGCTGTACGGATCGGGGGATATGTGGGTCAGGCCTATTTCAATGTGGAATGAAACGGTGGAGGTTGACGGAGTCAGCAAGCCACGGTTTGAGTTTATTGGCGATAATGACCTGCACAGCGGCGCAGCGATCCCTGTTGAACAGGCGTTTGACGGTGTGCCGCGCGGGGAAGCGTTTATCCGCTACTGCCAGCTGATCGGTATCCGCACAATCGGCGAACTTCGGCCCTGCCATTTTGATTTTCGGGCGGTGCGCGGCGTAGGTCAAACGTCTATGAAGCGCATCCACGAGGTATACAGCATGCTGATCGGCAACCTGAACATGGTGGCCGATCTTGAGATTGCCGAATTGAACCACCGCATTGCGATTGAAGACCTTGCCTATCTGGGTGTAGAACGGTCGCTGATCGATATGTTGATTGCACTGGGCTATGAAACAGTGGGAGATTTGGATAAAGTAGACAGAAGCACGCTTGCAACGGACGTGTGCGAAGCGCTCACGCTGCTGTCCCGCCCGGTTTCCGTGCTGTTTGAAGAGCATATGGAAGCGCTGAACGACACGGGCCGCACCTGTCTGATGCGCAAAAGCCGGGGCGAAACGCTGCAAAGCATTGCCGATGATGTGGGACTCACGCGGGAACGCGTGCGCCAGCTGATCGCGCGTGCCCGGCAGATCATGCGGCCGTGGGCCAACCTGATTGCCTCCGTTATGCTCAGCCCTGACAAGACCGGGTTTTATCAGCGCGAACTGGAAGAGCTGTTTGAAAATGGGCAGGTGGCGGAATGTTGCGCCTTTGTATTGGGCGATGCGGATGTGGTGGAATACCTTGATTTTGCCGCCCGTTATGTGGACAAGCGCAAATGCCCGCCGGATATGGATGCGTTGCTGCGCCGGTTTGTGCTTGATGTGATCGGCGATGGCATGAATTTTTATGATAATATCGACCAGATAGAGGAGCAGCTGCGCAGCTATGGGCTGGGCGTGCTCAGAGTGGAAGATCTTATGCACTATCTGGTGTATATGGGCTATCATTTCTTTGGCGAGTTTGTTTCACGCAAGAAAGCATCAAATGCTTTGGCCTGCCATGATGCTATCACCAAGTATTTTCCGGAAGGGATCAAGCTGGATTCCAACCCGGACAATGCAGATATGGCGCGCCTGAGGGAGATTATGAACGTGCGGTATCAGGGCGTTCAGCTGCCGGAAAACAACCACGCGCTGATGGCGCGGGTCACGCCGCACCTGATCCTGTGTGCCCGTGGGCGGTATTGCTCGTTTGAACATGTTAAGTATGACCCTGCTCTGTTTAAGGAAATATTTGCCTATATCCAGCAAAACGAGCGAAAATCCCTGTATTATGGGGAAATTTTCGCCGTGTTTGAAGAAAAACTGAAGAAAACGAGCAGCGTGAACAACAGCCATTTTCTGCACGGCATGCTCAAACACCTGTACCCGAGCGAGTTCCGCTACGAGCGGGATATTCTGGTTAAGCCCGATTCGCCGCGTGAAGTGATCGAAGACAGGATCTGTGAGCTGATCCGCCAAAAAGGCGGCCCGGTGCGCAAAGACGAAATCAAGGAATTCGTGCCCGGCACGGCGGACATGGTGATCCTGTTTGCTGTGGTGCGTGAACCTAAGCTGATGCAGTGGGCATATAACGAATATAACCATGTGGATAACATTTCGTTCACGGAAAAAGATGTTGTTCAGATGCGCTGCATCCTTGAAGCGGTGTCCGAGCCGTTTTCCGGCTATGCATCGGATGTGCTGCTGTATGATGCCGTGTCTGTGCTGATGCCCGCGTTTATTGAGCGTAACCGCATTGAGAATGAAACAAACCTGTTCTATGTGGCAGCGCTGATGCTGGGCAAAGAATATAAGTTCAGCCGGCCTCATATCATTTCGCCGCACTTCCCGGTGCAGGATCCCAGCGCCGCCAGCATCGCCTGCGCCCTGCTTGATACGAAAAACGGCATTGATTATCAGGCGTATATGGCGCTTGCCAAGCGCCTGAAATGGTCCGGCGGCACGGTATACACCGTGTTTTCGGAGATCGAGAAGGGTTGCTTCCGCGTTTCGCGCACGCAATACGTGGAAAAGGGCGAGTTTACCCTGTCCGGCAAGGCGAAAAAGGCGGTGGCAGACCGGCTGACCAAGTTGGTGAGCCAGGAAGGATACTATCCGCTGTACAAACTGGATCAAGACACGGAGTTCCCCGCGCTCAAATACCCGTGGAACGGGTTTTTGGCCATCTCCATTTTGGAAACGTATGACCTGGGCTTCCGGGTGATCACGCCCGAAGTGCGCGACAGGCGGTATCTGCGCGGCGCGGTTGTGCCGGTTGGCAGCCCGCTCAAAACACTGGCGGATTTGGCTGTGCAGCAGATGAAAAAAGACGGCGTAAAATCAATGAGCCGGATCCAGATGGAAAAATTCTTCAAAGACAGGTCGTTGATCATGAATTCACTGCCGGAAGAGATCTACGGCAACAGCGGGCTTGTGTATCGGGACGAGCAGTTTTACCTGAAATAAACGCAAAAAACCGCGTTTTTCCGCGCAAAAAAGGCATAGCGCAAGCTATGCCTTTTATATGCCGTTTTAGGCCTGTTCCGGTGCGGATTTCTGGGCATACAGGGCCCGCGCCTCATCATCGCAGTTGTACACCAGTTGGTGCACCGTCCACCCATTGTCTTTCAAACACGCCATTTTGATGCGTACAAAATACGTGCCATGCTCTGCACAGGTTGAAAGCGTGATCATCTTGTTTCGGCTTTGGGAAGCAAAGGGAAGGCTTTCCATCTTCGCATGGCACACCGGACAAATCACCGTTGTTACCCGCGGATCGGCCAGCACGGCCTTTTTTGTTTTAAACCCGAGCAGCGACAGGCGGGCCTGCAGCTTACGAACGCTGGTTTCGTTGTTTGCTTCCGCGCCGGCAGCTGCCAACCCAGCCTGTAGATCAAGCTTGCCGCAGATCAGCGCCGTGATGCGGGCATCATTGAGCGCGTCATGCGCCGGAATATCCAGATCAACCCCCAGTGCTGCCGCCGCATTTTTCAGCGACACCTGGTTTTTTCCCGCTTCCATTTGTCGGTTATAGATCGGTTGAAGGTTATACCAGGCGGCGATCCAGCCCTGCTCAAGTGCGTAATGCGCCATATTTTGCTGCAAAATGGAAACATCATCGTTGCCCCAGGTCAAAATTGTGCAATTATCGTTGCCGCACCATTGCCGAAACAGGGAAATCGCCTCAGAAAAAGGCATTCCTGCGTCAAGATCGGCCTGTTCAAGGCCGGTCAGCTTTGCAACATGGGCGTGCAGCACCCGATTGTACACCGGCCGGATGGCGGCGCGAAACTCATCTATCGGCTTAAAAGACGGATCAAGCATTACAGCGCCGATCTGGATGATCTCATTTCGCAGCGGGGAAGCAAGCGCCTTGCGCGGCCGATAGGGCGGCGGCTGATTCCATTCAAGGTCAAGAACCATGTAAACCAAAATATCCTCCCTGTGTGTGCGGCACAGGTTTTTTTGCACCGCAAAACAAAGATATTATAAAGAGTGCGGCTGTGAATGTCAAAAACAGCAAATAAGGAGGTTTTTCAATCAAACTCTCCCAATTCCCGCCTATATAATAATAAATCATTATATAATGATATATAAAAGCAAAATCTTTGTCTGTACAAATAGTTGGTTTGTGGTATAGTATTTTCAGGAGGGATAAACATGAAAAAAGCGGCGGCGTTTATAGGCGGTTTTCTTAGCATGATGGTGCTGTCCACGGCGGCATTGGCGGCTCCGGAAGGAAAAGTGGAGATAGCCACACGGTCTCCCATTTTTACGGTGCTGTTGGTGGTGGGCGTCGGCTGCCTGATCGCAGCGTTTGTCGTTTCGCGAATCCAGCGCAACAATAAATATAAGCGGTTTAAATAACGGATATCATGCGTTTTTTGGCGGCAACACAGCCGCCGAGTTAAAAATGCATAAATATACAACTTGCCAAAAAAGGAGTAATATGCAATGAAAAAGAATGGATTTTGGTCGGAGTTCCGCACGTTTATTTCACGGGGCAACGTGATCGATATGGCGGTTGGCGTTATCATCGGCAGTGCGTTTACGGCGATCGTAACTTCGCTTGTCAATGACCTGGTGATGCCGCTGATCGGCATTTTGTTTGGCGGGCTGAATTTCACCGAGCTCAAATGGGTGATCAAGCCTGCCGTTGGCGACATTGCGGAAAGCGCCATCTACTACGGCAAATTTTTGCAGAGCGTGGTCAACTTCCTGCTCGTTGCGCTAGTCATCTTCTCCGTGGTGAAAATAATCAATAGTCTGCACCGCAAAAAGGAAGAGCAGAAGGAAGAACCGGCCCCTGCGCCCAAAGAAGATCCGGAAGATATTCGCTTGCTGCGCGAGATTCGCGATCTACTGAAAAAAGAAGGCTAAAACAAAAAAGCATCGGCAAAAGCATCGTACCCTTAAGGACAATAACTTAAAGGTACGAGCATTGCAGGGCAAGAGAATTGAGAGAAGTTTCGGCTTCTCTCTTTTTTATTGCCCTTTTTGTTTTATGCGGTACATTCGACTATTAAACCGCCTTTGAGTAAATTATTGTAGAAAATCAAAGGAGGTATCAATATGGGCAAATTTATAGAAGAATTTTACTATGGCAACATTGATCCGCAGGCACGAAGCACCAAGCAGAATAAAGCCGTGCAGAAACAAATGGAAGTGCTTATGCTCAACGAGGAATTTCTGACCGAAGCGCTTTCCGGTGAGAACAAGAAAAAATTTCTCGACTTTGTAAATGCGTGGAGTGTGGTAAACGGCGAATCTAACCTCGACAGTTTTATGATGGGTTTTCGGTTGGGAGCTAACTTCACCTACGACACCTTCGTTGCCATCGACACCCCGTTCCAAGACTTGCTAAAGGAGTGACCGATATGCGTGATAAGAAGTATTACATAGCACTTGATAATTTTGAACGGCGGGTGGTTGTGAACTGTCTGAACGAAATGCGGAACAATCTTATTGCCAACGGCAAATATACCGATGCGATAGATGAGGTTTTACTGAAAATCATTGATGCGAAACAAAAGAAATTCAAGGTAATCTACAAGGAGGCGTGATTATGGAAAAGCACATTTATAACGAACAGACGGGTATCAGCTACACTCTGCAAGGTGATTATTACTTGCCTGACCTTGCCCTTCCCGATGAGGAAGAACAGCCTATCGGCTTATGGGGACAGCGACACCTACGGTATATCAAACAACATCACAAGGTACGATAGACTGATCTGTTGACAAGCGGCAAATTAAACGGCTACCTTGCTGATATTGACAAGCATGCTGAGGATATGTTTTTTCAACTCGTAAAACAAATGGCAAAGCGTGAGGACGTTACTGAACAACTTAAGGCAGAGGATCAAATGGAGTGGGTTGCTCGGATGAATAACATCCGTAGCAGAGCCACCGAAATTGTAAATCACGATATTATTTACAACTAAACGAAAACGACGGCAGGGAGAATTCTCCTTTTTTTCTAATCGGTACTGCAAGGTTCTGGGTTCCATATACTTATCTGTTCCCGTTAAAACATAAGCAGCTTTACT
>JAFSIR010000017.1 GCA_017439715.1 Clostridia bacterium | reverse complement strand
ACTGTGAGGCTGCAAACACCATAAACCAATAAGAGGCTGAGAAGTATATATGTATATATAATACCGGTGTGGACAAGCTTCCAAGAGCGCGGTTCACCGGAAACGAAACGCCTGCTCGGCGCGGCAAAACAGGCTGTGCAGGCAAATCAAGCATTGATTTTTTACTGCAGTGCAGTATAATAAAATTTAACAATTAGGGGATACGGCAGCACGGAACTATGGTTGACTTTTCCCGATCCCCAGGGAGTGATGAAAATGATATGGAACCCGGAAATTGAACAGGCGGATCGCAAAACGATCCAGGAACTCCAGTTGTCCCGCTTGCAGGACACGGTAAAACGCGCGTATGAGAATGTGCCCTTTTATCGCCAAACGCTGGACAAAGCAGGTATTACACCGGACGATATCAAATCATTGGATGATTTGAAAAAGATTCCGTTTACGGTAAAACAGGACATGCGCGACCATTATCCTTATGGGTTGTTGGCTGTTCCGATGAGCGAGGTGGTGCGCATCCATGCGTCCAGCGGCACAACGGGATCGGCAACAGTGGTTGCATATACAAAAGAAGATTTGGAGATCTGGTCTGAATGTATGGCCCGCCTGATCGTAATGTCCGGCGGCAGCAAGGATGATATTGCTCAGATCGCGTTTGGATATGGGCTTTTCACCGGCGCTTTGGGCCTGCATTACGGGATGGAGAAGATCGGCGCGGCTGTGATCCCAATTTCCAGCGGCAACACACAGCGACAGGTGCAGTTTCTGAAAGATTTTGGATCCACGATCCTTGTCAGCACGCCTTCTTATGCGCTGTATATCAGTGATGTGGCGGCACAAATGGGCATTGACCTTGCCGAACTGCCGGTGCGCATTGCGCTGCTGGGCTCGGAAGGCCATACGGAAGAAATGAACGCGGAGATCGAGCGCCGCTGGGGCGTGATCGCCACGGAAAACTATGGTTTGAGCGAAGTGATGGGCCCCGGCGTGTCCGGCGAATGCCTGTTTAAAGAGGGCATGCACATCAATGAAGATGCGTTTATTGTTGAGATCATTGATCCCGAAACGGGGCAAGTGCTCCCCGAAGGTTCGGAAGGCGAGGTCGTGATCACAACGATCAACAAGTTTGCACAGCCGCTGCTCAGGTATCGCACCCGCGATATTTCCAGCGTAACAACCGAGCCGTGCCGCTGTGGCCGCACGAGCATGCGCATGAGCAAGATAAAAGGCCGCAGCGACGATATGCTCAAGATCCGCGGCGTCAATGTGTTCCCCAGCCAGATCGAGCGCGTGCTGCTCAACACTAAGGGTGTTGGCCCGAGCTATGAAGTAATCCTCACGCGCAAGAACTTTACCGATCAGGTGGAAGTTGTTGTGGAGATTGATGATATGTCACTGCTGGAAAGCTATGGCGAGCTGGAAGCGCTCAGCCGCCGCATCCAGGAGAAAATGCAGCAGGAACTGCTGATCAAAGTGAAAGTGACATTGGCCAACCCCATGTCGCTCAGGCGCTACGAAGGGAAAGCCCGCCGTGTGCGTGACTTGAGAGGTGAAACAGAGTGATAAAAACGATGCTTTTGGGTAACCAAGCGATCGCTTATGGTGCCTTGGACGCAGGCGTAAGTGTTTTGGCGGCATATCCCGGCACACCGAGCACGGAGATTGCAGAAACGGCGGCCGGGTTTGAAACCATGCAAACACAATGGGCGGCCAATGAAATCGTGGCAGCTGAAGTGGCCATGGGTGCAAGCGTGTCAGGCGCCCGTGCAGTTTGCTGCATGAAGCACGTGGGCCTTAATGTGGCCTCGGAAGTGCTGTTTACGGGCGCTTATACAGGCGTGAACGGCGCAATGGTGTTTGTTGTGGCGGATGACCCTGGGATGCACAGCAGCCAAAATGAGCAGGATACGCGGCTTATTGCGGCAGCGGCGCATGTGCCGGTGCTTGAGCCGGCGGACAGCCAGCAGGCGTATGATTTTATGCGTTTAGCCGTGCTGATGAGCGAAGCGTGTGATATGCCCACGATTGTGCGGATGACAACAAGAACGTCGCATGCACGCAGCGTTGTTATGCGCGGGGAAGCGTGGCCGCAGGAAAAACGCGCGTATGAAAAGAACGTTCGCAAATATGTGATGGCGCCTGCAAACGCAGCATTCAGAAAAACAACGCTGCAGGACCGCCTGATGGCAGCGGCCGAGTTTGCGGCCGAGCATGGTCTTAACACCGTGCACAAAGGCAGCGGCAAGATCGGCATTATCTGTGCCGGTATCGTATCCACTTATGTGAAAGAAGCGGTGCCCGAAGCGGATGTGCTGCAGCTTGGCCTTGTAAATCCCCTGAATGAAAAAGAGATCCTTGCGTTTGCGCAGAGCGTTGAAACCTTATATGTGGCCGAAGAATTGGAGCCTCATTTGTTAAACGCTGTGCGTTCGTTCGGGATCGTTTGTGAACCGATCGATACATCCTATATTGGTGAACTGAGCGTGCGCAAGATCCGCCAGGCGCTTGGCCTTTCCGTGCCGCAGGCGCTTCCTGCGTTTACGGATCTGGCCCCGCGGCCGCCGATGCTTTGTGCCGGCTGCCCGCATCGGGCGGTGTTTTATGTGCTCAGCAAACTTAAAGCCACTGTGTTTGGCGATATCGGGTGTTATACACTCGGTTCTATGCCGCCGCTTTCCGCCATGGATACAACGCTTTGCATGGGCGCCAGCATTGGCATGGCGCATGGCGCAGAACTGGGCATGGGCCGGGATTTCGCAAGAAAGAGTGTTGCGGTGATTGGCGACAGCACGTTTTTCCACAGCGGGCTGTCCGGCCTTGCAAGTGCGGTATACAACCAGGCGAACACAACGGTTGTGATTGTGGATAACGGCACAACGGGTATGACCGGGCATCAGGATAACCCGGCTACCGGCAAAACGCTGGGCGGGGAAGAAGTAACCCCTATCAAGATCGAAGAAGTTTGCGCCGCATTGGGTGCCCGTTCCGTGCGCGTGGTGGACCCGCTCAATATTGATGAAATGGAAACGGCGATCCGCCAATCGTGGGAAGAAGACGGCGTGAGTGTTGTGATCTCCCGCCGCCCGTGTGTGATGATCGTGAAAAAACGCGAACCTGCGTTTAAGGTGGATCCTGATAAATGCATCGCTTGCGGGCGATGCATTGGGCTGGGCTGCCCGGCGCTGCTGCGCGAAAACAACAGAAAAGCCATGATCAACAGCGATGCGTGCATCGGTTGCGGTTTGTGTGCGCGTGTGTGCCCTGTCAACAGCATCGGAGGAAAGAATCAATGAATATTTTGATCGTAGGTGTAGGCGGACAGGGAACTATTTTGACAGCACGTGTGCTGGGCGAATACGCGCAGCGTATGGGGCTTGATGTAAAAGTAAGTGAAGTGCACGGTATGGCCCAGCGGGGCGGCTGTGTGGTTACGCATGTCCGGATGGAAAAAACCGTGCTTTCGCCGCTGATCGAAGAAGGAACGGCCGATGTGATTTTGGCTTTTGAAGCGATGGAAGCTATGCGCTGGCTGCCGCGGCTGAAAATGGGCGGCCTGGTGATCGCGGCAAAAGACAGGATCGTTCCGCCGTCTGTAACCAATGGGCAGGCTAAATATCCCGAAAACGTGGCTGCGAATCTGCCGGAAAACACCATCTGGGTGGACGCGGTGGAACTGGCCAAGAAGGCCGGCAGCGTGCGGGCGGCCAACATCGTGCTGCTCGGCGTGTTTACGGCTGCGGCAGGGCTTGATCAGGAACAGATGCGCCAGGCGATTGTGCAGAGTGTGCGCCCCGTGTTCAGAGAGATGAACGACAGCGCGTTTACCCTGGGATACGGCGCAGTAAATGCATAAATGTTCCGCCGGCCGATTGATCGGCCGGCAACAAAACTGATAAGAAGGCGGATATAACAATGATGCTTAAACAGATTTCGGTTTTTCTTGAAAACAAAAAAGGTACACTGGCAGCCGCAACCAACATCCTGGGCAATAACGGGATCGATCTGATTGCGCTGTCAATTGCAGATACCACGGATTTTGGGATCATGCGGTGCATTGTCAACAAACCTGATAAAGCGGTGAAGCTGCTTAGTGAAAACGGGTTTGCCGTAAGCACAACGGATGTGCTGGCCGTGCAGGTGCCCGATACGCCGGGCGGATTATCTAAGGTGCTGAACTTGCTGAACGAATCACAGATCAATGTTGAATATCTGTATTCGTTCGTGCGCACGCCCAACGACAGCGCGTTGATCCTGTTCCGTGTTCACGACAATGAGAAGTGCATGAACGTGCTTCAGGACAATGGGATCACTTTTTTCTCCGGGGAAGAAATTTATTCGTTATCGGAATAAGAGGGAATTAACATGCGTGTAACAAGAGCGTTGATCTCGCTGGAGGCGATCGGGCATAATACCCGCTATATCTGCAACAGCATAGGCGACACCAAAATGTTGGCGATCATAAAAGCAAATGCATACGGCCACGGCGCTGTGCCCGTTGCCAAAAAGATGCTTGAGTGCGGCGCATATGCGCTGGGCGTTGCAACTTTTGGCGAAGCGGAAGAACTTCGGGCAGCCGGGATCGATGCGCCGGTGTTAATCATAGGCGCACTGTCAGCGGAAGAATGTGCGCAGTGCGTTGGTCTTGATATTGCAGCCTGCGTGTATATGCCGGAACAGGTAGAAGCTATGGAACAGGCGGCCGTGCGGGAAAACAAACAAGCCAAAGCTCATTTAAAAGTAGATTCCGGGTTCCATCGGATCGGCATGATGAAGGAAGAGGCACCGGCTTTGATCGATGCGTTTAGAAAGGCACCGCATGTAACGATGGAGGGGCTGTTCACGCATTTTGCTTCGGCTGATATGGCGGACGATTCCTTTGTGGATGAGCAAGTGGCAGTGTTTAACGAAGTAGAGGCACTTGTTCATGAGGCCGGGTTTACGCCGCTGTGCCATATCTCCAACAGCGCCGCTACCTTGCGCCGAAAAAATCTCCGCAAAGATATGGTTCGCTGTGGTATTATACTGTATGGTTGCCTTCCGTCTTTTGAAACGGGCATGCCGGAGGCGCTGCGCCCTGCACTGACGCTGTGCAGCAAAGTGCAGGCGCTCAGAACGATCGGCAGAGGGGAGTCGGTCGGTTACGGAAGGGAGTTTATAGCCCCTGACCTGCGGCGCATTGCCACGATCCCTGTCGGATACGCTGATGGATATTCAAGGCTGCTGTCCCAAAAAGCGGATGTGCTTATCGGCGGACAGCGCTGCCCTATTGTTGGCCGTGTGTGCATGGATCATCTAATGGTGGATGTTACGGCTTTGCCCGAAGTGTCCGTAGGGGACGATGTTGTGTTGATCGGAGCACAGGGGAATGAGATGATCACCGCAGATGAATTGGGAGAACTTCGCGGCAGTGTAGGTTACGAAGTATTGGTAAACATTGCAGAACGCGTTCCAAGGGAGTATGTGTAAATGACAAACAAAGAAACGATCCGTGAACAAGCGCGCAAGATCCGGGCAAGCATCCCTGAACAGGAGCACCAGGTTGAGTCCAGCATGGTGCGCCAGCATGCGTATATGCTGCCGCAGCTCAAAAATTCCAAAGTGATTTTTGTTTATGCTTCCAAAGGCGATGAAGTAGATACCTGGCCTTTGATCGATTGGCTGCTGCGCTCAAATAAAACGGTACTGCTGCCGATGATTAAAGGTGATGAGATGATCGCGGCCGAGTATTACCCGGACGATATTTTGACTTCCAACCGTTACGGCGTGTTGGAACCGGATCCGCAGTATGAAGTGGATCCGTCCACGATAGAGGTTGCGTTTGTGCCGGGTCTTGCGTTTGATGAAAAAGGAAACCGCGTTGGAACAGGCGGCGGATATTATGATAAGTTCCTGGCCAGGATCCCGTGTGTCAAAGTTGGCATGTGCTTTGACAAGCAGATAGTGGAACAGATCGAGCCGGAAGAACATGATGTTCGCATGGACGCTATAGCAACGAATAAAAGACTGATTTTGTGCTATTGATACAAGGGCGTGGGTGATGCTTCGAATTGCAGGCGGCCAGTTTAGAGGCCGAATCATTCAAACACCGGAAGGGGATAAAACAAGGCCAACGAGCGGCATGGTTCGTGAGGCTGTTTTTTCCATGCTGCAAAGGGAAATACCGGGCGCGAATGTGCTTGATGTGTTTTGCGGCAGCGGTGCGATGACGATTGAAGCGATGAGCCGCGGCGCCCGGCACGGCGTGATGATTGATTTTGCGGCGCCGGCCGTAACGGTGGCAAGAAATAATGTAAAAATGCTGTCCTTGGAGGATAAAACGGAGATATATCAAAACGATTATGCGCGGGCTTTGCAGCTTTTGGCTAAAGCAGAGCGCACGTTTGATGTTGTTTTTATGGATCCGCCTTATGCGCTGGGATATTATGAACGGGCGCTGATGCTGTGTGTTCCGTTGATGTCGGAAAGCTCCCTGGCAGTACTCGAGCATGACAGCGCCAATCCTTTACCGGAACGGTTTTCCGGCTGTGTGCTGTATAAACGGAAACAATACGGAAAGCGTGCGATCTCGGTATACCGAAAGGAGAGCGAGCAATGATCGCGATCTATCCCGGCAGTTTTGATCCGATCACAAACGGCCATTTGAACATGATTGAAAGGGCCGCTGTGCTATATGACGAGCTGATCGTGGCGGTGCTGAACAATACAGCGAAATCTCCTATGTTTTCGGTGGAAGAACGGGTAAAAATGATTGAGCGAAGCACTGCCCATCTGAAAAACGTGCGGGCAGATTCTTTTGATGGATTGTTGGTGGAGTATGCGCGCGGCCAAAACGCGGCTGTGTTGGTGCGCGGGCTTAGAACTGTGGCTGATTTTGAATCGGAGATCGCCATGGCGGAGATGAACGGGCTGTTGGCGCCGGAAATTGAAACTGTGTTTTTAATGACGGATAAAGAGTGGCGCTTTTTATCCAGCAGCATGGTTCGGGAAGTTGCCCTTTTTGGCGGAGATATAAGCAAACTGGTACCCCAATGTATAACCGAACAGGTCCAAAAATCGGCTGTGAGAAAAAGAGGAGTAAAGAATGACCCTGACAGAAATTATTGATCTTATGGAAGAAGAAATTGAAGGCGCGAAAAAAGCATTGATGTCCAGCATGCACATGATGGATCAGGACAGGATGCTGGGATTTATCGACGAGATCAGGGAATCTTTACCTGCCGAGATCGAAAATGCCCGCCGTATCAAAGCGGATGAACAGCGTATTCTGGAAGACGCCCGTGCACAGGCTGATCATATCATTGCCCAGGCACGCTTAAGGGCGGAACAACTGTGTCAGGAGCACGAGATCGTGCGTGCCGCAACAGAACGGGCGGAAGCCGTTATGAACTCGGCCACCCGTGCCAAGCAGGAAATGCGGGCCGGCGCCATGGGATATGCGCAGGACGTGCTGGATGAGTTGGAAGAACATTTAGCTGATTGCATTGAAACCATCCGCAAAAACCGGCAGTCGCTGACAAACAAAGAACGCAACAGAGACGCGGAAGGGCAGGAAAAATCAGCTCCGGCGCGCGGATCTGTCGGCCAATAAGGCGGCGACAAGGGCTGTTAAAGTAACAAACACGATGCCGTACACGGGAACAGGCCTGTATGCATAGGTATGGGCGGCTGGTGCGGCAAAGGCGGATACCGATAACGGGAACAGCCGCAGCAGAACGGCGCAATACAGAGCGGCGACAATGCCTTGCAGGAGCTTGAATATAAACAGCCTTGCCAGTGGCAGCCGCAACTGCTGCGCATATTCAGCGCATTGAGCAAAAATACATAAGCCGCCAAAACCAAGCAAAAAACTGATCGCTGTCAGCTGCACGGCCGGAGAAAAGGGGAGTGCGGCGAGGCTGGCACATCCTGTTGACAACTCAAAAACCCCGGTCAGCAAAGCGGCCCAGAACGAGGCGGGCAAAGACAGGAACCGGAAGACACCGGCAAGGATGTGTGAGGCAGCATCCAGTATGCCTGTATGCTGCATAACGGAGACCAACGCACTAAACAGAATAATAAAAGATCCAACGCTCCAAAGAGAAACGGCCGCATCGCGGATACTGTCAAGGCAGATCCGGAGCGGTCTTTGTGTTTGAGCTTGCGGAGCCTGCGTTTTGACACGGGCATCTATACAGCTTCGATCCTGAGGCCAGAAGCGGTATACCGTAACGGCAGATAAAAGGTGCGAAAGCATCAGGACCCATCCGCATCCCGGTTTTTTAAGCATGGAAGCGGCTACGGCAGACAAGATAAACGACGGGCTGGCCAGTGAAGACAACAAATATGTGCGCCCGGCATCGTGCGCCGGCAGATGATTTTGTGAATACAGCTCAGCTGTTACCCTTGCTCCGTTGGGATATCCGCTCACAGCGCCGATGACGAACGCGGGCATACTTTCTCCGCCCAGCGAGAAAAACGGCCGCATAAAGGCCGACAGCGCCTTTGAAACGGCCTGAATCGTCCCTAAACGGATCAGGATGCATGAACAAACAAAAAATGGGAGCAGGGCGGGCAGCACGCTGTTTAAAAATAAAGCCACGCCTGAAGCGGCGCCTGCCGTAGCGGATGACGAAAAGCGCAGCAGAAAAACCATGATGATCAATATAATCACGGAAATATGCTTTGCGTGCGTATTCATAGCCTTTGCCTCCTTCGTTTTCACGTATGCAAAAAGGAGAGAAAACATGAAAGATATAACAAACAAAAAAGCGCCCAAAATCGGGCTGGCGCTGGGAAGCGGATCGGCTCGCGGTATGGCGCATATCGGTGTGATCCGCGCTTTACAAGAAAACAGCATTCCGATCAGCCGTGTTTGCGGCTGTTCGATGGGTGCGATCATCGGGGCGCTATATTGTTCCGGGAACGATCTTGAAATGTTTGGGCGGGTATGCGCGCAGATGAAAACGAAAGAGTTTTTGGATATCACGGTGCCGCGGCGCGGCCTGATCAAAGGGGAAAGGTTCGAATCCTTGCTCCATATGATGACGAAAGAAAAAACGTTTGACCAAATGGAACCGCCTTTTGCATGCATTGCCTGCGATTTGGCAAAAGGAGAAACCGTGGTTTTTGATCAGGGTGGTGTGGCAACCGCTGTGCGCGCCAGCATCAGCATCCCCGGGATATTTGAGCCGAAGTGGATCAACGGCGTGCTATATGTAGATGGCGGAACACTTTGCCCTGTTCCCATTACAGCAACAAGAAGTATGGGCGCCGATTTCGTGATCGGGGTGGATGTGGGAGCGCACAAAGGAGAGCCGGCCAATATTGATGATTCAATTTGGCATGTGTTTTTGCGTTCATTGGATGTTATGGCGGCTGTTGTAACAAAAGAAGAAAATGAAAAGGCGGATCTGTTGATAGAACCGCCGCTTTCGGATATTGCGCAGTACTCAACGGAAGATATTGAGCACTGTATAGAACTTGGGTATCAGGAAACCATAGCCAGAATGGCCGATATAAAAAACGAGATCGAAAAATGGTCACACACGCACAATGGCACGGGTGAAATCCAGCCCGGCCGGTAAACCGGCGGCCAGCGCATGCAAGTCTGTGGCGCGAATATCAACGGCAAAGCAGTCGTTGTCCTTATGTTTGGCCGGGCGGGAAACGATCGGGATTGTTGCGCGCTGCTGCAGCTCGCCCAAAAGCTTTTCGGCGCCCACGCGCAGCCCTAAAAGCCGGGCGTATCCGGGGCCGTTCTCCCGCAGAGACTGCACGATGCTGCTGTCAATGCAAAGCAGCGCCTGCATCAGGATACGCTTGATGCGGGAAACGGGATATCGGCGCGTGGCGGCCAAAGACAGCAGGGAAGAAACGCCGGTGGCCTGCCCGGCAGCGGAAGAAAGCCTGTTTTCAAATCCTTCGCTGATATCCGGCAGCCGGCCGATCTGCTGAATGCTCATGCAGCGCAGCCGATAAAGAATGGCTTGGGAAAGGCTGTTGATATCAACAGGCTGCAGGCCGCTGATTGTCTGGCTCACAAAGGCTGGCACGTCCTTTATCGGTTCGTTGGCCATGATCGAGCGGCGAATGCCGGCACCGGACACTCCGAGCGTGCGCGGCAGCGCATGCAGCGTTAGAGGAGAACCAAGCCTGTGATTTGCGTTGATATAATGGATGCCCAAAGTTGCATTGGGCGAAAAAACGGTTTTTGGCAAAGACCCAAGGCAGTGCTCTGCGGCAGCCTGCCTTGCTGCCGGATAAGACAAGCCGCGCTTGAGCGCGCTTTGGAATGCCTGTGTAAACTGTTCAGGCTCTGAGCGGTAAAGGGTAGCGAGAGGGATAAGCGCATCGATCGATTCCGTTTCGCTGCCGAACCAAACATCATCAACGCCCAGTGAAGCAAGAAGGCGAATGGAGGCATCGGCATACCCTTGAGCGCTTTGCTCAACGGCGGCAGCCGGGATTTCAAACACGGCATCCGCACCAGCACAGATGGCCCATTCCGTGCGAATAAATTTATCAAACATAGCCGGTTCACCGCGCTGAACAAACGAGCCGGACATAACGCATATCACAAAATCAGATTGCTTTTTAACAAAGCTCAGCTGCTTAAAATGGCCGCCGTGAAGCGGATTGTATTCGCAAACGATCCCGGATAACCGCATGATAGCACCCCCTTGCCCAATATTATAGCAAATAATGGACGGAGATTGTCTTTTCGTGCGCAAATTTCTTGAAACTCATGCCCTAATGGGTTAAAATAATACGGTGATTTTCTGTAATTTTGAAAGGAGTCTAACATAATGAGTTTTTCTGATCGGATTATTGAACGCGCGCAGTCTTCCAAACGCACGATCGTATTGCCGGAAGGCAATGATGCCCGCATTGTGCAGGGCGCGGCCATGGCCAGCAAAGCCGGGATTGCGGATGTGATCCTGCTCGCCAAGCGCGAAGAAGCCGAAAAGCTCGCCGACGGCATGGATTTGTCCAATGTGACGATGATTGACATCGAGTCTTCCGAGAAACTGGAAGAGTATGCCAATGCGCTGTATGAACTGCGCAAAAACAAAGGCATGACGATCGAAAAAGCCATGGCGACCGTCAAAGATCCGCTTTATTATGGCGTAATGATGATCAAACAGGGCGATGCGGAAGGCATGGTTGCCGGTGCTGCGAACTCCACGAGCAACGTTCTGCGCCCCGCGCTGCAGATCATCAAAGCCCGCAAAGGCATCTCCACCGTTTCTGCGGCGTTTATCATGACGGTGCCCGATCCTACCATGGGCCACAACGGCACGTTCGTGTTTGCCGACAGCGGCATGGTGATTGATCCGAACGCTGAAGAACTGGCCGCGATTGCGTTGACCAGTGCCGATACCGCCCGTTTCCTGTGCGAGATGGAGCCGATTGTGGCCATGCTTTCGTTCTCCACCAAGGGCAGCGCGTCTCATCCGGATGCCGATAAAGTGATCGAAGCGACCCGCATTGCTAAAGAAGCGGCGCCCGAGCTTCGCCTTGATGGTGAAATGCAGCTGGATGCGGCCCTCGTGCCGTCCGTTTGCGCCAGCAAAGCCCCCGGCAGCCCGGTGGAAGGCAAAGCGAACGTGCTGATCTTCCCGGACCTTGGCGCAGGCAACATTGGCTACAAGCTCGTGCAGCGTTTGGCCAAAGCCGAAGCGCTCGGCCCGGTGGTGCAGGGCCTTGCCAAACCCGTTAACGATCTGTCCCGCGGTTGCTCTGCGGACGATGTTATGAAAGTAATCGCCATCACTGTTGTGCAGGCGCAGGCGATCCAATAAGGAGGAAACGATCGTGAAAATTCTTGTTATCAATGCCGGCAGCTCCAGCTTGAAATATCAGCTGATCGACATGGACACCGAAACGGTTCTTTGCAAAGGCCTGTGCGAACGCATCGGCATCGCCGGCAGTGTGCTTACGCACAAAGGGCCCAAACAAGCGGTTGTCCAGCAGGATATGAAAGACCACAATGATGCGATTGCGCTCGTTATCGCTGCGCTGACCGATGCGGATCACGGCGTTGTGAAAAGCATGGATGAGATCAACGCGGTCGGCCACCGTGTGCTGCACGGCGGAAGCCAGTTCTTCCAGTCTTCGCTGATCAATGACGAAGTTATCAAAGCGATCGAAGACAACTGCGACCTTGGCCCGCTGCACAACCCGGCGAACCTGATGGGCATTCGTGCTTGCATGAATGCGATGCCCGGCGTGCCGCAGGTTGCTGTGTTTGATACTGCGTTCCATCAGACAATGCCGCCCAAAGCGTATCTGTATGGTCTGCCGTATGAAGCATACGAGCAGTTTAAAGTGCGCCGTTACGGCTTCCACGGCACTTCCCATCGTTATGTGTCTCAGCGTGCGAGTGAGATCATGGGCTATGAAGAAGGCCTTAAGCTGATCACCTGCCATCTGGGCAACGGCAGCAGCATTGCCGCGATTAAAGACGGGAAATGCGTGGATACTTCCATGGGCCTGACCCCGCTGGAAGGCCTTGTGATGGGCACCCGCTGCGGCGATATGGACCCGGCGGCGATCAAGTTCCTGATGGACAAGACCGGCATGACCATCGAAGAGATGGATACCTATATCAACAAAAAGAGCGGCGTGCTCAGCATTTCCGGCGTTTCCAGCGACTTCCGCGATCTGGCGGCAGCAGCTGAAGAAGGAAACGAACGTGCAGAGCTTGCGCTTGAAGTGTTTGCGTACCGGATCCAGAAATACATTGGTTCCTATGCAGCGGCCATGGGCGGTGTTGACTGCATCGTGTTCACGGCCGGCATTGGTGAGAACGACAGCGCGACCCGTGCCCGCATCCTCAAAGGCATGGAATGGATCGGGATCGATTTTGACGAAGAGGCAAACAAAGGCCGCGGCGAAATCGAAATCAGCCGCCCGGGCAGCAAGGTGCGCGTGCTCGTGATCCCGACGGATGAAGAAATGACGATTGCCCGTGATACTAAGGCACTTTGCTAAGGTTTTTGCTTGACAATCGGTAATTGGCAAAGTATAATCCATTGGTGTTGTGGAAGGAACGATTAGATGATTTTGCAAGTTCGGCAGATATCGTCACAGGATAAACCGATTCCGATTTCCGGTTCTGTGCCGATCGTCCCTGTTCATGAGTTCGAATCGACGGATAATGTGGCGTTCACCGGCGAAGCGATTTCGCTCGGGGAAGGCATTATCCAAGTATCCGGAACTCTGCGCTTTCATGTGGCGGCGCCCTGTGCCCGTTGCCTCAAGCCCGTTGTTTCTGAAATAGAAACCAACATTTGTGAACGTTTTGTTCCTGTGGGTGTTGAGAAGGAAGAAGAAGAGTTGTATACTTATGAAGGAGACGAGCTGGATCTGATGCAAGCGTTGCAGGAGGCTGCGTTGATAGCGTTGCCGATGCGCGTGTTGTGCAGCGAGGATTGTGCCGGGCTTTGCCCCCAGTGCGGGGCTGATCTCAATGAAGGCCCCTGCGGGTGCCCGACGCAAAGCGACAACCCGTTTTCCATCCTGCAACAGATCGAATTTCCTCAGGAGGTGTGAGAAATGGCAGTTCCCAAGAGACGTGTTTCCAGTACACGCCGTGACAAACGCAGAACGCATGACGGTGCTCCGGCCGTGACTGTGGCTACTTGCCCGCAATGTCATAAGCCTGTGCTTCCGCACACGGTTTGCAAAAGCTGTGGCTATTATAACGGCAACAAGGTTATGACCACGCGCGAAGAAGCGAACGAAGCGTAAGTGCAATTTCTTTAATTAAACGAGAACAGGGGCGTTTAGCGCCCCTGTTCTTTATTCTTTTCCGCTCTTGTTACCGAGGACAGTTTTTTGTATAATATTTTTATACTCAAGGGGAGGTGCCCTGTTGACAAAACTGTTGATTGATGCGATGGGCGGTGATCATGCACCGCAGATCGTGGTGGATGCGGCTGTTGATGCAGTAGCGGCATATAAGGATCTGGAGCTGGTGCTGTACGGAGACGAAGCGATCCTGTACAAGCTTTTGTCCGGCAAAAAAACAGATCGGTTGTCCGTTGTTCATGCGCCGCAAGTGATAGAAAACAATGAAGCGCCTGTGCTGGCGATCCGCCGCAAGAAAGATGCCAGTGTTGTTGTGGCGATGCGCGATCTGGCAGAAGGAAAGGGCGATGGCTTTGTTGGCGCTGGCAGTACCGGCGCTGTGCTTTCTGCCGCCACTCTGCTGGCCAAACGCATGCCCGGTGTGCAGAGACCTGCTTTGGCGCCCTTGCTGCCGACGCTAACGGATTCCCAGGTGCTTTTAATAGACTGTGGTGCAAATGTTGACTGTAAACCCGAATGGCTGGCTCAGTTTGCCGTGATGGGTTCCGTATACATGTCAAAAGTGATGGGCGTGCATCAGCCGCGTGTGGCGCTGCTGAACAACGGCGTGGAAGAGCATAAGGGAGATGCGCTGGCCCAGGAAGCGTATGAGCTGCTCAAAAAAACGCCGGTGAATTTTGTTGGCAATCTCGAAGCTCGCGAGACGCTTTCGGGCGATGTAGACGTGATTGTTTGCGATGGCTTTGTGGGCAATGTGGCGTTGAAATCGGTTGAAGGAACAGCGCTTGTGATGAGCAAAATGCTCAAACGCGAGCTTACCAGTTCTTTGATAACAAAAATTGGCGCTGCGATCGTAAAACCGGCGCTTAACCGCTTCAAAAGCAAGTTGGATTATTCCGAAAAAGGTGGTGCGCTGCTATTGGGTATCACAAAAGCAATCATAAAAGCGCACGGAAGCAGCCAGAAAAAAGCATATTATAATGCGATTATACAGTGTAAGGAAATGGCGGATGCCGAAGTCCCGCAAATGATCGAGCGGGAGATCCAGCATGCGCTATAAAATATGATTATCATTTTGGAGGAGTATACTTATGTTATTTGAACAAGCACAACAGATGATTGCAGCTCAGCTGAGAATTGACCCGCAGTCCATCAAACCCGAAAGCCGTTTGATCGACGATCTGAAAGCGGATTCGCTGGATATCGTTGAACTCATTATGGAGATCGAGCAGCAGTATGACATCGAAGTGCCCGATGATGCCATGGTCGGCATGTCCACGGTTCAGGACGTGGTAAACTATATTGAAAGCTGTCGGTGAGATGAAAGAACTTGAACGGAGTAGTGAACTTTGCCGCGTGATTGGATACACTTTCCGAGACGATTCGCTGCTCTGTTTAGCGTTAACGCACTGCAGTTTAAACGGAACGGATGGGGCGAACAACCAGCGCCTAGAATATCTGGGCGATGCCGTTTTAGAGCTGGTCGTCAGCGAATGGCTGTATCAGGACAGCGAAGTGGATGAAGGGCATTTAACACGTATGCGCGCAGAAACGGTTTGCGAAGAAAGCTTGGCTCAAGTGGCCCGCAGGATCAACCTGGGCAAATATCTGTTTCTGGGCAAAGGCGAAGAAGTAACAGGCGGCCGGGACAAGCCGTCTATTCTTTCAGATGCGCTGGAAGCGCTTTGGGGCGCGATTTATTTGGACGGAGGCCTGGATGCTGCGCGAGGGTGCATCATGGGCCTTATTCAGCATTCCATCAAAACAGCAATAGAGGTGGGTGGTACGGCTGACGCCAAAACGCGCCTGCAGCAGTTCTGTGCGCAGAACAATAAGAAGCAGATCAATTATGTGTTGGTGGAAACGCAGGGGCCGCCGCATGCGCCGGTGTTCACGGTTTCGCTGCTGATTGACGGCAATGAGGTAGCGGTAGCCAAAGGGAAGAGCAAGAAGGAAGCGGAACAAAGAGCGGCGCAGGAAGCGCTTAAACAGCTGTGTGAATGATTTTCGGACACACAGAACAAGTGGGGTATTTTTTTGAAGCTGAAACAGATCGAAATCGCTGGATTCAAATCTTTTGCCGATAAGGTGACCATGGAATTCTCGGATGGGATCACGGCTGTCGTCGGGTCGAACGGGAGCGGCAAAAGCAATATCGCCGATGCAGTGCGTTGGGTTCTGGGTGAACAGAACGCGCGTGCTTTGCGCGGAGAAAAAATGGGCGATATCATTTTTAACGGCACAGAAAAACGCCGCGCCACTTCTTTGGCGGAAGTAACGCTTATTTTTGATAACGAAGATAACGCCCTTCAGATCAATACACCGGAAGTGTCTGTAACAAGGCGTATTTACAGAAGCGGTGAGAGCGGATATCTGATCAATAACACAACCTGCCGTATGCGCGACATACAGGCGCTTTTTTATGATACAGGCGTAGGCCGCGAGGGTTACAGCATTATTGGCCAGGGGCGGATTGAAGATATTTTGTCTAACCGCGGCGATGAGCGGCGTGTTGCCATTGAAGAAGCGGCCGGGATCATGAAATATAAGGTTCGCCGTGAGGATGCAAGACGCAAGCTGGACAAAGTGGGCATGGATATTGTGCGTGCCGGTGACATTCTTAACGAGCTGGAAGTTTCACTTGAACCGCTCAAGAAGCAAAGCGAAGAAGCGGAGCGGTTTATTCAGCTGCAGGACAGGCTTAAAACACTTGAGATCAATCTTTTCCTGGTGCAGTATGAACAGAACAGGGCAAAACACAAAAGCTTGCAGGCAACGCTGAGCCAGCTTTCAAAAGACGAAACAGAGCTGGCGCTCAGGCAGGCGGAGTATCAGGAACGGATCGAATTTGTGGAAAAAGAGCTGGCGGAAAAAGAACGCGAAGCGGAACTGGCAAGGGAAGAAAACATGGCGCATTCCATGGGCCTGCTGGATGCGCAAAACAATTGCCGCCTGCTTGAGCAGGAAGTGCAGCATTTAAAAGAGGAAGAGACTCGCTTGCAGGCGGAACTGCAGGACAACACGCAGCGACTGGCACAAACCAAAGCGCTTCTTTTGGCCGATGCTCCAGCTGAAGAAGATGAACTTGACCGTTTAGCCCTTGAGATCGAGCAAATGAGCAAGGTGCTTGAATCGGAAGCGCTTAAGATTTCCGGGCTGGAAGAAACGTTGGATGAGCGCAGGCAACTTTTGATGAGTTCGCTTGAAAAGGAAGGCGATCGCCGCGCACGCCTGGCGCATTTTGAAGCGCTCCTGGCCCAAATAGAAGATCGATATGCGGAGATCACCCGGCTGTACGATCAGACAGAGGTGGAAAAACAGCAAATCGCCGACGAGGTTATGGGCGTTGAACGGGAGCTTGCGGCGATCGAGGAAGAATGCAAATCCGCACAAACAAAGATCGGGCAGGCTCGCGCAAAAGAAACGGCAGCCGAACAGGAAAGCGCCCGCGCGCGGGAAGAGGCAGACCGCGTTCGGGAACAGCTGAGAAACGCAGCCCAAAAACTGGAGCTGCAGAATCAGCTTCTCAAGGATTATGAAGGATACGCAAACGGCGTTCGGCTGTTGATGCGGGATGTTCACAGAGGCCACTGCGATGGTGCCGGCGTGTTGGGCACCGTTGCTGAGCTGATGGTAGTGCCACCGTCATATGAAACGGCGATTGAACAGGTTTTGGGCGGTGCGCTGCAGAACTTGGTTGTGGATAATCAACAAACAGCCAAACGCCTGATCGCATATTTAAGAAAGCAGGAATACGGCCGCGCAACGTTTTTGCCGCAGGATGCTTTGCAGATTCGCAGGTTCAACGAACGGGAACTGAAGGAATTGGCGCAAAGCGGCATGATCGGCGTTGCTGAGGCGCTGATCGGTTTTGATAAAACGGTGGCCCCTGCCATGGGCTTTTTGCTGGGCAGAACGGTGATCGTACAAGATATGGACGCCGGGATCGCGCTTACCAGGGCTTGCCGGTTCAATTTCCGGTGCGTAACGCTGCAGGGGGATATTCTGCAAAGCAGCGGCGTGATCACGGGCGGCACGGTTCGCCAGCAGAACCTTGTTTCCCGCGAAAGGATCGTGCAGGAAACAAAAGCGCAAGTGCAGCAATTCACGGAAAAGAAACAAATGCTGGAACAGGCGTTTGTAAAAACGATTGAAGCGCTGGAACAGGCGAAAAAAGAAACGGAAGCGGTGCGCCAGGCGGAAAACGATGCAAAAGCCCGCTTTGCCGTTATATCGGAGCGGTTGGAAAGCACGCGTGCAGCCGGTCAGCGCGAGGAAGAAAGGCTGGTTCAGTTCTTGTTGGAACTGGAGCGCTTGGAGCAGATGCGAACCGATATCATCTCCGAGCAAACGGAAGAATTTTCTGCTGCTCCGGAAGATGAGCAGCTGCTGCGCGCGGAAATAAAAGAAAAGCAGGATGAGCTTTTTGCGCTTCGCAATGAGCAAGATGCGCGCTCGAAAAAGCTGCAGGAGCTTTCGGCTTCCTATGCAGCGGGCAAAACGGAGAGAAGCGCCTGGATGCGTGAGCAAAGCCGGTTAACAGCAGAGGAAGCTCAGCTGAGTAAAAGCATTGCGCAGCTATCGGAAGCCTCACTTGAACTGAGCGGCAAACTTGAAACGGCACAGGAATCTTTGTTAAGCACTTCGGAACGCGTTGCTGCGCTTGGACAGACAGGATCCAACCTGAACGCTATGCTGGAAGTGCTCGATCAGCGCTTGAAGCAGCTGGAAGAAGAGAAGCGCACAGCGCATGCACAAATGGAAAAAAGCCGCCAGGACGCCTTGACACTGGTAGACAAAAAATATCGTTCACAGGCGCAAATAGAGCGTTTGGAAGCCGATTTTGAGCACATGCAAACCCGCATATGGGAGCACTATGAGATGACCATTAAAACGGCGCAGGCATATCGAACGGAGATTGTACCGGAAGAAGCGAATGCGGAAACTGACAGGATTCGTGCCGCGATGCGCCGCATGAATGCGATCAATCCGGGCGCGATTGCGGAATACCGCCGGGTGCGTGACCGGTATGATTATCTGGCCGGCCAAAAAGAGGATCTGTTGACTGCGCAAGCAGAGATCACACAGGCAATCGATGAACTGACTGAACAGATGCAGAAGCAGTTTATGGAGCAGTTTGATCTGGTGAACGCACATTTCAGCCGGGTATTTGCCCAGCTGTTTGGCGGCGGCACAGCGCGCTTGCAGCTGCAGGATAAAGAAAACCCGCTTGAATGTACGATCGATATCGTAGCACAGCCCCCGGGTAAAAACCTGCGTTTGATCTCTCTGCTTTCCGGCGGCGAAAAAGCGCTGACGGCGATTGCCATCATGTTTGCGCTGTTGGAAGTACGGGCGACTCCGTTCTGCATTTTGGACGAGATCGAGACTGCGCTGGACGAGGAAAACCAATATCGGTTTGCTCAATTCCTGCGCGAGTACACAGACAATACACAGTTTGTTGTCATCACGCATCGCCGGCCGACAATGGAAGCCGCCGAACGGATGTACGGCGTTTCGATGGAAGAAAAAGGCGTATCCAAAATCGTAGGCGTTAAGTTCTCTTAAGGAGGGCAAAAGTTGAAGGGGATTGAAAAAACAAGAAACAGCCTGTGGAGCAGAATGGCAGGCCTGTTCACAAGATCACTGGATGAGGATTTTTTTGAGGCACTGGAAGAAAGCCTGATCCTGGCCGATGTGGGCGTTAACACGGCGCTGGAGATGGTGGAAGAGCTTCGGGCCGTCACAAAACAGAAAAAGATCACTTCACCCGAATTGGCAAGAGAAGCGCTGGCCGAAATCGCTGAAGAAAAACTCGGGTCCGTCCAGCCTGATTTTTCAGGCCCGTGCCTAATACTGGTAGTGGGGGTCAATGGCGCGGGCAAAACAACAACCATTGCCCGCCTGTCACAACGCTTCAAAATGCAGGGCCGAAAGGTCATGATGGTGGCCGGGGATACGTTCCGTGCCGCGGCAAGCGAACAGCTGGGCCAGTGGGCTCAAAGAACGGAAGCGCAGTTTGTGCGCGGCAGCGAGGGAAGCGATCCGGCGGCTGTGATATTTGACGGGATCAATGCTGCCAGAGCACGTCAGTGCGATATTGTTTTGTGTGATACGGCCGGCCGCCTGCACAGCAGAAAAAACCTGATGGAAGAACTGAAGAAGATCCACTCCGTTGCAGCCAAAGGGTTTATAGGCAAGGTATTGACCATGCTCGTGTTGGATGCCACCATGGGTTTGAACGGGCTGGAACAAGCGCGCGTGTTTGATGAAGCCATCAAAATTGACGGGATTACCTTAACAAAATTGGATGGAACAGCCAAAGGCGGCGTTGTGCTCGCTGTGAGTGATCAGCTGGGAATCCCGGTTTGGTTCTGCGGCGTTGGCGAAAAAGAGGATGACCTGCAGCCCTTTGATGCAAATGCTTATGCACATACGTTGTTCAAATAAAAAAACACCAAATATGCCCGGGAAATTTCAAGTCAGCTATTGACTTTTCCCGGGTATTATGTTTATATAACGGGGTGTAAAGCGAATGGCCTTTACACCGGAGGAGCAGATGGAAAAGAAAGCTTGGCTTGAATTGCTGATGGACTTCTATGGACAGATGCTTACCGAGCGCCAAAGAGCGGCGGTATCGCTCTATTGCGGGGAAGACCTTTCTCTGGCAGAGATTGCGGAACAGGAAGGCATCAGCAGGCAAGGCGTTAGAGATGCTCTGCAAAGAGCGGAAAAAACTTTGACGCAGATGGAAGAACAGCTTCAGCTTGCCACGCGCTACCAAAAGCTTAAGATGGGGCTTTTGGAGCTGAGCGAAAACCTTCTCCAAAACGGCAACGCTGAAAGTGCACAGCGGATCCGATCCTTGCTTAACGACTGGGAGGGCTGACCGAATGGCGTTTGAATCGCTTGGTGAAAAACTTAAAAGCGTTTTCAATAAACTGACGGGGCGCGGGCTTCTTTCCGAGTCCGATGTCAAGGATGCGATGCGCCAGGTCCGCATGGCTTTGCTGGAAGCGGACGTTAACTTTAAAGTGGCAAAAGAGTTTGTGGCCAAAGTGAGCGAGCGGTGTGTTGGCGCGGAAGTAATGAAGAGCCTGACGCCGGGCCAGCAGGTCATAAAGATCGTAAACGAAGAGTTGACCGCGCTGATGGGATCTACCAACGCAAGGCTGGAAACAGCGTCTAAGCCGCCCACGGTGATCGTATTATGTGGCCTTCAGGGCGCGGGCAAAACAACGTTTGCCGGCAAACTGGCACGGATGCTGAAAAAAGGCGGGCGCAACCCGCTGCTGGCTGCGTGTGACCTTGCAAGGCCGGCGGCTGTTGAACAGCTCAAGGTGGTTGGCGGGCAGGTAGATGTGCCTGTTTTCACCGGAACCGGAGATCCGGTTTCCGTTGCCAAAGCGGCCCGCACAGAAGCGGAAAACAAGCATTTTGATACGCTGATTGTTGACACGGCCGGCCGTCTTCATGTAGACGAGATGCTCATGGGCGAGATTACGGATATTTGTACGGCGGTTTCGCCAACAGAAGTACTGTTGGTTGCCGATGCGATGACGGGTCAGGACGCGGTGAATATCGCGGATGCGTTTTCCAAAGCCGCACCGCTGACCGGTGTTGTGCTCACCAAGATGGATGGTGATACACGCGGCGGCGCAGCGCTGAGTATGAAAGCGGTTACCCAAAAACCGATCAAGTTCGTAAGCGTGGGCGAAAAGCTGGACCAGATCGAAGTGTTTCATCCCGATCGGATGGCGCAGCGGATCCTTGGCATGGGCGATATCATGACGCTGATCGAAAAAGCCCAGCAGCAGTTTGACCAGGAAAAAGCGCAGGAGATGGAAGCAAAGCTCCGCAAAGCGGAGTTTACGCTCGATGATTATCTTGAGCAAATGGATCAAATCAAGGAAATGGGTGGATTTGGCGAGATTGCCGGGATACTTCCTCAGCTCAAAGGCGTCAAGATGGATGCGGACGACAGCGTGATCAAACGCACCGAAGCCATCATCCGAAGCATGACACCGCAGGAACGCCACAGGCCGGAGATTATAAACTCTTCCCGGCGGCGCAGGATCGCCAGGGGCAGCGGCACACAGGTAAGCGATGTTAACCGGCTGATCAATGATTTCAATACCATGAAAAAAACGATCAAGCAAATAACCAGGACATTCGGGTCCAACAAAAGAAGATTCAAAATGCCTTTTTAAGGGCTTTGAATATATAATCAAAACATCCTGAACAGACAGGAAGGAGAACAAGAATGGCAGTAAAAATTCGTTTGAAAAGAATGGGCGCAAAAAAAGCACCTTTTTACCGTGTAGTGGTTGCTGATTCGCGCACGCCTCGCGACGGCCGTTTTATTGAAGAGATCGGTTTCTACAATCCGCTGCTCGATCCCGCTGAGATCAAAATCGATGCCGACCGCGCCAAATATTGGATCGGTAACGGCGCGCAGCCGACGGATACCGTTCGTGCACTGCTCAAAAAGAGCGGCGTGACCGAATAATAGGAGTCACATCCATGGAGAATCTCGTGGCTTACATTGCCCAAGCGCTTGTGGATCATCCCGAAGATGTGAAAGTGACCCGTGTTGATGATGGGAACGACAGCAACATTGAACTGCGTGTGAACAGAGAAGACATGGGCAAAGTGATTGGGAAACAAGGCCGGATCGCTAAAAGCATCCGTACGGTTGTTAAAGCCGCAGCGGTGAAAGAAAATAAGCAGATCCGTTATAACGTGGATATTGTGGAATGAAAACGCCGATCCTGCGAATTGGTATTGTGCTGAGACCGCAGGGAATCCGCGGTGAAGTGAAGATCCAGCCGCTGACAGATGATCCGGCACGGTTTAAAAAACTGAAAACCGTTTTGCTGGAGATCGACGGTGAACACCGCGAAACGGGGATTTCCGTTGAACGGATCGAGCAAGATGCGGTTTATGCATACCTGCAGGGATACTACACCAGGAATGCGGCAGAAAACCTGAGAAATGTGTATTTGTGCGTACGGCGCGAAGAAGCAGTTCCGCTGCCGGAAAACACATGGTTTGTGGCAGACCTGCTCGGCCTGAATGTTGTATCGGACGGTAAAACGATCGGCAGGATGGCTGAAGTGATCCCGACGGGCGCGGTAGATGTATACCGCGTGGAAAAAACAGAAGGCGGCAGCCTGCTGTTCCCGGCCCTTAAACGGTTGCTTACCCGCATCGATCTGGACGAATCCGTTATGGAATTGGACAGCACGGTTCTTGAAGAGGTGCGCGTAGATGAAGATTAGAATACTAACGCTTTTTCCAGCCATGTTCGATGGTGTGTTTGGCGAAAGTATTCTAAAGCGAGCGATCGACAAAGGACTGCTCGAGATCCGGTTTTATAACATCCGGGATTATGCGGAGAACAAACACCATCAGGTGGATGATTATCCGTTTGGAGGCGGGGCAGGGATGCTCATGATGCCTCAACCGCTGTTCAGCTGTTTTAAGCAAGTGTACAGCGACTGCGGAGAAAACGCCGTATCGATTAATTTTTCGCCAGCGGGCGAACCGTTTACTGCAAAAACTGCCAAGGAATTGGCAAAGCTGGATGAGCTAATCCTTTTATGCGGCCACTATGAAGGCATTGATCAGCGGGTGATCGAGCGATGGATAGATCGGGAGATCTCTTTGGGGGATTACGTGCTGACCGGCGGCGAGATCGCCGCAATGGCCGTGATCGATGCGGTTGCCAGGTTTATCCCGGGCGTGCTGGGAAGCGAAAACAGTGTAACGGAAGAAAGCTTTTCCGATGGATTGCTTGAATATCCGCAGTATACAAGACCGTCTGTGTACGAGGGGATGGAAGTGCCCGCAGTTCTATTGAGCGGCAATCACGCAGAGATAAACAAATGGCGGCATGAACAATCCGTTGAGCGGACAAGAAAACGCCGGCCCGACCTGTTGGAACAGGCCGATAAAGCCAATGAGAAATTTGAAAAACGACTATCATAACTTGCCATTGCCGGGGGTGCATGCTATAATGCGAACAGTTATGCACGCAGGCAAGGCGCAATTGGAGGAATTTAAAAATGAACGAAATCATTCGTGATATTGAAAAACAGCAGATGCGCACCGATCTGCCCGAAATTCGTATCGGGGATACGGTTCGCGTGTTCGTCCGTGTCGTTGAAGGCACCCGCGAGCGCTTGCAGGCGTTTGAAGGCATCGTGATCGCCCGTCAGCATGGCGGCCTCCGTGAGACTTTCACCGTTCGTCGTGTCAGCTATGGCATCGGCGTGGAACGTACTTTTCCGCTGCATGGGCCGCGCGTTGACCATGTTGAGATCGTGCGTCACGGTAAAGTGCGCCGTGCGAAGCTCTACTTCCTGCGCGACCGCGTCGGTAAAGCGGCAAAACTCAAAGAGAGATAAAGACACGAAAAAAGGCGCTTGCGCCTTTTTTCATATTCAGGGGAAGGAAGAAAAACATTGATCCAATGGTATCCGGGCCATATGGCCAAAGCGCGCCGCGAAATCACGGAAACACTGCGGCTTACCGATGTTGCAGTTGAGGTGCTGGACGCGCGTGCACCTTTGGCCACAGAGAACCCGGACTTAAACAAGTTGTTGGGCAACAAACCGCGCGTTGTTGTGCTGAACAAAGAAGATCGGGCAGATGCTGCCGTTACCAAACGGTGGCTTGCTTGGTATACGGAAAAAGGCGCACAGGCAGTGCCGTTCTGCGCACTGCGCAGCAACAGCGCGGCCTCATTGATCCGTGGGATAGAGCGGGCGGCTGCACCCGTGGTGGAAAAATGGGCGGCCAAGGGCGTAAACAAGCCCATCCGCGTGATGATTGCCGGGATCCCCAATGTGGGCAAAAGCAGCGTGATCAACTGCTTGGCCGGTAATGCGCGCGCCAAAGTGGGCGCAACGCCGGGCGTAACACGCGGTAAACAATGGATACGCATCGGTTCCAGACTGGAACTGTTGGACACACCGGGCATCTTGTGGCCCAAACTGGAGGATCAGGATGCGGCCATGTGTTTGGCGGCGATCAATGCAATCAGAGACGAAGTACTTGATGAATGGGCTTTGTCCATTGATTTGGCCCAGAGGATCAACCGCTGTTCGCCAAAAGCTTTAGAAAAACGGTTTGAAGTGCCTTTTTCTGGCCTTAGCCCCGAAGGATGCATTGAAGCCATTGCAAAGCGCCGCGGCTTTTTGCTGCGCGGTGGCGTGTACGACCTTGAACGGGCGGCCTCCCTTTTGATCGATGAATTCCGTTCGGGTAAACTGGGGCGCATGTCGCTGCAGTCGCCGGAGGCATGAGATGACGGAGAAGGAAATAAATCGGTTACAGGCGCTGATATCGTTTGATCGTGAATTTGGCCAGGCACCTTTGCTGGGCATTGATGAGGTGGGCCGCGGCTGCCTTGCCGGCCCGGTTGTGGCAGGCTGCGTATGCATGCCTGACGGGGTGCTGATCGAAGGCGTTAAAGATTCAAAAAAACTGAGCGAAAAGCAAAGAGAAAAAATCGCTGCCGAGATTCGTGAAAAAGCGGTTTTCTGGGCGGTTGGTTCCGCATCAGTGGAAGAGATTGAAGCACTGAATATTGTAGCCGCCACAAAGCTAGCCATGCAGCGTGCCTTTATGCATTGGCAGGGCGCCGATCCGTTTGTGCTGATAGATGCGATCGACCCTGCGTTTTTGCCGGCGCGCGGTTGCGGCGTTGTTAAAGCAGATGCGCAAAGCTATGCCGTTGCGGCGGCCTCCATCGTTGCCAAGGTTTACAGAGACGGATTGATGTGCGAAATGGCAAAACAATGGCCTGCCTACCAGTTTGAAAACAACAAAGGATATGGCACGGCGGCGCATTGCAGGGCACTCAAAGATGTGGGGCCTTGCCCGGCGCACAGGCCATCCTTTATTGGAGGCATTCTCCATGGCAGACCATAACCGAACGGTTGGGCAGGCCGGGGAAAACCTTGCTTGTGAATATCTGCAACGCCATGGCATGAAAAAACTGGCGGCCCGATATCGGACAAGGGCCGGTGAGATTGATTTGATCATGCAGGATAAAGACGCGATCGTGTTTGTGGAAGTAAAAACACGCAAGAACGATCGGTTCGGGACGCCGGCCGAAGCAGTAACAAGAAAGAAGCAGGCAACGATCAGCCGGGTGGCCATGCAGTATTTGATGCTCAATGGCTGGGAAGATCGGTGTGTTCGGTTTGATGTAGTTGAGGTTTATACTGAAAAACTGTGGGTGAATCACATCAAAGATGCTTTTTACACCCGGTTTGATTAACAAGCGCGGCCGGAAGCCGGAAAAGAGGATACCATACACATGAAACACCGTATTTTGATCTGTATGCTGCTGATATTAGCAGCCATACTTATGATGGGAGCAGGTATGGAAAACCTGTTCTATAATACGGAATTCTATATGGATGAACTGGGTTATTACGACAACTGGGAGATCGATGAAAAGCTTTCCGTTGAAGTAAGAAACGACCCGGAAAAAGGCGTTGTATGGTGCATTTTTGTGCCGGAAGCCGGCACATATAACATAGCTCAGCCCGTTTTTGTAACCGGGGATACCAACTATGGGATCCGCTGCAAAGCACGCACCCTGCAGGGCGATGCAAAGGTGCACATCACGCTGCCGTATTATCCTTCTGCGGCGGGTGAAGCGGTATGCGCGCAGGATTGGGAAACCGTTTCTCTTTACGGAATGACAGAGCCGGATATCGACGGCCTGCCGATCGCGTTTGTTATCACGGCGTCTGAGCCGAGCGAGGTTGAAATTGCCCGCGCTGAAATGTTCCAAACAAACGATATCCCTTCCGATACAACCTATGTGTGGTTTTATGACAGAACTGCATGGGTAGCCGAGCAGGAACAACAGGGCCAAACGGAGAGCGGGCTGCAAGGGTTCAGTCCGGCGCTTCTTATTTGGGCTGCGTATGCCGCTGCTGTTGTGTGGGTTATTTTCCGCGTTGGGAAGAAAGAAACAGCGTTCGGCAAAAAACTGCATTGGTGGATCATCGGAGGTGCGTTTGCCTTATCGTGCGTTGCTGCGCTGTTTGTATTTGGGCATCCAACAGACATGACCAATTTCTCTGCATGGGCACAGCAGCTGTCAAAGGTTGGGATCGGTAATTTTTACACATCAGGTATGTGGGCCGATTATCCGCCGGGATATTTATACATTCTTTACCTTGTAGGTATGGCAGGGAAATGGTTTGGCCTGGCGTTTGCTTCGCCGATTTTTAACCTGCTCGTCAAACTTCCGGCGCTGATCGCGGATGCGCTGACATCCTGGTTGATTTACAGAGAAAGCAAAAAGCACTTTTCTGAGCGTGTGGCGCTGTGCCTGTGCGCTTTGATGGCCTTTAACCCCATGGTCTTGTTTGACAGCGCGATCTGGGGGCAGATGGACAGCGTGCTTACCCTGTTGTTATTCTTGGGAATACAGGCATATTTGAAAGACAGAAAGCCGCTATGCTGTGCGCTGCTTATTTTTGGCGTACTGGTAAAGCCGCAGATGTTGATTTTCGGGCCGCTGTTTTTGGTTGCGTACCTGTACGATATTGTGAAAGATTCCAAAAAAGGGCTCAAGGATTTTGGACTCAGCCTGTTGGCTGCCGTTGCTGTTGTGCTGATCACGGTGATCCCGTTTTCTTCCGGGCAGGCATACACATGGCTGTATGATAAATATGCCTCTGCGGCGGTGCTGTATCCGTATGCCACGGTAAACGGATTTAATTTTCATGCCCTGTTTGGCCTGAACTGGGCGCCTGACAGCAGCAGTGTTCTGTTTGGGATATCCTCAAAACAGTTCGGCCTTTTAATGATCGGAGCAACCTGCGTTTTTACGGGCGTATCTTTTTGCTGTGACAAACGAAGAGAATCGATCGTTCCGCTAAGCGCGGTCCAGATGTGGTCGATTTTCCTGTTCAGCCATAACATGCATGAACGGTATCTGTTCATGGCGATTGCGCTGTTGATGTGCGCCTATATTGTTATGAAGCAATGGCGGTATTTGGTGTGCGCCGCTTGGGCGACCGGGGTAACGCTGGTCAATTCCATGCTTGTTATGTTTAATGAGAATGGACTGTTGATCGGGTTCAGCATGCCGGTTATCATAACCGCTGTTTTGAATTTGCTGGGCTTTGCATATTTGCTTTATGTTTGGTTCCGCTTCAAAAACGAGGAACGGCCGTATTTGGAATACCGGCATAAACAAGCCGAGGAAAAACCGGCTATAGATCATAAGTTTGAAATAAAAGCAGCCGATCGCAGCGGCGAAAAGATGGTGCGGCTGGATTATTTGATCATGGCCGGCATCACCTTGGTGTATGCGTTGATTGCACTGACAAATCTTGGCTCGCGTTCCGTGCCGGAGAATTATTGGCGGCCGGAACTGGCTGACGAAAGCGTTTTGGTGGATTTTGGGTCCAATCAGGCAATCAGCCGCGCTTATTATTACGGTGGCATCAGCAACGGATCAATCGAGTTTTACACATCGGAAGATGGGGAAAACTTTGCCTTTGCCGGTCGGCACAACCTGCAGACTGTTAATATGTATAAGTGGCAGAACGTTACGCTGGAAACTCAAACGCGGTATCTGCGCATCACCGCGCTTGACGCGAAGGTAATGATCAACGAAATGGCGTTTTTGGACAGCAGTGGGCAGATTGTTCCAACTGCAGCCTGCACAGCGGCTGGGCAAACGGATTCCGGGCATGCCGCTGCATTGTGCGATGAGCAAAGCATGGTGGAACTGAGCCCGGACTATAAAACGGAAATGTATTTTGATGAGATATATCATGCCCGCACAGCGTTTGAGCATTTGAAAGGCTTTGCGCCGTATGAAAACACACACCCGCCGCTGGGCAAGGTGTTTATCATGCTGGGCATAGCGATTTTTGGGATGAACCCGTTTGGCTGGCGCATCGTGGGCACGCTGTTTGGCGTTGCCATGCTGCCGATGCTGTATCTTTTTGCCAAGCGCCTTTTCAAAAAAACAAGGGTAGCAGCGCTGGCATGCTTCCTTTTTGCAGCTGACGGCATGCATTTTGTGCAAACAAGGATCGCAACGATCGATGTTTACGGCGTGTTTTTCATTATCTGCATGGTGTATTTCATGTACAGATATTGGCAGATGAATTTTTATCAGGATCCGCTGAAGAAAACTTTTGTGCCGCTGGGCTTATGCGGCGTTATGTTCGGGCTGGGTGCGGCATGCAAATGGATCGGGTTCTATGCCGGGGCAGGCCTTGCGATCGTTTATTTTGCATCGCTTGGGGTGCGGTTCATTGAAAGAAAAAGGGCGATGGCCAGGCTGCTTGTTACGCAGGACGAGGAAGAAAAAGCCCTGTGCCAAAAAGTGGCCGATTCTTTCTGGAGAAATGCGCTCCTTTCGTGCGCGTTCTGCGTGCTGTTTTTTGTGATCATTCCTTGTCTGATTTATATGGCAAGCAATCTGCCTTATCTGTTGTGCGTGGAAAAGCCATATACAATTGGCGATGTGCTGGATCTGCAGGTAAGCATGTTCAACTATCATAGCCTTTTAACGGCAACGCATCCTTTTGAGAGCCCGTGGTATCAGTGGCCGCTGATTATCCGCCCGATCTATTATTTCATGGGAACAGGGCTGCCAGAAGATCAAATGCAGGCGATCGCAGCGTTTGGGAACCCGGCTGTATGGTGGGGCTGCCTGATCGGCACGATCGTTGTGATCACAATGCTGATGCGAAAGCAGTTGTACGCTACTGACGATAAGAAAACAATTGTGTTCCTGCTGATCGGCTTGGGCGCAGCGTATCTGCCGTGGGTGTTTATCAGCCGGGCAACATTCATTTATCATTATTTTGCCAGCGTACCTTACATTATCTTGTTAACAGCGTACCTGTTCGGCGGCGTATTGACGAAGCGCAAAAAATGGGTGATGATAGGGATGATCGCCGGCGCAGTAGTGCTGTTTATTTGGTTTTACCCGGTGTGGTCCGGTTGTGTGATCAATCGCAGTTTAGCGCTGAAGTGGCTTCAATGGATGCCATCCTGGTGGTTCTTCTCATAGGAGTGTTGATATGCTTGCCAGAATAATAAGCTATGGTTTGATAGGGATATCTGCGTTCAAGGTAGACGTTGAGGTTGACATCTCCAACGGGATGCCTGTTTTTGAGATCGTTGGGCTTCCTGATGCAGCCGTCAAGGAATCCAGAGAGCGTGTACGAAGTGCGCTGAGAAACAGCGGGCTGCGTTTCTTTAACCAGCGAACAACCATTAACCTTGCCCCAGGCGACGTGCGAAAGGAAGGCACGCTTTATGACCTTTCCATTGCGGTGGGTTTGCTGGCAGCAACCGGGCAGATAGACCCTGAATTTGCAAGTTCGTTTGTGATTTTTGGCGAGCTTTCGTTAAACGGAGGTATTCGCCCCGTAAGCGGCACACTGCCGATGGTGATGGAAGCGAAAAAGCAGGGTTTTACCCGGATATTACTTCCGGCAGAGAACGCAGAAGAAGCGGCGTATCTGGACGGGCTGGAAGTATATCCGGCCAAAACATTATTTGAAGTGCATCAATTTCTGTCCCACTATACTGAAATCAAGCCAATGGAACGCCTGACGTGGGCGTTTTCGGCCAATGCAGAAGCAGGCGCGGTAGATTTTTCGCTGATAAAAGGGCAGGAAGGCGCCAAACGCGCGCTTGAGATCGCCGCAGCAGGCGGGCATAACATTCTGTTGATCGGGCCGCCGGGCACAGGCAAAACCATGCTGGCCCGAGCGACCAACGGCATACTGCCGGACTTAACATTTGAAGAAGCATTGGAGATCACCAAGATCCATTCCGTAGCGGGTAACACACGTGAGATTGAACGGGGGATCGTAAGAAACAGGCCTTTCCGTGCGCCGCACCTGAGTGCTTCCACAGCAGCGCTGGCCGGCGGCGGGACCAGGGCCAACCCGGGCGAGATCAGCCTGGCGCATAACGGCGTTCTGTTTTTGGACGAGCTGCCGGAATTCAGGCAGGATTCATTGGAAGCGCTGCGGCAGCCGCTGGAAGATGGGATCGTTACAATCAGCCGTGCAAATGCAACGGTAACTTATCCGGCAAACTTTATGTTGATCGCGGCCATGAACCCTTGCCCGTGCGGGCATTACGGAACAGGGGAATGCCACTGCACACCGCCGCAGATCTCGCGGTATTTGGGGCGGATCAGCGGGCCTTTTCTGGACAGGATGGATATGCAGGTGGAGATTGGGCCCATCACATACGATCAGTTGACGGACGAAAGCAGTGCGGAGGATTCAAACTCGATCCGTGCGCGCGTGAACGCAGCACGTGCCATTCAAAAAGAGCGGTTTAAAAATGAGCCGATCCATTGCAACGCAGAGATGGACACGCGCCTGTTAAGAAAACACTGCAAAACAGACAGCCGGGGCGATATGATCCTCCGGCAGGCGTATAATGCGATGGGGCTGAGCGCCCGCGGAAACAGCCGGATACTAAAAGTGGCACGCAGCATTGCTGATCTTGACGGCAGTGAATCGATCAAGGCCCAACATATTGCTGAAGCCGTGCAGTACAGAAGCTTGGATAGAAAATACTGGAGGTAGGTTATTGAATCGCGAAAACCGATATATGGTTTGGCTTTCCAGTATCGAAGGGCTGGATGCTAAACGGATGCGCACGCTGTGTGACCGTTTTGGAAGCGCGGAAGCGGTGTTTGAGGAAGCAACCAGGCATGAGATCACAAAGCTGGATGGTTTTTCATTTACGCTGGCCAGCGAGATCGTTTCCAAAAAGAAACAGCGGTATTTTGATGAAGTGACCGGGATCGTGGAAGATCTTGGTTTTTCGGTGTATATCCAAAACGATGAAGAATATCCTGAGCGGTTATTGGCGCTGGATCAACCGCCGATGATCTTATACGCGGTAGGGCCGGGTTTGCCGGCAGCAGAAAAGCCGTTTACGATCGTGGGAACCAGGCGTTGCAGCCGTTATGGCCTGAAGGTGGCAGAACATTTTGGTGAACAGCTGGCGCTCAGCGGTGTCACTGTTGTGTCCGGCATGGCGCGCGGCATTGATGGAGCGGCGCAAAGAGGCGCGCTCAAAGCCGGCGGCCAAACGGTCGCCGTTCTTGGCTGCGGGCTGGATATTATCTATCCTCCCGAGCATGCGGATCTGTACCATCAGATCAGGAAAAACGGTGTGATTCTTTCGGAATATTATCCCGGAACGCCTGCCTATCCGAACAACTTTCCGCAAAGGAACAGGATCATGGCGGCGCTGAGCGAAGGTGTGCTAATCGTGGAATCTCCGGATAAGGGAGGCGCTCTGATAACAGCCAATTATGCGCTGGATCTGGGGCTTGAGGTGTTTGCGATTCCTGGTAATATCGATGCGTATACCGCAAAGGGAACCAATGAGCTGATATTTAACGGCGCAAATATGGCTTTGGCGCCGTCAAATATCTTAGAAGTCATGCGCTGGGAAGACCCGCGAAACAATAAAGTGATCCAAAGCAAAAACACGGAGCTTGACAATATGGAAAACACCGTGTATCAGCTGCTTTTAACAGACGAACTCCATTTTGATGAGCTGGTGCGGATGACCGGGTTTTCCGGCGGCGAACTGACCGCTTGCTTGACAATGATGGAAATTAACGGAATAATTAAACAGTTACCGGGCCGCATGTATACGCTGGCCAGGAACCTTTTATAAACCGATAGTGAGGAATTCAATGGAACATATTGATACGGCGGCAGTTCAGCCTCCGGCAGCCGAACAACCCGAGAAAAAGAAGCGCACTGCAGCAGCCGCCAAAAAGCCGGCTGCGAAAAAAACAGCGGCAGCTAAAACAAAAAAAGAAACCGCTGCGGCTTCTAAAAGCACGGCCAAAACGGTGGCGCGCAAAAAAACCGCCGCGAAAAGCGAAACCGGAGCGGAGAAAAAGAAAACTTCCGTGAAAAAGGCCAAGCCTGTAAACGGCGGCACTTTGATTATTGTGGAATCGCCCACAAAGGTGCATACGATCGAGCAGTTTCTTTCTAAAGAATATCATTTAACGGCCAGCCAGGGGCATATTGCAGACCTGCCGTCCAAAGAGATCGGCGTGGACATTGACAATGGATTTATGCCCAAATACATTACGATGCCGGGCAAAGAAGGGCTTTGCGAAAATATCAGCATTATGGCCAGCGGCGCTGACCGAGTGCTGCTGGCAACGGACCCTGACCGCGAAGGCGAAGCGATCAGCTGGCACATTGCGCAGATGCTGGGAATTGACCCAAATGAAAACTGCAGGATCGAGTTTAATGAGATCACATCGGAAGCGGTTAAAGCCGCGCTGCAGAATCCGCGGCCGATTGACCTTAATCTTGTGAATGCGCAACAGTCGCGCCGTATTCTGGATCGATTAGTAGGTTATAAGATCAGCCCGTTGCTTTGGCGCAAAGTGCGCACCGGGCTCAGCGCCGGCCGCGTGCAAAGCGTTGCGCTGCGCATGGTGTGCGATCGCGACCGCGAAATTGAAAGATTTGTGCCGGTCGAGTATTGGTCTATTGAAGGAAAATTCAAGCAGGAAGAGAATGATCAGTGTTTTTCGGCCAGCCTTGAAAAGATTGACGGCAAAAAGAAAAAACTGGAAAACGAAGAACAGGCAAACGCCGTTTGTGCCGATGCACGCAATCAAGCGTATGTTGTTCAGGCTGTAAAAAAAGGCAAGCGGAACAACAAGGCTCCGGCGCCGTTTACAACGTCCACTCTCCAGCAGGAAGCGTCCCGCCGGTTATCCTGGTCGCCGACTGTAACGATGCGCACAGCGCAGTCGCTGTATGAAGGCGTGGATCTTGGCAATGGAGAGCGCAGCGGCTTGATCACATATATGCGTACGGACAGCGTCCGCGTTTCCGCGCAGGCGATCGCGCAGGTGCGGGAATATATTGCCGGGAAATACGGCAAAGAATATCTGCCGGCCAGGGCCAACCATTTCTCCAACCGTTCAAGATCACAGGATGCGCATGAGGCGATCCGCCCCACCATGTTGGCGGTTACGCCGGCTGTGGCCAAAAACATGCTGTCTTTAAACCAATATCGGTTGTATGAAATGATCTATCAGCGCTTTGTGGCCAGCCAGATGGCGCCGGAAGTTTCCGATACGCTCTCTGCCGATATCGTGGGCGGACCTTATCTGTTCAGGGCTACCGGGTCCATCGTTCGCTTTGAAGGGTATCGGGCGGCTTATGCCGATGCACGGGAAGAAGATCCGTCGCAGGCAAGACTGCCGGAACTGATCCAGGGGCAGGCTTGTTCTGCCGAATCGTTTATTCCGTCGCAGCATTTTACACAGCCACCGGCCCATTATAATGACGGAACACTGGTAAAAGCGTTGGAAGAGCGGGGGATCGGCCGCCCCAGCACCTATGCTTCCATTATCTCAACGATCATTGAGCGGCAGTATGTTGTGCGTACAAACAGACAGATATTGGCCACGGATCTGGGATACACAGTAACGGACTGGATGACGGAGAATTTTGCCGATATCGTGGATGAAACGTTTACCGCGCAGATGGAATCGCAGCTTGATGATGTTGAAGAAGGCGGCGATTGGCAAAAACTGCTGAAGAATTTTTATGATCCGTTTTCGCAGACGTTGGAAACAGCGGCAAAATCAGAGCGCGTGAAAGTGCCGGATGTTCCTACGGATATCCCGTGCGAAAACTGCGGCACACTGATGGTGATCAAATCCGGGCGGTTCGGAAAATTTTTGGCCTGTCCCAACTATCCTGCCTGCAAAACAACGAAGCCGATCGTGGAAGAAGTTGGCGTTCCGTGCCCAAAATGCGGGGCAAAAGTGATCAAGCGCAAAAGCAAACGCGGGAAAGTGTTTTTCGGGTGCGAAAAATATCCGGTTTGTGATTATGTTTCTTGGGACCAGCCCGTTTTGGAAAAATGCGCAGAATGCGGGGGCGACATGGTGCTTAAATACGCACGGAACAAAGCGGCGTATCACCAGTGCCTAAATAATACTGAGCATAAATTCTATTTAAAACGCAGGAAAACAGACAATTCGGCGGAGAAAACAAATGGCTGAAGCAATTGTGATAGGGGCCGGGTTGGCCGGGTGTGAAGCGGCAATGGTGCTGTCAAAACTCGGAATCCGTGTTATACTGATAGAAATGAAGCCGGACAGGCGAAGCCCGGCCCATAAAGCGGACACGTTTGGTGAACTTGTGTGCAGCAATTCGCTCAAATCTGATGATGAAGGCACAGCTGCGGGTATACTAAAACGTGAGATGCGCCTTTTGGGCTCTGCAGTGATGGAGAGCGCGGATCAAACAAAGTTGCCGGCCGGGAATGCGCTGGCGGTTGACCGCACAAAGTTTTCCGAAAAGCTGACGGAGCTGATCAAAGCACAAAAGAATATACACATTGAGCACGCGGAAGCAACGGAAATTCCGGCGAGTGAACATGTGATCGTGGCAACTGGCCCGTTGACCGACGGGGCACTTGCTTTGCATATTGAAAAGATCGCCGGCCGGTCGCTGTCGTTCTTTGATGCGGCGTCTCCGATCGTGTCAACGGAAAGCATTGATTATGAGCATGCTTTTCTGCAGGGCCGATATGGACAGGACGACGATTATCTAAACTGCCCGCTTTCCAAAGAAGAATATCAGCAGTTTTTTGAGGCGATCACCGTGGCAGAGCGGGCACCGCAGCATGATTTTGATGCGCGGTTTTTTGAATCGTGCATGCCGATCGAAGCGATTGCCGCCCGCGGCTTTAAAACGCCGTTGTTTGGCCCGATGAGCCCGAAAGGAATTACAGATCCGAAGACCGGCAGAAGGCCGTTTGCGGTTGTGCAGCTAAGGCGTGAAAACAAGGAAGCCACGATGTGGAACCTTGTCGGCTTTCAAACCAACCTGAAGTTTGGGGAACAAAAACGGGTTTTTGGGTTAATACCGGCCTTGAAAAATGCCGAATATTTGCGGTATGGTGTTATGCATCGGAACTCATACCTGCCTGCAGGCACGCTGGATGACACTTTGGCTGTAAGACAGATGCCGTCTGTGCGTTTTGCAGGGCAGATCACGGGCGTGGAAGGATATATGGAATCTGCGGCAATGGGCCTGTGTGCCGGCCTGTTTACAGCAGCAGAGATACTGCACAAGCCGTTGCCGGCGTTAACGCCGGATACAGCCATGGGTGCGCTTTTGCACTATGTTGGCAGTTATGAAGGCAAGGATTTTCAACCGATGAACATGAATTTTGGTTTACTTCCGCCTCTTGAGGAACCGCCGAGAAACAAGAGCCTGCGACATCAGATGATGGCAGAACGGGCAAAACAGAAATTTGAACAGGCGCTGAAAGAGAGTGGACTGCGCCTTGAAGGAGGTCAATTGCTTTGGAATTAAGAGGGACGACGATCGTCGCTGTTAAACGGAACGGTGTATGCGCTGTGGCCGGTGACGGACAGGTCACTATGGGCCAGCAGGTCGTTATGAAAGGCACGGCAAAGAAAGTTAGAAGGATATATAAAGACAAGATCGTAATTGGATTTGCCGGTTCGGTGGCTGACGCCTTTTCGCTTACGGAAAAATTTGAAGCTAAGCTTGAGCAGTACAGTGGCAGTTTGTTGCGGGCGTCTGTTGAATTGGCGCGTGACTGGCGCGGCGATAAAGCACTGAGAAATCTTGAAGCGATGCTGATCGTTACAGATGGAACGGATTTGTATGTTCTGAGCGGCAATGGCGAAGTGATTGATCCGGACGATGGCGTTACGGCGATCGGTAGCGGCGGCAACTATGCTTTGGCCGCAGCCCGTGCGTTGGTTTTGAACACGGATCTTTCCGCCGGCGAGATTGCGCGTAAAGCAATCGAGATCGCCGGAGACATTTGCATTTTCACCAACCACAGCATCACGCTTGAGGAGGTACAGGCATGCTCGAATTAACGCCCAAAGAAATCGTTGCTGAACTGGATAAATATATTATTGGGCAGTATAAAGCCAAGCGGATGGTGGCGATCGCGCTGCGCAACCGCTATCGGCGCAACCTGCTGCCTGAAGATATAAGAGAAGAGATTGTGCCCAAAAACATCCTCATGATGGGGCCGACCGGCGTGGGCAAAACGGAAATCGCCCGGCGCCTTGCCAAACTGGTCAAAGCGCCGTTCATCAAAGTGGAAGCCACGAAGTTCACGGAAGTGGGCTATGTGGGCCGCGATGTTGAATCGATCGTGCGGGACCTGGTGGAAGCGTCTATCCATATGGTAAAAGAAGAGCGCATGGCGGGCGTGTCCAACACAGCCAAACAGGCGGCGGAAGAGCGGCTGGTTGAGCTTTTAATGCCCAAAGATCAAAAGCAGAAAGAAAAAACGCCGGCCTCGTTCCCGTTTGCGTTGTTTGCGCCGCAGAACAGCGGTTCTGCGCCGGAAAAAACAGAGACTGCCGAAGAAGCATCCATGCGGGAATCTACGCGTGGTGCGATTCGCATGCAGCTTAAAAACGGGTTACTCGAAGACCAGATGGTTGAGATCGAAGTGGAAGACAAGCCCAATGCCGGTGCTGATATGAGCGCCATGGGCATTGACTTGAACATGAATGATATGTTGGGCGGCATTCTGCCCAAGAAAATGAAGATCCGCAAAGTGACGGTTAGCGAAGCGCGCCGCATTCTCGAACAGGAAGAGGCAGACAAGCTGATCGACCGAGACGATGTTAACGGCGAAGCGCTTAAGAGAGCGGAGCGCGACGGCATCGTTTTTATCGACGAGATCGATAAGATTGCGGGCCGCCAGAGCGGCGGCAACCCGGATGTTTCCCGTGAAGGCGTTCAGCGGGATATTTTGCCGATCGTGGAAGGCAGCACGGTGAACACAAAATACGGCCCGGTGAAAACCGACCATATGCTGTTCATCGCAGCCGGTGCATTCCACATTGCGAAAGTGGAAGACCTGATCCCTGAGCTGCAGGGCCGTTTTCCCATTCGTGTTGAGCTGGACAGCTTAACGGCCGAAGATTTCCAGAAGATCCTCAAAGACACGGAAAACGCGCAAACTAAACAATATGCGGCGCTTTTGGCAACGGAAGGCGTTCGCGTGGTATACACGGATGATGGGATCAAAGCAATCGCTGATTTTGCCTTTGAAGCAAATGAAAACAGCGAGAACCTTGGTGCCCGACGTTTGCATGGCATTATGGAAGAACTGTTTGAAGATGTTTCTTTCGATGCCGAAAAATATGTAGGCGAATTAAAAATAGACGGCCAATTTGTTGAGCAAAGGCTGCTGCACCAGTTCGATGTTGCTGCGCTGAAGCGGTTTGTGCTATAGGCTGTTCATTGAAACGAGGCTATATGGTGAAAGAAAACAGCAAAACAACGGAAAAGAAAGGATACGATTCGGCAAAAGGGAAAAAGAAAAAGCAGGTTCGTCAACCTAAACCAGAGCGGAAGCTGCGGATTATTCCGCTCGGAGGCATTGGCGAGATCGGCAAGAATATGACCGTGGTCGAGTACGGCGATGATATGATCGTGATCGATTGCGGTGTGAGTTTTCCGGAAAGTGAGATGCTGGGTATAGATTATGTTATCCCGGATGCGCAGTATCTGCACGCAAACAAAGAAAAGCTCAAAGGCTTTATCTTTACGCATGGTCATGAAGATCATATCGGTGCCACGCCGTTCATCCTGCCGGATTTTAGAAAAACGCCTTTATACGGCGGTAAGCTGACCCTGGCTCTGATCGAATACAAGATGGAAGAGCATGGGATCAATGATCTGTATTACGAAGTGGTCAAAAACGGGTCTCAGATCAAACTGGGGTGTTTTACCATTACGTTTGCAATGGTGACGCATTCAATCGCAGATGCATTTGCGCTGATCATTGATACCCCGGTGGGGCGGATCGTGCACACGGGCGATTTTAAAATTGATCATACGCCGCTTGATCCTCGGCAGAGGATTGATTTGCCGCGCTTTGCACAGCTGGGGCAGGATGGTGTGCTGCTTTTGATGAGCGACAGCACAAACGCCGATCACCCCGGGTATACATACAGCGAGCAAACGGTTAAGGATTCGCTCAGAGAATGCTTTGAAAATGCGCGGGGTCGCATCATTCTTGCGACATTTGCGAGCAATATAAGCCGTATCCAGCAGATCATCAACATTGCCGAAGAAAAAGGCAGGCTTGTGTTCTTTGCGGGCAGAAGCATTGAAAAGATTGCAAACATTGCAACGGAGATCGGCTATTTGCAGATGAAAAAAGGCATGTTGATCGACGGCCGGCAGATGGATTATTTAAACCCTGAGCAGGTTCTGATCATCACAACCGGTTCGCAGGGCGAGCCGATGAGCGGCCTTGTGCGCATGGCCAATGATGAACACAGGGTAATCGCCATCCAGCCGGAAGACACGATCATCTTCTCCAGTTCGCCCATCCCGGGCAATGAAAAAGCGATCACGGACATCATCGATAAGCTGTATTCCCGCGGCTGCAAGGTGATCTATTCGGCAAACCATGCGGTGCACGTTTCCGGCCATGCGTGCCAGGAAGAAGAAAAGCTGATGATTGCGCTTACGCGCCCGCGGTATTTTATGCCGGTGCATGGAGAACAGCGCCATTTGCGCATGCATGCGGGCATAGCGCTGCAGCAAGGGGTGCCGGAAGAAAACATCGTGTTGCCGAAGATTGGCACTGTGATTGAGATTGGCCAGGATGGGATAGGTGCCGCCGAAACAATACAGGCCGGGGCCGTGTTTGTGGACGGCAGCGGCGTTGGCGATGTCGGCAACGTTGTTTTGAGAGACAGGCGCACGCTCAGCGAAGAAGGCCTGTTCACTGTGGCAGTGGTTGTGGAACAGGAAACGGGCCGTTTGATCGGCGGGCCGGAGATCATTTCCAGAGGATTTGTGTATGTGCGCGAAAGCGAAGAAATGATCGAAGAAGCGAAAACAAAGGTGATCGAGATAGTGGAAGCCGTTTGCAGCCGCAACAATTATGCGGATTGGGGCGCGCTCAAGAACGAGATCAGATCGGAGCTTCGCAAGTTCCTGTATCAAAAAACGAAAAGAAGCCCGATGATCTTGCCCATCGTGATGGAAGTGGACCAACGGGTGCAGGAGGAAGAAAATGCAGAATTATGATAAGGCATATGAGCTGGCAAGGCAGATGCGCAGCAGCGAAACATATCAGGCCTATTTAAAAGCGCGCGATGCGGCGTTTGAGAACCAAATGAACAAGGAGATCTATAAAAAATATGTGGAGATCTCCAGAACGGTCACGGCCTTGCAGATGAGCGGGCAGCAGGTTGATGAAAAGCTGCAGGCTGAGTTTAACCAGCTGGTAGGCGTTCTGTCGCTCAATGGGGATATGATGGCGTTTCTGCTGGCAGAACACAAACTTAACCAAATGATCGGCGATGTATTTAAGATTATCGGTGATGCGGTTGAGATCAATCTTGATTTTTTGAAAGACTGAGGCAATAAACACATGGCAAAAAACAGGAAGTTCACTCGCTTTCTGAGCCGAATATCACGCGGCACCAAAGTGTTTGCCGTGAGTATGCTTGCCGCGATCATGATCGTATGCACGGTGGTGACCGTTGTTAAGCATGCGCTCTTTTCCCCGGTAGACAAAAAAAGCACGGAGCCGATCACGCTGGAGATCGAGCTGGGGTCCAGCGCGTCTGCGATTGCAAACAAGCTTGAAGAGAACGGCGTAATTAGAAGCGCTACGGTTTTCAAACTGTTTGTGGACATTTATGACAGACGCAGCCAGCTTAAAGCCGGAACGTATGAGTTTATGGCTTCGATGACCATGAACGAAGTGCTTGATGTTGTTTGCTCCGGTTCCAACACTTCCAACGTTGTAAAAGTGTTTTTGCCGGAGGGTGGCTCAGTTGAAACGTTGGCAAAATCCCTGGTTAATCTTGGGCTGATCGATAAAGAACAAACCTTTATTGATGCAATGAAGGATCCAACACCGTATCAGGCATATGCATTTTTGGAAGAAGCGGTGAAAACCAAGGATAACAGGATCGTTGCGATGGAAGGATATTTGTTCCCTGACACGTATCTGGTGTATAAAAACGCGAGCATTGAGCAGATAGTTTCCAAGTTTTTGGTGCGCTTCAACCAGATCTACTCGGATGATTATGCAAAGCGGGCGGCCAAACTCGGCCTGTCTTTGGATCAAGTGATCACGATGGCTTCCATTGTTCAAAAGGAAGCCAAAACGGACGATTTTAAAAAAGTGGCAGCCGTGTTCCATAACAGGCTGAAAGAAAAAATGACGTTGGGCAGCGATGTCACCGTTCAATATGTTTTGAACAATAATAAAATGAACCTGACGAACGAGGATATTGCGGTTGATTCGCCTTACAACACATATCGTTACAAAGGATTGCCGCCGGGGCCGATCTGCAACCCGGGCAAAGAAGCGATCGAAGCGGTGCTTTGGCCGGACGAGCAGTATATTGAAGATAACGTGCTGTATTTCTGCTTAACGGATCCGGAAACCGGCGTGCTTGTTTTTGCAAAAACGCTGGAAGAGCATCAAAGAAATGTGGACAAATACAGGCCGCTTTGGATCGAGTACGACAAAAAACATTAAGATAAAATTCCCGGCTTCGGCCGGGAATTTTTGTTCATGGATCCGATCGGTGCAGAGTATCCTCTTTGCGTGGGGGGATATAGAATGATTTTGTCTGCGTTGATGTGGCTGAGCCAATGGGTCTTGCTTTCCGGCAGCGTGCTGGGCGGGCAATCGTTTCCAAGGCCGCTGACAAAGGAAGAAGAAAAAGATGCGCTTGAAAGGCTGAAAAAGCAGGATGAACAAGCGCGAAATACGTTAATTGAGCACAACCTTCGTTTGGTGGCGCACATCTGCAAAAAATATGCGGTAAATGGCAGAGATGTGGATGATCTGATCTCGATTGGCACCATTGGGCTGATCAAAGCGGTTCAAACCTTTGATGCAGAGAAGGGAAAATCGCTGGTCTCATATGCGGCCCGCTGCATAGAAAATGAGATTCTCATGTCTGTTCGGGCAGAGAAAAAGATGCGAAGCGAAGTGGCAATGAGTGAAGTTGTGAACACGGATAAAAACGGAAACAAAATGCAGCTGGCAGACATCCTGCCATCGCTTGATGCGGATGTGGATGAACAGGTACAAACCAAAATGTCGGTGAAGCGGTTGTATGAAGCGATCGAAACATCACTTGCCCCGCGCGAGAAAATGATTATAGAACTCAGATACGGGCTTGCCGGCGGCCCTTGCCAAACGCAGCGGCTGATCGCCAAAAAACTGGGCATTTCACGCTCTTATGTGTCGCGAATCGAAACAAAAGCGCTTATAAAACTCAACAAAGCGATGCAGATTTACACGGATGGTATTGAAAGGCGGGGCTGAATCAAGTATCATGATTTTATGGATAAAATGACACGGTTTGGCCCATCCGGCATGTCGGCTGCTTATCCCGGCAAGAAAAAGCTTGGTGCGGTAGGGTATCCGGCCTGGTTAAAGGAAAATGGGCTGACGGCTTATGAATATTCGTTTGGTCGCGGCGTTCAGATGTCCGTGCTGCGGGCGCAGGAATTGGGCGATGCGGCAGATGAAGCGGGCATCAGCATGAGCGCCCACGCGCCATATTATATCAACCTTGCTTCAAATGAAGCGGAGCGGATCGAAGCAAGCATTGAGCATTTGCGAAAAACAGCCGTTGTTGCTTCTGCCATGCGGGCAAAGAGGGTTGTGTTCCATCCGGGTGCACGGGGTAAGCTGAGCGAAAAGGAAGCGATTGAGAACACGCGCAAGGGCATTGAAAGCGCGGTGGCGGCGCTCAAGCGCGAAGGGCTGCTGACGTGCTGGCTATGTCCGGAAACGATGGGAAAATCAGCGCAGGTGGGCGACCTTGAACAGACGATCGCGTTTTGCATGATCGACGAGTGCCTGCTGCCGTGCATTGATTTTGGGCATTTGCATGCGCGGTCTTTGGGCCGGTTTGGTTCCCGCGAGGATTTTGCACGGGCGCTGGATGCCCTGGAAAATGTACTGGGCGTTGAGCGTGCAAAACAGGTGCATATCCACTTTTCTCGCATTGAGTATACAAAAGCAGGCGAAAAGAAGCATTGGAATTATGAAGATGTCCAGTTTGGGCCTGCCTTTGATCCGTTGGCGGCAGAGCTGGCTGAGCGGCGGTATGAAGCCACGGTGATCTGTGAGTCACAAGGGCACATGGCGGAAGATGCTATGATTTTCAAAAGAATATATGAGGAGGCAATGAAATGAACAGTCGTTGTGAACGGATGTGTGCGCTGCTTAAACTAGTTGGGGCGGACGCTGCGATCATCACCAGCTATGAAAACAGAAGGTATTTGAGCGGTTTTTCCGGCAGCAATGCCACGCTGTTTATCCATGAACAGGAGCAGGAGCTGTACACTGATTCCCGGTATACGGAGCAGGCAGGCAAGCAGGCTGTTGATTTTACTGTAATCCAATACGATCTTAATAAGACGCTCTTTTCCTGCATTGCAGAGGTAGCTGCCAAAACCGGCACACACAAAGTGGCATTTGAGGCGGATAAGGTTACGGTTGCGTGGCTCAACGAGATGAAGAGCAAGCTGCCTGACTTTGAGTGGATCCCTGTGGAAGGGAAGATCGATTCGCTCCGCAACGTTAAAGATGCGGGCGAGATCGAGCAGATCAAAGCAGCGCAGGCGGTTACCGATGCTGCGTTCACACACATTCTGAGCGTGCTTAAGCCTGGCATTTCCGAGATCGAGATCCGCAGCGAGCTGGATTATTTTATGGCCAAACGCGGCGGGAAAGTGGCGTTTGACACGATCGTGGCAAGCGGCCCCAATTCTTCTATGCCGCATGCAGAGCCTTCTGAGCGCAAACTGCAGGCGGGCGACTTTGTTACGATGGATTTTGGTTGCAAGCTGAACGGGTACTGTTCGGACATGACGAGAACGGTTGCTATCGGTGAACCGACGGATGAAATGAAGAAGATCTACGCGATCGTGCTGGAAGCGCAAAATCGCGCACTTGACAAAATAGCGCCCGGCGTGGTATGCAAAGAGGTGGATTTTGCCGCGCGTGGGTATATTGCGGAAATGGGCTATGGGGATTACTTTGGGCATGGATTGGGCCATGGATTTGGCTTGCTGGTTCATGAAACACCCAGATTCTCCATTGGCTATGAAGACGTGATTGTGCCGGGCATCTGTATTTCTGTTGAGCCCGGGATTTATCTGCCAAATCGTTTCGGTGTTCGCATCGAAGATACGGTCTGTATTACGCCGGAAGGGTTCATCAATTTCACCGGTTCCGAAAAGGAACTGATTATACTTTAATCGGAGGGAAACAATATGCTGTCTGCAGGCGAATTTAGAAAAGGCCAAACGATCGAGATTGACGGTCAGGTTTGGGTGATCGTGGATTTCCAGCATGTAAAACCGGGCAAGGGTGCTGCGTTTGTGCGCACCAAGATCAAAAACGTGGTGCAGGGGAACGTTTTGGAACGCACGTTCAACCCGACCGAGCGTTATCCGCGTGCTCATGTTGAGACCAAGACTATGGAGTATCTTTATAATGACGGTGGTCTGTACTACTTCATGGATAAGGAAACTTACGAACAGCTTCCGCTCAATGAAGATCTTGTTGCCGATGCAATGCCGTACGTGAAAGAGAACACGGATGTGGAAGTGAAGTTCTTTAAAGGACAGGCCTTCTCCGTGGAAGCGCCGAACTTTGTGGAACTGGCGGTTGCGCAGACCGACCCCGGCGTGAAAGGCGATACTGCCACGGGCGCGACCAAGCCTGCCACGTTGGAAACGGGTGCAGTGGTTGCCGTGCCGCTGTTTGTTAACGAAGGCGATGTGCTGCGCATTGACACCAGAACCGGTGAATATATGTCCCGCGTCTAATAACCAACTGAGAAAAAGCCGTTTGAAAAACGGCTTTTTTTTATTTTCTCCAACGGTGATAAAGTGCACGGACAAAACATATATTCGAAGGGAAAGAGGGGACGAGCGTATGCAAAGGGCCTTACAGGGGATCAGAGAATTGCTGCCCAAAGAGCTTTGCTGTTTGCTGGAACGGCAAAACAGCCTGGAGCGCGCGGATGAGATCAGGATCCGCGCAGGAAAGCCGATGATGGCGGTTCGGGGAAAGCACGATTGGTTTATAGATGTTAACGGCGAATGGAGCCGGTCACCCATTGCAGCATTTATCATGGACGCAAAAATGGTTGAAGAAACGTTTTCAGCACTATGCCGGCATTCCGTTTATGCCTATGAAGCGCAGATTGGGAACGGGTTTATCACATTACAGGGCGGCCATCGCGTTGGCCTGAGCGGCCCGGCAGTGATGGAACAGGACGGGCGGTTGAATATCGGCCGTTGCTCAGGGCTGTGCATCCGCATTGCAAGGCAGATAAAAGGCTGCGCACAGCACATACTTCCGTGGCTGATGGAGAAAAACAGGCTTTGCAGCACAATGATCGTGTCCCCGCCTATGATGGGCAAAACAACGATGCTGCGCGATATAGTGCGCGCTGTTTCCAACGGAGAAAGCGGAACGGAAGGGATGCGGGTGTGCCTTATAGACGAGCGGAGTGAGATCGCGGCTTGTTACGCCGGCGAACCGCAAATGGATATTGGCCTTCGAACGGATGTTTTGGATGGATGGCCCAAAAGGGAGGGTATGCTGCGTGCTTTGCGCGCGCTGGGGCCGCAGGTGATCGCCCTGGATGAGTTGGGGGATGAAAGAGACGTGAAAACGGCAATGGAAGCAGCCAACATGGGCGTTGCGCTGCTGGCAACTGCGCACGCCGCCAGCGCTGAGCAGCTGATGCAAAGGCCATCATTCAAGCAAATAGCGGAGAATCAAACGTTTGAACGCTTTGTGCAGCTTGGCGGAACGCCGGGAAACGTGCAAAGCATTATCGATAAAAACGGCAGAATTATATGGCAGCGTGATTTGAAATGAAAGCAGTGCTGAGCCTGATGATTATACTGCTCTCCTTCGTTTATGGAAACGAAAAAGCCGTTTATCCTCAGAAGCGAGCTAAGGCATTGCGAGAATTGCAAGAGGCTTTTCGGCAGATAGAACAGAAAACGAGGACAACAGGCCTTGAAATACCGGTGATCCTCAAAGAATTAGCGGAAGAAATGCCCAAACGGGGTAGAGACTTGTTTACAAACTTAGCGGCAGACATGAAAACAGGTTCGCCGGATTGGGAGGCGCGGTTAAACAGCACTTGGGAAGCGCTGAAACACGGGGATATCGCTTTGGCTGCTTATACCGGGCAATCACTCTCAAAAGACAGAAAAACGATGACAGAGGCACTCAGGCGCTTTGATCAATATGCTGGGGAAGAAGCGGCGTTGTCGCAGAAAGAGTTTATGCGGTCCGCCCGGTTATACCGTTCGATCAGCCTATTGTGCGGTGTGTTGATCGTTACACTTTTCATATAGAGGCGGAAAAATATGAGCGTTGATCTTGTGTTCAGAATTGCGGCGATCGGGATCGTGGTTGCGGTACTGGCGCAGCTTTTATCCAGGTCCGGCAGGGAGGATATGGCCACGATGGTAACAATCGCTGGGCTGGTGATCGTGCTGTTTATGGTGATCGAGCTTGTAAGCAATCTGTTTGAGAATATCAAACAGGTATTCAACCTGTATTGATCATGATTAAGATACTGGCGATTGCCGTGATCGGAGCTATACTTTCGCTAACTGTGCGCACGCACAGGCCAGAGCTTGGCCTGCTGTGTGCGGTTGCTACCGGTGCGCTGGTGCTTGTACTGGCCGTTCCTGTTCTCAAGGAAGCGCTTGCTGCGATGGAGGCCCTCGCCGCCCGATACAGCATCAATGATGGAATGATCACCGTTGCTATAAAAGTTACGGGGCTGGCGTATCTGGGAGAGTTTACGATACAAACCTGCAAGGATGCGGGGGAAAATGCCATTGCCGCGAAAATAGAAGCCGCAGTAAAGATCTGCCTGCTGTCGCTGTGTGTGCCGCTGGCGATCAAGCTGTTGACAGAGCTTGGCCAGGTGTTGATATGAAACATTTGGCGGCACTTTTAGTGTGTTTGTGCGTTGTTTTAATGCCGCGCAGCGTGCGGGCAGAGCAAGTTCAGGATAATGAGCTTGCGGCAGAGATCAGGCAATATCTGTATACCATGGATCTGGGTGGCCTTGCGATCGATAAGGAAGACCCGATAACAGGAGCGGTGTTTGACGCTAAGAATATCAGGGAATGGATAATCGGTTTCATAAACGGAGAAATACAGCTTGATGCCCAAAGCATTGCGCAAAGCGCGCTTCGGGCCATCATGGAATCGCTCCGGTCCAATACAGGCATTCTTTTTAAAATTGTGGTTTTGTGCGCCATTACCGGTATTTTCGGCCTGTTGGGCGCCGACACATTGGGTGGAGGCACGGCAAAAGTATGCCGGTATTTAGGCGCCTTGGCGGCGATGACTGTGACCGTTTCACTGCTGAAAAATGCGTTCTCGATCGGTATCGATGCGATCATAAGCATGACAGGCATTCTGGAATCCATGTTCCCGGTGATGCTGACAACGTTGACCGCGTTAGGCGCTTCGGCTACGGCCGGAGTGTTTAAACCGGCGATGACGTTTTTGGCCGGATCGATCGTGACCATGATCAAACGCATAACCATGCCCGCTATTCTGGCGGGCGGTGTTTTGACATTGGCAGACCATTTATCGGATAAGATCCAGATAAAACGAGTAACAGACATGGTATTGTGGGCGGCAAAGTGGATGACCACGTTTGTGTTCACTGTATTCCTGGGCATTACAGCCCTGCAGGGAATGACAAGCGCAGTAACGGACGGGATCGGGTTGAGAACAACAAAATATGCCATTGATAAGATGGTGCCCATTATTGGCGGCATGGTGGCGGACACAGCAGACACAGTAATCGCCTGTTCACTGGTGGTAAAACAGGGGGTGGGCGTTGCAGGGCTTTTGTTGATCGCCTGTGCAGCGTTAACACCGGTGCTGCGCATCGTGGCGCTTTCGCTGTTGATGCGGTTGGCAGGGATGGTTATAGAGCCGTTCGGCAACAAAAATCTGGCCAAATGCATGGAGCGGCTGAGCTATGTTTTAACACTGATGTACCTGGCGGTACTGACAGTAGCGACTATGATGTTTATTTTGATCACACTGATGATACGGGCCGGATCAATGACCATAATGATGAGGTGAAACATGCAGAATGCGTTTTATGTGTATGTGATGAAAATAATTGCCGGTTCAATCATCGTAGGTTTGTTTGAATGGGCACAGCCATCGGGCAATCTGAAGCGAATTTCCGGCATGATCTTAAACTGCGTGCTGGTGCTGATCATGATCGAACCGCTTTTTATGATCTTTAAACATAATTGATCCGCTAAATCAATAAGATGGAGAGGAGAACAGCCATGAACATTCTTCGCTGCACAGGCTTTATCACTGCACACAAAAAAGAGCTGGCGGCAATGGGGATCATCTTGCTGGTGTTATTGCTGGCGCTTTGGCCGAGTGAGGATAAAAATGAGCTGATGGCGGCATCGGCGCCGGCAAACGGCACGTTTGATGCGGCAAAGGAGCATGAAGATCTGGTTGCAACACTGAGCGCGATCAAAGATGTGGGCAAAGTGTCCGTTATGATCACGTATGCTTCTTCAAGCGAAGAAGTGCCGGCTTATGACAGAAACGTAAGCATATCGGGCAATGGCCAGTCAAGCAGCCAAACCGAATCACAAAGCCCAGCGGCCATGCAGGGTGAAGTGGTGGTGTTGAGAAAAGACAGGCCGGCGGTATTGGGGGTGATTGTGGTTGCGCAGGGTGCATCATCGATCAGCGTAAGACTGTCTATTTCTCAAGCGGTGCAAACAGCGCTTGGGATACCGGCTTCCAAAATCGAAGTGTTTGAAATGAAATGAAGGAGGAAACAGCATGAAAAAAGGAAAGCTGCAGAAAAAGCACTTTATTTTTATGGGCCTGTTTTTGGCGCTTTGCATTACAGGGACCGCCAATTACTATTTGAGCAAAAAAACCGGCGGGCAGCAGTTGTCGATCGTTTCCGGGGCTGAAGAACAAGAAAACGAAACGGCGCAAACGTTTTATCAATCGTTCAGAACGGATCGGTCGGCTGCACGGGCGGAAGAAATTGCCTATCTTGACACGATCATAACCGGTGAGAAAACGGATCCTACAACAAAGAAGGATGCAGAGCAGCAAAAGCTGGCGCTGATCTCCGCAATTGAGACTGAGGCCAATATCGAAGGGCTTGTCAAGGCACTGGGATATAAAGAGTGCGTTGTTACGGTAAAACCCGGTTCTGTGAACGTGGTGCTGGACAACGAAAAAGAACTGACGGAAGCGAACGCAGCCCAGATATTTGAGATCGTTCGAACGGAAGCAGGCGAAAAAAGCGAGAACGTAAAAATCATCCTGCAAAACTAACGGATGTATGACACCTGCAGCCAAATAAAACTCGCGTTGTGAAAGCGTATAAAATCTGTTATAATGTGGTAACAATAGGTTGGAGGTGCATATTTCATGGCTGACAATGTAAACAAAGAGTTCTCGATCAGTGCGGAACAGTCAGGCAAGATTTCTTTCAATAACGATGTTGTATCTACGATTGCTGTTTTGGCGACCACTGATGTGGAAGGTGTTGCCGGGATGAGCGGCAGCTTCACTTCCGGTGTAGTAGAATTGCTCGGGCGTAAAAACCTTACCAAAGGTGTAAAAATCGAGATGGGCACGGAAGAGTGTGCGCTGGAGATCAATATCATTGCACAGTATGGATTTAACATCCGTGAGGTTTGCGAAAAAGTGCAGCAGAGCGTAAAATCGTCTGTGGAAATGATGACCGGCCTTCGCGTTGTTGAAGTGAACGTAAATGTGCAGGGCATCGTGTTTGAAAAGAAAGCCGCGGAAGAATCTGCAGCAGCAACTTTGCCCGAAGGGGACAGCGCCCGCTAAGTTTGGCATGCCCTCCTTGCCGGAGGGCATTTTATCATTATCAGAAAATGGACAAGCCTAAAAAGGAGTGAATATCTGCATGAGAGCATGGGACCGGATATTGTTGATCTTAGCTTCGCTGATCAGCTTAACTGTTTGCGTTTGGCTGATCGTGTTCTTGTGGGGCTTTGTTCCGCTGTCCTATTTGACCAATTTGTTTGCTTTTATCATGGCAAAATGGCAGATCAAGGTGTTGGCAACAGCGGTTCTTTGTGTGCTGATGGCGCTCTTTATTCGGGTGATGATTATTCGGATTCGGCGCAAAACGGCCGGGCTCAAGCTAACGGATGAAGTAGCGGTTGGCGGGGATAAAGCCGTTTCGATCTCGGTTGCTGCGTTGGGTGAGCTTTGTACGCAGGTAGCAAAAGAAGAAAGCGGCATCAAAGAAGCGTCCTGCGCGATCAGCCGCGTGGATGGCATGCTTCAGATTGCGATGAAAGTGCAGTGCAGCGGCGCTGATCCGGTGCCTTATGTGGCCAACAAGCTTAAAAGCGACCTTGCTCAGATGCTGAAAGACACCTGCGGCGTTGAAAATGCGGCCGTTAATGTTTTGGTGGAGCACATATCCGGACATGCGAAGATCCAAAACAGCGAGGATAAGCCTGCGGCAGAACAGCAGCCGCCTATGATCGCACCGGTGGATAACAGCGCTAATAACGCGGAGGAATAAAGGATGAACGAAAACAAGATAAAAGCGTTTATTCTGGAAAACCGTGGGAAGATACTGGGCGGAGTGATCGGCCTGGTAGCGTCGGTACTGCTGTTAACATTTGGTTTTTTTAAAAGCTTGTTTATCGTGGCAGCCGTTATAATCGGCGTTTATTTTGGCTCGGACAAAGACAACTGGACCCGAGTGAAGGATTTTACAAACGAATTGTTTGGGAATGGGAAGAGGTAAGTATGGCAAGGCGAGATGCGCGGGATCTAGCGATGCGGATGATATATGCAGAAGATCTCGGAGGAAAACTGGAGCCGTTGAAAGACGGCGAAATGCCGGATGAAGAAAACTGCCTAATAGCGATGGACGAATTTGACCGCGGGTATATCGACCGCGTAATGGCCGTTTTTAGAGAAAATGCAGCGGTGATCGATGAAACAATCAACGGCCTTTCGTCTGATTGGAGTTTGAACAGGATCAGCAAAGTGGATCTGGCGATCCTGCGTTTGGCCTGCTGTGAAATCGGGCATATGAACGAAGTGCCGCTTTCCGTAGCGATCAATGAAGCGGTAGAGCTTGCCAAAAAGTATGGAACGGATCAATCCAGCCGTTTTGTTAACGGTGTGCTGGGTGGCTATGCCAGAAAACTGACCAATGCATAAACACTGCTATATTGGGATAGATACAAGCTGCTATGTAACGAGCATGGCGGTTATAGATGAATGTGGGAACATCATTTTTGATGGGCGCAGGCCACTGCCTGTTAAGCCGGGAGGACTGGGCTTGCGGCAGCAGGAGGCGCTTTTTATGCATATGAAGCATTTGCCTGAGCTGTCAAAGCAAGCGTTTGCATCTGTTCGGGAATTCGTAGGTGAGGTGCGGGCGATCGGCGTGAGTCAAAGTCCCAGAACGGAGAACGATTCTTATATGCCGGTATTTATGCAAGGGAAAATGCTGGCGCAGTCGTTGGCAAACGCGTTAAATGTTCCGTGCCATTTCACATCGCACCAGTGGGGGCACATCCGTGCCGCGGAGAAAGGGATCGAGAACGTGCCTGCAGAATACCTTGCAGTGCACCTGTCGGGCGGAACTTCGGAAGTGCTGTTTGTGGATCGAACCAATACAACCGCAGAGTTGTTGGGTGGAACAAAAGATATTTCTGCCGGCCAATTGCTTGACAGGATCGGAGTGTTGATGGGCGGTCCGTTTCCTGCGGGGCCGTGGATGGAACAGTTAGCCATGCGGTCAAGCGGCAAGGCGGCGCCGATCGGGATCCCGGTGTCGGAGATCAAGATGAACTTATCCGGCGCGGAAGCGGAGGCAAAACGCAGGTATGAGCGGGGAGAAACACCGGAAGAGATCGCCGGCGCACTCTTTAGCGGCATTGCAAGAGCGCTGATAAAGCTGCTGATGCAAGCATATGAAAGAACGGATTGTCACCGTGTTATCATGGCTGGCGGCGTTAGCGCGTCAACCCATTTAAGAAAAGAGATGCTGCTTTTGGCGCAAAAGCGGTGCAAACGGCTGAAAATCGATTTTGCACAGCCAAAGCTTGCCGGTGATAATGCCGTTGGTGTGGCGTTGCTGGCAATGGAAAGGGAGAAACAGCGTGCTGAGTGAACTGATCTCATCGATCACGATGACGGTAACGGAGCTGAATGAATATGCCAATAACTTGCTCGCTAAGAACGAGGTGTTGCAGGGGTTTTTGCTCAGCGGTGAAGTTTCCAATTTTAAAAAGTATCCGTCAGGGCACTGGTATTTTACTTTAAAAGATGATAAATGCGCGGTTCGCTGCGTGATGTTTAAGCAAGCCAACAGAACTGTTCCATTTGCGGTAGCGGATGGCATGCACGTTACCCTTGGCGGTTATGCGGCCGTTTATCCGCGGGATGGATCTTTCCAGGTGTATGCGCAAACCATGCGTGCAGAAGGCGTTGGCGTGCTTTATGAACAGTTTGAAAAACTTAAAAAGAAACTGGAAGCAGCTGGATTGTTTGACAAAATCAGAAAACGCCAACTGCCGCGTTTCCCTAAAAAGATTGCTGTAATCACAAGCTCTGCAGGTGCTGTGATCCGCGATATTATCCAGGTTGCGCATCGCCGCAATCCCGGGGTGGAGATCATGCTGATCCCGGTTCGTGTGCAGGGGGAAGGCGCGGCGGAAGAAATGGTGGAAGCGTTTTCTATGCTCAAAACACGGGACGATTGCGATCTTGTGATCATTGGCCGCGGGGGCGGAAGCTTGGAAGATCTGTGGGCGTTTAACAACGAAAAGCTTGCATATGCGATAGCGCAGTGCCCCATTCCGGTGATCAGCGCGGTTGGCCATGAAACGGACAGCAGTATTTCGGATTTTGTTGCTGATGTGTATGCACCAACGCCCAGTGCTGCGGCAGAATTGGCAGTGCCGCTGGTGGATGTTATCCTGCAGGATCTTGACCAGCAGGCAAACCGGCTGTATCTTTCTCTTACACAGCGAATCGGCCGCATAGAACAGAAGATTGCCTATTTTGAAAAAAGCATGGGCGGAGAGCTTTTGGCCATGAAGCTTGAACAGGCGCAGTTAAAACAGCAGGCCGCTATGCGGGCGATCAAGCAAGGGCTGGAAGCCAAACTAATGATGTTTGAACAGCGCAGAATAGCGGCCACAGCGGAGCTGAGCGCATTAAATCCGGAGCATATCCTGACCCGTGGATACGCAATCGTACGGGATAAAGAGGGAAACACAGTATACAACACAGATGGCTTGCAGCCTGAAAGCAGTGTAATGCTCGTTATGAGAGACGGAACGGCGCAGGCTGTGATCAAATCGGTTATGAAAGGAAACTGATCCAATGGAAAACATCCAAAATCTTTCGCTTGAACAGGCCATGGACGAGCTTGAAAAAATCAGTAAAACAATGGAATCCGAAACCTCCACTGTGGATCAGAGCGTTGCTTTATATGAACGGGGCATGGCGCTTTCGGAGCACTGCAAAAAAATCATTGAAGGCTATAAAGGCAGGATCACAGCGCTGAGAAACGGGGAGGAAACACCCTTTGAAGTATGAAGAGATTTTTGAGAACTACAAAAGTCTGGTAGATACTGCGCTGGCCAATGCACTTGTGGGCATTCAGCCAATGCTAAAAGAAGCGATGGGATACAGCTTGCTGCATGGCGGGAAGCGGTTTCGCCCCGTGTTGCTGTTGGCAAGCTGCGATTTGTTTGGCGGCGATGTGATGCAGGCGCTGCCGTTTGCCTGCGCGATCGAGATGATCCATGCCTACAGCCTGATCCACGATGACCTGCCCTGTATGGATGATGATGATCTGCGCCGCGGTCGGCCGACGAACCACAGGGTGTTTGGCGAAGATATGGCTGTTCTTGCAGGAGACGGATTGCTGTCGCTGGCGTTTGAGCTGATGGCTTCCGAAACGGTGGCTGCCCATGACCCTCGCCGTGCGGCGCTTGCCATGGCTGCCATCGCGCGCGGTGCGGGCGTTTCCGGCATGGTATCGGGGCAGGTAAGAGATATCAGAAGCACCGGTCATGAGATCGGCATCAATGAGCTGAGAAAGATCCACGGCGAAAAAACGGGTGCTATGATCAGCGGCGCCTGCCTTGCCGGGGCTATTTTGGGTGGCGCAGATATAAACCAGCGCCAGATGCTTGATGATTACGGGAAGCATCTAGGCACTGCGTTCCAGATTCAGGATGATATTCTGGATGCAACACAAACCGCGGAAGTGCTTGGAAAAACACCGGGCAAGGATGCGCAGGCGCAAAAGAATACGTTTGTAACAATGTTTGGGCTCGAAGAAGCCAATGCTTGGGCAAAACGCTCGGCAGAGATGGCGTTTGAATCACTTCGGCCGTTTGGAAGAAAAGCTGATTTTTTGCAAAAAACAGCGCTGTTTACAGTAATGAGAGAACATTAACGTTTGGAGTAACTGGCTTGAGCATATTGAACCAAATCAACGGCCATGATGATCTCAAAGGCCTACATGCGGATCAGCGTGTGGCATTATGCGCAGATATTAGAGAAGCGATCGTCAACGTGGTTAAAACAAACGGCGGGCATTTGTCCTCCAATCTCGGCGTGGTTGAACTGACCGTGGCATTATACACGGTGTTCGATCCGATACGTGATGTCATTATATGGGATGTGGGCCATCAAACATATGCACATAAGCTGCTTACCGGCAGGCAGAGCGCGTTTAACACACTGCGAAAGAAAGACGGTTTGTCCGGTTTCCCCAAAACACGGGAAAGCGAGGCGGATGGATTTGTTGCAGGGCATGCATCAAACTCAGTATCTGCTGCTCTAGGGCTTGCGCGGGCGCGCGACCTAAAAAAAGAGGAACACCGCATCGTGGCCGTGATCGGTGACGGGGCTTTGACCGGCGGCATGGCATACGAAGCACTTAACGATGCCGGCCAAAGCGAAAGCGACCTACTTGTGATCCTCAACGATAATGCAATGTCTATTTCCGATAATGTTGGCGGCGTGAATAACATGCTGAGCCGCATGCGCACAAGGCCGGGCTACCTGCGCTTTAAAACAAGGGTGAAGAAAACGCTGCAGCATGTGCCGATGGTCGGCCGCTCAATTATGCGCTTTGCCGCCGCCGTGCGCGATAAAATAAAGTTTTTTGTGCTGCCAAGGCGCTTTTTTGAAGAAATTGGGTTTACATATATCGGCCCGATGGACGGGCATGATACCGAAGGACTGATAGAAGTGTTTAGCGATGCAGCCAAGTTTAAAGGGCCGTTGTTTTTGCACTTGATCACCAAAAAAGGGAAAGGTATGCAAAACGCGGAGCTTGACCCAATAAAGTTTCACAGCGTTTCTGTTGTTTCGGGCACTAAAGCGGTTTCAAATTCTGCGGTTGTCGGCAATGTGCTGATCGATATTGCCGCTGAAGATTCACGTGTTGTTGCGATTACGGCGGCCATGAAAACAGGCACCGGGCTGCAGGACTTTGCAAGGCTGTATCCCGACAGATTTTTTGATGTGGGTATCGCTGAGCAGCATGCAGTAACGCTGGCGGCCGGCATGGCGGCCGGTGGATTGCGGCCGTACGCCGCGATTTATGCCACCTTTTTGCAGCGGGCGTATGACCAGATCCTACAGGATGTTTGCCTGCCGTGTTTGCCGATGTGCTTTTGTGTTGACAGGGCCGGGCTTGTGGGAGAAGATGGGGAAACGCATCATGGATTGTTTGATATTGCCATGTTCAGCGCCATGCCGAATATGCGCGTGTATGCGCCTTCCACTCAAAAAGACTTGGCCGAGCTGATCGCATATGCCAGGGAGTTATCAATGCCGTGTGCCATCCGTTATCCGCGCGGTTCACTGCCCCAAACAGCTGAACCTGCTGAGTTGAGCACCGGCGCAGAGCTTTGCGTTGTAGCGGTGGGGCGCATGGCGCAGCTTGGAAGAAAGCTGCAGGCCTATTTTAAGGCGCATGGAGAATCGGTTGCGCTGATAAACGAAATGCAGATAAAACCGCTGCCTGAAGGAATGGCGGATAAGCTTGCTCAGTTCAAATGGGTCGTAACGCTGGAAGAAGGCATGGAAGAAAGCGGATTTGGCGCATCCATCTCACGCCGCATGAGCGAAAAAGGAAACACACGCGTTCTTACAGTGGGTGTGCCTGAATGGTTTGTTCCTCACGCTAAGGTGGAAGAACAGTTTGTTATGCTTGGATGGACCGAAACCGGCTTGTATGAACGCATCTATAAATGGCGGGAGGGAATGAACAATGGCTGAAAAGCTCAGGATTGATGTTGCCTTGACCGAGTGGGGCTTCTGCACCAGCAGAAGGGAAGCGCAGGCGCTTATCATCGCCGGCGAAGTGCGAGTCAACGGCGTTCCCGTGCAGAAAGCATCCCAAACAGTTACGGAAGCCGATGCTATTACCCTAATGGAGAAACTAAAATATGTAAGCCGCGGCGGGCTGAAGCTGGAAAAGGCCATGAGTGCTTTTCCGATTCAGTTGGAAAACAAAATTTGCCTTGATATCGGTGCGTCCACGGGCGGATTTACTGATTGCATGCTGCAAAACAGGGCAAAAAAAGTATATGCGATCGATGTAGGACATGGGCAATTGGCCTATGTTTTGCGCAACGATGAGCGGGTAGTTTGCATGGAACAATACAATGCACGCAATTTAAAATTAGAAGATGTTGAACCGGCAGATTTTGCCAGCATTGATGTTTCTTTCATCTCCTTAAAGCTGATCCTGCAGCCGTTGTTTGGGTGTTTGAAGGATAACGGGCAAACAGTGGCGCTGATCAAGCCGCAGTTTGAAGCCGGGCGGGAAAAAGTTGGTAAAGGCGGCGTTGTGCGCAAAAAGGAAACAAGGCTTGAAGTGTGCAGCAGCGTGTACGGCTATGCCGTTCAGGCCGGGTTTTCCGTGCATGGGCTGGAAGTGTCGCCCATCCTTGGCCCGAAAGGCAATGAAGAATACCTGATTTGGCTGCATAAAGGCGGCGTAGGCATGAATGAAGCGGAATATACACAGCGTGCCCAAGAGGTTGTTTCCGGCCATTAAGCACGGCGTTTATGGCATATTTTTGCAGTGCGGGGATGGACAGGCTGCATAATAATCATGTATTATGCTAATGAATATACATTTTTATAATAATTGAGGAGGAAGATTTGCTTCACTCTGTATGCTTATACACGAATAAACGGAAAGACCGGGGGCTGACCACCAGCCGCATGATCGTTGAATCTGTGCGTGAAATGGGGATGGAGATCAAAGCGGCGCCTGATATAGCGGCAGAGTTGGGATTGCCTGCATTTAACAGCGAAACAGACAACGCCGATCTTGCCATTGTGCTGGGCGGCGATGGCACGGTGTTAAAAGCTGCGCATATGTTTTCGCCGTTGGGCATCCCTCTGTTGGGCGTTAATTATGGCACGCTCGGTTTTCTGGCAGAGATCGACCGGGAGGAGATCCGCCGCTCGCTTGAGCTGATTCATACCGGGCAATTTCACATCGAAAACAGAAGCATGCTCAATGTGATTGAAGAAAGCGAGAACAGGCCGGTAATCGCGCTGAATGAGATCGGCTTGTTTCGCAAACAGGAACATGGCGTTGTAAGGTTGGCCGTGTATTGCAATGACAGCATTATTGGCGTATACGCCTGCAACGGTATTATGGTGTCCACGCCAACCGGCTCCACCGGATATTCGCTTTCAGCCGGCGGACCGATTGTTGATCCGGGAGTGGATTGCCTTGTGATTACACCGGTGTGCGCACATTCTTTCAGTGCCCGTCCGGTCGTTGTGCCGGGCGAGGCAAAGGTGAGTATTCAGGTGGTAAACACGCCTTCGGGATGCAGCCTGATGGCGGATGATATTGTTTATCGGTTATTATCGGACGGCGAAAAGATCACGATTGGCAAAGCAGCGCCTTTGTGCCGTTTTGTGCGGTTAGGGCCGCCTGATTTTTACGGCCAGCTGGGTGCAAAGCTAATGGAGTGGAACAACATTTCTGCGGAGGGGAGCATTACTTGAAAAACAAAAGGCAAGAGTTGATCCTTGAGATCATTGAAAATAATGATATAGAGATTCAGGACCAGCTTGTATATGCGCTCAAAGAGCGTGGCTTTGAGGTTACGCAGGCGACCATCAGCCGTGATATCAAAGAGCTGAGACTGATCAAAACGCTTTCCGACAAAGGGGTGTACCGATACAGCCAGGCAGAAGTGAATACCGGTGGGAACCAGAATGCCCTGATCCGTATTTTCTTTGACACGGTAAAGGATATTCAGGCAACGGGACATATCATTGTTGTTAAAACGTCGGCGGGCATGGCCAATGCAGCAGCCGAGGCGATCGACTCTTTGAACTGGACAGAGATTTGCGGGACCATTGCCGGAGAGAATACGATTTTTATTGCGGTAGCCGAGCATGCCAATGTACAGGAAATAGTACGCAGACTTAAAAGGATGATGAAATAGAAGATGCTTAAGCGCATTAAAATTCAAAATATTGCGTTGATCGACCATGTGGAAGTTGAGTTCACGCAGGGCCTGAATGTGCTTAGCGGTGAAACGGGCGCCGGCAAGAGTATCCTGATCGATGCGCTTAATTTGGCTTTGGGCGTTCGCGCAGATCGGGAACTGATCACAGCCGGGGCAACGAAAGCTTCGATCGAAGCTGAGTTTGACTGCCCGGGCGAAAAAACGCTGCGTGTACTGGACGAGCTTGGTATTGAACCGGAAGAAAGCGTTTTGCTATCAAGGGATATTTATGCAAACGGGCGCAACACCTGCAGGATAAACGGCAGCGTGGTCAATAACGCTGCTATGGAGGCGGTTAGTGAGCTTTTGATCGATATACACGGCCAGCATGAGCATCAGTCGCTCTTCAAGCCGCGGGCTCATATTGAAATACTTGATACATTCGCAGGCCAGAATGCAGAGAAGATCAAAGGCTTGATCGCATCTGACCTGCAGGAACTGCGGGATATTGAAAAACAGCTGAACACTTTGGGTGCTGCGGACGGATCGAGAGAGCGTCGGCTGGATATTTTGCGCTTTCAGGCGGGCGAAATTGAAGAATGCGCGGTGCAGCCCGGCGAGGATGAAAGCCTTTATCAGGAAAGAATGCTGCTTAACAACAGCCAAAAGATTTATCAAGCCTTTGCCCGGGCCGAAGCGCTTCTGTTTGGCGAGGAGCAGGATGGTGCATTAACGCAGCTGTCGGTAGCGGCGCGGGAATTGCGCGGCATCTCGCATCTTGACGAGCGGTTTATGGCCGTTTCTACGGCGATGGACGAGCTGTATTATTCTTGTGAGGCGACAGCCGATTCCGTGCGAGATCAAAGCCGATATTTGGAATTTGATCCGGCTAGAATGGCACAGATTGATGAAAGAATTGACGTGCTGACCAAGCTCAAACGCAAATATGGCGGCTCGATCGAATCTGTTCTTGAAACGGCACAGAATGCATTGAATGAGATCGAGATGCTGGAAAATGCGGAGCAAAGCATTGAAAAGCTGAAAAACAGAAAGAAACAGGTTATTGGGCAACTATATGAAAATGCTCTTGAGCTTCATGAAATCCGTGCTAAGGCGGGAGCCGAGTTTTCCAATTTAGTAAAAAAAGAACTGGAAGATCTTGGCATGGCGCGTGTGCAGTTTGATGTTGATTTTTGGCCTGTGCCGGAAATCGAAAACTGCACAGCCGATTCGTTTACAGAGAATGGGTTGGACAGAGTGGAGTTTTTATTGAGCGCAAACCCCGGCCAGCCGCTTAGGCCTCTTTCCAAGATCGCGTCCGGCGGCGAGGCTTCGCGTATTATGTTGGCGCTTAAGAATATCTCAGCAAACCTTGATGGGATTGGCTGTCTGGTGTTTGACGAGATCGATACCGGCATTAGCGGCCGAATGGCGCATGTTGTTGCCCAAAAGATGGCAATCATTTCCCGGGGCAGACAGGTGCTGTGCGTAACGCATTTGGCCCAGTTGGCTGCCATGGCAGATACGCATTATCTGATTGAAAAGAAAGTGCTT
>JAFSIR010000016.1 GCA_017439715.1 Clostridia bacterium | reverse complement strand
TGTGTATGCCCGCAAAACGCAAACGGATTGCTGTGTGCTTTCCTTGCCGGTGACCAACAAGGAGTATCGGCGGGTAAAGCGCATCGTGAAGCGGTATTTGTTGCGCAAAGATATGTTGGCGTATAACTATCTTGGCATTCTGGGCTGTGTGCTCAACCGGCCGATCTATCGGGAAGGCCGCTATTTTTGCTCTCAGTTCGTGGCAACCGTGCTTGAAGAAGCGGGTATCCGTCTTTTCGAGGTGCAGCCCGGGCTTGTGCGGCCGCGCGATTTTCGTGTTTCCCCCAGTTTTGACCGCGTGTATGCCGGCCGGCTGTGCGATTACAGGAAGTTTGCGCTGGGGGTGTGATCCTACCGGGGCGTTCTTTTGACCGTCTCGATTTTTTATTGCAGGAGGCAAATATCATGATCAAAATGCAGATCAAAGACCGTGGTGTGATCACCATCGAGTTGTTCAGCCAGTCTGCGCCCATCACTGTGGCCAACTTTGAATCCCTCGTTGGCCGCGGGTTTTATGACGGGCTCACCTTTCACCGCGTGATCGAAGGGTTTATGATCCAGGGCGGCTGCCCGCTGGGCACCGGCACGGGCGGCAGCGGCGAAAACATCAAGGGTGAATTCCGCATCAACGGCGTGGATAACAAAATCCACCACACGCGCGGCACCATTTCCATGGCCCGCAGCCAGATGCCGAACTCCGCTTCCAGCCAGTTCTTCATCTGCCATCAGGATGCGCCGCATCTGGACGGGCAGTATGCCGCGTTCGGCCGCGTTGTCACCGGCATGGACGTTGTAGACGCAATTGCCTGCGTGCCCACCGACAGGCGGGATAAACCGCTCAGCCCGGAAATCATTGAGCGCGTATGGATCGAAGATTGACAAGAACGAAAAAAAAGTATTATTCTTAAATAACAAAACTATGTTTGTGGAGGTATTGTTATGGCTGCATCCTGGTTGGGCCTTGAAGGCAAAGTTGCCGTTGTGACCGGCGCTGCTAGCGGCATCGGCAAAGCGGTTGCACAGGAATTTTTGGATAACGGCGCGATCGCCGTTGTGTGTGATATCAACCCGAACGTTCCCGAGTTCAAGCCCGCGCCCGGCACGCTCGAATATGTGAATGTGGACGTGACCGAGCGCGAATCCATTGCGGCAATGGTCGATTTCGTGATGGAAAAATACGGCAAAATCGATATCCTCGTGAACAACGCCGGGATCAACATCCCCCGTTTGCTCGTGGATAAGAACGATCCCCGCGGCCAGTTTGAGCTGGATGAGCGCGTGTGGGATCGCGTGATGGGCATTAACCTCAAAGGTGTGTATATGTGCGCGCAGGAATGCGGCCGCGTGATGGTTGACCGCGGCGAGGGCGTGATCATCAACATGTCCAGCGAGTGCGGCCTGGAAGGTTCCGAAGGCCAAAGTGTGTACGCAGCCACCAAGGGCGCTGTGAACGCGCTGACCCGCTCCTGGGCCAAAGAGATGGGCAAGCTCGGCATCCGTGTCGTCGGTGTGGCCCCCGGCATTCTGGAAGCCACCGGCCTGCGCACGCTTGAGTATGAAACCGCGCTTGCGTATACCCGCAACATCACGGTTGACGATCTGCGTGCCGGTTACTCCAAAACCTCCACAACGCCGCTTGGCCGTTCCGGCCGGCTGACCGAAGTGGCTGACCTGGTCAACTTCCTGGCCAGCGACCGTGCTTCCTTCATCTGCGGCACCACGATCAACGTTGCCGGCGGCAAAACCCGTGGCTGATCACAAAAACGCCATAAACCCCCGAAACACAAGTTTCGGGGGTTTTTTAATTTCCAGCCTTTGCCGATACTGCCAACATTTATGGGCCCTATTTTTTTGCATGCCGTGTTACCGTATATCCGAAGGAGGTATGCAATGAAAAAATTGTTTTTCGGTTGTTTGCTGGTTATTGCGCTGTGCTGCCCGGCCACGGCCCGTGCACAAAGCGCTGCACAGGTGGCGGTTTCTGCCGGGTCTCTCAACGTGCGCGCCGGCGCGGGCACGCAGCATGCCGTGATCGGTTCACTGCAAAAGAATGGGTTTGTCACCGTGCTGTCTTCCTCCGGGGCATGGCATAAAGTGCAGTTCGCTCCGAACAAAACTGGCTATGCTTATGCTTCGTATTTAAAGCCCGTGTCTTCCGTTTGTAAATCCGTTTCCACCGCCGGTGGGCGGCTGAACGTGCGCACAGGCGCGGGCACAGGCTACCCTGCCGTCACCGCTCTTATAAACGGCAGCGATGTGCTCTCCCTTAGCAGTGAAAACGGGTTTGACCGCATTTTGTTCAACGGTTCGTCGCTGGGCTATGCAAGCAGCCGCTATCTGGTTGCTAAAACGGGTAGCCAATTCCCCGCCCTGGCCCTTTCTGTGCCTGATTATAAGCAAACGGATAGCCGCTGGGCCAATTTAACCGTTGGCGCATCCGGCCAATCGATGGCGCGCATCGGCTGTGTTACCACCTGCCTTGCCATGACGGAAAGCGTGCGCCTGTCAGGCACAGTCACGCCTAAACAAATGTTACAGCGGCTGCAGTATACGCCCGGCGGTGCGGTGTATTGGCCGGGCGAATATGACCAATCCCAGTCCGCCGATTATCTGAAAACCATCTACGACAAACTGAAAAGCGGCGTGCCGGTGATCGTAGGCAGCAAAAAAAACAATGGCGGCCAACATTTCGTTGTCGTTACCGGATATAAGGGCTTGGCGCCGCTATCTGCTGATGGGTTCACCATCCACGACCCGGGCAGCCGAACACGCACGACCCTCGCCGCTTTTTTCAGCGCGTATCCAACGTTTTATAAACTGGTGTACGCGCGGTAAAAGTATAACACTCCGACAAGGCCGATCATCCGATTGGCCTTGTATTCATTCGCCTGAAATGGTAAACTGGTGCCAAGTTATTCGTGAAATAGTCTCAGATTTCGCTATCTTTTTTTACTTCAAAGTACAGATCTGATCCTATTTTTCAACAATCATTTTCAGGAGGTTTTGTTATGCAGCAAAACAGTTTTGATCCCAATGCCGTTTACGAAAAAACGACCGGCTTTTTCAAACGCCTGTTTGGAGATGTTGGCGGCAAGATCCACAAGATCGCATTCATCTTCTTTCTCGTTTCCTCCGTCCTCATTGGTTTGGCCGGTTTAATCGGCACTTTTAAAGTGCTTTCTTTCGCAAAATATGGTGGCATTTTTGTTTTCTATGCATTGCTTGTGCTCATTGTTACGTTCCTGCTGATCTTTTTATCCTACTATATAACGCTGCTCATTTGCGGTTACGGCGAATTGTTGGCTGATACGAAAGCGATCCGCAAACAGCTTGAAAGCAAAAAAGATGAGCTGCCGTCTCTGTGAGGCCTGATTTATGAGCGACCGATATTCAAGAATGATGCTGCTGCCTGAAAACCAGGCAGCGGCCGGCGTGCCCGTTGTTCTGCAGCGGGCCGCCCTGCTGCGCGATAACCGCACCGGCGGGATCGTTGCACAGCTGAAACTGAAAAACATTGTGCCCAAGGCGTTAACCGGCATTAGTCTTTCCATTGATGCCTTTGATGAAAACGGAAACCCGCTTGAAGGCGTGCCCGTTTTTGAATACAGGCGCATTGCCGTGCAGCGTGACGGCTCTTTTGGCAGTCAAACGCCTATCCCCCTGCCCAATGCAGAAACGCGGTCAATCAAAGTGAGCATTCAAAAGGTCTTCTTCTCCGATGCCAATGAATGGGTGGCTGAAACGCGGGTGCCTCTTGCCCCCATGCCTGAACCCAAAGCGCTGGAAGATGTGATCGCCGATGAAGCGCTGCTTGATGAATATAAGCGGATGTTCAGCCGCCCGCAAGTTTCACAGGCGCATTTGGCCCCTGCTCAGGGCAACGGCGCCTGGATCTGCACCTGCGGTGCTTTAAACAGCATCGAAGAAGTGAACTGCCACATATGCGGATGCGCGTTTGAAGATCAGCTGGCCGCGCTTGATCCCGCCGTGCTGGCTGAAAAGCGCACGCAACGGCTGGAAACCGAAGCGCAGGATTTGCAAAGACAGCAGCAGAAAAAACAAGAGCTTGAAAAGAAAGCGCGCCTTCAAAAAGAACAGAAGCGGGCCGCGCGGGCTGAGTTGCTGCAAAAAGTAAAGAAAAAGGCGTTGATCTTTGGGCCGATCGCGGTGGTGCTGATCGCCGGCGTGCTGGTGTATTCGCTGGTGATCGTGCCTAACAGCACGCTTAAAAGCGCCACTTCCTATCTGGAACAGGGGCAGTATGACGAGGCCATCGAAACCCTTGAAAAAATGGCGGATAAGGAAAAAGCAGCTGCGATCATCCGCGATGCATATTATGGCAAGGCGGCAGACGGCATCCGGCAGGGCGATTATAAAGCGGCGGACCGCTTTATAAACAATGCTGACCGCGCCTGGCGCGCCGCCACCGCGGATCAAATCAGCGAAAATGAATCCGATTATCCGTTCGATGTTTCGGCATCTCAGCGCAAAACACTGCTGAATGAATATTTAGCGAACAAAGAAAGCGTTAAGCTGCCTGAGTATCCGCAGGCCGTTTGCAAAGCTGCGTATGACCGCGCTAAGAACCGGCTGGCTGATTATGAATACCAGGAAGGCTTATACCTTCTGATGCTTGCCAACGGATACGGCGACAGTCAGGCGCTGTTCCAGGCGCATCAGATGGGCATGCTGGATGTTTATGATATGATCAATCTGGGTTCAATCGAGCAGGATGGCAGCAACCAGCCGCTCAGCTGGATTGTGATCGAGCGGAGCCAGAACAAAGCCGTTCTCATGCTGGATCGCCCGTTGGAAGCCCGCGCTTTTGATGAACTGCCGGCCAGCACCTGGGCTGACAGCGATCTGCGCGCCTATTTGAACGGCACGTTTTATGAGCAGGCCTTTGATGATGAAAAGATCATTATCCTTCCCAACGGCGAAGACCGTATAACCCTGCTTACCAACGCGCAGGCAAAAGCGCATGAAAACGTGCTGAAGTCCATGGGCGGTAAAGCCGCGTATATCCTTTCATATGAACTGGGCGCAGTCGGTGGACATACGGACTCCAGCTATATGTGGCTGTTTGATCCGGCGGCGGAAAGCCCATTTGTTGTGATGGTGTATCGCGCTTCTAGCTATTCCAGCCGTTATACGGTTTCCTACCCCACCGCGCCTGTCAGCGCCAACGAACCGCATTATTATGTACCGGTGATCACGATCAATGTTGGTGCAGTGGATCCTGGCGCCGTGCAAATCGGCCAATAATTTATACAGCAAACACAAACGGCAGCGAAACCGCTGCCGTTTTGCTTTTTCCGTTGTATTTCCATGTCCCGGTTGTTTATTCAATATCCGTGAGCGCTTGGTCCATAGTGTCAACGTATACATCTGCCAGGGTGCGGATGCGGTCGGCATCCTTGCGGAAAGAATTTTCATACACAGCCACAACGGGATACCCCGCTGCCTTGGCCGTTTCAATGGCGTACAGCGCATCTTCAAAAATCACGGTGTTTTCTTTAGGCGTATTTAAAAACGCCAGCGCCCGCTCATACGCATCGGGCTTTGATTTATCTGCCCCGCCGAACACCGCACTAACATAATGCCCGATCCCCAACCGCTCAAGGGCTGGTTCCATCAGGTTGCGCGCCGTGGCCGTTACAATGCAGATCTTCACGCCTTTATCCTTAAGGTGTTTGAGCATGGTTTCCACGCCCGGTTTGAGCTGCACGCGTTCGCAATAAAAACGGCGGATGATTTTACAATACGTTTCTTCTATTTCTTCTTCGGTTTCTTCCAGATTAAACCATTCTCTGATCAGTTTGCAGGCACCCACGCCGTTTAACTCATTGATCGTATCATCCACCGAAGGATCGGCAACGATCCCGTGTGTTTCCAGCAGATATGTTGATGCAAGTGTGTCCCACATAACCATGGAATCGATCAACGTGCCGTCAAGGTCAAAAATTGCGCCTTCGATCTTCATATTTCTTTCTCCTCAATCATATCCGGTTGCCCGGTCCAATATATCAGCAAACTGCCCTGCGCCACTTTTACCGTGGCCGGCCACCCGATAAACGCGTTGCTCACGCCCAGCGGAAATCCCGGGGTCAGTGCCGCATTTTCCAACGAATACCGCAGCCCGCAAAGGGAAACGCCACCGGCTGGGCCGCCCACTGCAAACACGGATATTGTGCCCACCGCCGCCGCTTTGAACGTAACGGCCCCATTCCGGATCACTGTGAGGCATTCGTTTTCGCCCACCAGAAAGCCCTGCGCGCCCTGTTCAGCCAAAAACAGCAGGGTTTGGATGTTGGCCATGGTATGATCCAATCGGCCACCCAGCGCGCCGCACAACAGAAACCGCTTGTATCCGCGCGCCAGACCTGTGCGCACTGCCAGCATCAAATCCGTGTCATCCTTCTGCGTTGGATGGCGGGTCACATTCTCTCCCGCCGGCACATGGCCGAGGGAATCAAAATCGCCCACGATCAGATCTGGCATGATACCCCACTGCTGCAGCACGGCAAGCCCCGCATCTGCTGCAATCACAAAATCTTCTGCCCCGGGCCTGATATTTGCCACGCTGGGGCCTGCGCCCATAATATAACAGCTTTGCAAGGTTCAACCCTTTCTGTCGGGATCAAAGGTGTAGATCCCCTTCCGCGCCGGCGGATATTCGGAATACGTGCGCCGGCACGCCATATCGCCGAGCACCACATTTTCATAGATCTCCTGCGTATGATCGCCGGTAAACACTTCGCAGATCGTGGTGTCCGTTACATCGCAATACAGGCGGGCAAACTTGCGGAACCACGGGTTTGCCTTGATCCGTTTGTTCCACTGCGCTCCATAGGGGCATTTTTCTGGGCCCAACGCATCCACCCAGCCAAGGAAAGGCACGTCCGTTGTTTTGGAAATGTTGGCTGTGATGCGCTCCATGCCGCGTTCTTTGGCGCGTCCGATCATCGCCTGCGCCCGCTCGCACGCGCGCTCATATATCACACGCTGTGCCAGTTCCAGCGCTGTTTCTTCCCCAAATTGTTCGCGGATTTTGCAAACAAACATAAAATACAGATCCGCAAACTGGTATGCCATCTTGCGCACTTCTTCCACAGCTGCCGCTTTGTTGATCATTTCTTCCATGATTTTGCATCTCCTTTCATAAAAACAATTCAGTATACCATACAATGCCTGCTTTTTTGACATGAAATAGCAGTTTCTCCAAAAAAAGAAACCGGCGCTTGCCGGTTTCTTTTGCAATTCTTATGAGTTTTTCGTTCAGCTGTCCTGCCTTGCACATTCGTATGCCTCGCCACGCAGCGTTTCAAGCGCGTGATCCATCACAGGCAGCACCACTTCCATGCATTCCGCCACTGCTTTGGGGCTGCCGGGCAGGTTGATGATCAGCGTTCTGCCGCGCACGCCCGCCGCGCTGCGGGTGAGCATGGCGCGGTTTGTGATCTGCAGGCTTTTGAGCCGCATGGCTTCCGGGATGCCGGGCACCAGCCTGTCTACAACAGCCAGCGTTGCCTCGGGCGTTACATCGCGCGGGGCAAGCCCAGTGCCGCCGCTGGTGAACACCACATCCACCTTTTCTTCATCTGCCAAACGGATCAGCGTTTGCTCGATCAGAGCCCGGTCATCAGGCAGGATAATGGTGGGCAGCACATCAAACTCGCTCAGCAGGGCCTGCAGGGCCGGGCCACTCTTGTCTTCCCGTTCGCCGTGATAGCCCTTGTCACTGAGGATAACAACCGCCGCTCTGTATGCCATAGAGTTAGCCCTCCACGATGGTGATGGGGTCGCCGGGGCGAATGGTGCCTTCTTCGAGCACTTTGACAAAAATGCCTTCCGTGGGCATCACACACATGCCGACCTGATGATAAATCTGGCAGTGCTGATGGCATTCTTTGCCGATCTGGGTCACTTCGGTCAGCGCCTGGCCGATGCGCAGCTTGGTGCCTACCGGCAGGGTATAAAGCTCCAGCCCTTCAGTGGTAATGTTTTCGGCAAAGATGCCGGGGCGCAGGCCTTCGGCACCCAGCTGTTTCATTTTTTCCACGCTCTCCTGCGCCAGCAGGCTGATCTGGCGGTGCCAGTTATCGGCGTGCGCGTCGCCAACGATGCCGTGGTCAATGCGCAGGTCGCCCTCTTCGATGGACTCTTTGAACGTGCCGCGTTTTACGCTGATATTGATCGATACTACACTTGCCATGATGATTATCCTCCGATTTTGCTCATATTTCTGGATGTTAAAAATGTTTCGTCAAAACAATGCCCCGTCGGTTTAAGGCGAATGGCTTCAAAAATCGTATTGTACAGTTCTGTATCGTCTCCCGCTTTCAGGGCGTCTTTCAGCGACACTTCCGCGTTGTTGCCAAGGCAGGGGCGAAGCATGCCGTCGCTGGTGATGCGGATGCGGTTGCAGTCGCCGCAGAACTTGTGCGAGATGGGGCTGATAAACCCAACGCGGCCCAAATACCCCGGCACCTGATAATCCGAAGACGGCTGGCCGGGATAACGCGGCGCCATTGGCTGCAGCTGCGGAAAACGGGCCAAAATCTCGTCCGTCGGCACACGGCTGTCGTCCTGGGCATGCTCGCCCATGGGCATCAGCTCAATAAACCTCATGTCAATCGGCTGGTCTTTGGTAAGCTCAATAAAATCGCCGATCTCATCATCGTTTTTGCCGCGCATCACCACGGCGTTGAGCTTCACGGGCGCCAAAGAAACGCGCACCGCTTCGCGGATCCCGGCCAGCACCGTTTCCAGGTTGCCGCCGCCGGTCATGGCACGGAACTTGTCAGGATCAAGCGAATCAATGGAAATGTTCACCCTTGTTAACCCTGCTTCTTTGAGCGGGCCGGCCAGCTCAGGCAGGCGCAACGCATTCGTAGTCAGGTTGATCTCTGTGATGCTGGGAATATGTGCTATCCCACGCACGATCTCAACAATATCGGTGCGCAGCAGCGGTTCCCCGCCCGTAAGACGAATCTTGTCTATACCCAACGAGGCAACCACGCGCACGATACGCAGCACTTCCTCAGTGGATAATTCGCTTTGCTTCGGACATTCGCCGCTGTCAGCCCGGCAATATTCGCACCGCAGCTGGCAGCGCTCGGTCAGCGACAGGCGCAGGTATCGGATGTTGCGCCCCAGTTTATCGATCATTTGATCACCTCGATCGGGGCATCCACACTGGCCTGGCCGGCTTTGATCACGCGGGCAAACGCCGTGTTTGTCGGCAGCGGGCAGAACCTCCCCTGCTTGCGGATCTCGCAATGATCATAGCAGCGCTTGCGCACTTTGGTTATCACGAGTTCAGCCTCGCCCACTTTTAAGCGCATGCCGGCCTTGAGCGCGCCCACATCCACACCGTCAAGCACAAAATTGGCATTGAACCTGGGCACACAAAGCCCTTCCGGGTGGTTTACAAGGTCTGCTTTGGCGTCCGCCGCCAGAATGCTGATCTGCCGTTCATCGTCCGATTCAGGCAGGGGCAAAGTGTTAACCCGGTTGATCACTGTTTTTTCAGGCATTTCGTATAATTCGGCAATTTTCATTTTTCTTCTCCTCTCAGATACGTACCGCTTTTTCCACCCGATTTTTTCAATAGCACGATCTCTCCCAGCTCCATGCCGCGGTCAACCGCTTTACACATATCATACACCGTTAGTCCGGCAACGGACACCGCCGTGAGCGCTTCCATTTCAACCCCTGTGCGATACATGCAGCGCACCGATGCCTGAATACGCACTTTGTTCGGCTGTTCGGGCGTCAATGTCAGGTCAACCGCTTCAATGGGCAGCGGATGACACATGGGGATCAGGTCACTCGTGCGCTTGGCGGCAAGAATGCCCGCCACACGCGCCACAGCAAACACATCGCCCTTGGCAATGCCACCGGAGGTGATCAGCGCCAGCGTTTCCGGCTTCATGGTGACCACTGCCTGTGCCACCGCTTCACGCAGTGTTTCCGCTTTTTGGGTTACATCCACCATCCGCGCTTCGCCGCGTTCATTCAAATGCGTTAGTTCCATTGCGTTTTACCACACTTTCCGTATCCGGCCCGGCTGATCCACGCCATAACCGCCCAAGGCCAGCAGCCGCTCTTTGAACGCCGGGCTGCCCAGCACTTCCAAAAACGCCTGCACGGACGGCAGTTCCAGTGCCGATCTTGCGATCAGCAGATCATACTGTTCGTCGCACACGGGGATAAAATCCAGCCCGTAAATGCGCGCGGCAGACAGAATGCCCAGCCCGCAGTCGGCCGTGCCGCCGGCGATCTGTGCGGCAACACCCGTATGCGTGAACTCTTCACGCTCATATCCATACACGGAAGAGGCGTCCATACCCAGTTGTTTGAGCTGGAAATCACACAAAATGCGCGTGCCGGAGCCTTTTTGCCGGTTTACATACGAAATATCGCTGCGCGCAATATCCTCAAACCCGCGAATGTTCTTCGGGTTGCCGGCCGTTACCATCAACCCCTGGGTGCGCTGCACACATTCAACGAGCGCCACACCGCCTTCGGGGAAGTATTTATCAATATAAGCATTGTTGTATATGCCCGTTGCTTCATCAAGCAAATGCACGCCGCCCATGTGCGCCTGGCCGCTCTTAACGGCCATGATACCGCCCATGCTGCCCACATGCGAGGAAGACAGGGAGATATCCGTGCGCACTCTGCGCAGCAGGTCGATCGCTTCATCGATCAACGGATCGTGGCTGCCCACGATGGCCACGCGCTGTTCAAGCGCTTTGCGGTCACGCAGCAGGCGGGCACGCGTTTTGCCCCCCGCTTCCACGCCTTCAGCATCCTGATCGATGTCCAGAATGCAGTCGGCCTTAACAAAGGAAGTGACCACACCGGCGCCCCTGTTGAGCGGCACGGCAACCAGCTCGCCCTGCGCATCAACAGACAGGGTGGCACGCACAAATTCGCGATATTTAAGCGAAGAATTCAACCGGCGGCCCAGCTTGACTTCCACCGTTTCTTCTTTCACAGAGCGGTGCAGCCATGAATCGATTACCGGGCGGAAAATATGCTCAAGCACCAGAATACCCGACACGGGATAGCCCGGGATGCCCATCACTGCTTTTTCACCGATTCGGCCAAGCACCGCCGGTTTGCCAGGTTTAATGGCAATGCCGTGATACAGTACTTCGCCCAGCTGTTTGATTGCCGCCGCCGTGTCATCATCGCGCCCGGCACTGGTGCCGGCGCCCAGCAGCACGGCATCGCATTCTTCGCTTGCCTTTTTCAGCGCCGCACAGATCAGATCAAAATCATCTTTAACAATCGGATATACCACCGGCTCAGCGCCCCAGGTGCGCAGCATGCCGGAGAAAATAGTGGAGTTAAACTCCATCACATCACCCTCGCCCGGGTTGTCACTCGGCGGCACCACTTCATCGCCCGTGGGAATAATGCCCACGCGCGGCACACTCAGCACGCTAACATTCAGCACGCCGCCGGCCAGCATGGCGCCCATCGCGGCCGGGGTGATCTCGGTAAACGACGGGATGATCATGTCACCCGCGGAAATATCTTCCCCGATCTGGCGGATGTGCTGCCACGGAGTGGCCGCCCCATACAGCAGAACGGTGTCATCATCCTGCTCGATCACGTCTTCAATCATCACCACTGCGTCGCAGCCGGCGGGTAGCGGATCACCCGTATCCACGCGGGTATACTGTTCCGGCGCAAGACGCACCGGTGTGGTATCCGTTGCGCCAAAGGTGTCCGCCGCTTTGAGTGCAATGCCATCCATCGCCGAAGCGTTATAGTGCGGAGAGCACAGCTTGGCATACACCGCCTGCGCGGTGACCCGGTTCAGGCTCTGGGGCACAGGCACCGTTTCCACCCGCGGTGTCATGTCGGCTTTTTGCAAAAATGCAATATAATCCGCCACAGCTTTGTCAAGATCAATGTTTGTTAAATACTGATACTTCATTTTGGCACACACTCCTAAAAAATAAATACTGTTACTGTATCGCCCGCGCTGTATCCTTCTGTGTCGCGCGGCACACGCAAATATCCATTTGCCCCGGCCAGCGTTGTGATCAGCCCGCTTTTGCCGCGGATGGGTGTTGCCTTTCCATCACACAGCAAAACCGGCATGCACTCTTCCCGGCCGTGGTTGCTGGGAATGGCCGTTGTCAGCGTTGCCTGAACGCTGCCTTCCTTTACGCTCGTTCCCATCACTTTCCATAGCACCGGGCGCACAAACAGGCGGAAAATAAAACATGCCGCCATTGGATGGCCAGGCAGCCCGAACACGGGCTTATCCTGCACCGCTGCTGCAATCGTCGGTTTGCCCGGCTTGATGGCAATGCCGTGCAGCAGCAGTTCACCCAGATCGGATAAAATATCCTGCACTGCATCTTTGATGCCCACCGAGCTGCCGCCCGAAAGCAGCAGAGCGTCCACGTCCGGAAGCGCCTGCTCGATGCGGCGGCGCAGCTCTGCTTTCTCATCCGGGCAAATGCCCAGATACACGCCTTCGCACCCGGCTTCTTCAAGCGCAGCGCACAGCAGCGGCCCGTTTACATCGCGCACCTGCGCGCCTACCGTTTTAGATTCAACAGGCACCACTTCATCGCCGGTAGAAAACACGCCAACTTTCAGCCGCACGCGCACGGGCACATCCACAATGCCCAGGGCAGCCAGCGTGCCGATGTCTTTGGCGGTCAGCATGATGCCGGCCGGCAGGATCGTGTCGCCCGGCTTTACGTCATCGCCCCGATAAATCAGGTTTTCCCCCGGTGCTACAGGTTTTTCAATCCCGCGCTCCGTGCCAAAATCCTGCACATATTCGATCATTGCCATCGCATCGACGCCTTTGGGCAGTTCTCCCCCCGTAGGCACATAGGCGCATTCACCCGGGCCAAGCTCAAAACCGGGGGTTTGTCCCATCGCCACTTCGCCCACAAAGCGCAGCAGCGCCGGGATGCTTTCCGAACAGCCAAAAGTGTCCGCCGCTTTCACTGCAAACCCGTCCACCGTAGACCGGTTAAAATCGGGCACAAATTCGTTGGCGGTCACATCCTGCGCCAACACACGGCCGGCTGCGCGCCAAAGCGGCACCGTTTCCGTTTCACCCACTTTAAAGCCAAACCGAGCCGATAACAATGCCGAGGCTTCCTGTGAAGTTTTGACTGTCAGCATAATTTTTACTCCTCCGTGCGTATCTGCCAATGCTGCAAAAACGTGCGCGCCGCTTCCGTTTTGGGATGCAGCAGCACCGATTTTGCATCTCCCATCTCCATCGCTACGCCGTCTTGCAGCATTACAACATCTGTTGCAAAGCGCGAAGCCTGCGCAGGGGAGTGAGTTGAGAATACCAGAACACAGTTCGTTTTGTCTACATAATCGACCAGTGCTTTTTCAACCTGCCCCATGCCGGCAATATCCGTGGCAGAGGTTGGCTCATCTAACAGCAGCAACCGCCGCGGCCGGGCAATCATACGGGCCAGCGCCAGGCGCTGTGCTTCGCCGCCGGACAGCCCGCTGCCGTTGGCCTGTGCCATATGATCCATCCCAACGGCGCGCAGCGCTTCCATCGCCGCTTCTTCATCTGCATTTTCCAGCGCCATGGTCACATTTTTAAGCACCGAAAAACCAAACGCGTAGGCGCGCTGCGGCATATATCCGGTACTCGCCGGATCAAAACCGGTCAATTCCCCGGTCGTTGGCTGCAAAATGCCGGCCATAATGCGCAGCAGCGTTGTTTTACCCGACCCGTTAGGCCCCATCAGTGCGTAGATCCGGCCGGGCTCAAAGCTCATATCTTCAATGTTCAGCACGCAGCGTGTTCCATACACCTGCGTTACATTATGCATCGATATCATGTGTTCCCTTTCTGCAGGCGGCCGGCGATCACATTTACCACCAATGCGATCAGCAGCAAAATGATGCCCAGCGCCAGCGCCAGATCAAAATTACCTTTATTCGTTTCCAGCACAATGGCCGTTGTCATAACGCGGGTTTTATACTGGATGTTGCCGCCTACCAGTTGCGCCGCGCCCACTTCGGAAATGGCGCGCCCAAACCCGAGAAACAGGATCACGCTCAACTGTTTTCTGCATTCATACAGCATATACCAGATCTGTTTTTTGCGGTTGAGCCCAATGCCCGCCATCGTTTCGTGCACCTGCCCCATCCGTTCACCCGCCGCTGTGGCGGCCAGGTTCATCGCCGCCGGCGTAATGAGCATAACCTGAGAGATCACCATGGCCGTTACGCTGTACAGCAAACGGAATTGGCCCAGCGGCCCGGAACGCGAAAGAATAAAAAATACGATAACGCCCACCAGCACCGGCGGCAGGCTCATCAGCGTGCTGGTAATGCGCAGAATCGCCCGCTTGCCGCGAAACTCGGTGATGCCAACCAAAATGCCCAGCGTGATCCCGAGCGTGCAGCCGATCAACGTGCTGGTACAGGCCATGCGCAGCGTTACGCCAATGATTTGCCTAAGCTCGCTATGCGCTGCAAAAAGCGAGCAAAATGTTTGCCAAAGCGTGCTCATTGGCCAACGCCCGTTTTCATCGGCTGGCCGGAGCGCCCGTTTTTCACCATCAAAAGCTCCGCCAGAATGGAAACCGCCACTTCAGCCGGCGTTTCTCCGCCAAGATCCAGCCCGATGGGCGAGTGCACACGCGCAAGCGCTTCTTCCGAAACGCCCTGCTCTCTTAAATGCCCGAAAATGGTGTTGATCTTGCGCGGCGCGCCGATCATGCCAACATAGTTTGCCTTCGTTTGCAGCGCCTGATAAAGCGCAGCGCCATCTTCAGCATGGCCGTATGAAGCGATCACAACATAAGCGTTCTCCGCCAGATTTGCTTCTTTTACACCCTGATCAAAGGCAGGCGCCTGTACAAACCGGTCGGCCGCTTTAACTGCCTGTTCGATCAGCTCCGGATCGCGTGTGTCGATCAGCAGCGTGGAAAAACCAACCGTTTTTGCCAACGGAAGCAGCGCCGAGCCCACATGCCCGCCGCCAACCATCACCAGCAGCGGTTTTGCGCCGAACACTTCGATATACACATCAATCTCGCCGCCGCATTCTTCGCCTTGGCCGGCTCCGTCTTCATCCAGCCGATAGGTTCTGAACGCGTTCTGCCCGGTTTGCAGGCATGCCAGCGCGTCCTTAACAGCTGCCTGTTCACGGCCGCTGCCGCCCACCGTGCCCACCGTGCGCCCGTCCGGGCACACGATCATTTTGCCGGTGCTGCGCGGCGTGTTTTTCGAGGCACGCACCAGCGTGATCACAGCATATGCTTCCCCGGCTTTTTCCATTTCCAGCTGCAGGTTTAAAAAATCCATCCGGTCCATTTGCTTCCTCCTCAAATCTTAGGCGGTAATACAGTGGCGCGGCCCAGCGCTTCCACATGCGTCATCTGAAGATCGACCCCGTAAAGCTTTTTCAAAAACGATTCGTTGATCACTTCTTCTGCCGTTCCGCCCACATAATTGCCTTCCCTGTCGATCACCGCAACACGGCCGCCCAGCATCAAAGGATGGTCAGGGTTATGGGTGGTCAGTACCACGCCAAACCCTTTTTCCTTGAGCCCGTGGATCGTATCCAGCACGCGGTATTGATTGCCGTAATCCAGGTGCGCCGTCGGCTCATCCATCAGGATAACAGACGGCTTCTGCGCCAGCACGCGCGCGATGGATGCCTGTTGGCGTTCACCCCCGCTGATCTCGTTATATGCTTTATCGCTCAGGCGGGCAATGCCCATTTCCCTGAGCGCCGCCATTGCCTTTTCATATTCCTCTTCGCCCGGGCGTTCAAACGTGCCAATATGCGGCGCACAGCCCGTTACCACGTATTCCAGCACGCTGTAAGAGAACGTGGGCACGATTACCTGCGGCACATAGCCGATCCGCTGCGCCACGTAACGCGGCGAAAGGGAGAGAATATCTTGCCCTTCCAGCAGGATTTTGCCGGTCTTAACAGGGTAGAGGCCCACCAAACAGTTCATCAGGGTTGTTTTACCCGCGCCGTTCGGGCCGAGGATGCACAGCACTTCGCTGACATTGATGTTTAAAGACAGTTTGTTGAAAATATTGGTCGGTCCGTATCCGAAAGAAATATCTTTTGCTTCTATCAACATGGCCAAACCCTCACGATACACGCGCGCGCTGGCGATACAGCAGCCAAGCGTAGAACGGCGCGCCAATGATGCCTGTGAGGATGGACAGCGGGATTTCCACCGTCGAAGCCGCACGGGCGATCGTGTCGATCACCAGGAGAAACAGGCCGCCCAGTAAACCCGCTGTGGGCAGCATGCGCGTATGGTCTGCGCCGACGATCAGGCGCCCCAGATGGGGGATCACAAGGCCGATCCAACCGATCGTGCCGCACACACAAACCGCCGTGGCCGTTAACAGGCTGGCGCACGCAATGGTCACAGTACGCATGCGTTTTACATTCATGCCCAGCGTTTTTGCTTCCGTTTCGCCAAAAGAAAGGATGTTGATGCGCCAGGACAGGGCGATCATCACCCCGGCGCCGATCAAAAACACCGGCAGCAGCGCCAATGCATCGTTTGGCTTTATATCTTGTAAACTGCCCATCTGCCAGAAAACAATGGCAGAAAGCTCAGTTTGTTCTTCCGCAACAAATTTTAAAATGCCCAGCAGGCTTGTCATAAACCCGCTGACGATGATACCGGACAAAACAAGCATCAGGTTTGATCCGTTTCGCAGAATGCGCGGGATTATCGTAGATAAAAACACGGCGAGCATCCCGCCCAAAAATGCAAGCAACTGGCGTTGGGCCATGCCCATTCCCAGCAGAATGGCCGCCGCTGCGCCCACACAGGCGCCGCCTGAAACACCCAACAGGTCCGGAGATACGAGCGGGTTACGGAACACGCCCTGATAGACCGCACCGGACATGGACAGCATTGCGCCAATCAAGAGAGCGGCAATGATCCGCGGCAGGCGGATGCGGAACACAACGGTGTCCATCGTTTGATCTTCAAGCGTGCATAAGTTCATCCGCGCACCGAATACATTAAATACATCTCCCGGATTCATGCTGTATCGGCCTACACACATGGCCAAAATCGCCAAGCCAATGATCAGCACCATCAAGAGAATTATCAGCCGTCGATACCCGGCTTTTTTCATGAATCTTCCTCCGATTTATAAGAGTAAAAAACAAAAAATCGGGGCCGTCCGCTATCGCGGCGCGGCCCCCGGTATTCGAACGAATTACAGGCCAAGCTGTTCCGCCGTAAAGGTTTTTCCGTAAACGAGATTATAATATCCGTCCACGTCTTCCATCAAGTCTTCCAGCGTATACAGATCGGGATGCAGGTTGTAGGTCGCCCAGCAAACGCCCAGGCAGGCAGAAGCCGTCGGGTAATCCCACGGTTCCAGCGCGGACGGGAACTGATACACAGCTTTGTTCTTGATCGCCGTGATGTTCGCCCAATTAGCGTCCGCCAGCAGGCTTTCCACCGTGTAATCGGCATAAGCGGGAATCCAGATCACATCGGGGTTCCATTTCAGGATGGATTCGATGGTCACTTCCGCAAATTCGCCCTTAACATCCAGGTTCTGCACAGCGTTCACGCCGCCGGCTGCATCAATGATATAGGTCTGGATCATGGAGGAGGAGGCCACGGTCAGCGGGCTCGATCCGCCAAGGAACAGAACGGAGGGTTTCTCCGTAGCTTCGGCAGCAACTTTTTCCGCCGCCGCTACTTTATCTTCAAAGAACGTAACGATGGCTTCTGCGCGCGCTTCTTCGCCCAAAGCTTTGGCAACGAGCGTCAAAGACTCTTTAATGGTTTCAAAGCTTTCCGTGTTGGGCAGGGCCACAATCGCCGGAACGCCGATCGCTTCAAACTGCTCGGCATGATCCGTAAAGCGCTGCGGGAGGATCGCAAGATCCGCACCGACTTTGGCTACTTCTTCATAGTTGACATTTTTGCCCTGGCCGATCTGGGGCAGCGCATCAAAGTCATCCATAACAAGGGTGTACAGGCCATCGGCCATTTTTTTGTTGCCGAAACCGGCCAGGTATTTGTCGCCGCCGCCAAGAACGATGGCAGTGTTCAAAGACGGGTTATGGGTGCCGACGATTTTTTTCGCCGGGCCGGAGAGGGTCACTTCGCGGCCGACAACGTCAGTCAAAGTGATTTCATTGGCCATGGTGAAAAACAGTTTTTCGCCGTATTCTTTCACGCCGTATTCGTCAATCAGTTTGGTGGCTTCTTCGCTCTGCATCCATTCGATGAAAGCTTTGGCACCTTCGCTGTTGGCATCCGGCCATTTCTCGGTGTTGATCGCGATCATGGAATAGGTGTTCTTCATTTCGTCGGATTTCTCAAGCAGCAGGGACAGCGTTGCTCTCGCTTCATGCGCAAGATACGTTGCTTTATCCGTCAACACGTAAGCCTGCTCCTCGCTGGCCATCGTGATGCAGGCGCCCATGCCCGCGCCGGCGCTGACATACCAAGCATCTTTGGCTGCATCGGGAGCCATTTCGGCCGCAGCCCAGATCTTCAGCTCCGCTTTGTGGGTGCCGCTGTCGTCACCGCGGGAAATGAACTTCGTGCCCGAAGCCGCAATGGCCTTGAACGCTTCCGTGGCATTGGCGCATTCTTTCACGCCCGCTGGGTCGCTTTCCGGACCAACGATGATGAAATAGTTGTACATAAAGGGGATACGCTCCACGCCATAGCCTTCCTGAATGAACGCTTCTTCAGAGGCTTTGGAGTGAACCAGCAGACAGTCGGCATCGCCCGTGCGGCCTTTTTCAATGGCTGCGCCGGTGCCGGCAGAGGTGATCTCCAGTTTATAGCCCGTTTTTTCTTCAAAATACGGCTGGAGATACGGGAGCAGACCGGAGTCGTTCACGCTCGTTGTGGTGGACAGACGAAGCGTCGGGTTTTCCGGCTTGGGCGTTGCTTGTCCGCACGCGACCGCAGAAATGATCATCAGCAGGCAAAGCGCCAGGGACAGAAACTTTTTCATGATGCTTTCCTCTCCTTTTCAAATGTGGAAGGCCGCCCGGTTTCCCGCATGCGACCCTATCGTGTAAACAGCACCCGGGATCGGCCCGCGTACTGTATACATCGGAGTACCTAAATAATATCACAGCAGAACCGTTTTTACAAGGAACAACCCTGCCATTTTTATTGTTTTCATAAAAAAACGGGATTATATTTTCACGCTGTTCTTCTTTGTGTTCTGTTTTTTCTATCCAATTCGCTTCAATCCTGTTATAATATGCAAAGAGTTTTCTGAAAGGACGGAAATCGTTATGAGAGAAACATTACAGAACAAAATGAAAGATAAGTTTGCCGCGGGCGGCAAAGCCGTTGGCACGCTGTACCAGATGGGCAGTGAAACGGGCGTGGAGTGCCTTGGCATCGCCGGCATGGATTATCTGATCATCGATACCGAGCACGGCCCGTTCGGTGTTGAGCGCACGGCTGATTTTATCCGCGCCGCTGAGCTGCACAATATCACCCCCCTGGTGCGCATTGAAGAGATCTCCCGCCGCGCGGTGCTCAAAAACCTTGACATCGGCGCCATGGGCTTGATCGTTCCGTTTGTTAAAACCATGGATGATATTCATAAACTCGTGGAATACGGCAAATATGCGCCGATGGGCGACCGCGGCTGTGCCATGGAACGCGGCGTGTGCTACGGCAAAGTGCCTTATAACGATAACCTTCAGCATTATTTTGATACCTGCAACCGCGCCACCTCCATCATTCCGCAGTGTGAAACCAAGGAATGCCTGGAGATCATTGAACAAGTGATGGCGACCGAAGGGATCGACGGCATCTTTGTTGGCCCGAACGACCTGTCCATCTCTCTGGGCGTGGGCGGCCAGTTTGATCATCCGGTGTTTGAAGCCGCGGTGCAGCGCATCCTCAAAGCGGCCAAAGACAACAACAAGTTTGCCATGATCTATGTAAGCAACCATGAAACGGGGCACCGCCGCCTGGCCGAAGGCTTTGACGCGATCTGCTTCCGCATCGATACTTCCGTGTATATCGGCGCGTTCCAGGCCCTCGTTAAAGAATACGAAAACGACTGATCTTGGCATAAGGAGGCGCCCCGCTTGTTCCGTTTTTTATGGAAAGAGCAAGTTTATATCGGATATGACGAAGCCGCCTATCTGCGTGTTTGCCGGATTTTGCAGAACGCGGACATTCGGTATAAAAACAAGGTGTCCGTGCCGTCAGACCGCTGGGCCGGTCCCGGGTTCAACATGCGCGGGGGCACAGGCCTTGGCATCAACCCTTCGCAGGCCCGCCTGTTTGAAGTGTGGGTCGCTGCGGCGGATTATGACCAGGCGCGGTTCCTTATCCGCGGCGGGGATTGACAGCAAAACAAAAAAGGGCGTTTAACACGCCCTTTTTTCTTTGTTTTATTCCGCCAGCGGAGCCACGTTCCAGAAAACGGACACCACATGGTTGCCCGGCCCGATGATGATCTCCAGCATAGCGTGCATGGCATACTTATACCGGCCCGAATCTATCTCTTCCTGTGTATATGCCTGCATCGGCATCACAAAAAAGAACGAAGAAAAGCCTTCCGCCTCGTCTATATCCAGTCTGCCGTAGGGCGGCAGCATATCTTCTTCGTTTTCGCCGGCCGAATACAGGCAGCCCCTGTCCGCCTCATGATAAAACCGGCTGCGCACCTCAGCCAATGTTGAATCTTCGGTGATGCCGCGCGGCCCGGTATACGGCCCGCCCTGCCAGGAAGCGGTCGTCAGCTTCCCTTCCAAAAAGATCAGCGTCAGCCCTCCTTCTTCATAGCTCCAGATCTGCGCCGTTTCGCCCGGCCGCCAGAGCAGGTCTTCCATGTTCTCATCCGGCTCACCGAACACATAGGCCGCCTGCGAAAATGTTGCGCCGTACTTTAAACCGTTTACCTGCAGGTCATCCGCAGAAAACCGCGTGAGCGGCTCCGGCGTGAGCGGTACGGCCTCAGGCGTGGGGGCGGCCGGCTGCGCCGAGCAGCCAACGATCAGGCTCAGCCCAAGAAACAGCGCCAAAAAACGCCGATGTTTTTTCATTCGTTCTCCCTGCTTTCTTTTTCCGTTTCGCGGTTTATCATACCATGCGCAGCGCATCTTGTACATCGGCACAACTTTTCACGAACAGGGCTTGACAAACCGATTCGTTCGCGTTATTATAATGTCCGTGCTTGGTGCTTTGGCTCAGTTGGTAGAGCACATCGTTCACATCGATGGGGTCACTGGTTCGAGTCCAGTAAGCACCACCATACATGAAAAATCCGAACTTTTCCAAACCGGAAGCGTGTTCGGATTTTTTTATTTTTCATAAAGGTGCTGCTGTTCATTTGAACACTGCATCAGCCCTGCATTTTCATACACAAAAGCCTTCCTGTTTTTTAACCGGAAGGCTTTTCTTCTTTTTTGCGCAACGGCAACGCTTAAAAACACTTTAAGTGATCCTTTCCAAGCAACACATAATGGTCCGCCCGCGGCACCACCAATACGGTGCTGGAAAAGTTCTGGTATACCGCTTTTATCCTGTCGCCGTTTGTGTGGATCACGGCATCCGCCGGCAGTTCGCCCCGGCCATAACAGCTCACCCGCTCAAACCCGGTTTGCGCCAAAAGCTCTGCCACGGACAGGATCTCTGACTGAACGGCTTTTTTTCCCTTTACCCGGCCATCCTGCCCCGCAAGGCGCAGCCCAACAGCCGCCAGCGCGCCTACTACGCCCTGCCCGGTGCCGCCATGCTCGCTCAGGTGCACGCCGCACGACCGCGCCAGTTCATAGGCCTCGTTTTTAGTTAAAACCTCTTTTTTGGCCCGGTAACCCCATTTTACCAAAAGCTCCGGCGACACGATCTCATCCGGATCTGCCACGCAAAGGCCGGGGTCTGCGCCGGGGGCCAGCGTTTCCTCCAGGTATTCCACGGCGCGGCAAATCAGCTCTTCCCGGGTGATCTGCCCCTGCACAACGCTGCACATGGCGCTGTTGTGGGACGTGTACGGCACATCCTTGTTCACAAAAAGCTGATGGCGGGAAATAAAGCTGGATTCACAAGGCAGCATTTCCAAAAATTTGTTCAGCACGTGCCCGGTTCCCGGCGATTCCAGATTGTCTGTGTCATCAAAGGAAATATAAAATGTTTTCATCATTGGTTTTCTCCTTCCTTTGGTGTGCGCATCCCTTGGCCGCTGATGATGGCGGCGATGTCCTCATCGGTTAAGGAAATATCAAAATAATTCTCATAAAATGACCGGATCTCCTGCATCATATCAATATCCTCAAAATGTTCCGGATAAAGGAGTTTGGCGATATACAGGGCCGCCAAAGGGGATTCCACCGAGCCCGGATGCCCCCATCGGGAAATGCCCACCGGGAGCTGATAGACGCGGCCTTCACGCACGGCGCGCAAACCCGAAAACTTATCGTCGTTTTCAAAATATGCCTTGGCGTCCGGTTCATTGGCCAGCACCACATCCGGATCCCAAACATAGATCTGCTCGATCGTTACCATGCCCTTGTCCCCATCAAGCCGCAATTCCTGCACCGAATGCACAACATTTTTGCAGCCCGCAACATCCAAAATCTCATACGACAGGGTTTTGGGAATATCCGTTCTAACCACTTCGTTTACAGAGTGATACACCGATTTTCGCTCATTTTCCGGAACCGCGGCGATCCGCTTTTGCACCATTTCAATGGTGGTGCGGTAATACGCCAAATAGGCCGATGCCTGTTCTGTGCGGCCCAGCGCTTTCCCCATAACTTCAATGCTGTTGATCTGGTCCTGCAT
>JAFSIR010000015.1 GCA_017439715.1 Clostridia bacterium | reverse complement strand
TCACCGGCATGAAGCTCAAAGTTCATATCCTGTAAAACGGGCGTACCATTCACATTCTTTACGCTCAGATTTTTTACATTTAACAAAGGGCGAATCAGAGCAGGGTCTGTTTGCGGCCGCTGGATATCCAAATTGATCCTATGTCCGACCATCATCTCAGTCAAATCCTGAGCTGATACGTCCTTCGTGTTGACGGTACGGATGCTTTGGCCCTTACGCAGAACGGTGATCCGGTCGCTGATATCCATTACTTCCTGCATTTTATGCGTAATGATAACAATGGAACAGCCGGAATCGCGCATGCTGCGAAGAATATCAAAAAGGTTTGAGATCTCCTGCGGGGTAAGAACGGCGGTAGGCTCATCAAGTATCAAAATATTGATGCCGCGGTAGAGCACCTTAAGGATCTCTACCGTTTGTTTTTCGCTGACGGACATTTGATACACAGGTTTTTCCGGGTTGATCAGCAGCCCGTATTTTTGCTGAATTTCATAAATCGCGTCCGTTTGCTTCTTTTTGCGTACAAAAAAAGAATCCCGATGACCCATTACGATGTTTTCCCGGGCCGTCATAACATCCACCAGTTTGAAATGTTGATGCACCATGCCAATACCCACATCAATGGCGTCCTTCGGGGAGCGGAAAACAACCTCTTTCCCGTCGATGAGAATAGAACCGCTGTCCGGACGGTAAATCCCGGACAGCATGTTCACAAGCGTACTCTTTCCAGAGCCATTCTCACCGAGCAAAGCATGAATCTCACCTTTTTCGATGGAAAAGTTTATGCCATCATTGGCAACAACGCTTCCAAAGGTTTTGGTGATATTTTTTAGCTCAATATAAGCACCCATACGTTTCCTCGGATAATAGATTTGTTAGTTGATGGAACCGATAACGTTTTCCACGAACCAGTCGAAGGAAAGCAGTTCTTCGTCAGTCATGGAAGCGCCTTCCGCAACACGGACAGTGCCGGCCTGATCTTTGATCTCGCCGGTGAAAACATCCCAGTTGCCGCCGATGAGCTTGTCAGTATATTCTTTAACAAGTTCGGCAGTGCCTTCGGCACAAACGTCGGTCAGCTCGTCAAGAGAGACCATGCCGTCAGCCAGGGAGCCCCAGTAGTTGGCACCGCCTTCATAGGTGCCATCGATGATGCTCTGCACAGTGCTGACATAGTACGGACCCCAGTTGAACAGGGGAGCAGTCAGATACACGCCTTCCACGACATCGGGGGAAGACACGTTGTTGCCGGTGCCCCAGGCGCCTTTTTCGCTGCAGGCAACCAACGGAGTGGTGAAGTCCTGATGATAGCCGATCACGTCGCAGCCTTTGTTGAGCAGTTCAAGCGCACAGGCTTTGGCAGCAGAAGCATCAACCCAGGAATTGGTCCAGTTCACTTCAACAGTGGCTTCGGGATTGGCAGTTTTAACGCCAAGAGCGTAGGCGTTGATGCCGCGAACAACTTCCGGGATACCCATGGCGGCAACATAACCGACTTTACCGGTCTGGGTTTTTTTGCCGGCAGCAAGACCCGCCAGGAAACGAACCTGATACATACGGCCATTGTACTGGCTGAGGTTTTCGCTGGTGATATAACCGGTGGCGTGGAAGAACTTTACATCAGGATATTCCTTGGCAACGTTCACGATAGAATCCTGATGGCCAAAGCTGGTCGCAAAGATAACATTGCAGCCCTGATCGATGAGGTTGCGCGCAGCCTGCTCGCATTCGCTGTTTTCCGGCACGTTCTCGATGATCATCGTTTCAAGGCCCGGGAACGCTTTGATTACAGCCTGACGGCCATCTTCATGCGCATCCGTCCAACCGCCATCGCCAACAGGACCGACATAGATGAAACCGACTTTGAGGCCATCATAGTCGTTGTTGTCAGCAGGCGCTTTCGCACCGCAACCGGCCATCACGAACAACATCGCGACAGCGAGGAGAATAGTAAGTATCTTCTTTTTCATTGCCAATACCCTCCCAAGTAATGGTGATTGTAATTATTGAACAACCTGCTAAAGCAGGGTTATTCCTCTTTAAGTATCACGCGGTCACCTTCAAAGGCAACAATAGTGGCTAACGACCGAATATCGTATCCTTTTTCGCGCAGCTGCCGGCCACCGGGTTGGAAGCCTTTTTCGATCGCAATACCGGCTCCGGCAACATTAGCGCCGGCCTGCTCAACAAGATCGATCAAACCGGTGAGCGCTTCGCCTGTTGCTAAAAAATCATCGATCAGCAGCACGCTGTCATCCGGAGACAGATAACGTTTGGAGACAAGAATATCAAATGATCTTTTGTATGTATAAGAAACAACAGAGCTAACAAAAAAAGAATCATCTATGTTGCTGCTCTTGGCTTTTTTTGCAAAAAGAAGCGGAACATTAAACAATCTGGCTACCGGATAAGCAATAGCAATGCCGCTCGCTTCGATCGTCATCACCTTTGTGATGCGGCGGTCTTTAAATATCTGATAAAAGGCATCCGCCATCTGATCGATCAGCGCAGTATCGATCTGATGGTTAAGAAAGCTATCAACTTTCAGCACTTCTCCCGGAAAAACTCTGCCTTCCCGGAGGATGCGATCTTTGAGAGATTGCAAGCAATCTTCTCCTTTCTACTGCATGAATTCGCAATGAAAATAGATATAAAAATTATAGTCGAAAACTGCCACAATTACAATCAATAACTATTGAAAATAAATTATTTCACAATTAATACTCGATACAAGGAACAATTTTGTGTATACTGAGTTATAAAAAATCAGAAAAAGAGGGAACAACTTGAAAAAACGCAGTGCAGTGACAGTTCTGTTGATTTTGTTCTGTACAATGCTGACCGGATGTGAAATGAGTATATTTAAGCCGATCAGCATCCCAACGCCTACACCTATAGCGGTGCCAACACCCACGCCCACCCCGATCCCCACCCCCACACCGGTGCCGGGCCCGCCGTATAAGATCAGTGTAAGCGTTGACAGGCAGATAACTGTAGTATTTGCAAAAGATGGGAACGGTGAATTTACAATCCCGGTTCGTGTGATGACATGCTCAAGCGGCACAAACACAACGTTCAGCAATAACTATAAAATCATCAACAAATATGAATGGCGCAGTTTGCGCGGGAATGTATATGGCCAGTATGCGACCCGGTATTACAAGATGTATCTGTTCCATTCGGTTCCTTACGCAAGAAAAAGCAAGGATGCGTTGTTGGCTGAAGAATACAATAAATTGGGCACCATTGCGTCCAGAGGATGCATCCGCCTTACGGTTGCCGATGCGAAATGGATCTATGATAACTGTCCAATGGGTACAAAGGTAGAAGTGCTGCGAAGCCCGCAATGGCCGGTAGAAATCCCAGCGCCGACACCGGCGCTGCAGCTGCCACTGGAAGTAAACTGGGATCCGACAGATCCGGATCCGGAGAATCCGTATACGCATTTGCTGATCAAATCAAGATAACAAAGAAAAGCCGGCATCAGCCGGCTCTTTTATTGTTTCTTACAGGAGCCCCATTTCAGCCGCTACAGCCAACAGCTCGTCGACCTTATCGGTTTTCTCCCACGGGATATTGAGGTCCGTTCTGCCCATATGCCCGTATGCGGCAACCTGACGGTAGATTGGGCGGCGCAGGTCAAGCGTATCGATAATAGCCTGCGGGCGCAGGTCAAATACACGGCTTACAAGCTCAGCAAAAGCATCGCTGGTGATATTGCTTGTACCGAACGTATCCACCAAAACGGAAACGGGGCGAGCCACGCCGATAGCATAAGAGATCTGCACTTCGCACTTGCGGGCAAGGCCTGCCGCCACAATGTTTTTGGCTACATAACGGGCGGCATAGCTGGCGCTTCTGTCCACCTTCGTCGGGTCCTTGCCGGAGAAGCAGCCGCCGCCGTGACGGCCGTAACCGCCATATGTGTCAACGATGATCTTGCGGCCGGTTAAGCCGCTGTCGCCCTGGGGGCCACCAGTAACAAAGCGCCCGGTCGGATTGATATAAATAACCGTTTTATCATCCATGCCGCGGCCGAACAACACAGGCCGGATCACTTCGTTCAAAATGCCATCACGCAGCGTTTCGATTGAAGTGTCGGCGTTGTGCTGAGAAGAAATGACAACAGTGTCGATCCTTAGCGGCACACCATCTTCATACTCTACCGTTACCTGCGTTTTGCCATCAGGACGCAGATAGGGAAGAATGCCGCTTTTACGCACATAGGATAAACGGCGGGCCAATTCATGGGCCAGAGCAATCGGAAGCGGCATAAGCTCCGGTGTTTCGTCACACGCGTAGCCAAACATCATGCCCTGATCACCTGCGCCGATCGCATCGGCGGCAGAATCAGAGCCGGATTTTTGTTCCAACGCCCGATCAACACCAAGCGCGATATCTGCAGACTGCTCGTCCAAGCAGGTAAGAACGGCGCAGGAATGGCCGTCAAACCCCTCTTCGGCATGGTCATACCCCACGTCGCAAATAACCTGGCGGGCAATACGCGTAATATCAGCATAACAACTTGTGGAGATTTCCCCCATTATCATTACCATACCGGTGGTACAGCAAGTTTCACATGCAACACGGGCCATAGGGTCCTGCGCAATGATTTCGTCAAGGATTGCATCTGAGATCTGATCGCAAAGCTTATCGGGATGCCCTTCCGTTACAGATTCAGAGGTAAAATAATATTTCGCCATTCTTTTCTCCTTCCCGCATGAACCCATATGTTCATACGATACCTAGCATAGTATATCAAAACCGGGGCAGGTTTTCCACCCCACCCCGGCTTATTTGCAGCCTATTCTTATCATAAACTGTGTTGTTTCAATGCCGGAAGGCCGATTGTATCGCCCCAGTTGGTATAAACAATCCGGATCGGGCGTGATTGCATTTATGCGTTCATAGCAGGAAAAGGTGGCGGCAAAACCGATCGATCGAAGCACATCGTCTGTTTCGTCGCTGATAGCCCCGAAAGGATAGGTAAACGCTGTAGGTTCTTCAATGCCGGCGTTTGCCAGCAGTTTTTGAACAGCACACACATCCGTTTCCAATATTTTGCGGTAAACAGCATCGCTTTCGTTATCTTTTTGTTTGCATCCCTTGCGTTCATCCTGACGGTGCATGTCAAAGGAATGGTTTTGTATTTCAATACGGCCGGAATCTGCCAGCGTTTGCAGGTCTTGTATAGACAGATGCGCATAATTAGGGTTTGGATCCCTGTTTTCGGTAAAACGAACGGTGTACTCACCTACAACGGAAATAACCGCACACATATCATATTGTTCGAGCAGCGGAAGCGCATAGGTAAGGTTGTTCAAATATCCATCATCAAAAGTGATCATCACAGGCTTTTGAGGCAGCGGCATACCATGGTATACAAATTCGATCAAGTCATGCACAAGAACGGTTTGATACCCGTGCGAAGCCAGATACTGCAAGTCTGCCTCCAGCGTGTCGGGAGTCACCACATATTTTCCGCTTTTGGCAGTGTCTTTTAAAACACTGTGATACATCAGGATGGGCAGCTGGCGGGTGGGAAGCGCGTCTTCCACAGTAAAAACAGGTTGGCGGATGCGATGGAACGGGTGTTTAATAGCGTGCAAACACAAAGCAATGCCAATATAACAACAGCCAATTTGCGCATATACCGGCCTCCTTTCTTCAGCCGGTTGATGTGTATGCAGAAAAAATAAAAATATGAGGCCGGGCTTTAAGCCCGGCCGGAAAGCAATGATCGCTGATAAGATACAACAGTTTTGTTTAATTTTTGATAAATCGGCTTCATTTCCGGTTCACAGCAAGCAGCCACCGTATCGTTTAGCGAAAACCATTGAACACCGCTGTTTTCATCCGTTTTGACCGTTAGCGGAGCATCGCTGTTCGCCGTTAAAAGAAACGTTAGATTATAATGCAGATGTGCGGACACATAAGCCCCTTTTTTATAGTGCGGTGGAACACCGATCACCTCAAGAAAGATGGGCGCAGTGCCGATGGGCGCACATGTAACCCCCGTTTCCTCATAAGCCTCACGGACTGCTACAGAGAGAAGATCATCTTCGTCGTCAGCATGCCCGCCGGTCCATGACCAGGACTGATAAATGCGGTGAAAAACCATAAGAACCTGATCAAACGATTGATTTACTATCCATGCAGAGGCGCTAAAATGTCCACCAATCGTTCCCTTGAAAGAGGATCTGCACAGGTTGAAAGAAACTGCAGCATGGAAGCCTTATCCGCTATTTCTGCATCACAGCAGGGAACATAAGCTTCTATAACAGACTGTAAAGACATTTGATTGCTTCTTAAATGGCTCGCTTGAAGAGGAAACAACTATTTCTGCCTGTTTTTCTCCAGCTCATCCAACCTTGATTGCAGCGTCTGCACTTGCTGACGCAGCCGATCCAGTTCAAGAGCCACAGGATCAGGGATGTGAACCTGGTCAAGCTGGTCGTTGCTGGGATTTCCGGCAATGCGAACAACCTTTGCAGGTACGCCTACGGCAGTTGCATGCTCCGGAATATTCCGCAAAACCACGGCACCTGCCGCGATTTTTGCATGATCGCCTACAGTCAAAGGGCCCAGCACCTTTGCGCCCGCGCCGACAAGCACATCATTGCCCAGGGTAGGGTGCCGTTTACCGGTGTCTTTGCCCGTGCCGCCTAATGTAACACCTTGATAGATCGTGCAGTTATCGCCAACCTCAGCCGTTTCGCCGATAACGATTCCCGAGCCATGGTCTATAAACACGCCGCGGCCGATCTTTGCGCCGGGATGGATCTCGATTCCTGTCAAAAATCGAGAAAGCTGGGAAACGAAGCGCGCCAAAAAGAACAAATGGCATTTGTACAAAAAATGCGCCAAACGATGGAACATGAGCGCATGAAAACCCGAGTAGAGGAAAATAACCTCAAACACGTTTTTGCAGGCGGGATCACGCTGGCGGAAAGCCCGCAAATCTTTGCCAAAGCGCGTCATTTTGCCTCTCCGCCATTAAAAAGAGAGGTAGACATATACCGTTCGCCCGAATCGGGGAAAAGCGTTACGATGTTTTTTCCTGCAAATCGGGACTGGCGGGAAAGGATCAACGCTGCCTGCGCAGCGGCCGCCGAAGAAATGCCGACCAGGATCCCCTCCGTATGGGCAAGATCGCGGGCGGAACGGAACGCAAACTCACTGCTTACAACGATAATATCATCCAGCATTATCACGTCCAGGATCGAAGGCACAAAATTGGCGCCGATGCCCTGTATCGGATGCAGGCCGCCCTCTCCCTGCGTAAGGAAAGGAGCTTCTGCCGGTTCAAAACCGATAACCTGAATGGCAGGGTTCTTTTCTTTAAGATAACGGCCCACACCTGTGATCGTGCCACCGGTGCCGATCCCGGCCACAAACACATCTATTTTGCCGTCGAGCGCTTCCCATATTTCCGGCCCGGTTGTTTCATAGTGCGCTTTTACATTGGCGGGATTGTCAAACTGGAATGGAATAAAACTGTTTTCAATTTGAGCCGCCAGCTTTTTAGCTTCCACGATCGCGCCCACCATGCTGCGGTCACCCGGCGTTAAAACAACTTGCGCACCATAAGCCTGGAGCAGATCGCGCCGTTCCTGGCTCATGGTATCAGGCATGGTCAAAATCACTTTGTATCCGCGGGAAACTCCGAGTGCAGCAAGCGCGATCCCGGTATTTCCGCTGGTTGGCTCAATGATCGTAGCGCCGGGTTTGAGCAAGCCCTTTTCTTCCGCATCCAGGATCATGGAAAGAGCAACCCTGTCTTTGGTGCTACCGGCCGGGTTCAGATATTCAAGCTTTGCAAACAGGTTTGCCCCTGCTTTGCGCTGGGCAGCAAAACGCTCCAGCTTAAGCAAAGGCGTTTTGCCAATAATCGACGCAACGGAATCATAAACAGGCATTGAACTCCTCCTAGTTTTTCAAGCTGTGCAGCGGAGCAGGGATGCGCCCGCCGCGCGCGATAAATACCTGTGCGCTAGGCTCATGCACCGGCATTACCGGTGCTTCGCCTAAAAGGCCGCCAAATTCCACGGTATCTCCCACCGTTTTTCCAACAGCAGGGATGATGCGCACAGCCGTGGTTTTGTTATTCACAACGCCTATAGC
>JAFSIR010000014.1 GCA_017439715.1 Clostridia bacterium | reverse complement strand
GAATCGGAAGACCTGGTGTTTGAAACGGTGATGGTGCCGGACATGGAAGCAGCCAAGCAGGAAGCAAACGCCATGCTTGAGCGCGGCGTGGGCGTGCTGGAGCTTTGCGGCGCGTTTGGCGAAGCGAAAGCGCGGGAGATTATCGAAGCGACGGGCGGCAAACTGCCCGTGTCGTATTTGGTAACGCCACCGGACCAGGCAGAAGCAACGGGTGCGTTTTTCCGCAGCGCGCATGCGCACAGGCATTAAAAAAACGGCCGGCAGCCAAACAGGCTGCCGGCTTTTTCGTTTAAAAAACGGCGCCGGACTTTTCCGGGCGCCGTTTTTGTTTGTTCGGATCAGGAGTTTTTGAGCATCACGGAGTTGATGGTGTCGGTAACATCCTCGCAGGCATCGCAGCACTCTTCCAGGAAGTCATACATTCTGTACCAGGTGGCGATATACAGCGGGTCTTTGCCGGAAACGGACAGGCCGCGGATCGCCTGGTAATGCACCTTGTCGCCCTCTTCTTCCAGAGAATTGACCTTCACGATATACTCGTTGATGATCTTGGATTTGCGGAAATCGCGGAACTCGTCAACCGTGCTGCGGGTAAGCTCGCAGCACTGCGCGATCAGGTTGGCAAAAACAACAGCTTCTTCGGGGATCTCGGTGATGTTATACATATACAGGCGGCGGTGCACCTCTTCGATGGTGTCGGTCACGGTATCGATCTTGTTGAGCAGGTCAACAATGTCTTCGCGCTCGATGGGGGCCAGGAACTCTTTGGCCAGCTGCGCGAGCACCTGATGGTGAAGCAGGTCTGCGCTGTGCTCAATCTCGTGCACGGCCAGCATGCGTTCGTGCAGGTCCACATTGACAAAATTGTCCAGCGTTTCGTGCAGGAAAGCACTCGCCTGGCAGGCAAACTCCATCAGGTTGGCAAAGCTGTCATAATAATACACATCTTGTTTTTTAGCCATAATTGATTTTCTCCTTTATTTGCGTGGATCAGAATATAAACATAAACAGTTTGGCCATCAGGAAACCAACCGCCCCGCAGCAGGGGAAGGTCAATACCCAGGCAAGAACCATTTCTTTCACAACGCCCCAGTTAACTGCGCTCATGCGCTTGGAAGCGCCAACGCCCATGATAGACACGGTTTTGGTGTGCGTGGTACTTACGGGCAGGCCCGTGAGCGATGAAACGAGGATGCAGCCGGCCGCCGCCGCATCAGCGGCAAAGCCCTGGTATTTTTCCAGTTTTACCATGTCCATCCCAACGGATTTGATGATCTTGTACCCGCCGATGGAGGTGCCCAGCGCCATAACCGCGGAGCAGAGAATCATCAGCCAAATGGGGATCACAAACGTGGTTACATTGGCTTGTCCGTTTGCAAGGAACACGCCCAGCATGAACACGCCCATAAATTTCTGCCCGTCCTGAGCGCCGTGCATAAAGGCCATGGCCGCTGCCCCGGCAATCTGCGCTTTGGCAAAGAAGGGGTTTGTTTTTCGGCGGTCCATGTTCCGGCAGATCGCTGTGGTGATCTTGCTGGTGCCCCAACCAAGGCCGAATCCGAGCACCGTGGAGATCACAATGCCGTACACAACCTTGATCCATTCCGCGCCGTTGATGCCGCCGAGGCCACCCTGCAGGGCAATGGCAGCGCCGCTCAGCCCGGCAATCAGCGCGTGGCTTTCGCTGGTGGGGATGCCGAATGCCCAGGCCGCGGTGGCCCAGGTAACAATGGCCACCATCGCCGCGCAAAGAGCAACCAGAGCATCACCCGAATTGCCGCCGAAATTGACCATTTTATAGATCGTTTCCGCAACTTTGGCGTTGATCGCAGTCATCACAAGCACGCCTAAAAAGTTGAACAGTGCTGCCATCAGGATCGCAGCCCGGGGATGCATGGCGCGGGTCGACACGCAAGTGGCGATCGCATTGGGTGCATCTGTCCATCCGTTTACGAGGATCACGCCCAGCGTAAGGCCAACGGTGATCAGCAAAATGGGGTTGGAGAACAGCTGGCTGATAAAATCGCCTAAAGAAATTGTCATACTTTTCCTCCCACATAATGATTAAATCGGAACGCGGGGACGCACAGCCAAAATAAAAAGCCTGCTCCGCGCGCCGTGATTTCCAAAACAATCATGCCCACCGATGCAGACCTAAATCGAATATTATATCAACAGCATCCGATCAGCCCAGCAGGCGTGTACGGCGCTAATATGCCTTCCCACTTAGCATGCCCCCCTCCACGGATTTGATCCGCATGGCATGCGGCATATTTTGCACTTATCTCTTTAACCGGATAGATTATAGCACGCGCACATATACATGAAAAGCGAGACTTTATAAGCACATATGCTTGACTATACCGCGATTTTATTGATATATTTAATCTAAATACACGCAGTTTAGCCGGAGGAATCGGATATGAAAGCATTGTCCAAACGCGCGCAGCAAGTGACCGGATCCATGACCCTGGAGATCGACGCCAAAGCCAAAGCCATGAAGGCGGCCGGCGTGGATGTGATCAGCTTTGGGGCGGGCGAACCCGATTATCCGACGCCGGCACATATTTGCGCCGCAGCCGAAGAGGCAATGGCCAAGGGGCAAACCAAATACACCCCGGCCGGCGGCACGGCCCAGCTGAAGGAGGCGGTGTGCCGCAAGCTGCTGCGCCGCAACGGGCTGACTTATCGGCCTGAGCAGATCGTGATCACCAACGGCGCCAAACAGGCGCTGCACAACGCGTTCTGCATGCTGCTGGATGAAGGCGATCAGGTGATCCTGCCTGCGCCGTGCTGGGTCAGCTATACGGAATTGATCCGCATGTCCGGCGGAGAGCCTGTGCTCGTGCCGCGCCGGCGGGAAGACGGCTTCCGGCTGGATGTTAATGCGGTGGAACGCGCCGTAACGGAAAAAACAAAGGCGATTCTGATCAATAACCCTGACAATCCCTGCGGCCAGGTGCTGGAAGAAGACACTTTGCGTGCCCTGGCGGCGATCGCGGAAAAATATGATCTTTATCTGATTGCAGACGAGATCTATGAAGAATTTATGTATGACGGGCTGCAGGCCCCGGCGCTGCCGTCGATCAGCGAGGATGCGTATAACCGCACAATTCTGGTAAACGGCCTGTCCAAGAGTTATTCCATGACCGGCTGGCGCGTGGGATACGCGGCCATGCCGCCGCAGGTGGCCAAAAAGATGGGCGCGTGGCAAAGCCATGCCACGGGCAACGTGAACTCCGTGGCGCAGGCGGCATCCATTGCCGCGCTGGATGGGCCGCAGGACACGCTGCATGAAATGGTGGCTGCGTTTGACCAGCGCCGGCGCGACATGGCCGCGCGGATCGCGCAAATGCCGCTGATCGAGTGCCTAACTCCGCAGGGCGCGTTTTATATTATGGCGGATATCAGCGCCATGCTGGGAAAAACAGCGGGCGGCCGCGTGCTGACAGACAGCTTTGCCTTTACAGAGGCGCTGTTGGAACAGGCCCATGTGGCCGTTGTGCCGGGCGATGCATTTTTTGCCCCGGGCATGATCCGCTTTTCGTATGCGCTGCCGTCTGAAGCGCTGCAGGAAGGGATGGACCGGCTGCAGCGGTTTATTGAATCTTTACAGTGAGGTGATATGAATGCTGGAGAAAGACCAACGTTCGCAGCTATTGGAAGAAAACGAATACCGATATAAATTGCAGGACGTGGCGGAGCCGAAGCTGTACCGCGAGCTGTTCGACTATGAGCATGTGCCGAAGGTGTCATTCAACCATCGGCTGGTTCCTCAGCATATGCCGGAGCAGATCTGGATCACGGACACCACGTTCCGCGACGGGCAGCAGTCCGGCAGCCCATACACGGTGGAACAGATCCTGCACATTTACAAGCTGCTCAGCCGCCTGTCCGGGCCAAACGGCATTGTGCGGCAGAGCGAGTTTTTTCTTTATACCGATCGGGACAGGGAAGCGCTGGAAGCGTGCCGCAACACGGGGCTGAGATTCCCCGAGATCACAACGTGGATCCGCGCCAATGAAAAGGATTTTGAGCTTGTTAAGGCCGTTGGCGCCAGGGAAACGGGCATTCTGGTGTCCTGCTCGGACTATCACATTTTCAAAAAAATGAATATGACGCGCGCGCAGGCGATGGACCGGTATCTGGGCATTGTGAAAAGCGCGCTGAGCCAGGGCATCGTGCCTCGCTGCCATTTTGAAGATACGACGCGGGCCGATTTCTATGGCTTTGTTGTGCCGTTTGCCACGGAATTGATGGATCTGAGCCGGGAAAGCGGCATTCCCATCAAGATTCGTGTGTGCGACACGATGGGATACGGCATAAGCTATCCGGGTGCCTCGCTGCCGCGCAGTGTGGGCGGCATTATTTACGGTTTGCGGCATTATGCCGGCGTGCCCAGCGAGCAGCTGGAATGGCACGGGCATAACGATTTTTATAAAGTGGTTACCAATGCGGCCACGGCGTGGCTGTATGGGTGCAGCGGGGTCAACTGCGCGGTGCTGGGCATCGGCGAGCGCACGGGGAACTGCCCGCTTGAAGCGATGGCGATTGAATATGCTTCGCTGCGCGGCACGGAAGATGGCATGGACCTGACGGTGATCACGGAGCTGGCCGAGTATTTTGAAAAAGAGATGGGCATCGAGGTGCCGCCTCGCACGCCGTTTGTAGGCCGCTGGTTCAACACCACGCGGGCCGGCGTGCACGCTGATGGACTGCTTAAGGATGAAGAGATCTACAATATTTTTGACACGGCGCGTATCCTGAACCGCCCGGCGATGGTGGCTGTGGATGCAACGAGCGGTTCGGCGGGCGTGGCCTATTGGATCAACGGGTTTTATCGGCTTTCCGGCGCCGACGCGGTGGATAAGCGGGCCCCGTTTGTGACCGCCGTGCGCGAAAAGGTGGATGCGCTGTATGCCAAAGGCCGCAACAGTGTGATGACGGATGCAGAGCTGCGCAGCCTGCTCAAAGAAGCGGACGAGCAAGTGTATCTGAAGCTGGAAGCAAACCTTGCCAAATAAGAGCTTTGCCAGTTGTTCGGAGCCAAAAAACGTGATTTGGGGCTATGCGGAACGCGGGCGAATGAAGTATAATGAATACACAGTAAAAACTGGGAGGTGTGACCGATGATTCAGTTTGTATGCGGGATCAAAGGTAGCGGAAAAACCAAACACATGGTGTCTATGGCAAATGAATGCATTGAGCAGGCCGCCGGACACGTTGTGTTTATTGATGATACGGCAGAACGGATGTTTGATATTCACCGGTCGATCCGGTTTATCAATGTTGGCGAATATCAGATCGATTCTCAGGAGCGGCTGCTGGGCTTTTTGGCCGGCCTGCTCGCGGGCGATTATGATATCAAAACGGTGTTTATCGACCATTTCCTGCGCATCCTGAAAACCAATAATCCTGCTGCACAGGAAGAATTCTTGTGCCGCCTTGACAGTGTGCTGGAACCGTTTGATGTGCAGATCATCGTTTCCGTGTCTGCTGATACGGAAACATTGCCTGCCTATTTCAGGGAAAGGCTTGTTTGATCCCATGGAATTGGTCTCCACCCGGGGAGGAGCATCCTCCCGCCCGCTGGATGCAGTGCTGTGCGGCCTGGCGCCGGACGGCGGCTTGTTTGTGCCGCGCCGGATCCCGCAGTTTTCCGGCGAAACAATAGAGCAAATGGCTGGCCAGTCGTTCACAGAGATCTCGGCGACTGTGATCCATGCGTATTTTGATCAGATTCCACAGGCCGACTGCCTTACCATGGCAGAAACGGCCTATTGCTCTTTTTCCGCGCAAGATGTGCTGCCGCTGGAAACGGTGAACGATAAAGCAAACCTGCTGTATCTTGACCGCGGGCCTACGCTGGCATTTAAAGATGTGGCGCTGCAGATGCTGCCCTTGCTGATGGCGCGGGCACAGGCAGGGGAACAGCGCACGCTGATCCTTGTGGCCACCTCCGGTGACACGGGCAAGGCCGCGCTGATGGGCTTTAGCGATAAACCGGATACAGCCATTGTTGTGTTCTATCCGGAAAACGGCGTTTCGCCTGCGCAGAAGCGGCAGATGCAGACGAGCGTTGGAAAAAACGTGGCGGTGTATGCCGTTCAGGGTGATTTTGATGATTGCCAGCGCGGCGTGAAAAACCTGATGAACGATGCCGATTTCCGCGCGGCTGTTGCCGAGGCGGGCTATGGCATTTCCAGCGCCAACAGCATCAACATCGGCCGTTTGGTGCCGCAGATCGCCTATTATTTTTACAGCTATGCCCAGCTTTGCCGGCGCGGGCGGATCAAGTTCGGCGAGCCGGTGAACTTTGTTGTGCCGACGGGGAACTTCGGCAACATTCTGGCCGGCTGGTATGCCAAACATATGGGCTTGCCCGTGGGCAAACTGGTGGGCGCCTCCAACAGCAACAACGTGCTGTATGAATTTGTGAAAACGGGCGTGTATCGCGCAGGCCTTTCGCTGCACCAAACCATTTCACCCAGCATGGATATTCTGGTGTCGAGCAATTTGGAGCGGTTGCTGTATCACCTGAGCGGGAACGATGCTGCGCAGGTGAGTGCGTGGATGGAACAGCAAAAACGCGGCGAGGATTTCACCGTGTCCGAACAGGTAAAGGCCGGACTGGATGAAGAATTCTGCTGGGGCTGGACGAGCGATGAGGAAGCCAAGCAGAAGATTGGCCAGGTGTTTGCCCAAAACAATTGCCTAATCGATCCGCATTCTGCGGTGGGCTATGCGGTGTATGAAAATCTGTGCCGCGAGGGCGCACTTTCAGGGCAAACAGTGGTGCTGTGCACGGCAAGCCCCTTCAAGTTTGCTGCCAGCGTGCTTGCACCGCTGGGTGTGACCCCGCAGGGCGATGGCTGTGACGGCATGCTGCTTTCCGAAGCGAGCGGGCGGCCGGCGCCGGAAGCGATTGAAATGCTCTGGCGCATGCCGGTGCTGCATACGGGTGTGGTAACACCGGATACAATGAAAAACGCCGTGCTGGAAAAACTGGCCGATCCGCAGTTCGGATGTTAGGAGCATATAAGGAACGATGGAACAGAAAGAAGCAAAAAAACGGGTATATTCCGGCATACAGCCCTCGGGCATGCTGACGCTGGGGAACTATATCGGCGCGGTGCGCAACTGGGACAGCATGCAGGATGAGTATGACTGCATCTATTGCGTGGTAGACCAGCACGCCATCACCGTGCGGCAAGACGCGGCAACGCTGCGCCGGCGCACCATGGAAACGTATGCATTGCTGCTGGCGGCGGGCATTGACCCCAAACGGAGCATTTTATATGTGCAGAGCCACGTGCCCGCGCATGCAATGCTCACCTGGGTGCTCAATTGCTTTACCTATGTGGGTGAGCTGAGCCGGATGACGCAGTTTAAGGATAAGAGCGAAAAGCATGCGGATAACATCAACGCAGGCCTGCTGGATTATCCGGTGCTTATGGTGTCTGATATTTTGCTGTACCGCTCGGATCTTGTACCAATCGGCGCGGACCAGAAACAGCACCTGGAGCTGACAAGAGACGTGGCGGCCCGGTTCAACAACCTGTTTGGGGACACGTTTGTGGTGCCTGAGCCGTATATTGGCAAAGTGGGCGCTCGCATCATGAGCCTGCAGGAACCGGAAAAGAAGATGAGCAAGAGCGATGAAAACGTGAACGCGTTTATCGCTATGCTGGATGAGCCGGATGTGATCCGCCGCAAAATGCGCCGCGCGGTTACAGACAGCGAGGGCACGGTGCGCGTGGCGCCCGAAAAACCCGGCATCAGCAACCTGATCGGCATCTATGCGGCGCTGACGGGGCTTGCCACGGAAGCAGTGGAAAAAGAGTTTGAAGGCAAGGGATACGGCGTGTTTAAAGACGCTGTGGCCGATGTTGTCGTGGATGCGCTGGCGCCTATTCAGGCGCGGTATAAAGAGTTTTTGGCCGATAAGAAAGCGCTGGAAGCTATGATGGATGACGGCGCCCGTGCAGCGGAAGCCATTGCCAACCGGACCTTGAGCAAGGTTTACCGGAAGGTTGGCTTTGTTGAGCGCAAACGGCACTGATATGTTATTGTGAACGGTTCATGGTGCATGGGCCGTTCTTTTTATCCAACAAAGGAGGAAACGATATGGATCTGGGGCTTAAGGATAAGGTTGTTATCATTACCGGGGGTGCCAAGGGCATCGGAAGCGGCATCAGCCAGGTATTTGCCAAGGAAGGCGCGCGCCTGTGCGTGAACTATCGGCGCGATGAACAGGCCTGCCTTGCGTTTATCCGTTCGCTGGAAACGGAATTTGGCGCGCAGGTGATCGGCGTGCAGGGCGATATGGGCTTTGAGGAAGAGGCACAGCGCGTGTTTGATAAAACGATCGAAGCTTTTGGGCAGGTGGATGTGCTGGTGAACAACGCGGGGTATTGTCCAACGGTGGACATCACGGAGATGGACCTGGCAACGTGGGAAGAGGTGCAGCGGTCAAACCTGACCAGCATGTTCTTACTGTCCCGCCTGATGGTGCGCCATCTGCGGGCGCGGGGCGCCGGCGGCGCGATTGTGAACATTGCCAGCAAGGCCGGCGTTTCTTCCACCACCAAGGGGAGAACGGCCTATAATTCCTCCAAAGCGGGCGTGATCGGGTTTACCAAGAGCCTGGCGCGCGATGTAACGGAAGACGGCATTCGTGTTAACGCCGTGCTGCCCGGGTTTGTGCGCAGCAGCCGAACGGCGCTGCGCCTGCAGGAAGACCCTCATGCCATGGACAGCCGCCTGGAGCGCGTGCCCATCCATCGGCTGGGCGAGCCGGAAGAGCTGGGCAACATGGTGGCCATGCTTGCCAGCGAGAAAACGGTGCTGGCCGTTGGCAGCGTTGTGGATATGACGGGCGGCCTGCTGCTATAAAAAAGAAAACAAAAAACAGGGGCATTTTTAGCCCCTGTTTTTTTGTTTGGATTCATTTAACGGTAACAAGATCAGCCCATTCCACAAAGATGTCCGCAAAATCGGCTTTATTCTCGCTCAGGCAGGTGAAGCTGATCACCCAATACGCATCGGAGCCTTTGCGAACGGTGGAATAGTAGTAATAATATTTGCCGTTCACGAGCTTTTCATAGGTAATGTGGGGGTTGCCGTTGGCATCCGGAGTAAAAGCATCGCTGCTGTTGGCCCGCTGAACAAGTTCAGCATACTCATCAAGGCTCATTTCCGGCACATTGTATGAGGCGAACAGATCAAACGATTCGCGAATGGCGTACAGCATGGCGCCCTTTTTCTCGTTGAGGATGGAAACGGTTTGGTCATCCACGGAAACGGTGAAGCCTTCGGGCAGTTTCGCGGTAAGACCAAGTTCGGTGGTGTACGTTTTCAGTTCAGGTTCGCTGCTGCCGGAACCGCCGCAAGCGGCCAGAGAAATAACGGCGATCATCGACAGAAGCAGGGTGAACAGGCGGATGGATGTTTTTTTCATTTGTGTATATCTCCCGGTTTAATAGTTTGTGACAGCAGGATTACAGGATAAGAGCAGGCCCGCATGTATGCAGGCCTGGCCCTTCTGTGCACATCGGGTTATTTTTGCGGTTTCTGATACGGAACGAACCTCGGCAGGCGGCGTTCTTTGCGCCACGCTTTGCCCACAGCGCCGGTCAGCTCAAAGCTGTACGCAACCTGTTTTTTATAGCCGTTATACGCATAACGGTACACATCATAAATGTTGCCGCCGGTCAGGTCAGCTTCTTCCAGGGCGCGCACCGTGGCTTTCCACAGGTCGGTCACGATGTTGACTTTGGAGATGCCCATGGTGCAGGCTTTATGGATGTTGTCATCCCCCGTGCCGGAGCCGCCGTGCAGCACCAGCGGGAATTTACACGCTTCGTTGATCGCTTCCAGGCGGTCAAAATGAAGCTTCGGCGTGCCGACATACTGCCCATGCGCAGTGCCGATGGCAACGGCAAGGGCATCAATCCCGGTTTCTTCGATAAACTGCTTGGCTTGCTGCGGGTCAGTCAGCATCGCCGTGCCATCCACCGCATAGTTGGCGCCGCGGCCCACATGGCCGATCTCCGCTTCCACAGACACGCCGGCCGCCGCCGCGATACGCACCAATTCTTTCACCTTGGCCACGTTCTCTTCATACGGCAGCATCGAACGGTCAACCATGATGCCGGTATATCCGTTGCGGATGCCGCGCACCGCATCTTCAAAGGTGGGGCTGTGATCCAGGCAAAGCGCAACAGGCACGTCAACCTGATTGGCCAGATCATGGAACATATACCCGAAATACGCGGGATCTGCATGATCAAACACAGCACGCGTGGCGCGGCCGCCAAGCATGATCACCGGCGCGTTGGCATCTTCCGCTGCTTCAAGCACAGCACGGATCTGAGATTCATCGCCGGCGCCAACGGCGGGAACTGCATAATGATTGGCATACGCGTGATCAACGATTTCTTTCAGCGTGACTAACATTCGGTTGGCTCCTTTTCGTATTTGACTCATGAATTGTTTTCGTTTAATGTCGAAACAAAAACTATTATACCTAATATAACAAATTTTTTAAACGCAATCAATAGAAACCCATCTAAAAACAAGGACTATTTGCCAACAAAGTGGTCATAAACAGCCTGTGCGGCCCGCTTGTTCATCCCGTTTACCGCGGCCAGCTCCTCCACCGTGGCGGCCCGCATCTGCTCCATGGTTTTATATTGGGTCAGCAGCGCTTTGCGCCGCGTGGCGCCAATGCCGGGCACCGCATCCAGGGCACTGGCAAGATCTCTGTTGGCGCGCAGGGAACGGTGATAGGTAACGGCAAAACGGTGCGCCTCATCGCGGATGCGCTGCAGCGCGTGCAACGCACCGCTTTTGCGGTCAAGCAGCAGCGTTTCTTCTTCGCCGGGCAAATAGATTTCTTCCAGTTTTTTGGCAAGTCCGATCATAGGAATGGCAAACCCCGCTTCGTGCATGGCGCTCAGCGCCGCATTCAGCTGGCCACGCCCGCCATCAATCACGATAAGATCGGGCAGCTCGCCAAACCGGGCCTGACTTTCCTCGTCCGGGTCTGTGGCACGGGCAAACCGGCGGGTGAGCACCTCGTTCATGCTCTTAAAATCGTCTGCGCCGACAACGGTTTTGATCCTGAAACGGCGGTATTCCTTGCGAGCGGGCGCCCCATCGCGAAACACGACCATGGAGGCAACATTGTCCACCCCCTGCGTGTGGGAAATATCATAGCATTCCATGCGCACGGGTGCCTGCTCCAGCCCCAAAACGGCGGCCAGCTCTTCCATGGCACCTTTGCCGCGGCGATACTGCCTGCTCAGGCGCTCTGCCCGCTTTTGCAGGATCTCCGCTGCATTCTGCGCTGCCAGTGCCACCAGCTGCCGTTTTTCCCCGCGCTGCGGCACAAAAAGATGAACGCGCCCACCTCTGAGCGTGCCCAGATATTGCTCTATCGCATCGCGGTCGCTCAGCGCAAAAGGCAAAAGCACCTCGCCCGGCGCGTTATTCTGCGCGTTATAATACTGCAGCATGAAGGCACGCACAATCTCTTCATCCGTTTCATTATCTGCGTTTTCGGCAATAAAATGGCGGTTATGCACCAACTTTCCATCCCGCATGCCAAAATAAAACACCGCCGCATCGCTGCCATGGCGCGCAATGGCAAACGCATCCCGCTCGGCCAAGGTGCTCATCGTAGCTTTCTGGCGCACAATGATGCGCTCCACAGCCTGCATCCGATCCCGCCACAGGGCCGCCTGTTCAAACTCCATCGCTGCGCTGGCGCGCTGCATGCGCTCTGCCAGCTCCTGGCGCAGCTCATCGTATTTGCCCTGCAGAATGTTCAGCACCTGCTCAACAACTCGGTCATATTCCGCGCGGTCCGCCCGCCCGGCGCAGGGGCCAAGGCAGCGGCCCATTTGATAGTTCAGGCACGGGCGCGTTTTTTTGTTGCCCCCTTCGGGAATATCGCGCTTGCAGGTGCGCAGGGGAAAGTTGTTACTCACAGCATCTAAGATATCGGTCAGCTGCGAGGCGCCAAGATACGGGCCAAAATACCGGGCCCCGTCTGTTTTCAGCGCGTGCACCACCTCCAGCCGGGGATAGGGAACACGCAGATCCATGCGGATAAAAGGATATTGTTTGCTGTCTTTGAGCAGGATGTTGTATTTCGGGCGATGCTCCTTGATTAGGTTGCATTCCAGCATCAGCGCTTCCACTTCCGAATCCACAACGATATAGCGAATGTTCCGGATATGAGAAACCAGCGCCAGCGTTTTGGCGTTGTGGCTTTTCAGCGCGCGGAAATAGCTGCGGACCCGGTTTTTCAAGTTCACCGCTTTGCCCACATAGAGGATGGTGCCGGCCTCGTCTTCCATCAGATAAACGCCCGGCTGGTCCGGCAGCGTGTCAAGAATGCTGCGGATATGCTCAGAAACAGTGTTTTCCATCACAACTCCAGATCAATGGCTTTTTTCAATATTTTTCGGGCCAGCGGGGCGGCCACACTGCCGCCGCTGCCGCCATTTTCCACGATTACGGTTATAGCATACGGCGTTTGCTCGTTAAACACGAAGCCGGTGAACCAGGCGTGATTGCCCTTGGCCTTGTTTTCGGATACCTGCGCGGTGCCTGTTTTGCCGCCTACGGTGTAATCGGCCAGTGCGGCGCTCTTGGCGGTGCCGCTTTTTACGGCCAAAAACATCATTTCGCGCAGCTGCTGCGCTGAGGATGCGCTCATCACCCGGTCAACGCTTTTTGCTTTCATCGTTTTATAGGCATACCCGCGCTTATTGAGAATTTCGCGGATCAGGCGCGGCTCCATCATTTCCCCATCGTTGGCGATCGCGGCGGTTACTAGGGTGACCTGCAGGGGTGAGGTGGTGGTTTTATATTGGCCGACTGCTGCCCATGCTTCGTTCACGCCGCCTTCTGCCTTTTCAAACACGCTGTCTGCGATCATCAGGTCGGAAAACAGATAGCTTTGGTTATACCCCATGGCTTTGGCGGTTTTCACAAGATCCGCCCGGTTTATTTGCTGCATGATCTGCGCAAACACGCAGTTGCAGCTTTTGGCAACAGCGCCCGACAGGGTAAGCTCGCCGTGCACCGCGCCGTTGGCGCACACAACGGCGCCGTCTTCATAGGCAACGGAGCCTGTGCATGTGTATGTTTTTGCGGCCAGGTCAGGCCGATGCTCCAAAACGGCGGCCGCCGTGACCAGCTTGAACACGGAACCGGGCGTGTATTGCCCGCTGCTGGCGCGGTTCACAAGGAAGCTGTCCCCTTCGGTGATCTGTGTGCGGTCCAGCGTAGTTTGATCGTAACCGGGCTTGGAAACCAGGGCCAGCAGTTCGCCCGTTTGATAGTTCATCACCACAACGGCGCCGTTGCTGCTGCCCAACTGGTTATAGGCATAGGCCGAAAGCTCAGCCGATATAGTGGACACCACGGTGTCGCCCACCGGCATTGCGCCGGTCAGGGAACCGTAGATCCGCTCAAACACGTTGCCGGACAGGCCCAACAGGTATTTGGCGGCAAACGTTTCCAGCCCCATGGCGGCCAATCCGGCCTGATCGCCCACCACATGGCTCACGGCTTTGCGCGTAACGGCGTTGGGATGATAGGTGCGCTTGCCGCTTTCGTTCGTGCCCGCAAGCACAATATAGCTGCGGTCTGTAATACTGCCGCTGATGACCTGCTGCTTTTGCTGAGACAACACAGGGTTATAGGGCGAAGAGAACCACCGCGGCCCGTTTATGAACAGCGTGTATCCGATATACACGGACAACAGCACAAACAGTACAACGAATGCGCCGAGAATGGCCCGAATATTGCTGCGCAGCTCTTTCATTCGTCATCCTCCCATTCGTCATCCTCGTCCGCTTCCAGCCGATCATACACATCTTCAAACTCTTCGCGGTAAATATCGTTATTCTTAATGGCAATGCCCTGCAAAACGCCCAAGATCAGATAGCAGCTGAGCAGGCTGCTTCCGCCGTAGGAAGCAAAGGGCATGGTGATGCCGGTCAGCGGTAGCAGCTTGCACACGCCGGCAATGATGATGAAGCTTTGCAGGCAGATCAGCGTGGCGCAGCCAACGGCCACCAGTGCATCAAAGCTGTTTCGGCTGTCCATGGCGATCAGCACACCGCGCACAACGAAAACAAGATAAAAGCCGATCACGATCAGCCCAAAAATGAGCCCAAATTCCTGGCAGATAGCAGCAAAAATATAATCGGCATGCACCACGGGGATGGCGCCGGGCGCGCCCCGCGTGAGCCCCAGGCCGAACAGGCCGCCCGAAGCGATGCCGATCAGCCCCTGCACGATCTGATAACCGGAGCCGTGATAATCCGCCCATGGGTTGCGCCAGACCGCCACGCGTGTCCGCACATGGGAAAACAGCTTATATGCCGCCGCCGCACCCACAGCACCCGTGCCGAAGGATAAGCCCAGCAACAATTTGCTGCCTGTGGCGGCATACAGCATCACAATGGCGGTGCCGGCAATGAGCAGCACGGCGCCCAAGTCTTTTGCCATCAGCAGCAACAGCATGCACGCGCCGACATGGAACAGCGCCAGCAGCATTTTGGGCACGCTCTTGCCCCGGTCAAGCAAAGAAGCGAGCACGAACACCGTCATGATCTTTACAAATTCCGAGGGCTGGACGGTGAAGCCGCCCAGTTTGATCCAGTTGGTTGCGCCGTATTGCTCGCTGCCAAACACAAGCGTGGCCGCCAGCAGAACAAGAGACAGCGCGATAAAAGGGATGCGCGTTTTGCGCCAGAAAGTCAGCCGGCGCATGCCCACCAGCGCCACCACCATGCCCACCATGCCGATGCCCATCCACAGCAGCTGGCGGATGGCATACTCGGCGTTGATGCGGGTTTGCATGATCAGCCCGATCGCCGCCAGAAAATTGACGATCAGCAGAGACGGGCGGTCACACCCCGGGAAAAAGGCCGTGATCGTGCCGTATTGAAACAAAAACATGCCGATCGCCCCCACGGCGATGGCGGGGATGCGCAGGTCAAACGGGCTGCTTCCGATCGCCAGGATCGCAAAAGCCGTGATCTCAAACAATAAAATGGCGCTCACGATGGAGCCGGTATGCAAGCTGCGTTTTCTCATAACAGAGTTACCACCATCAAAACCTCGCCCACCTGCAGGGAGTCCCCGTCGTGCAGCTCGGTGCGGCCGCTGACAAGCCGGCTTTCCACATACACGCGGGCCTTGCCCATCGGCGCAACAAAGGCCTGTGTTCCCTGAAAAAACACAATAGCGTGTTTCTTTTGAACCTTCGGATCACTGATGCGGATATCGCAGCGCCGTGCAGAGCCAATCTCGTTTTCCCATTTAAGGCCGTATCGCTCGCCGATAAACTCGCTGTGCCGCGCATCTATCACTTCCAGCACGCCCATAAACCGCCCGGGCCCGCTGCGGCGGATCGCCCGCTTGAAGGCAAGCTCAGCGGCAGACGCATCCAGGATGCGAAGTAAAACATATAACGCGATCAACAAAAACAGAACGCGTGAGATTTCTATCAAAACCGTCAGCAGTGTTTGCATGCATGCCTCCTTGTGATAATTATAATCCATCGGAGTCTATAAAGGCAAATTCGGCGGTTGGCAGCAACCCCCTGCGCCCCTTATAATAAAAACAGGGAGGGAGTAGGATGTATACGATCGGGATTGACCTTGGCGGCACGAATATCGAGGCCGGCCTGGTGGATAAAACAGGGCATATCGAGGCCCGCTGCGCATGCCAAACGGCGCCGGAGCGCGGCGCCCGGGCTGTGATTCAGGATATGATCGCGCTGGCGCACGCTATGCTCGGCGCCGCGGCAGAAAAAGGGATTTTCGTTAGCGCAATCGGCGTGGGTACGCCGGGCGTTGTGGATAAAACGGGCACAACGGTAACCTTTGCCAACAACCTTGGCTGGCAGGGCGTGAATGTAGCTGAGCCTATGCGGAACGCGCTGGGTTTGCCCGTGGTGCTGGAAAACGATGCCACGGCTGCCTGCATTGCCGAATGGCGGCTCGGTGCGCTGCGCGGCGAACAGGAAGCTTTGTTTATCACGCTGGGCACCGGCGTTGGCGGCTGTTTTCTGGTGGGCGGCCGGCCTTATACCGGCGCATTCGGCGCGGCGGGCGAGGTGGGCCACATGGTGGTGGACAGGCAGGGCCCGCTGTGCTCATGCGGGCGGCATGGCTGCTGGGAAATGCTGGCGTCTGCCCCGGCGTTGGCGCGCATGGGGCGGCAGAGCGCCGCGGCAAACGAAACCAGCCTGCTGCATGTGCTCAGCGGCGGCGATCCCGCGCGGATCGATGGCGCGGTGATCAGCCGGGCGGCGGCCCAGGGCGATGAGGCAGCCCAAGCGGTTTGGGCGCGCTATATCGACGCGCTGGTACTGGGGCTGGAAAACTTGAACATGCTGCTCAACCCAACGGCCATTTGCCTGGCCGGCGGGGTTACCCGTGCGGGCGCGCAGCTGCTGGAACCCCTGCAAAACCGATTTGAGCGGGAGCGTGTGTATACCGAGCTTCCCATGCCGCGCCTGTGCCTGACGGCGCTGCCCAAAGACACCGGCATTCTGGGCGCAGCAATGGTGGGACAGCGATAAGAGTGGATAAAGAGAAATAAAAAAAGCGGCCATGAGGCCGCTTTTTTGTTGTTGATCATTCGAACAATTCGGATGCTTCACGCACCACATCGATGATGTTGATCTTCTGCGGGCATTTGTCTTCGCACTGGCCGCAGCCGATACAATCGGAAGCACTGCCGGCGCCGGCAATCGCGCGCTCATAATGCTTTTTCGCATCGTCAAGGTTGCCGTACACTTTATACCTATTGAGCGCCTGAATTACGCTGGGAATGTTGATGCCGGCCGGGCAGCCGCCTTCGGTGCAATACCGGCAGGCAGTGCAGGGCACGGTGGGGATGCTCTTAAGCACTTCAACAGCTTTGCTCACAACAGCCTGCTGCGCTTCGCTAAGGGGAGCAAAATCCTTCATATAAGAAATGTTCTGCTCCATCTGTTCCAGGTTGGACATGCCGGACAGCACGGTGATGATGCCTTCGTTGGAGGCAGCAAACCGCAGGCCCCAGTACGGCGCGGTAACAGACGGGTCGGCCGCTTCGAATACCTCGCGCACGGGCACGATGGGGTTGGCCAGCAAACCGCCGCGCAGCGGCTCCATTACGATCACGCTGCGGCCGTATTTGCGCGCTACTTCACAATTCTTGCGGGCCTGCACAACATCGTCGTCCCAGTCAGCATAGTTGATCTGCAGCTGCACAAATTCCGCTTCCGGATGCGCCTGCAGGATCTTTTCCAGCTTGTCGGCCGTGTCATGGAAAGAGAAGCCGATGTGTTTTGCATAGCCGTTTGCTTTTGCATCGCGGATAAAACCCCAGGCGTCGATCTGTTCGGCCAGATCAATGCGGTCCTGCGCCAGGTTGTGCAGCAGATAAAAATCGAAATATCCGGCACCGGTGCGTTTTAACGAGGTGGCCAGCTGATCTTCCAGTTCCTGGCGGCTTTTCACATCCCAAAGCGCAGCCTTGGTAGCCAGCTGGAATTTTTCGCGCGGATAGCGTTTAACCAGCGCTTCGCCCGCAGCTTCTTCGCTCTTACCGGCGTTGTAACGATAGGCAGTGTCGAAATAGGTAAACCCGTTTGCTATAAACGCGTCCACCATTTTTTTGGTCTGCTCGATATCGATCTCTTCACCGATCAGGGGAAGGCGCATCAAGCCAAATCCGAGTTTCGGGATCTCAGCACCCAAATATGATTGTGCCATACTGCTCACTCCTTACAAGTTATTTAAAAACAAAACTTTATTTCAGCATACTGTATTGCGCTAAAAAAGTAAAGAGCTGCAAAACGCAGCTCTTTGCTTTTTATTCACAAATCATTCGAACACGGCGGCCACTTCTTTGAGCCGCTCGATGATCGGGATCTGCTGCGGGCACTGGCTTTCGCACTGGCCGCACCCGATACAGGTAGATGCGGTGCGCCCTTCGGGGCTATAGCTCATATAACGCTTTTTCGCCGTTTCAAAGGATTTATACACCAGGTTGCTGTTATAGCACTTGAACAGCTCGGGGATGTTGAGTTGCTGCGGGCAGCCGTCAACACAATAGCGGCAGGCGGTGCAGGGAATGGTGGGCACGCTGCGCAGGATGGATACTGCCTCTTTAATCACAGCGTTTTCATTTTCGTTCAGCGGCTGGAAATCCTGCATGAAAGCCGTATTGTCTTCCATCTGGGCCATGTTGGACATGCCGGACAGCACGGTGATGATGTTATCCTGCGAAGCGGCAAAGCGGATGCCCCAGTTGGCGGGAGTCACTTCGGGGTTGGCTTTTTCAAGCAGGGCGCGGATTTCAGGCAGCGGGTCAGCCAGCAGGCCGCCGCGCAGCGGTTCCATCACGATCACGCCTTTGCCGTGTTTTTTGGCCACTTCCAGGCATTTGCAGGACTGGATCTGGGGATCATCCCAGTCGGCATAGTTGATCTGCAGCTGAACAAATTCCGCTTCCGGATGCTCGGTGAGCAGCTGGTCGAGTTTTTCGGCGGTATCGTGATACGAGAAACCGATGTGTTTGGCCAGCCCTTTTTCCTTCACTTCGCGCAGCAGCTCCCATGCGCCGGTGTTTTTGGCGATATCGATGCGCTCAAAACTTACGCTGTGCAGCAAATAAAAATCGAAATATCCGGCGCCGGTGCGGTCAAGCTCGGTCTGGAAAATGGCGCGGTATTGCTCCAGTGTTGCGTTCGGGTCGCCCAGCGGCAGTTTAGTGGCCAGCTGGAATTTTTCGCGCGGATAGCGTTTTACGATCGCTTCGCCCATCACTTCTTCGCTTCTGCCGCCAAGATACACATACGCAGAATCGAAATACGTAAAACCGCGTTCAAGGAACAGGTCCACCATTTTTTTGGTCTGCTCAATGTCGATCTCTTCACCGATCATCGGCAGCCGCATCAGGCCGAAACCGAGCTTGGGAATGGAAGCGCCTACATAATTGTTCATGGTCATGCTCTCCTTTATAAGATAAAATAATCAGAATTAAGGCTTAACGCAGTCCTGTGCGGGTCAGAATCGCCGTGCTGCTGGCAGGCCGGTTCATGGAATACAGGTGAATGCCGTCAACACCGTTCTGTTTCAGGTTGAGCAGTTGGCTGCAGCAATAATCCATGCCGGCGCTGCGGAACGAAGCGGGATCGTTGGCATACCGCGCAAAGATTTTTGAAAGGGGGGCCGGGATGGAAGCGCCGCAAAGCGTTGCCATGCGCAGAATTTGAGACGAATTGAGCACCGGCATGATGCCTGCCGTGATGGGCACGGTGATGCCGGCGCGGCGTGTGCGGTCTACAAACGCGTAGAACGCCTCGTTATCAAAAAACAATTGCGTTACCAGCAGCTGGGCGCCGCAGTCCACCTTATACTTCAAATGGTCCAGATCCCGCGAGGCGGAAACGGATTCAAAATGCCCTTCCGGATAACAGGCGGCGGCAATGCCAAGGCCGGGCCGCTTTGCAAGATGAGTCACCAGGTCGCTCGCATACCGGAAATGGGTGAACGCATTGGCGGCGTTCATGCCCTCGGGCACATCGCCGCGCAGGGCAAGAATATCCGTTACGCCTGCAGCAAGATACCTGTCTACCATGGCATCGATCGAGGCGGGGTCTGCCCCCACACAGGTGAGATGGCCGAGCACAGGGCATTGGCACAGCTTGCGGATGGAATCGGCAAGCTCAGCGCACAGCTGGGCCTTGCTGCCGCCGGCGCCATAGGTGACGGATACATAATCCGGCTGCAAGGGCGCCAGTTTTTTCAGCGTTGATTCGATCACATCAGGCGGAGAATCGGGCTTGGGTGGGAATACTTCAAGCGACACAACAGGCTGCTTGCTTTTGAATAAAGCAGGGATCGACATCTTTACATCGCTCCAAGTTTTTCTTTTATTAAACCATACCTTGCGGTCATGTGCAATCTTGATTTATAGTTAATTAATACACGGGAGGTGAGCCGATTGCCGAAAACCTGGGCCTTTGAGGCCATGCCTGTCAGCGTGCCGGCGCGTGCGGTGCTGCTGCGGCTGGGCATGCGAATGCCGTTTGCCGAGAAAGACTTGGCAAAAGCGGGCCGGCTGCTGCGCGGATTTCGCCCGGGCGGCTGTGCGCGGCTGTGTGCGCTTATGTCCATGCCGGGTGGTGTGCTGCTGGAGGGGGAAACGGTTACAGGCGCACAGCTGGCGGCAAAGCTTGAAGGCTGCAGCCATGCGCTCGTTATGGCCAGCACATTGGGCCCCGAGCCGAGCGCGCAAACGGCGGCCTTGCTGCAAAACGGGCAGGCGGAACAGGCTGTTTGGGTGGATGCGGCGGCATCGGTTGCTGTGGATGCCGGGCTGGATTTTTTGATGCGGTATGCAGAAGGAGCGCTGCGGCCCGGTGCGCTTCGCGTGGAAGCGCGGCGATATTCCCCGGGCTATGGAGACTGCGGGCTGGAAAATCAGGCGGTGCTGATGCGTTTGCTGGGCGGTGCGCCCTGCGGCATCACGCTTTTGGAAAACAGCTGGATCATGACGCCGGAAAAATCGGTGCTGGCGATCTGTGGGGTGAGAGGATGAAAGACTTTTTAAACTCCAGCATTCGTGTGCTGGATGGGGCGATGGGCACTTTATTAATGGCGAACGGCATGCCGGCCGGGGTGTGCCCGGAGGCATGGGCGTGCGAGCATCTTGATCTGGTGACACGGATGCATCGGGCGTATTTTGATGCCGGGGCGGACACGGTGTTTGCCTTTACCTTTGGCGCCAACTCCTTAAAACTGGCGGAATACGGCTTGGAAGAGCGAACGGAGGAGATCAACCACGCGCTGGTGCGCGCGGCCAAAGCGGCGGCAAACGGCCGCCCGGTGGGCGGCGATATTTCGCCAACAGGCCGGTTGATGGCACCTATAGGTGATTTAACAAGAGAACAGGCGTTTAACTGCTATGCCCGCCAGGCCAAAGCGTTGGCAGAGGCCGGTGCGGATTACTTGATCATAGAAACGATGCTTGATATCTCGGAAACGCGGGAAGCGGTGCTGGCGGCCAAAAGCGTGTGCAACCTGCCGATCTGGGTGTCAATGACATATGACGAAGCGGGCTATACGCTCACGGGAACGGACGTGGAAACGGCGGTGGTTACCCTGGCGGCCCGCGGCGTTTCGGCGATCGGCACCAACTGCGGAGTAGGTCCGGAAGCGATGGAGCAGATCGTGCGGCGCATAGCGGCGGTTTCTCCCGTTCCGGTGTTCGCCAAGCCAAACGCCGGCCTGCCCGGCGGCAAAACGCTTCCTCCGCGCGAATTTGCAGAGCTGACGGCGCGGCTGGTCGCGGTGGGCGCTTCGGCGGTGGGCGGCTGCTGCGGCACGGAGCCGGACAGCGTGCTGTTTTTGAAAGATCTGTGCAAGGGGCTGATGCAGCATGGCGAGCGGCCGGCTTTGCCGCGCGCTGTAACGGGCTCGGGCCGCCTGGTATCGTTCGAGGAAGGCTTTTGTCCCATTGGCGAGCGCATCAACCCCACGGGGAAAAAGAAGCTGCAGGCCGCGCTGCGGGCGGGTGATTTTGAAACGCCGCTTGCCATGGCGTTTGAGCAGATTGATGCGGGCGCGCGTGTGCTTGATGTGAACGTAGGGATGAACGGGATAAAAGAAGCGGAGCTGCTGCCGGCGCTGGTGCGTTATCTGGCTGAGCGGGTATCTGTGCCGCTTTGCATTGATACGGCGGACACGGCGGCGCTGCGGGCGGCGCTTGCGGTGTATCCGGGCCGGGCGCTGATCAACTCCATTTCGGCCGAACCGGGGCGGGCAGAAGCGGTGTTCCCGCTGATGCAGCAATATGGCGCGATGGCCATCCTGCTGCCGATTGATGAAACAGGCGTGCCGGCCACGGCGCAGGCGCGCATCGCCATTGCTGACCGGCTGATCGCAAAAGCGGCTGAATATGGGCTTTCAAAAGACCGGTTTATCATTGACGCGCTGGCGATGACCGTGGCGAGTGACCCGGCTGCGGCGCAGGAAGCACTCAAGGTGGTTGACTGGTGCAAAGCGCAGGGGCTTTTGAGCACCATGGGGGTAAGTAATATTTCCTTCGGCCTGCCTGAACGGCCGGCGGTAAACGCGGCGTTTATCGCCGCGGCGCGGGCACGCGGCATGCAAACGGCGATCATGAACATTGCGGAGCCGACTGTGCAAACCACGCACGCGGCGCTTGAAGCGCTGTTAAACGGCGGGGCGGCTGCTTATGCGGCGCGCTACACCGAAACGGAAGGCCGCCCGGGCATAACGGGCGCAGTGATAGAGGGCGACAGGCTGCGGGCGCGCACACTGACGGCGCAGGCGCTGGGAGCGGGCACGCAGGCGCAGGCGCTGGTGGACCAAACCGTTGCGGGGCTGGACGAGATCGGTGTTGCCTTTGCAGAGAAAAAGGTGTTTCTCCCGCAGCTGATGGCGGCGGCGGAAACGGCGCAGACCGTGTTTGAAATGCTGGCGCCGCATCTGTCCAAACAAGAAAGCCGGTCGCGCGGCACGGTTGTGGCGGCCACGGTGAAGGGCGATATTCACGATATCGGCAAAAATCTTGTGGTGTGCATGCTCAGAAACCATGGCTTTCGCGTGATTGACCTGGGGCGCGATGTAGACAATGAAACCATCTGGCAAACGGCTGACCGGGAAAACGCGGCACTTGTTGTGCTCAGCGCACTGCTGACGACCACGATGGAACAAATGCGGGCGTATATGGCGCTCAACGCGCAACGGCCGCGGCCTGTGCTGGTTGGCGGGGCGGCGGTGTCCAAAGGGTTTGCCGATGAGATTGGCGCGCTGTATGCCCTGGACGCGGCACAGGCGGTGGAACAGGCAAGAGCGGTTACGCAGGCATAAAGCATAAAAAGGAGCGAAAAGGGCTCCTTTTTGCATATATACATAAATATGCGCATAAACATTGCAATATAAAAAATAAAAAACAGAGAAAAAACAAGATAAACATAAAAAACATTAGAAAGAATATAATAATTTAAAGAAATCAATGAATTTAACGAAATATAATATATATAACTCGAAAAACGGGATTGAGATTGTATAAAGATTTGTATAATATACAACCATGCAAGGCGGGAAGCCAAGCGAAAGATTTTAAACAATGTTGGAGGACAAATAATCATGAAAAAAGCAATGGTAATTGTGCTGGCCATGGCTATGCTGATGAGCGTGATGCTCGTTGGCTGCGGCGGCAAAGGCGAAAGCAAAGCGGTGGAGCCCCCGCAGTGGGTTGTGGATTTTCTTGGGCATGAGCCGACCGGCAAACTGGCTGAGATTTATGAAAAAGGCGAACTGCACTATGTTGTGAGCCCGGACTTTGCGCCCAGCGAATTCATCGTGCCCGGCAAAACGGGTGACGAGCAGTATGCCGGCAGCGATATTGAGCTTGCCAAGCACATCGCTGAGAAGATGGGCGTGAAGCTCAAGATCGAAGCGCTTGATTTTGACTCCTGCCTGACCTATATGTCTGAAGGCTTGGCCGATATCGCCATCACCGGTTTGGCTGCAACGGAAAAACGGCGCGAAGCGATGGACTTCACGGATCCTTACAACCTTGACACCGTTTCCTACCAGGGCCTGATGATCGCCAATAAAGACAAAGATATCTACACCAGCTATGAGGCTTTCAAAGGCAAGACCGTAGCGGTGCAGAACGGCAGCCTGCAGCAGCAGCTGGCGGAAAAATATCTCGTCCCCGCGGGCGCCAATATCTACCCGGTAACCAAAACGGCGGATGCCATCCTGATGCTTGATGCGGGCACGGTGGATGCGTGCGTAATGTCCTCCGATAATGGCGACAACTACGCCATGACTTATAAGAACCTCGGCATGATCCCCAAAGATGTGCTGTACCTGCCGGATACGTCCAACACCTCTGCTGCGATCCCGTTCGGCGAGAATGAAGATTACCTGCTCGTGCTGAACAAGATCATCAACGATCAGATCGCGGAAGGCCTGTATGTTCAGTGGCAGACGGAAGCCGAAGCGCTCTGCAAAGAACTGGCGATTGAATTCTAAGAGGCTGTATATCAATAGCAATGCAACGGAGACCGGCGCAGCTGATACAGGGCTGCGCCGGCATTCCGCAATAAGGAGCAAATGCGAATATGAGAGTTATTAAATTGATTGCCGCCGCGTGGCCGCAGTTTCTGCAGGGCACTTGGGTCACGGTATATACCTCGCTCATCACGGTGTTCCTGGGGCTGATTTTCGGCTCGCTGGTGTGCCTGATGCGGATGAACAAATCCAAGATCCTTCGGGCGATCAGCACAGTGTATGTTGAAGTGATCCGCGGCACGCCTATATTGCTGCAGCTGTGGATTTTTTTCCTGCTGCCGGCGCAGCTGGGGCTTGTGCTTGACAAGTATTTTTGTGCCTTGTTCGCTCTTGTTGTGAACAGCACCGCATATGTGTCTGAGCTGATCCGCTCCGGCATTCAGAGCATTGATGTGGGGCAAACGGAAGCGGCCCGGTCTTTGGGCCTGACCAGCGGACAAACGATGATCAAAATCGTGCTGCCGCAGGCGATCCGTAACATTCTGCCGGCGATCGGCAACGAGTTTATCATGATGATCAAGGAAACCTCACTGCTGTCCACCTTTATGATCGGCGATATCATGACGGTGCGTGCCACGGTAGGTGCGGCATACTTCCTGCCGTTCCAGGCGCTGATCATTGCCGGTATCATTTATTTTGTGCTCACGTTCAGCATGAGTAAGCTGTTGGGCTTGTTGGAAAGGAGAATGAGGCAGGATGACTGAAAGCATGATTCAGCCGAATGATAACGGCCTTGTAAAAGGGCAGGAACTGATCCGTGTGGAAGGCCTGCATAAAAGCTTTGGAAAACTGCACGTTCTTAAAGGGATCGATGAAGTGATCCATCAGGGCGAGGTTGTGTCCGTGATCGGGCCCAGCGGCAGCGGCAAGAGCACCTTTCTGCGCTGCTTGAATTTGCTGGAAACGCCCGAAGAAGGCAAGATCTTCTTTGAAGGCGTTCAAATCAACGCCAAAGGCGTTAACGTGGATATTCACCGCAGAAAGATGGGCATGGTATTCCAGCAGTTCAACGTGTTCCCGCACCTGTCCGTGCTGGACAATGTAACGCTGGCCCCGGTGATGACCAAGAAAATGAGCAAGGAAGAAGCGAACGAAACGGCGATGGGCCTGCTTAAGCGCATTGGTCTTGCAGATAAAGCCAATGTGTTCCCGCGCACGCTTTCCGGCGGGCAGAAACAGCGCCTCGCCATTGTGCGCGCGCTGGCCATGAGCCCCGATGTGATGCTGTTTGACGAGCCCACCAGCGCCCTTGACCCTGAAATGGTCGGCGAAGTGCTCGACGTGATCCGCACGCTCGTTAAGGGCGGGATGACAACGGTGCTGGTCACGCACGAAATGGGCTTTGCCCGCGCAGTGAGCAACCGCATCTTGTTTATGGATGGCGGCGTGATCGAAGAAAGCGGCACGCCCGAGCAGATCTTTGGCGATCCGCAAAGCCCGCGCACGCGCGAGTTCTTAAGCAAAGTGCTGTTCTAAGCAAAACAACAAAACCGGCCTATGAACGTGTTCATAGGCCGGTTTTTTGCTGCAGGTTAAGCAATGATCGAACACTACCCCTGCATCGAACGGCGCAGAAAAGAGCGGTTCGCCAAACGGCATTTATTGTTCTTCCATATGTGTAACAACAGGTTTCCCGTCCTGATCCAATAAAACCGTTAAACCGCCTGCATAGCCGCTGGCATGATACAAATAGTTTACACCTGTTTCCTTGTCCACCCAGATTTCCACAGAACCTGCGCCCTGGGCGTATACTTTCACAAATCTTTTTTCTTTGGCCATTGTAACTACCTCCGCTATGTTTTGGTTTATCGGATGCAGGATAACGGCGGCGAACCTCCGCTGCCATGCCTGTTTTTTAAAAGAACGGGGCTATTTTATTCTTCGCCAAAATACCGGCGCTTCCATCGCCCGCGCAGCACGCGGATGAGCAGCAGCAGGCAGCGCACGCAGTTGTCTGCCACCATGCAGCCCCACACGGCGGCCAGCCCAAGGCCAAAATGCACCGTGCAGATATAGGTGAACAGGATGCGGATGCCCCACATACAACCGGTAGAGAACAGGAACGGGATCTTCGTGTCGCCCGCACCGTTAAACACGCCTTCGAGGATGATGGCAACGGCATACAGCGGCTCGGAGACAGCCACGATCCGCAGGATCACCGTGCCCATCGCGATCACCGCCGGATCCTGCGTGAAAATGCGCATCACTGCTTCGGGCCAAAAGAAAAGGAACACGGCCATCAGCCCCATGGCGGCCGAAGCAATGGTGGTGGTCAGCACGGTAACATGGTCGAGCGCTTTTTCGTTCTGCGCGCCGATCGATTGGCCGGACAGGGCGGATGCGGCGGTTTGGATGCCGAAACCGGGCACATAAAACGCCTGTTCGGCCGTTAGCGCAATGGAATGGGCGGCCAAGGCCAGTGTGCCCAACCGCGAAACCAAAGAGGTGAACACCACCTGGCCGGAAAACACAAACAGGCGCGTGGCCATCACAGGGAGGCCGACAGACACGCAATCGCGCATCACAGGCTTATCCAGCTGCGGCTTTCCGCGCGGAGACAGCAGCTGGTGCCGGTACAGGGCGTGCAGCATCAGCACCCCGCCCACAGCGAACGACAGTGCCGTTGCGATCGCCGCGCCCAGCACGCCAAGGCCGGCCCGCGGGATATACAGGCCAAGCACGGTAACAGGGCTGCCGATCAGCAGATAGTTGAACACAATGTTCACAAGATTCACCGTTGCGTTCACCAGCAGCGGGGTTTTGGTGTCACCCGCGGCGCGCAGCGCAGCGCCGAGAATAATGGTCATTCCCCGCAGCAGCAGTGGGATATTGATTACAAAAAAGTATAAAAATGCTTCGGAGCGGATCTGTGCATCTGCGCCCAGCCAACCGGGCAGGAAAGGGGCAGCCCCCAGTGCTACCGCTGTGATGCTGATGCCAACAATCAGGCAGAGGAGAACGGCCTGGCCGGCCGCTGACCTGACCCGCTCTGTATCCTTGGCGCCCACGGCTTTGGCAATGGTGGACAGAACGCCCGTGCCCATGGCGGAAAACGGGGCGCTGATTAGCCACATGGTGGTCGTTGTCAGCCCAACGGCGGCCGAAGCAGAAGCGCCGATATGCCCCACCATGGCGGTATCCACATATTGCACCAGCGTTTGCAGCGCCAGCTCAACAACGGTGGGCCAGGCGAGCAAAAGAACGGTGCGCAGCATTGCTTTTTTGTTGGCAGAAACAGACAAGCCAAATCCTCCTATAGTAAGAAACGCATATCAGTATGGCGGTTTTGGCGGTTTTCGTCAACCCATATTGTTGCGCAACGGCGCAGGATTTTGTATAGTAAAATCACATATTGTTTTAAGGGAGGAACATATAATGCTTACCCCTGTATGCGGTGTTCAGCTGCCGGGCGATCGTGAGATCGCCGAGCATCTGGCCGGAATGCTGATCTATAAAACCATTTCCAACAACGATCCGACGAAGATTGATCCCGTGCCTTTTGAAGGCTTCCGCGCGTATCTTGAAAAAACATATCCGCTGCTGCACAAAACGCTGGAGCGGCGGCTGATCAACCAACACGCCCTGTTGTATCGCTGGGCGGGTACGGGCGCGTCCGGGCGCAACGGGATCCTGCTGATGGCGCATCAGGATGTGGTGCCCGTTGAACCCGGCACGGAGCAGGATTGGGTACATGACGCTTTTGCCGGTGATATTGACGATGAATTTGTTTGGGGCCGTGGCTCGCTGGACATTAAAAATGCGATCATGGGCGCCATGGAAGGCGTGGAAGCGCTGATCGCCGCCGGGTTCACGCCCGATCGGGATGTGTATCTTGCCTTTGGCCATGATGAAGAAGTGCTGGGCCATGCCGGGGCAGAAGCCATTGCCGCCTCGCTCAAGGCACAGGGCATAACGGTAGACCTTGTGCTGGATGAGGGCGGCGGTTTCGGCGACGGGGCGGAAATGGGCGCTCCGGGCGTGCTTTTGGCCTCCATCGGCGTGTTTGAAAAAGGGTATCTGGATGTAAAGCTGGAAGCTTCGCACAAGGGCGGGCATTCTTCCGTGCCGGAAGATGATACGGCGCTGAGCATTTTGGCAAAAGCGATCCTGGCGGTGCAGGAGCACCCGTTCCCCTATGAGGTTACGGCGCCGCTGAGCGCGATGTATAAAGCGGTGGGCCCGTATCTGGAAGATGAAGAGCTTAAAGCCGCGGCGTTGGGGCTGCCGGAAACAGAACAGGCGTTTACAGAGCTGATTGCCCGCACCCCGAAAGGGCGCGCCATGCTGCGCACCACAACGGCGGGCACGCAGGCCTTTGGCGCTCCGGCGCCCAACATCATGCCGCAAAAAGCACAGGCGGTGTTCAACTTCCGCCTTTCCCCGGTGCAAACGGTGGAAGATGTGGTTGCCTGGTGCGAGCTCGTGATCGCAGACGACCGCGTTTCGGTAAGCATCGTAAAAGGGCAGAATGCGTCTATCATCAGCCGCATGGAAGGGGAAAGCTTTGAAATTTTGAGCCGCACCATCCATCAGATGCGGCCGGAAGCGGTGATTGTGCCCAAGATGGTGCTGGGCGGCACGGATGCGCGGCATTTTGGGCTGGTAAGCCCGGGGGTGTATCGGTTCACGCCGTTTATCGGCGCCATGCACCTGCATGATACTGTGCACGGCACAAACGAACGCATGCCCATTGCCGGGCTGCAGGAAAGCGTGAGTTTTTATGTTAACCTGATTTATAACCTCTGTTCCGAGCAGGGGCGAAAGGAGCAATAACAATGGCATTAGCACAGGGATTTCATCATGTAGCACTCAAAGTGCCGGCTGACCAGTTCGATCGTTCTGCCGCGCTGTATCAGGCGCTGGGCGGCGTGGTGGTAAATGCGTGGGGCGAAAACGAGAAACGGGCGCTGATGATTGACATGGGCGGTTCGTGTGTGGAGCTGTTTGCTTCGGGCACGGAGCAGGCGGAAGAAAACGCGCGTTTTGCCCATCTGTGTCTGCGCACGCCTGATGTGCAGGCGGCTTATGATGCGGCTTTGGCAGCCGGCGCGCAGGCCCACCGCGCGCCGCGGGAGATGGTGCTCGGCGAGCTGAATCCCACAAAAGTATGCAACGCGTTTGTGATCGGTTTCGGCGAGGAGAGCATTGAGTTTTTTGACGAAATTTGACAGCGTTGCCGACATGTAAAGATTGAAGTTGAACGGGTTTTAAGATATAATCTTGACATACCGTTTATTCAATGTTGCAAAAAAACGCGCAAAAACAGCAAATAACGGGATTAGGAAGGGGGAGACCCGATGAAAACAATGGACTATATCATTGCAACCGACGCTGATAGCGAACTGGATCTGCCTTTCGTTCAGGCCCATAATGTACCCGTCTTTCCGATGCCTTTGATGCTTGATGGGGAAGAATATAACTATGATCTTGGCATTACCGTGACCATCCCCGATTTTTTTGAGCGGCTCGCAGCCGGGGCGGGATTTTCCACCAGCTGCAAACCGCCGTGGGAGATCAAGGAATGGTTCCGCTCTCTGGCACAGGAGCGCAGCAAAAACATCCTGTATCTTGGCCTGTCCAACCAGCTCAGCCAGCATTTCAACAACTGTGTGATGGCTGCCAACGAGCTGATGGAGGAAGATCCTTCCGTTAAGATTCTGCTGGTAGATACGCTGTCCATCTCGATTGGCCAGTCTGCCCTGATCTACCGCGCATATAAAATGCAGGAACAGGGCGCCAGCATGGAAGAAATAGCCGAGTGGACGGAACAGAACAAAAACAAAACGGTGATGCTCTTCAGCGTGGATGATCTGAATTATCTCAAACGCGGCGGGCGCCTGTCCGGCAGCGCAGCGTTTTTCGGCACGGTGCTGGATATTAAGCCCATTTTGTGCTGCAATGAAGAAGGCCGCCTGGTCGTGCAGGAAAAGGCCAAGGGCCGGCGCAAGGCATGGCGCCGCTTGGCAGACATTGCACAGGAGAAGATCGGCGAAAAAGGCGGCACGCTGCTGCTCACATATTCTTTGCTGGAAGGCAGGCAGTTTATTGAAAAGCAGTTGAGTGAGCATTGCCCGCTGATTAAGATTGTTCCGATGCAGCTGGGCCCCGTGATCGGCGGACATACCGGCCCGGGCGTGGTGGGCCTTGCATTCATAGAAGAATAAGCAAGCATAGAAGATGGATCAACAGGGCGGCGTTTCTCGCCGCCCTTGTTTTCAAAAGGAGGAGCAGATGGCGTATTTGGCGTTATATCGGCAATACCGGCCGCGCACGTTTGATCAGGTGCTGGGGCAGGAAGCCATTGTACGCACGCTGACCAACCAGGTAACGGCCAGCCGTGTGGCGCATGCCTATCTTTTTTGCGGCACCCGCGGCACCGGCAAAACCAGCACAGCCAAAGTGCTGGCCCGTGCGGTCAATTGCCTGGACCCGCGCAACGGCAACCCCTGTGGGCAGTGCGCCGTATGCCGGATGAGCGATGAAGCGCTCAGTGTGGATATTGTGGAGATCGATGCGGCCAGCAACAACGGGGTAGACCAGATCCGCGAGCTGCGCGATCAGGTGCAGTTTGCGCCCAGCATGCTCAAAACAAAAGTGTATATTATCGATGAAGTGCATATGCTCAGCGGGGCGGCGTTCAACGCGCTTTTAAAAACGCTGGAAGAGCCGCCGAGCCATGTGCTTTTCATTCTGGCAACAACCGAAGCGCATAAGCTGCCGGCCACCATCGTATCCCGCTGCCAGCGGTTTGATTTCCGCCGCATCCCGGAAAACGTGATTCTCGGCCAGCTGCGGTATATTCTTTCGCAGATCGGGCGGGAAGCGGACGAGGAAGCCCTAGAGCTGATCGCGCGCACGGCCGAAGGCGGGCTGCGCGATGCGCTCAGCCTGCTTGACCAATGCCTGGAGCTGGACGATGGGCGGCTGACGGAAGCAGTGGCCATTGCGGGCCTTGGCGCTGTTGGCGGGGCAGACGTGCAGGCGATGATCGATGCACTGCTGCAGTTTGACAGGCTGCAGGCCCTGGAGATCGCTGACAGGGTGTATCGCGGCGGCAGCGACATGGCAGTGTTTGCCCGCGCCTGTATGCAGCACACGCGGGATCGGCTGGTCAGCGGCGGCAACACCGCGGCGCTGAGCCGCATCATGGACGAACTGATGGAAGCGGAGAATCGCATGGCATTTTCGCCGCGGCCGCGCATTTTGATGGATGCTGCGCTTGTGCGGCTGTGCACGCCGGAACTGGAGCAGGGTGATGCGGCGCTGATCGCGCGCATCGAAGCGCTGGAAGAACAGGTGCGCCGCTTGCAGGAACGGCCGGCAGCTGCAACACAGGCGCCGTGGGCGCCGATACCGGAAGAACAGATTCCGCCGCCAATCCCACCGGAAGAAGAAATCCCGTTCCCGATCGCAGATCCGACGCCCCGGGCCAAAGCGCCGGCGCGGCCAAAGGAAAAACCGGCCGCTCTAAAACCGGCATCCACGGCCCCGCGAACGGATGAAAAGAATATTATCAAAACGCTGTATGAAACCATGCGAGCGGTGGATGTGGGCGTGAGCCAATCACTGCACATGGCACGGCATGCATCCATCCAAGGGGACACGCTGATGGTGACTTTTGCGCCCGGCGACGAGATCTTTATGGGTGCATTGCAAAAATATATGCCGCAGCTTACAAAGGCCGCGCAGGACATGTTCGGGTGCGAAAAGTTTGTGATGAAAACGGTGAACCCGGATGAAGATGAGATGAACGAGCTGGCCCGCAAAGCGCAGGCGCTGCTGGGCATTAAAGTAGATGTAATCTGACGGGAGGAAACATACATGGCAAGAGGCATGGGCAACATGGGCAATTTACAGCAGATGGCAATGCGGATGCAGGCCGAGCTGCAGAAAAAGCAGGCGCAGCTGCTGGAAACGGAAGTAACGGCGCAAAGCGGCGGCGGCATGGTGAGCTGCACGGTCAACGGCGCGCACCAGATTGTTCGGCTTACGATCAACCCGGAAGCGGTGGATCCGGACGATGTGGAGATGCTGGAAGACACGGTGACTGCGGCGGTCAATGCGGCGATGCACGAGTTTGATGAGATGGCGCAAAAAGAGATGAGCGCGCTGACCGGCGGCCTGCCGTTTGGGCGATAAGCCATGAGCTACAGTATTGCGCCGCTGAGCGAGCTTGTGCAGGCGCTGGCAATGCTGCCGGGCATCGGCGGCAAAACGGCACAGCGGCTGGCTTATCATATTTTAACAATGCCCGCCGGCAAAGCGGATCAGCTTGCCAATGCCATCACGGGGACGCGCGCCCGCGTGCGTTTTTGTGCGCAGTGCGGAAATTTGACCGATCGGGATATTTGCGCGATCTGCGAGGATCCGAGCAGGGACAGCAGCATCATCTGTGTGGTGCGTGATGCGCGCGACATTATGGCTATGGAGCGCAGCGGCCTGTTCCGCGGGCTGTATCATGTGCTGGGCGGAACGCTCAGCCCTATGGATGGCATTGGGCCCGACCAACTGCGCATAAAAGAGCTGCTTGGCCGGCTGAACGGGGTTAAAGAGATCGTGCTGGCCACGAATCCCGATGTGGAAGGGGAGGCAACGGCGATATACCTGTGGCGGCTGCTTGAGCCGATGCAGATCAAGGTAACGCGCATTGCACACGGCGTGCCCGTGGGCGGTGATCTTGAGTATACCGATGATATTACCCTGCAAAAAGCAATGGAAGGGCGCCGGCCCATGCATCAGGCATAAACAGGGAACAGCATAACATAGGCATGAGAACGAAAGGGGGGATTGCCCCATGACGTTGTCATGGCCGACTGCGGTCGCTTTTTGCGCGGCCGTTTTATTTTTGTTTGTTGCCGGGCGGCTGCTGGTTTGGCCGCTGCGGGTAACCGCAAAGCTGCTGATCAACGCCCTTTTGGGCCTTTTGGGTTTATGGGTGATCAATTTTATTGGTGCAGGTGCGGGCCTGAAGATCGCGGTAAACCCGTTTAACGCGGCACTGGTAGGGTTGTTGGGGGTGCCGGGCGTGCTGGTGCTTTTGTGCTTGCCGATATTGTTTGGCTGATAAAATAAAAAACGACAAGATCGGCAAATTGTGCTATAATGTCTGTTATCCGATTTTTTATTAAAGAAGGGTTATAGACATGAGCGATGAACGAAAACGCGGCGCAGTAATCCTGCTGATTAGCGCAGTTGCATTCAGCCAGCTGAATGTGTTTGTGCGCATGGTGGGCGCGTTGCCGGTGATGGAGATCATCTTTTTCAGAAACCTGCTTGGCGCATTAGGCGCGTGGCTGATCGTGCGGCAGCAAAAACAATCGCTGCACTGCGCCAAAAAGGATTTGCCGCTGCTGAGCGCACGCTGCATTTTGGGCTTTTTGGCCATGTATTGCAGCTTTTATGCCGCTGCCAATGCCGCGCAGGCCGATGTGTCCACGCTGACGAAGATGGCGCCGTTTATCACCATCGGGCTTGCGGCTGTGGTGCTTAAAGAGAAGATCACAGTTTATCAGGTGGTGGCCATGGTGCTGGCGTTTTCGGGCATGCTGATCGTTGTGGGCAAGCTCAGTTTTGATTCCAAAACATTCCCGCTTTTGATGGCCGTTATGTGTGCGGTGATCAGCGCCGTTGTCAACATTGTGCTCAGAAAGTTGGGCGGGCGCGTGTCTCCGGCGGCCGTGGTGTTCTATTTTTCGCTGGTGTCCGCACTGTGTGCACTGCCGATCATGCTGCCGTCGTTTGTGATGCCAACGTTTAAGCAGGCCCTGCTGCTGCTGGCCATCGGTGCCTGCGCGGTGCTGGGTCAGATCACGCTGACGGCCGGCATGGGCATGGTTCCGGCGGGCGAGGGCAGCCTGTATAACCTGGCGGGCATCCCCGCTTCGGCGATCCTTGCCTGGATCCTGCTGGGCGAAGCGCTCAAGCTGCGCACCATTGTGGGCGGCCTTCTGATCGTTGCCGCTTCGGTATCCGTGTTTATGGGCATTCGTTCGTCAACCAAAATAACGGACAAAAAACTGAAATAAAACGCAAAAAGAAAAGGCCGTGCATCCATGGATGCACGGCCTTGTTTGTTTTTCATTAATCAACCGGGTTAAGTTCGATTTTGCCGATCTCGCGGTAATGCGCCAGGATCATGTCGTACAGCAGTTTTTCATCGCGCACGCTCAGATCCAGCTGGCAGAACTGCTCGATCGCTTTTTCAATGCCGATCTCGCCGATGATGCGGTGCATTTCAACATAGGTGGGATCGTTATCATTTTTGAAATACAGCAGATAAGCCGCGCCGCGCGCCAGATAATAAGGCAGCACGCCGTATTTGAGGCACAGCAGGGCGGGGCCGATAAACCGATCGTCCCGGCTGAGCTTACGGAACGCGTCTGCCGCCACACGGCCAACATCGTCGGGTGTTTCATTTTTCATGGAGTTGCGCCAGCTTTCGGGCGTGTTATAATCCATTTCTTCCCGCGTGAAGCCAAATTCTTTGGCAACGGCAAAGTTGGCCTCTTCGCCCACATAGTCGCACATCATGCGAACATAGTTCAGCCGCGTTGCTTCATAGATATATTTGCATCCCATGAACTGGCCGACAACAGCCTGCGTGCAGTGCCGCACGTTGCCGCACCAAACTTTTTTGACCAGCCGGCCTTCCATCCTGTCCTGATACTCGAACAGGCCGCCCGGCCGCTCGCCAAGGAAGTTATCGCCCACACGCAGTTTGCAATCGGCATGGATGCCGGCATACACCGCGGCCGGGTCTTCTGCGAGCATTTCGGGGGTGGGGTTGATGCCGCCGCCATAGGTGAGCGCTTCGACAAAGCCGACCTTCTCGTTCAAATACGCCTGTTCTTCCGCGCCGGGCAGGCGTTCATCCAACAGGCGGCGCATGATGCGCCCGGTCATCACCTTGTTCACGAAAAACAGCAGGTTCACAGGCCGGTCCACTTTGTTAGCAATGCGCAGCTTGATTGCGCCGGCGAGCTGGTCCGCCACGGAAGGATACGCGGTGGGATACAGCGCAATGGTGATCAGGTCGATTTCGCTCAAACGCTGGCAGATCTTATCCATATCGCGGCTGGAGGCATACGCTTCTTTTACGGGAATGCGGGAGCTGGTCAGTTCGCCGGTTTCATGCCAGGTGATATACCGGGTGTAATACCCCTGCTGGTTCATGATGTCGATAATGTTGGTGCGGTTGTTGATATACACAAGGTCGGTATATCCGCTCTGCTCGAGGGAATACGCCAGGTATCCGCGCCCGATTTTGCCTGCGCCAATGATGGCTGCCGTTTTTGCCATACTGCAAACGCCTCCTTGAAAAATAAAATTTGGTAAAACCTACATAATCTGAAAAAATCATATCATGTTCGGGCCGTATATGCAAGAAAAAGGCAGTGATATACACTGCCTTTTTATCCGTTAATCCACGATTTCGCGATACTGGGCGATGATCAGCTGATGCAGGGCATTTTCGTGCGGCACGGTGCGGTCCAGCCCCGTGATCTCCCAAAGCGCTTCTTCCAGCCCTTTTTCCGCGATTATGGCGTGCATCTTAACAGCGGAAGGATCGGCCGGGTTTTCAAACAGCAGTTCATGCGCTGCGCCCCGCGCCAGGAAGAACGGCACGCGTCCATATTTAAAGCACAGCAGCGCCGGGCCGATATACCGCTCGGTGCGCCCTAATTTGCGCAGCGGGTCGGCCGCAACACGAACAAGCGTGTCTTTGATGGGGTTGGCCTTCATGCCTTCCCAGTTGCGATGGCGCACATCGGCCATTTCTTCTTCGGTGAACCCGAATTCGCGGCCCACAACATAGCACGCTTCGGCACCGGCACCGTCCACACACTTGCGGATATAATCGTCATACGCGGTTTCATAGGTGTAGCTGTAGCCGCGGCGAAGGCCCATGGCCGCCATGGTGCAATGCTGCATGTTGCCACACCACACTTTTTTAACAAGCCGCCCTTCCATTCGATCCAAGAACTTCATAGAGGGAATGTTGTCCGGTCGGCCGCCAACAAACTCATCGCCCACGGGCAGCACATAGCCGGGCCCGGTAGAAACACAAAGCGGGTCTTCCGCCAGCATCTCGGCCGTGGGCTGGGAGCCGTTGCGCGCGGTAAGCGCTTCCATGATGCCGATATGCGCGTTGAAATACGCTTTGCCGCTTTCATCAAGCCGTTCGTTCACTTTTTCCTTAAGCAGCCGGGCAGAGAACACATAGTTTACAAACAGCAGGATATTCAGCGCTTCCGTTACCCCATCTGCCCGGCGCTTTTGCACCGCGCCGGCGATCACATCAGCAACGGAATCATAGGCGGTAGGATACAGGGCTACACACGCAAGATCCACTTCGCTGAGCCGGTTCACCACATCGGAAAAATCGCGCTTGCTGGACCAAGCCTCAAAATCCGTTACGATCTTTTTGCGCACCTGCCCGTTTTCGGTGGTGAAGATCGTGTACTTACCGGCAGCACGAAGCGCATCGATCGTGTCCGGCCGCCCGTTTACAAGCACCAGATGGAATCCCGCTTCTGTGAATAAATCGGCCAAAAACCCGCGCCCGATCTTGCCTGCGCCAATGATCATTACTTCTTTTGTCCGCATTGTACAGCCTCCTATTTTTTTTAAAATGTGTATGTCATACCGTTATTGATCAGCGTAACGGTGCTGCCATTCCATGTGCCTGCTGTTTGGGCCCCTTCCGGGAAGAAAGAAGAAAGCCAGATGTCGCCCCAGAACAGCTCGTTGAGCGGATCGATATCTTCATATATGGCAAAGCGGAAAGAGCCGGTATCCAAAGAAAATGCAAGGAACTGATAGGTATCCCCCTGATCGGTGGAATACGCGCAGCGAACGCGCGTGCCCAGCGCACCGGCCGCCATTTCGAGCTGCAGGCGGATAACGGGCAGCTCTTTTTGTTCGCAAACGGTGAGCGTTATTTGGTCGCCCGAAGAGGATACAACACCGGTTTGCGCGGCGCTTGCGCTATCGGATCCGATCCAGCCGGTATACTGCCAGGCACCGCCCAACATGGTCAGCAAGGCTTTTTCGCCGGTCTGCGCATTTTCATAGCGATAGGAGCTGTCATCCTGCATGGTCATATAATAAGACAGCATCAAAACTTCAGACAGAATGCCATCAACTTCCGTAAAAGGGATTTGGATCGTAAGCGGCAGGGCGCTGAGCCGATCATCATTGGTCCGGTCGATGGAAGATTCCATGTGCATCATCATCTCACCAAGCTGGGTGTCTTTCTCACCAATAAAAGCAACCAGCGCTTTGGTAAGCGGGCTATCGCCCTTTTTATCGCTGAACGCCTGCACAAAAGTGGGCGTCGGCGTGGGGGCAGGGGCATTTGCAGCCGGCTTACAGGCAGCGGCCGTGAGCAGAACGAGCACCAGCAAAATCGCAGCAATGCGCTTTTTCAAAACAGGCAGACCTCCGCCTTTAAGAATATAATTCAGTATATCATACACGAGCGCATAAGAGCATAAATGTTTTCTCAAAACCGAACAATTTAAAAATTCAAAAAAATCCAAAAAATCTTTGCAGATTTATATGCAAAGATAGCCAATTATGATATATTAAAACCGAAACCGCAAGAAAATGCCGCTGTTCGTCACAGGGAAGGAAAACGGGGCCGGTGCAGGGCCGGAAACCGTGCGGGCAGGCGTTTTTGCGGAATAGAGGAGGAATACCATGGAATCCCCCCAGTTACTGTCGGATGTTAAGCGGCACAATCGGAACTTTATCATCATGCAGTTCTGTATGGGGCTGTTTATCTCCAGCACGATCTATGCTTCGGCTTACTTAAAAAGCCTGGGACTGAGCAGTGCGCAGGTGGGCCTGTTCACGGCCATCCGTTCGGTAGTGGGTGTGTTCGTGCCCATCTTGTGGGGCATGGCGTGTGACAAACAACGGTCTGTCAAAAAAGTGTTCCTGGTGTGCCTGATCGGCGTGATTGTGTTGTTCCCCACCGTGCCGTTCACCGAAAAGATCATATTGGGCAGTTTGTCGCTGGCGCCGTGGATGACGGTGATTGTGCGCTTTTTCTATCGCCCGCTTGACTACATGTATTCCAGCTGGCTGGTGCAGATGGAGCAGCGCATGCCAGGCTTTGAATACGGCAAGATGCGCGTGTTCTATTCCATCGCCTCGTTTGTCGGCTCGCTGATGTTCACATATCTTGTAAAAGTTGGCGGCGTTCGCATCAGTTACTTTGTGGGCGGTGCGTTCGCCATTATTGTGTTGTTTGCCATGCGCCCGCTGCCCGATGTGGCACCGGCCATTAAAAAAGATAAGGTCACCTTCCGTGATCTTAAGCTGGGGCAGCTGGCGAAAAACCCGCTGCTGCTGGCGTTTGTGCTGGTCATGATCTGTGCCAACATCCCTTCCAGCTCGTCTACGATTTATATGCCGTATCTATTGGATGATATCGGCGCATCGGTCAACGTTGTCAGCGGGTTCAGCGCCGTTCGCTCGCTGTTCGGCATCCCGCTGCTGTATTTTTCCGGCCGGCTGGCCCGCAAGTTTGGCGCCCGCCGCATGCTCACGCTGTCGATCATCATAGCGGGGCTGAGCGAGTTTGCGTTTTCCATTGCGCAGAGCGTGCCTTTCATTTTGGGCATTGCGGTTGTGGTGGGCATCAATACCGGGTTGATGACGGCAAGCCAGGTGCTTTATGCACAGGAACTGGCGCCGCCGGAACTGCGCAGCACGGTGCAGATGCTGGGCAGCACGGCCCTTGCCGCAGCGACCATCATTGCCAGCGGCCTTGGCGGGTATATGGTAGACGCTTTTGGCGTTCGTGCGTATTATCGGGTCACTTTCATGATTGTTACGGTAGCGGTTGCATTCTTTATCATGTTTAATAATATTGTGTTGCGCAAACAAAAGAAAAACGCGCAAGTGAAATCACAGGAGTAGACCATGGCAGAGAAAAAAGAAGCACAGCTTTCCGCACAGCGGCGGCTGATGTTTGCGGGCATGGCCTTATTGATGGGGATCACCATGTCCGGCACTATGTATGT
>JAFSIR010000013.1 GCA_017439715.1 Clostridia bacterium | reverse complement strand
TTTCCAAATGCCATCAAGCAGAGAAATCAAAAATCCGAAATACGCAATATAATACAGTATCACAATAACTGTAATTATTATCGGAGCAATCATTTTCTTCTTATGAGAATTCAACTTTGCACCACCATTCAATTGTATCATATTTATTATATCATATTTTGGTTGCAAGTGCAACATATGATAAAAAAATCCCCCTGCCGATTACTTGGCAGGGGGATAAGAACAATCTTAAAACTGTCCTTAGCAGTACGACCCATACAGAACAGCTCTTTTTGATTTTGAAAGAAGCAATTATTTGATTTCGACAGTGGCGCCGGCTTCGGTGAGTTTCGCGGCGAAAGCAGTCGCATCTTCTTTGCTGATGCCTTCTTTGAGGGTGCTGGGCACGTTTTCAACAGCGTCTTTGGCTTCTTTGAGGCCCAGGCCGGTCAGCTCGCGGACGACTTTGATAACGTTGATCTTCTTGTCGCCGAAGGCAGTCAGAACGACGTCAAACTCGGTTTTCTCTTCTTCTTCAGCAGCAGGAGCAGCGCCACCGGCAGCGGGGGCAGCGGCCACGGCCACGGCGGGAGCAGCCGCGGAAACGCCGAAGCGCTCTTCCAGGGCTTTGACGAGCTCGCTGAGCTCAAGCACGGTCATATTTTCAATGGCTTCCATAATCTGTTCTTTGTTCATGGTAATTTCCTCCGTAAAATATTTTTGGTTTGGTAGTGATTGCCTATGCGATTAGGCGCTTTTCTTTTCGCTGACAGCGTTGAGCGCGAACAGCAGGCTGCGGATCGTGGCACTGAGCACACCCACAAACTGGCTGATCGGAGCATTCATGCTGCCCAGCATCTTGGCAACGAGAACTTCCTTACTCGGAAGCTCGGCCAGGGCCTGAACACCGGCGGGATCGCAAACGGACGTGCCCACGATACCGGCTTTTACTTCGCCTTTGCGTGCAGTCCGAATGAACTCGGCGATGATCTTGGCAGGAGCGGCCGCGTCAGTCATGCCGAATGCAACGGCGGTCGTGCCGTGCAGATACTCGTCAAGACCTTCGATGCCAAGTTCCGCAGCGGCGCGGCGGATCATGGTGTTTTTCAACACCTTGTATTCCACACCCGCGGCACGGAAATTGCTGCGCAGCTTAGTGTCCTCTTCCACCGTCAGACCTTTATAGTCGACCAGAACGGCGCTCTGGGCATTTTTCAGCAGCTCAACAATGGCGCTTACGGTTTCCTGCTTTGCTTGCAGTTTTGCTTCTTTCACTCTGTTTTCACCTCCCGGTTTCAATGGAGAGCTTACAACTGAGCGCATAAATGGAAAGCCCTCGGAACAGACGCTCCGAGGGCACAAAAAACATGCGGCAGGATCTAAAAGACCCCATCTTTTTTGCAATGCCTCGGCAGGCTGTTGTTTTAAGCGCCGTTAGGCGCGCCGGCTGTCCACGGTCTGCATTCAATTGTAACAGAAAGACTATAACACCGCTTTGCAGCGGTGTCAAGCCTAATTTTTTACAGGAACTGCTGGGTCGTCAGTTTGACGCCCGGGCCCATCGTGGCGCTCAGAACGGCACTGCGAAGGTAGGTGCCTTTGGCAGTGGAGGGTTTGGCGCGCACGATGGCTTCCATCAGCACACGCACGTTCTCCTGCAGTTTTTCCGGCTCGAAGGAAGCGCGGCCCACAGGCACGTTGATGATAGCAGTACGGTCAACACGATATTCCACTTTACCGGCGCGGATATCGCTGATCGCTTTGGTAAGGTCGGGAGTAACAGTGCCGCTCTTGGGGTTAGGCATCAAGCCGCGCGGGCCGAGGATACGGGCTACACGACCGACCAGGCCCATCATGTCCGGCGTGGCAACGGCCACATCGAATCCGAGCCAGCCACCCTGGATCTGAGCGATCAAATCTTCTCCGCCGACGAATGCGGCGCCGGCTTCTTTGGCTTCGGCGACCCGGTCTTCTTTACAGAAAACAAGGACGCGCACTTCTTTGCCCGTGCCGTGCGGCAGAACGACCGCGCCGCGGACCTGCTGGTCAGCATGGCGGGGGTCAACGCCCAGGCGAACGGACAGACAAACGGTCTCGTCGAATTTAGCTTTGGCGGTCTGTTTCACCAGATCGATCGCTTCGCCAAGATCGTACTGATTGCTTTTGGTGTACAGCTTGAGGCTGTCAATATATTTTTTGCCGTGTTTCATCGTTCAAGCCCTCCTTATTCGCTGACCGTAACGCCCATGCTGCGCGCGGTGCCGGCCACCATACGCATGGCGGCTTCAACAGAAGCGGCATTCAGATCGGGCATTTTCAGGCGGGCGATCTCTTCCACCTGCGCTTTGGTGATCGAAGCGACCTTGTCGCGGTTCGGGCGGCCGGACGCACTTTCAATACCGGCGGCTTTTTTGATCAGCACAGCGGCGGGCGGCGTTTTGGTGATGAACGTGAAAGAACGATCCTGATAAACCGTGATAACGACAGGGATGATCAGGCCTGCGTCTTTGGAGGTGCGCTCATTGAATTCTTTGCAGAATCCCATGATGTTCACACCGTGCTGGCCCAGCGCGGGGCCGATCGGCGGTGCGGGCGTTGCTTTACCCGCGGGTACTTGCAGTTTGATGATACCGGTAACCTTCTTAGCCATGGTTACGCCTCCATTCTAAAATAGTGGTGAAACGGGGGGCTCCCCCTCCCACAAACAAGCGCTTATGCGCTTTGCTCTCCGGTTAGATCTTGCGCACCTGCACAAAATCCAGTTCCACAAGTGTGTCACGCCCAAACATGGACACGGACACTTTGAGTTTTTGACGTTCTTTGTTGATCTCGGTGATCACGCCCACGAAGTTTTCCAGCGGGCCGCTGGTCACCGTAACGTTCTGGCCGACCTCAACGTCAAGTACGATCGGCACGTCTTCCACGCCCGTCATGCGAACTTCCATGTCCGAAAGCGGGATGGGCCGGCTCCCCGGGCCGACAAACCCTGTTACGCCGCGCGTGTTGCGCACAACATACCAGCTGGCATCCGTCAGGATCATTTTGACCATGACATAGCCGGGATACACTTTGCGGGACACCGTTTTGCGTTTGCCGTTCTTGATCTCAATGGTGTCTTCCATCGGTACCTTGACTTCAACAATGACATCCTGCATCCCGCGGTTTTCCACCGTTTTCTCGAGATTATCCTTAACTTTGTTCTCGTATCCGGAGTAGGTGTGAACGACATACCAAAGGGGTGTCGCTTCTTCCGGTTTCACGGAGCCTTCATACGTGGTTTCTTCTGACACCGTTTACCGTCCTCCTCACCCTGTGATCAGGCCAAGCAGGGCAGCAAGCCCGTAATCCAGCAAACCGACCACAACAGAGAAGATCGCAATAAAGGCCAATACGACGCCTGTGTACTTAACCAACTCTTTCTTGGTCGGCCAGGTCGCTTTCTTCAGCTCGCTTTTCACATCACGGAAAAACTGCCGAATCCGCCCCTTTTTCTTGCCTTTGTTCTTGGTGCTGCCTTTTGCAGGCACCTTGTTCTCTTTTGCCATCTTATCGCTCCCGTCGCCTTAGAATTATCTGGATTCTCTGTGCACGGTGTGCTTTTTGCAGAAGCGGCAGTATTTGCTCAGCTCCACGCGCTCGTTGGTGTTCTTACGATTTTTCATCGTATCATAGTTGCGTTGCTTGCATTCGGTGCAAGCCAATGTGATCTTGACGCGCATTTCGTCTTATCCCTCCCGTGTACCATTTTCGTGCCACGATAAATAAAGCCCCCATAAAAGGGTACCTGAGTTACGATACCACAAGCGGGGGAGCCTGTCAAGAATAATTCGCGGCCAAACGGCATTTTTTCAAGCAATATTGTGCCTTTTTTGATCCGTTTTGTCAACCCTCCGCCGCCGGCACGCGAAAAAGGGACAAAACAGGCAAAAAAACGGCATTTGTATAAATATACAAAAAATAAATGCATAGGAATACAGCCCGCGCTAAAATCATACTACAATACATTATTATATAATGATGTGTTTAAAACAGGCCACAAACTGAACAGTCAGGAGCAAAAATATGCAGAAAAAGGCCGCCTTTTAGGGGGGAGGCGGCCTTTTTTTATTGGGTTTTCAAGAATTTCATGAGCTTTGCCACGGCTTTGGCGCGGTGGGAATGCGTTTCTTTAAACGAAATAGGCAGGCTGGCAGTGGTTTTACCGCCGCTGTTTTCGGCAATGAAGATGGGATCATAGCCAAATCCGTTGCTGCCTTCTGCTTCAAAGGCGATGGTGCCTTGCCATTCGCCGCGGAAAAGGTGTGTCTGGCCCTGCGGGTCGATAAAGCAAAGGCAGGTAACAAATCTTGCGCGGCGGTCCTGCTGCCCGGCAAGAGCGGCCAGGATGGCCTGGCGGCGTTCCTGCTCGGTTTCAAGGCCCTTGTATCGGGCGGAATAGATGCCGGGCTCATTGTTCAGCGCCGCAACTTCCAGGCCGCTGTCATCGGAAACAACGGCACAATGCGTTTTTTCGTAGATGGTTTTGGCTTTGAGCACCGCATTTTCTTCAAATGTGGCACCTGTTTCCTCCACATCCAGATCCACGCCTTTTTCTTTTTGCGAAACCACAGTGTATCCAAACGGGGTGAAGATATCCTTAAATTCCTTGATCTTGCCCTTATTGCCGCTGGCGATGATAAGTTCCATGCGTTTGTCCCTCCTGAAAACATTATACGACGGGATGAAGCATAAAAAAAGGGCAGCCGACTGGCTGCCCGAATGAAGCGGTCCTACTGAAGTTTTACGCTTTCCCAAATGCGGTTGTATACGCCCGTGAGCGAGCCAAGATCGAGGAACACTTCGCAGCGGGCAAGGGTTTCCTCGTCCGGCATGAAGACGGGATCGTTCAGATATGCTTCGCCCATGATCTGCGCAGCGGCGGAGGAAGGCGTGGAATATCCGATATAGGCAATGTTGCGGGCGGCCACTGCGGGATCGCACAGATAATTGATAAAGCGATAGGCCGCGTCAAGAGATTCACAGTCTTTAGAGATCACAATGTTGTCAAAGAACAGGTTGCTGCCTTCTTTGGGCACGGCATAGGCAAGGTCTGCATTGCCATCCGTTTCGTCCATGCACAGCACGGCATCGCCCGAATACACAACGGCCAAAGCCGCGTTGCCGCCGATCATGGCTTCTTTGACAGTATCGGTCATGTAGGCTTTTACCAGCCCGTTCTGTTTCTGCTTGGCCAGAAGATCGCCCGCTTCTTTGAGGCGTGCTTCATCGTGCTCGTTCACGCTGTAACCAAGATATTTCAGGGCAACGGCCATGGAATCGCGCACAGAATCGTACATGATGATTTTGCCGGCATATTCTTCGCTGAACAGGATGCCCCAGGAATCCACGGGTTCGGTGACCATGGTGGTGTTGTACAGAATGCCGAGGGTGCCCCAGGTGTACGGCACGGAATATTTATTTTCAGGGTCAAAAGCGAGGTTAAGAAACCGCTGGTCGATATACTCAACGTTGGGGATCTTCGAAAGATCCAGCTCCATCAGCCAGTCTTCCTGGATCATTTTTTCCACCATATATTCCGAGGGGAACAGCACATCATACCGCGCGCCGCCATCCAGCTTGGCAAGCATGCCTTCGTTGGAATCAAAGGTGTCATATACAACGCGGATATCCGGGTTCTGTTCTTCAAATTCGCTGAGCACATCGGGATCGATATAATCGCCCCAATTATACACACGCAGGGTGGTTTTGCCGCTGCTGTCGCCGCCGCCGCAGGCGGTCAGCGCAAAGCAGAAAAGCAGGGCCAGGGAAACCGAAAGAATGCGGGTCCACAGTTTCATTTACACAGTCTCCTTTTTCCCCTGCCGGGCCGAACGGACGTTGATGACGATCAACAGCGTAAGCACGGTCAGGAACATGATACTGCTCAATGCGTTGAGCTTGGGACTAAGGCCGCGCCGTGCCATGGAATAAATGGTCATGGACAGGTTGGACACGTCCTGCGAGGTGAAATAACTGATCACAAAATCGTCGATCGACAGCGTGAACGCGAAGATCAGGCCCGTTAAAATGCCGGGCATGATCTGCGGGAGCACCACTTTTCTAAGCGCAAACCCGGGGGTGGCGCCCAGATCGATCGCCGCTTCGTACTGATGTTGGGGCAGCGCACGCAGCTTGGGCAGCACGCTGAAGATCACATACGGCAGGTTGAATGTTACATGGGCGAGCAACATTGTGCCGTAGCCCAGCTTAATGCCGGCAAACACAAACAGCAGCATCAGCGAGATACCGGTTACGATATCGGGGCTGAGCATGGGGATATACGTGATGTTTTCCACAAGGTTGGCGTGCCGGTTTTTCATGGCGTGGATGCCGGCGGCGGCCAGCGTGCCCAAAATGGTGCTTACCACAGCCGCGATCAGCGCCACGGAGAGTGTGATCCACAGCGAACGCATGATCACCGCGTCATTGAAAAGTTCAACATACCAGCGCAGGGAAAACCCAGTCCAATTGCCCATGTATTTGCCTGAGTTAAAGGAAAACACGACCAGCGTCAGGATGGGGGCGTATAAGAACAGGAGCACGGCGATCACGAGCGCCCAGCGAAGAGCCTGTTTTACCATAGCATGCCGCCCTCCTTATTCTTGTTGTTACGCGTAAGCACGGCGCTTATGAGCACCAGCACCATCATAACGATGCTCAGCGTGGCGCCAAAATGCCAATCCCGCATGAAATAGAACTGGTTTTCGATCAATTCGCCGTACATCGTGACCAGGCCGCCGCCCATCAGGCGGGACACGGCAAACGATGTGATGGCGGGCATGAATGTCATCGTGATGCCGGACACGATGCCCGGCACGGACAGCGGAAGCGTTACCTTTAAAAAGGACATGAAGCTGTTGGCCCCAAGATCGCCCGCCGCTTCATACAGGTTGGGCTCGATCTTGATCAGGCTCGTATAGATCGGCAGCACCATAAAGGGCAAAAAGTTATACACCAGGCCGACGATCACAGCCGTTTGATTGTACAACAGCGACAGGTTTTCAACGCCGAAGAATTGCAGCGCTTTCATGATGATGCCGTTATCGCTCAACAAATTGATCCACGCGTAGGTGCGCAGCAAAAAGTTCATCCACATCGGGATCACGACCAGCATCAGGAGCAGCTTGCCGGCTTTGAAATGCCGGCTGGACAGCACCAGTGCAAGCGGGTATCCGATGGCAAGGCAGATCACCGTGGCCAGCGCAGCCATCCACAGCGAACGCAAAAACACCTTGACATACGCCGGATCAAACGCAGCGGAAAAATTTTCCAGCGTGAAGATCAGGCGGCCGTCAACCGTGTCTGTAAGCGCATAAAACAGCACGATGGCCAGCGGCACAACGATGAACAGTGCCATCCAGAGCAGGTAAGGATAGGCGTAGGCAGAGCGTTTCAACCTTCGTCCTCCTCTTCTTCCAGAGCAGCCATTTCCTCCTGCTCGGAAGCAAGCGGCTCATCCGAGCTTTTCATAACGTGGATGGCGTCTGGGTCGAGATACAGGCCCACCACGGCGCCCGGCTCCACCGGGTCGGTGGTATGCACTTTCCAGAGCATCCCGTCTGCCCCTTCGAGCATGATCTCATAATGCACGCCCATAAACACGATGGAACGCACGGTGCAAACGATCATCCCTTTTTCGGGGGCCACGATATCAACATCTTCAGGGCGGACAACGATTTCCACCTCTTCGTTTTTCATAAAGCCCTTGTCAAGGCAGGGGAAGGAATACCCGGCAAACCGGCACAGATAGTCTTTCTCCATCACGCCTTCAAGCAGGTTGCTTTCGCCGATAAAGTCGGCCACAAAGGCGTTGGCCGGCTCATTATAAATATCCACGGGGGTGCCGATTTGCTGAATCTGCCCGCGGGACATGACCACGATGGTATCGCTCATCGTGAGCGCCTCTTCCTGGTCGTGCGTAACAAAGATAAAGGTGATACCCAGCTGCTGCTGCATGCGTTTGAGCTCAAGCTGCATTTCTTTGCGCATCTTAAGATCAAGCGCGGCGAGGGGCTCATCCAGAAGCAGCACTTCCGGCTCGTTCACAAGCGCGCGGGCGATGGCCACGCGCTGCTGCTGTCCGCCGGAAAGCGATTCCGGCTGCCGCTTTTCATACCCGGCCAGGCCCACCATTTCCAGCATAGCGGCCACGCGGCGGGCGATTTCCGCCTTGCCCATTTTTTTAATGTTCAGCCCAAAGGCCACGTTATCAAACACGTTCATGTGCGGGAACAGGGAATACCGCTGGAACACGGTGTTCACCCGCCGTTTATACGGCGGCACATCGTTGATGCGCTGGCCTTCAAACAAAAGATCGCCGCTGTCCGCCGTTTCAAAGCCGGCGATGATGCGCAGCATGGTCGTTTTCCCGCAGCCGGAAGGGCCGAGCAGTGTTAAAAACTCGCGCCTTCTGATATACAGGTCGATCCCGTCGAGAACGGTTTCACCGTCAAACGATTTTCGAATATTCTTTAATTCAATGATCCGATCCGCCAACGAAGTGGCCCTCCCTGCGCTTAAAAGCTGGGCGGGGTGGAGATCCACAGCACCCGCGCCTGCGATTTAGAATGGTTCACAATGCCGTGCAGCATGGTGGGTTTATAGCAAAAAGAATCGCCCTTTTTCAGTTTGTACGATTCTCCGCCCAAAATCAGCGTGGGTCGGCCGGACAGCACATGGCCAAACTCTTCGCCTTCATGCGGATCATCCATTTCGCCGGCAGCGCCCGGTTCAAGCGTGAACAGGATGGGTTCCATGCTGTTGCGCTGGGCGTGCGGCACCAGCCACGTGATGGAAACGCCCGTTTCCTCATCGGCTTTTTCGAACACATCCTGCGGGCCGAACACAACGGCTTCAACCGGTTCATCGGCAAAAAATTCGGGCAGTGTGGTGCCCAAACACTGCAGGATATCCGTAAGTGTGGCGATGGACGGGCTTGTCAGGTCCCGCTCCAGCTGGGAGATGAAGCCTTTGCTCAGTTCCGCGCGGTTTGCTAGCTCTTCCTGCGTAAGCCCGTATTGCTTGCGCAGCGCCATGATTTTGGGTCCAATCTGCATCGTCCGACCACCCCCCGAATGAACTAATTTTAAACTTTTTGTTTACTAATGCTTAACATGAAAGCGATATCATTAAACCATATTCGACACAAGCCGTCAAGACTGATTTTTACCCCTTGGTTACCTTGTTCTTGAAAAGGGGAGCGGGGCAGGGTAAAATAAGGAAAACAAGGAGTGTGAGAGCGTGAAAAAAAGGGGATGGAGCGCGGCGATCCTGGCGATGGCGCTGGTGATCTGCGGGTGCACGGCACAGGAGCAAACCCCGCTGCCCACAGCGCCCGGCAGCAGCGAGCAAACCTTTGAAAGCTATATAACACAAACGGCGTTTTCCTTTCCGGGTGATTGGGAATATCAGAGCGAAGACGGTGCCGAAGAAGGAATGACGGCCTGGTTTGCCTTTAATGGTGGACGGTGCGCGGTGCAGTTTATATGGATGAACGCGGCCCAGAAAGCGCAGAACGTGTTTTTGGAACAGCTGGACATGGATGATGTGACGGAGCAAACCTATCAGGCAGGGGCGTATCAGGGCCGCCGGCTGCTGGGGCGCGACGGAATGTATTTCATACAGGCGTTTGAAGGCGAGCGGCCGTGGTATAACACGGAGCTGGCGCTGATCATGCGCGTTGTGGCCGAATATGAAGATGAAAACACGTTTGACAGGCAATCGGAAGCGTTCGATATGCTGTTAAAATCAACGGTGGTGAATGAGGATGCCGATATCCCCGCGCCGGATATGCTGAAAACGGAGGTGCTCCCGTTCACCGATTTCGGGCTTGCGGTTTCCGCGCCGACGGCGTGGGCATATTACCCGGAATTTGATATGGAAAACAGCAGCATGGTGGTAGATTTTGAGGTTGCCACCGGAGAATGCCTGGTAACGGTGGAATACGCGGGCGTGGATAAGGCAGCGTATCAGGCGATGGTGCAAAGCGTTAAATCGTTGGGCGAAAATGCAGATGTGTATGATTTTCACTTTGATCAAAGCGGGCAAAGCGTTTGGGCGTACTGCGTGCGGCAGGGCAAGATTGTGCGCATTAGAATCGAGCCGCTGCGCACTGAGAACGGGCAGGTGCGCTATCTGTGGCTGAGCAGTCAGCTGCGGCCCGAGATAGACTGCGCCTATTATGAAACGGTAGTGGAGCCCATGTGGGCCAGTATAGAAACGAAGTAGAAAGGGAGAACGACAAAAATGGTATTGCAAGGATATGAACCGGCAGCGGTATGGGCGCATTTTGAAGCGCTGAGCGCGATTCCCCGCGGGTCGTATAACGAGCAGGCGGCAGCGGCGTATGTGGCGGCGTTTGCCGAAAAGTTGGGTTTATACTGCGTGGTGGACAAAGTAAACAACGTATTCATCAAAAAGCCCGCCTCGCCCGGCTGCGAAGATCAGCCTGCGGTGATGCTGCAGGGCCATCTTGATATGGTGTGCGAAAAGAATGAAGATGTGGAGCACGATTTTTTGACGGATCCCATCGAAATGTATGTGGACGGAGACTGGATCAAGGCCCGCGGGACCACCTTGGGTGCGGACAACGGCCTTGCCTGTGCGATGATGATGGCGATTTTGGAAGACAATTCGCTGGTGCATCCGCCGCTGGAATGCCTGTTTACCGCCGCGGAAGAAACGGGGATGGACGGGGCCATGGCGTTTGATGCCGGCTTGTCTGCCGCCAAAACGCTGATCAATATGGACGCGGGGCCGGACGATATGTTTGTTGTTTCCTGTGCAGGCGGCATGACGCTGTATATCGATAAGCGCTATACCGTGACCGATGCTGTCGGCGAGGGCCTGCGCATTGCCGTTACCGGGCTTACCGGCGGCCACAGCGGCACGAATATCCACCGCGGGCGCGGCAATGCAAACCGCATTATGGGCCGCCTGCTGGACAGCCTGAGTGATCGGGCGCGGCTGAGCGAAATTCGCGGCGGCAGCAAGAACAACGCCATCCCGAGGGAAGCGTTTGCAAATATCGTGGTGCCCAGCGCAGAGGAAGCGATAAAAACGCTTAGTGCCATGGCCGCGGTGTTAAAAAGCGAGTTAACGGAGGCAGACGAAGCGTTTGCCGTGTCAATCGAGCCCGTTTCTGCGGAAAAAGCAATGAGCCGGGCGGAAACGGAAGCGGTGACAGCGCTGCTGTGCCTGCTGCCAGAAGCGGTGCTGAACATGAGCCAGCGGGTGCCCGGCCTTGTGGAAACGAGTGCGAATATCGGCGTTGTGCGCACGGAAAACGGGGCGGTGTCCATTGAGCTGAGCTGCCGCGGCAGCGTGGAAAGCCGGCAGGAAGAAACGCTGCGGCGTGTGGTGCATCTGTGCCGCCTTGTGGGAGCGGATCTCAAGCAGGGAGCGCGGTATTCGGGTTGGGAATATGACCCGGCTTCGCCCGTCCGCAAAACATTTGAAGCGGCGTATCGCGACCTGTTCGGCCGCGAAGCTACTGCAAAAGCCATCCATGCGGGGCTGGAATGCGGCCTGTTTGCCGCCAAGATGCCGGGGCTGGATATTGTGGCCATCGGCGCGGAATGCCACGGCGGGCACAGCCCGGCTGAGCGGGCAAACATCCCGTCCACCGCACGGGTATATGAATTGGTAAAAGAAGTGCTGCGCCGGATGGGGACACAGGCATGACCGCTCCGATATACAGCGTGGTGGTGCCCTGCTTTAACGAGCAGGAAGTGCTGCCTCAAACGCATGCGCGGCTGAGCGCGGTGCTCACAGAAATGGGCGATCCGTATGAGATCGTGTATGTTAACGATGGGAGCCGGGATGATACGCTCAGCGTGCTTGAGGGGTTGTATGAACAGGATAAGAGCCATGTGACAGTGGTAAACTTTTCCCGCAATTTCGGCCAGCAGGCGGCGTCTACGGCGGGCATGGCCACAGCCAGAGGCCGTGCCGTTGTGCTCATCGATGCGGACCTGCAGGATCCACCGGAAGTGATTCCTGAAATGGCGGCGGCATGGAAAGCCGGGGCAGACATTGTGTACGGCCGGCGGCGTTCGCGCAGCGGGGAAAGCGTGTTTAAAAAGCTGACAAGCGCGCTGTATTATCGCATGTTCCGATTTTTGTCTGACACGAATGCGCCGCTTGACACGGGCGATTTCCGGTTAATGGACCGCCGCGTGTGCGAGCAGGTGCTTGCCATGGGCGAGCATAACCGCTATCTGCGCGGCATGATCAGCTGGGTGGGCTTTAAAAGTGTGCCGGTCGAGTTTGACCGGGCAGACCGTGCGGCCGGCGAAACGAAATACGGCTTAAAGCAGATGGTGCGCCTGGCGGGCGACGGGATCATGAGTTTTTCGTTCAAGCCCCTGCGCCTGATCGGCACGCTGGGCGCGCTGATCATGGCGGGCTCGTTTATCGCGCTTTCCGTGTTCATGGTGCTGCTGCTGTGCGGCAAGCCGATAACAGGGCTAACGTTTGCGCTTGCCGGGCTGTATTTTCTGATCGGCGGGCTGTTCGGCTGTTTGGGGCTGATGGGCGGTTATCTGGGCCGGGTGTACGAAGAAGTGCGTGACCGACCCTTATATATCATAGAAAAACTATATCGGGAGGATGAAAAGCTATGATCGATCCGAGACAACGCGTGCTGGCGCACAATTTGGTGAACTACTCGGTAAAGCTGAAAAAAGGCGAAAAGGTGTGGCTGCAGCTGTGCGATTGCGACACCGGCATGGCTACGGCGCTGGTGGATGAGGTGCAAAAAGTTGGCGGCATTCCGTTCGTGGTGCTGCTGGACAGCCGGGTGGAAGCGGCGCTGATGCGCGGCATGACGGAAGAACAGGCCCGCCTGGGTGCGCAATTTGACCGCCCGAAGATGGAAGCGATGGATGCGTATATCTCCATCCGCGGCACGAACAATATTTATGAAAATGTGGCAGTGGATCCCGAAGTGCAGCAGCTGTACGCCCTGCATTATTCGCATCCCGTGCACTCCCAGGTGCGCGTGCCCAAAACTCGCTGGGTGGTGCTGCGGTATCCCACGCCGAGTATGGCGCAGAACGCCAAAATGGGTACCGATGATTTTGAAGAATTCTATTTTTCCGTTTGTAACCTTGATTATTCCCGCATGAGCAAGGCGATGGACCCGCTGGTGGAGCTGATCAACAAAACGGATAAAGTGCGCCTGGTTGGCCCCGGGGAAACGGATATCACCTTCTCCATCAAAGGGTTGGGCGGCGTAAAATGCGACGGGGCACGCAACATCCCGGACGGCGAAGTGTATACCGCGCCTGTGCGCGAGAGCGTAAACGGCACGATCGCTTTTAATACGCCGAGCCTTGTTAACGGTTTCCTGTATGAAAATGTGAAGCTCGTGTTCAAAAACGGTAAGATCGTGGAAGTGTACAGCAACGACAACGATCGCATCAACAAGCATCTGGACACGGATGAAGGCGCCCGTTATGTGGGTGAGTTTGCCATCGGCGTGAACCCGAACATCACATTCCCCATGTGCGACACGCTGTTTGACGAGAAGATCGCCGGCTCCATCCATTTCACGCCCGGCAACTGCTACGATACGGCGGACAACGGCAACCATTCCGCCATCCACTGGGATCTGGTGATGGTGCAGACGCCGGAATACGGCGGAGGCGAGATCTGGTTTGACGATGTGCTCATCCGCAAAGATGGGTTGTTCGTGCTGCCGGAACTGGCCGGATTAAATCCTGAAAATCTGCGGTAAAAGATATAAAAAGGGCGGGGAACCGCTTGCACAAACGGAAAATGTTTGGTAATATGATTTGGGCCGAATTTTGGCCCTGTATTACAAGCTTCCAATATCATCCTATAAGGAGGAACTATCAATGGTCAAAATTGGTATCAATGGCTTCGGCCGCATTGGTCGTCTTGCCTTCCGCGCTTCCTGTGAAAAACCCGAAGTGCAGGTCGTCGGCATCAACGATCCGTTCATCGACGTCGATTACATGGTGTACATGCTCAAGTATGACTCCGTGCACGGCAAATTCAATGGCACCGTCGAAGCGAAAGACGGAAAACTCATCGTCAACGGCAATGAGATCGCTGTGTTTGCTTGCAAAGACCCCAAAGACATCGGCTGGGCCGAGTGTGGCGCTGAATACATCATCGAGTCCACCGGCGTGTTCCTGACCAAGGAAAAAGCCCAGGGCCACATCGAAGCGGGCGCCAAAAAAGTTGTTATGTCCGCTCCGTCCAAAGATGACACCCCCATGTTCGTTATGGGCGTCAACCAGGACAAATACACCTCTGACATGACGTTCGTGTCCAATGCTTCCTGCACCACGAACTGCTTGGC
>JAFSIR010000012.1 GCA_017439715.1 Clostridia bacterium | reverse complement strand
GCGCCGCAAAGCTCCAGCACGCCCACGCCGCGCTCAAGCATGGCGTTTGCTTCCTGCTTGGCTGCTTCCATGTCCGGCACCATCACCGTTTCAAACACCAGGTCTTCCGATTCGATCCGCGCGCGGTTCCGTGCAGGATCGCTGCCCGCAGTCATCACCATGTAACAAAAGGTCGGCTTCATCGGTTGTTTCTCTCCTTTTTTTTAATGCCTATGCGCATGCGCGCTGCGGAAAAACGCACCCGTTGCTTCCGCCTGGTCCGGTGGCGTTACCAGATACGACACGGGCAGTTTGCCGCCCGTCGCTTCGATAATCTCCCGCGCTTTCGCTTCGCCAAATGCGCCGCAAAGCTCCAGCACGCCCACGCCGCGCTCAAGCATGGCGTTTGCTTCCTGCTTGGCTGCTTCCATGTCCGGCACCATCACCGTTTCAAACACCAGGTCTTCCGATTCGATCCGCGCGCGGTCCCGTGCAGGATCGCTGCCCGAAGTCATTACCATGTAACAAAAGGTCGGCTTCATCGGTTGTTTCTCTCCTTTATCAATTTTATCAATGGTGGAACAGCCGCGCATGGGTGAACGCCATCGCAATGCCGTACCGGTTGCAGGTTTCGATCACGTGATCGTCGCGGATGGAACCGCCCGGCTGGGCAATCGCCGTAACGCCGCTCTTATGGGCGCGCTCAATGTTATCGCCAAACGGGAAGAACGCGTCAGATCCCAGCGCAATGCCCGTCATGGTTTCCAGCCACGCCTTCTTCTCTTCCCGGGTCAACGGCTCCGGCCGCTCGGTGAACATGGTCTGCCAAGCGCCATCGCGCAGCACATCTTCCCATTCCTCGGAAATATACACATCGATCGTATTATCCCGATCCGCACGGCGGATGCCCTTGACAAAGGGCAGCGCCAATACCTTGGGATGCTGGCGCAGATACCAGTTATCCGCCTTGTTCCCCGCCAGACGCACGCAGTGCACGCGGGACTGCTGGCCCGCGCCAATACCGATGGCCTGCCCACCGGCCGCATAACACACGGAGTTGGACTGCGTGTATTTAAGCGTGATCATGGCGATCATCAGATCGCGCACCTGATCTTCCGTCATCGTTTTGTTTTCCGTGGGCCGCTCATCAAACATGGAGGCTTCGATCTTCAGTTCGTTGCGCCCCTGCTCAAAACGAATGCCGTACACATCTTTGTTTTCCACCGGTGCCGGCCGATACTCCGGGTCAATCTGCAAAACACAGTAGGTGCCGTTGCGCTTTTTCGTTAAAATGGCCAGCGCTTCCTCTGTATACCCCGGGGCGATCACGCCGTCAGACACTTCGCGGTTGATCAGCGCCGCCGTTTCAGCATCACACACATCGCTCAAAGACGCAAAGTCGCCATAGGAAGACATGCGATCAGCGCCACGGGCGCGGGCATATGCGCTCGCCAGCGGCGTAAGCGGCTTGTCCGCCACAAAGTAAATCGCTTTTTCAACATCCGTCAGCGGCAGGCCAACCGCCGCACCCGCGGGGCTGACATGCTTGAACGAGGTGGCCGCCGGCAGCCCGGTTGCCTCTTTTAGCTCGCGCACCAGCTGGTAGCCGTTCAGCGCGTCCAGCAGGTTGATATATCCCGGCCGCCCGCTGAGCACCGTGATAGGCAGATCACTTCCATCCGGCATGAAAACGCGGGCCGGCTTCTGGTTGGGGTTGCAGCCGTATTTTAAGGAAAGTTCGTTGGGCATAAGATCGTTCCTCCTAAAAAATATTCACAATGGCAGTTCCGCGCCGCTGCCGCGGCACGCGCACGGGCAAACCGTGCCTGTACATTAAATTCTATCATTATTGTGTGCAAAAGTAAAAACAAAATCGTACGGCCGGGCAATCAAGCTCTTTTGCCGTAAATTAAAGGGATATGGGCGCCTGTATAGGGGGGAAGGTTTCGTTTGAAAATAAAAAGGCTTTGGCGGACAGCCAAAGCCTTTATGGCAAGAAAGTTATAGCTCTTCCACGATCGCCAGCATCAAAATGCCAATGATCACAATGCTGATAAACAGATATTGTTTCTTTGTCAGCTTTTCTTTCAGGAATATTCTGGAGAGCAGCAGCGACACCACGCATACCGCCGAAATGATCGGCGCGGCGATAGCGCCGTTGCCCGCCATGGCGTATACATACGTGAGCTGGCCGGCCGTTTCAAACCCGGCGGCGATCACTTTGTCTTTCTGCTTTTTCAGGCTGCCAAACTTAACGTGTTTGAGCTTCATGAACACAAACAGGCACAGCGCAAACAAAGCAAACGTGATCTCATAGCTGGTGTTGGCAACCGCTTCGATCGTGTTTTCCGTTACGCCGATCAGCGGCGTGGAAGCAAAATCATCGAGATAAAAAATGTCAACAAAGCTGCCCACCGCGTCCAGCAGCGCGTACAGGAACGGCATGCAGAAAGCAATGATCGCCATCTTTTTGCCCAGCTTTTTCTTGCGGTTCGATTCTGCGCTGTTCTCCAAAAACCCAACGCCCAACACGCCGACCACGATGATCGCGATCGAAACAATCACGGGCACAGACAGCGTTTCTTTCAAGAAGATCACGCACAGCAGCGAGCAGATCGCGCCCGACGTGTTTTCGATCGGGTCAGAGATGGATTCTTCAATAAACCGCATCCCAAAATACGAAAAAGCCATGGAGATGATATACAGCAGCGACACCGGCAGGTACACAAGGATATTCACCGGGTTAAACTGGATATCCTGTGTCACCAGGGTGAAAATCGCGTGCAGGCCCATCACGGCGCCCACGGCCACACAGATCTTCAGGTGGGAATATTTTTCGTTGGGCAGTGCGCCTTTTTTATAAAAAAGCTCTGCAAGGCCCCACAAAAGGGTTGTAGCGATCGTAAAAACAAACCACATGTAACAAGTTTCCTTTACCGTAAAATTTATAAAAACTATAATTACAGCCCTTAAACAGCATGCCGATAAACATAAAACGGCCCCGTACCAATACAGGGCGGAGACGATAACAACTTACATACTTCTTCGTCTCTCCGCGCAGATTTCGGGCGTTTTTTGTCAAGTCCGCCTGCGGCCGGCCGGGATATCCCCGGTTTCCGCCCGCGTTCGCAAGAGTTCGTTAAACGATGGCCTGCTTATCTGCTTATTTATTGAGGCTCTTTATCGTGCGGATCTCTGACCGGCACAGCGTAAATCCTTGTTTATCCTCTCTTTTTCTGACTCTTTTTTCAAAAACGGTATCATTGTATCATAAAATCCGTCACATAACTCTATATTTTTATTTCATTTTTCAAAAAATTGTTCGGCGTTTTGGAGCTGTCCTGCCAGCCTATATGCAAAAGGACCATGGCTTTTTTGCCATAGTCCTTTTGTGTTTTTCATGTATCTCAAATCGTTTTTTATGAGTTTATAAAACCCTGCAATGCCGCACTTTCTCGGCAAGCCATTACTCAATGGGCTTCATTGTGGGGAATACATTTACAGTTTCTTCGTATCCCTTCATTGAACCTCAAATCCTTTCATTTCCTTACTTTTAGCCTATTCATACTGATTCGCATTGCTTCGGCTCAAATAAGGAATTGTTGTCAAACTGTTGTCCCAACAGATTG
>JAFSIR010000011.1 GCA_017439715.1 Clostridia bacterium | reverse complement strand
GTAGTTGGCATTGTAGGAAAATCCAAAAGTTTAGATTTTCCCACAATGCTTATCTTTTGGTCTTTGGTTCGGAATAGTGTAGTGCTGGCGGTCTATCTCTTGTTTTCGGTTGCTTGCTTCCTTACCGTACATGAGCATTGATCTCGGGGATCAAAGCCTGATACTGCTCAAAATCAATGGGGTTGAACAGGTTGTTTTTTTCCCGGCAGATCATGGTTTCATCCCACAGGATCTCGTTGCTGTTGATCTGCATGTCCGGCAGGGTGATAAAGATCGTTTTGCTGCCTTCGTCAATGCTGACAGCGATTTTATCAAGATCGTATCCGGCTTTTACGATGCCGCTGCAGCTAAGCTCCACTGCATTGGTGGTGCCAAAGATCGGCACATTTTCAAAAAGGTAGCGGGTAAACTCTCTGCCTTTTGTGACCTCGTAGCGTCCTTCGCAGGTGGTAAGCTCGCCGATCTGGGAGATCTTGGCCTGCACTTTAGTAACGGTGGCCAGCGATTTTTCCTGCTCGGCGGGCAGTTTCAGGTCAAACACCTGTTCCCCGACAAACCGGCTCGAGACAGCTTCGGCCGTTTTTCGCCCGCCGATCAGATACCCGGCCCCAAAGATCGTTCCAACAACCAGGGCCGTTACCAAAAAATTGGAAAGGGATTTTAAAAGCTTGTTCATTTTCTTTGCTCCTGTTCGTTATACCCATGCAGTGAGAAACACAACTGCATAAAACACTGCCAGCATCACAGCAGAAATCATCATAATTTTTCCAAACAGTTTCATTTTGCCCTCCTGAGTCTAAAAGCACTTTTTGCTTTTGTGCGGGTCATTGGCCCGCCGGCGTTTTAGGGGATATGGCAAGCGCTTTTTTTATGCCGCATTGTAAACCGATCCGGTTTGCATATGCCGGCTGCTGCGCGGCTTTTTGCATAATGCGGAGCGCAAGCATTCTTTCTTTCGGCTGCATAGCGCGCCCTCCTTTGAGCATGCCGCTCTGTTTTCAATTACAGTATAAGGGCCGCCGGAAGGAAAATACATCACAGTAAGTGCAAAATAGCAGGGCCTATTTTGCGCATGATAGGAAAATACCCCTGAGCAGGTTCAGCGCAGGGGTATTGGCTTTTTTATAATTTGGCTGTATCGGCAGATAAAAGCAATTTGAAATGGTTTTTTTGAAAATCGATAATCCCCTCTTGTTTCATGCGCCCAAGCTCCTTTGAAAGCGCGGTTCTTTCAAGGTTCAGGTAATCAGCCATCTGTTGGCGGTCAAAGGGGATATCAAACGTTCGGCTGTGTTTTTTCAAGGAAACGGAGTTCAAATAAGCCATGATCTTTCCTCTTGCTGTTTTGGGTGAAATATGAAAAGAACGCCCTGAAAGCATAAGATTTTTGTTGGCCGTTATGATCAGGAGATTGCGAACAAGCTTGCTTTGCCACGGCTGAGGATTCATTGCGCCAAACACCTTGTCCACGCGGAGAAACAACACCTCTGATGCTTTGTTTGCCACGGCATCCACCAACAAGGTTTCGTTTTTCAGGATTGCGTATGTTTCGGCAAAAAAATCGCCGGCGCCCATGATGTTCAGGATCGTTCGGTTACCCCACATATCGTTGCTTTCGATGGTAATACTGCCGGTGATCACGATGCAAACGCTATCCGTTCTGTCCCCGGCATGAAGGATGTATTCCCCTTTATGGTAGAATTTGCTCGAAGCGTTCAGCGCTTCCAGGGCAGCCTCTATTTCATTTTGCGCCATACCCCGAAACAGCCGGCTGGACTGAAGAAATTCACTTTTCAAAAAATCTTTCCCTCTTTTCTGCAAAATGTGGTTATAACCACATTTTTCTGCTCGGGATTATACTAAAATAAACACAGAAAAACAAGGAGGGACAGAAAATGGTAAAAGAAGTTCGGAAAATCATCCGCATTGATGAAGATAAATGCAACGGCTGTGGGCTTTGCGCCGCGGCTTGCCACGAAGGCGCGATTGAGATTATCGACGGGAAGGCAAAACTCACAAGAGAGCATTTCTGCGACGGGCTGGGGGATTGTTTGCCGAGTTGCCCGATGGATGCGATCTCCTTTGAAGAGCGCGAAGCGCCGGCCTATGATGAAGCGGCTGTAAAAGCGCATCAGAAGAATGCAGGCGCGCACACGGGCAATATGGAACACAACCGTCACCTCGGCGGCTGCCCCGGCTCTCAAATGAGGTCTTTGGCAAAAGAACCGCAGGTGGATACAACGGCCTATATATCTAAGCCGATTTCCAGATTGGGACAGTGGCCTTGCCAGATCAAGCTTGTGCCGGTGACCGCTCCGTTTTTCGATGGAGTTAAGCTTCTGATCGCGGCGGACTGCACCGCATATGCCTATGCCAATATCCACGAAGAGTTTATGCGAGGCAAGATAACGCTGATCGGTTGTCCGAAGCTGGACGCGGTTGACTATACCGAGAAGCTGACTGCGATCATCCAAAACAACAACATTCAGTCGTTGACCATTCTGAGGATGGAAGTTCCTTGCTGCGGCGGTATTCAGGCGGCGGCACAAAACGCCTTGCGGGCCAGCGGCAAGTTCATCCCCTGGCAGGTAGTGACCGTTTCTACCGATGGCAGAATTCTTGATTGAATGAAAATTTGATCATGCAAACTGCGAAAAACGGAACAACAAAGTGAACGGGTTGCGGGAAAAACATTATATAAATGAGTTTTACTAAACCCCGTTCGGAAAAAGAACGAGCAAGAAAAACAAAAGCCCCGAAAAACAAGTGTTTTTCGGGGCTTTATGACGCAATTAACAGGAATCGAACCTGTGGCCTGTCGCTTGGGAGTGATCTCGAAACACAGTTGCAGAGCCTTTTCCTGCGCCCGATGATCCCGCACCTTTATTTTTTGCTCCTTGTGTTCGCCCGACAAATCAGAGGGGGGTTGTGAGGGGTTGGATTCAGGAAAACGGTTATATTTGCACGAAATGTTTTGGTTTAAACGCTTGCACCTTGGTTTGTTATCGAGCTTGTTCTATGATAGGGCACTTCTCTGAATTGGAATTTGATTGATCGTTACCAAATGAATGGGATCAAGCGATATTTGACTTTTTGCTTATATTCACGATATCCGCTTAGTTCTTTTTCGAGGAATTCTTCTTCCCCTTTAATCCTTTTGGCAATGATAAACGGATACGCAAGAAAAATCAAAAAAGAATATACGGAACCTAACACCAGTGGTATCGATAAAAACAAAAGCAATGTGGAACTGTACATTGGGTGTCTGACGATACCATACAACCCTGTGTCTATTACCTTTTGGTTTTCTTGCACCTCAATGGTACGACTAAGGTATGTGTTTTCTCTTAGAACTTCTGCATAAAGAATGTAAGCAACAAGAAATAACACGGTCGCACCAATCACGACGGGTGTGGGGAATGCATACCAGTTAAAACGGACACCAAGTCCTGCCACGATAAAACCTACCAAAAACATGAGTCCGCTTAATTTTACAACCAGGCTTTGTTCTTGCTGCTTTTCTTTTGCATTCAGTCGGCTTTTTAACAGACCGGGATTTTTGAACATCATTACAATTCCCGCAAAAAACATTGGAATAAATAAAATGCTCATCAATAACCAGCCGTTAAAAAATGAAAGCGTGCCTGCAGGCAAAAATAATAACATGCCAACTAAAACAACACCTAATAAAAACTTCGTGATTGCCTGTATGAATAATTTAGCTGTCATAGTAGTTCACCTCGCCAAATTGGGAATCATCTCTTACAAACAGTATTCATCAATACAATCATAACCACACAATCAATGACCGCAATTGCCTGAAAAATGCATATAAATACCGATGGTAAAGCCTCTTTCCACATTGCCATTATAAAAACCGAAACTGTCATCACAGATAAGCCTGCGCCTGCCACTCTGCTTAATTTCTTTTCATCGTATTCGTTTTTTCCTTTTTTGCTTGCGGTATTATATCCTGCAATCAATCTTGCACCGCGACCGGAAAGCAATATGATACTCATTAAAACCAAAACAGCAAATACCGCCCATATCATTCCGTTCGGACCGCTATTTATATCTTTAAGCGTTATAATCTTCTCCCTCGCGAATTCTAACACAACGCCCTAATTATGCCACACAAATGTGAAGAATTCTATGAAGCAACGCGAAAAGAAAACGGCAAGATGCATGAAATGACAAAACAAATAACCCCACTCGTGAAAATGAGCGAGCAAGAAAAACAAAGCCCTGAAAAACACTCGTTTTTCGGGGCTTTATGGCGCACCTAACAGGAGTCGAACCTGTGGCCTGTCGCTTAGGAGGCGACCGCTCTATCCTACTGAGCTATAGGTGCCCGATCCGGGCGCTGTTTTTCACAACGCTGTTACCACATTGTAAAATCCAAGCGGAGGTTTGTCAACCTGTGCAGGGGTGGGAAAACGGGTGTTTGAGTGTGATAAAAAGGAAAGCGGGGGCATAGGATAAAGCAAGGGGCGAAAGGGATGAACGAAGAAGCGGGCTGCCCGGCCGGTGTGTTTGTGCGGCTTGAGCGAGGACAAACGCTGGCGATGCTGGCCGATAAACATGGCGTTACGCTGCATGAGATGCTTGTGCACAACCCGGGCGTACACCCGGCGCGCATTGCGCCGGGGCAGGTGTTTATCGTGCCGAAAAAAGGCGTTGACACCCCCAAATAACGGTGCTATAATGCCCTCAACCTTGGAAAAACGGAAGTGACGGAGTCAGGGTGGGGCAGGCAAGGCGTCCTGCTCGGGTACGGTAGGGCCATGGGCCGAACGGTAGAACGGAAGGATGGAAAAAATGAAGTTTTTTGTGTTGGGGCTATATGCCTTTGTTCTGTGTTTTTTAACGTTTCGCAAAAAAAACAAAGCAAGCAATGTAAGTGAGTTTATGTTGGGCGGCCGGAGAACGGGCGCCTGGTTCAGCGCGTTTGCCTATGGCACAACCTATTTTTCCGCTGTGATCATGGTGGGATACGCGGGCAAATTCGGCTGGAATATTGGCATCACCGCCGTTGCCATCGGCATCGGCAACGCGGTGCTGGGCAGCTGGCTGGCATGGAAAGTGCTGGCAAGGCCCACGCGTGAAGCCACGCATCGGTTGGGCGTGTCCACCATGCCGTCATATTTTGAGGCGCGGTTTGGCTCACGCGCGCTGCGGCTGACAACGGCCATGATCATTTTTGTGTTTTTGGTGCCGTACAGCGCCTCTGTGTATCAGGGGATCAGCTACCTGTTTGAGCAGGTGTTTGGCGTGCCGTTCATACTGTGCGTGATCGGCATGGCGGCGATCAGCGCGCTGTACCAGATTGTGGGCGGATATACCACCACAACGATGGTTGATTTTTTTCAGGGCCTTGTGATGCTTTGCGGCATCGGCCTGATGGTGTTTTTTGTGCTCAGAAGTGCGCCGGTGGGTGGGCTGGCAAACGGCCTTGGCAAGCTGGCCGCCATTGACCCGGCATTGGCGGGCCTCCCAACGGGGAACAACCTTGTAACGCTTTGTTCCATCGTGCTGCTTACCAGCCTGGGCCCGTGGGGCCTGCCGCAGATGGTGCACAAGTTTTACGCCATCCGTGACGAGGCTTCCATCAAAAGAGGCACGCTGATCTCCACGCTGTTTGCTGCCGTGGTGGGCGGCGGGGCATACTTATGCGGCGCGTTTGGCCGCGTGGTGCTTAACAACACCATGCCGATCGACCCGGCCACCGGCGCGGCCAATGTGGATATGGTGGTGCCGAACATGCTTGATGCCGTGCTGCCGCCCTGGTTGATGGCGCTGATCGTAGTGCTGGTGCTGTCCGCCTCCATGTCAACGCTGAGCGGGCTGACCATGTCCAGCGCCGGTGCGGTAACGAACGACTGTTTAAAAGTGCTGTTCCCGCACAAACTGGGCGAAAAACGGGCCCTTATGCTGATGCGAACGCTGTGTTTGCTGTTTGTGGCCGTCAGCGTTGGCATCGCGCTGAGCAAGATTAAAGCCATTGTGTCTTTGATGAGCTTTTCCTGGGGCACCATTGCCGGCTGCTTCCTTGGGCCGTTTCTGTGGGGGCTGCGCGATAAGCGCACAAATTTGGCTGGCGCGTGGAGCGGCATTGCGGTGGGCCTGCTCACAAACCTGGGCGGCGCTGCCGTCACCGGATTCAACGGCGCGTTTGCCCCGCTGCTGGGCGTGATCTCCATGCTGCTGTCGCTTATCATAGTGCCCATTGTGTCCCGCATAGCGGGCGCTAAAAGCAAACAAGCATAGATTTTGGCTGAAAGGAGCGGCTGCAGCTGCTCCTTTTTCGCGGCAGGATAAAAGAAAAGGAAACGGCATATACTGATCCATGAAAAATTTGTTTGAAAAATACGGGTGGCTGCGCGTGATCCTCGCCCTATTGGCAACGCTGATGCTGATGGGCATTTTTGCGTTCTTTCGGCAGCGGGCCATGCCTGCGCCGCAGGCAGACCCGCTGCTGCCGGGCCCGGTAACGGTGCGTGTGCACCATCATAAAACGGATGAGATCATAGAAATGGACATGGAAGCGTATCTTCTGGGCGTGGTGGCGGCAGAGATGCCCGCCTCGTTTGAAATGGAAGCGCTCAAAGCGCAGGCTGTGGCCGCACGCACATATACATGGCAAAAGGTTACGCAGGGCGGCTGCCGCGAGGGCGCGGATATCTGCACGGACAGCACGCACTGCCAAGCGTATCGCGATGCACAAGCGCGCCGCAGCGGCTGGGGCCGCGCGGCCGATGAATATGAAAGCAAGATTCGCCGGGCGGTGGCACAAACGCACGGCGAGATACTGACTTATCAAGGCGAACCGATCCTGGCGCTGTTCCATTCAACCTCGGGCGGTAAAACAGAAAACGTTGAGAACGTATATGCGCAGGCGCTGCCGTATCTTCAATCTGTTGACAGCCCGGGAGAAGAAAAGGCGCCCCGCTATGAACGCACGGTGAGCATGAGCGCCGCGGCGTTTATCCGGCAGCTGAAAGCCGAAAACAATAGTTTTGCCTGCACGGCCAAGCGCCTGCCGCAGGCGATCAGCGAGCCGGAACGAACGCCATCCGGCCGCGTGGCGCAAATCAAAATTGCGAACAAAACGTTTACAGGCCGGCAAATGCGCAAAGCGCTGGGGCTGGACTCAACAAATTTTTCCATATCGGTGAATAACAACAAGGTGTATATCACCACCCGCGGGTATGGGCACGGCGTGGGCATGAGCCAATACGGTGCGGATGCCATGGCAAAAGCCGGCTGCGAATATGATGCCATCTTATGCCATTATTATACGGGTGTTGAGATCACAGCGCTGTACACACGCTGACAGATACGTATGAACCGCCCTCCCAGCGGCAACAATAGGCGCGAGGAGGTGCGAGATGGAAAACCGCAATTATCATAGCCGTTCAAGCCGCCGCCGATCGGCGCGGTCGCGATTTGCCGCGTTTTTGGATAAGCAGGGCGTGTATCTGGTGATGATCCTGTGCCTTGGCATTGTGGGCGCCAGCGCGTATTTTGCTTTTTCTGCTGAGCCGGAACCGGCCCCGCAGTCTGCCGTGCCCGATCCGGGCGCTGCGCAGGTGCAGCTTGTGGAGCCGCCAAAACTGTCGGTAGCGGACAAAGTGCCGGCGCCAACCACAACGCCTGAGCCGCCGCCCATGGCGGAAAAAACACCGGTCCCAACGCCTGAGCAGGAAACGCCTGTGCAGGGCAACAGCGCAACGGCAAAGCAAAAAGCGATCTATCCGGTAAAAGGGAAGATTCTGCGCGCATTTTCGCCGAACGATCCGGTGTATTTCGGCACGCTGAACGCGTGGATGGTGCACCGCGGGGTGGACATCGCGGCAGAGAACGGAGCGGATGTTGCCGCGGCGTTGGATGGCACGGTGACCAGCGTTGTCAATGATCCGGAAACGGGATACACAGTGATCATTGAGCATGAAGGCAAAATATCCACGCTGTATGGCAACCTGAGTGCGCCCGAGAATATCCGCATCGGGCAAACGGTGCGCCAGGGCGATGTGATCGGCAAAGTGGGCCGCAGCGCGCAAAGCGAAATCGCAGACGAGAGCCATGTGCATTTTGCGTATTTTGTTTCCGGTGCCTGCAAAGACCCGGCGCAATTCTGCGTTCAGCCGTAAATAACGGTGCAAGGCAAAAGCCCCTTGAAAGATAGGGGCTTTTGCTATATAGTAATAACACCGGAATGTACTAGAGGGGGAACAACGAATGAATTTGCCGTATATTCTTGCGGTTGTGGGTGCGCTGGGATATTTTGTAAATACTCGTATCATCAACTACTATATGCGCATTAAAATGATGCAGATGCAGGAACAGTCCAAGCAGCAGCGCCGTCGCTCCAGTGAAAACCGGGCCGGCAAAAGCAAGCTGGAGGGCAAGCTGGCCAAAGAGGTGCCGAAGCTGAAATGGACAGTGTGGTTCGGCTTTGCCATGGCGATAATGTGCGCTGTGGGCGTTGTATGGTCTGCGATCTTGCTGCTTATGCGCCTTTTCTGATCCTAACAAAATATAAAGGAGGCTCAATGCCTCCTTTTTTATTGCCTTCGATTGGCTTGTGCCGCGATCAACGCTTCCAGAAACACCAGATCTTCGTCTGTCGTGATCTTCAAATTTTGTTTGCTGCCGATGCACAGCGCCGCCGTGTGCCCCAACCGGAACACAAGCGAGCAATCGTCTGTTACCGGCACCTCCATGCCACGGGTGCGGAAATGCGCGTGCGCGTTTGCGATCACTTCATATCTAAAAGACTGGGGCGTTTGCCCCTGAAACTGCTCCCGGCGCGGCGGAATATCGCTAACTGTGCGCCCATCGGTGCTGACGACCACGGTGTCCTGCGCGGGCAGCACGGTATACACGGCGCCATAGCGCTTGGCAAGGCGGATGTTTTCCTCAATCGTGTCAAGGCTGACAAGCGGGCGGGCAGCATCATGGAACAAAATGATATCGTCCGGTCCGCACACGTCTGATACGGCGATCAGCGCAGCATACGCGCTGTCAAAACGTTCGGCGCCCGGCGAAGCGAAACGCACGGATGTGCGCAGCCCGGCCTGACGCAGCCAGCCTTCCACCACCGCCCGATATCCCGGCGGTACCACAAGACAGATCAGATCAATCTGTGCGCAGCGGTCAAACGTTTCAACAGACCACATCAGCACCGGTTTGTCATACAGCGTTAAAAATTGCTTGGGTATGGAAGCCCCTGCCATGCGGCGCCCTGCACCGCCAGCCAAAATACAGGCAACGTTCATGTAAATCTCCTCGATTTATACGCGGATGCTCATCCAGCGGCCGGATTGCAGGCGCATATAACACAGCAGAGAGCGCAGCCCCTGGTCCATCAGCATGGCCAGCCATGCGCCCATAAGGCCCCAGTTGAGCGTGTTTACGAACAGCGTAGCAAAAATTGGGCGTACCACGATGATGCCCACGGCAATGATCATCGCAGTGGCTTTGGTGTCGCCCGCGCCGCGCAGCGCGCCGTTGGTTCACATCTGCGCGCCTTGCAGCGGCTGCAGCAAGGCCATGATGGGCATGATGGTGAGCCCGGCCGTGATGATCGCCGGGTCTGAATTATACATCATAATGGCGTATCTGCCCAGGAACAGGAAAAATGCAGACAGCCCCAGCGACAGATACAGCGAGAACCGCCGGCATCGCTTGGTATATGCATGCGCTTTATCGATGCGCCCCTGCCCCATGCTGCGCCCGAGCAGCGCCGTGGCCGCAATGCCGAAGCCCTGCCCGTTCATCATGGTCAGGCTCTGCAGATTCATACACACCTGATGCGCGGCAAACTGCACGGTGCCCAGCACAGCCACGGTTTTGGTGAACAGGATCATGCCCAACCGCATGGCAAACTGCTCAAACATGCTGGGGATGCCGATATGCAGGATGCGCTTGATAAGTTGAAAATCGGGTTTAAAACCTTTGCGTGGTTCCAGCTTCAAAAAGCCGCCCCGGCCTTTGAGCAGCACGATAAAGGCAAACACCATTGCAATGGCCTGGCCCAGGATGGTTGCCAGCGACGCACCGGCCACTTCCATGCGCGGCAGGCCGAAATTGCCGTATATCAGCCCATAGTTGAGGATCACGTTGGCCACGTTGCCCACCATGTTATACACCATGGACACACGCGTTTGCCCTACGCCGCGCAGCGCCGCGGTGACGCCCGCGGAAAACGCAACGCAGATGAACCCGGCCGCCTGATATTTTAAGTATATCGTGCCGCCAACGAGCGTGGCTGTTTCGGCCGCACCCATGAATTGAACAAGCGGCTCTGCAAAAATAAAAATGATTGATGAGATGCCAAGTCCGAACACCAGCGTGAGCAGCAGCCCCTGCCGCACCACGCGGTTGGCATTTTCCCGGTCGCCCGCGCCGCGGAACCGGGCAACCAGCGCCGTTGTGCCCGCGTTAAGGGCCACCATCACGGCCATCATGATAAATTTCGGCTGGTTGGCCAAGCCAACGCTTGAGATTGCCCATGCACCCAGCTGACCTACCATCATCAAGTCTACAATGCCGGCCAGGCTTTGCAAAAACAGCTCCACCATCGACGGCCAGGCAATATGCAGTATATCCCTGCCCAGTTCGCCCTTGGTCATATCATGCGGCACGCGGTTCTGCCGGCTGAACATCCGCTTTAAAAACGGCTGTGCCTGATACTCCCTGGCAGCTTTTACGATGGCCTCATTGGCCCGCGCCAACGCCTGTTCCGGCGTTTCCTGCTGTTCCTGCACCTCCGCTGATTTTTTCACTTCTTCCATCCAATCATCTTCTTTCATCGCAATAATATCATCTTATTTTATTCTACTGCTTTATACAGTGTAATACAATCTGAGAATGTATAAAATAATAGTTGCATATTCTATGCATACTGTGTATAATCATACATATCAATGTTTGAGGAGGTTATCTTGATGGGTCTTTCTGTTTCTTTTGATCATTATTTTGCCTATGACGAGATGACGGCTATCCTGCAAAAGCTCGCTGCCGAGTATCCCGGGCTGATGAAACTGTCCGGCATCGGGCAGTCCTGGGAAGGGCGGCAAGTATGGGCGGCGGAGATCACGAATCTTGCTACCGGTGATTTTGCTGATAAACCCGCCTATTATCTTGATGGCAACCATCACGCCGGTGAAGTGACCGGTTCCATGGCGGCCATGCATTTTATTGTGTATCTGGTGGAGAATTACGGCAAGGACGATAAAGTGACAAAGCTGCTGGATACGTCCACGGTGTATGTGATTCCGCGCGTGTCGCCCGATGGCGCGGAAGCGTTTTTGACCACGCCCGAACATCTGCGTTCGGTGAACCGGCCTTATCCGTTTGAAGAGCTGCAGCCCGGCCTGCACGCCAAAGACATGGATGGCGACGGCGCGATCCGCCTGATGCGCGTGCAGTCCCCCTTCGGGAAATGGAAGGAATCCGAAAAGGATCCCCGCTGGATGATCCTGCGCCAGCCCGATGATCATGACGGTGTATATTATAATGTATATCCGGAAGGCGACATTGTGGATTACGATGGCGTGAACATTCAGATCGCGCCCGACAAATGGGGCCTTGATTTTAACCGCAACTATCCGTTCGGCTGGTTCAGCGAAGTGCGGCAGCCGGGCGCCGGCGCGTATCCGCTGAGCAACCCGGAAAATAAAGCGCTGGCTGATTTTGTGATTGCGCATAAAAACATTGTTTGCGGGCCACGAACCACACCTGCGGCGGCATTATCATTTATCCACCGGGAACGAAACCGGAAAAACAGGCGGATCAGTTTGACATGAAGCTGTATCACGAGATCGGCCTGATGGGCACGGAAGAAATGGGGTATGCCTGCACGAATATTTTTGATGAGTTCCTGGGCGATCAGGAAAGCTATTCCTCGGGCGCGTATGATGATTGGCTTTATCAAACGCAGGGCATCCCGGCGTATACGATTGAATTCTGGGATCTGATGATCCGTGCCGGCGTGAAGAATTTCTGGCCGACGAAGGAAAAACATTCCAAAACTGACATTGAGATGCAGGATGATTTTTATCTGGCCATTCAGTGGATCGATGAAAACATTGGCAAAGACGCGATTAAGCCCTGGACCAAGCTGGACCATCCGCAGCTGGGTGAAGTGGAGATCGGCGGATTTGATTTTAAATTCACCGTGCAGAACCCGCCGTGCCACTTCCTTGAGCAGGAAGTGGAAAAAGGCACGCGCTTCATGATGCGCTATGCCGCCGCCCTCCCGCACCTTACGGTAACGCAGGCCGCTGCGGAGAAACAGGCGGAAGGGGTTTATAAAGTAACCGCTGTGGCAACCAACACCGGCTATCTGCCCACGTACGGTTCCCGTGAAGCGATCAACCTTAAGATCGATGAGCCGCTGACCGCATCGATCGAAGGCGTTGATGTGATCCAGGCGGCGCAGCCGGCCAAGATCGGCCATTTGGAAGGCTTCTCCGGCGTAAACCAGGCGTATCGCTATCGCGCGATCATGACCTCGCCGCACCAGCCCTGCGCCAAAAAGCTGGAGTGGATCGTGTCTGGCAAACCCGGGGATGAGATCACCATCACCGTAAAAAACAAAAAAGCCGGCAGCGCTGCGGCTAAGATTCAACTGTAATTGTACGTTAAAGAACACCCGCAAATGCGGGTGTTCTTTTTTGCCATATTCCGAGCCACACTGCCAAATGTTTTGATTGACGGCCGTTTTTAAGATGATTATACTGAAATTACCCACCAAATTGTATTTTAATCTCAGTGTTTTTTCAGCAGTGTATTTCCGCTACGCTTTTACAGGAAGGGAGCGCGTTTTTTTATGACTCGGGAAGTATATATGAAAAAAGGTTTGGTAGAGCTGCGCAAGATAGCGGCTTATTTGGAAATACCGTATTACAGCGAGCTGCGCAAGGCGGAGATCGTGCAGGCGATCATGGAGCATCCAAACCCGGTAGACAGTGTGCCGGAACAGGCGGCTGCCCCGGCGCCCGCCAAGCGGCGCGGCCGCCCGCCCAAAAGTGCACCCCGCATTGTTGAGGCAAACGCCGTGCCGGTGTCCAAACCCGCGCGAGCGAAAAAAGCAGCGCCTGTTGCGCAGGCAGATGCAGAGCCGGTGGAAGCCGCTGTGCGAACGAAAAAAAAGGCACCTGTTGCCACGATGCCTGCAGAAATACCCGCATCCGAACGAGCAGAGGAGCTGCCTGTAGTGCAAGCGCCTGCCCATGGCCATGAGAATGAGTGGCCGCGCGTGTATGAGCGCCCGGCGCGCATGAGCGACAGAATCGGAGAGCCGCGTGTGTACGCCCCCCGTGCTGCGCAGCGCAATGCTTATGCCCCGCAGGGCAGCCTGCGCCGCCCCTATGAAGTGCAGCGGGACGATGCACCGAATGAGGCGATTATGGAGATGCTGGAAAGCGGCGAATGCGGCTATTGCGATGGCATTTTGGAAGTGCTGCCCGATGGATACGGGTTCCTGCGGGGCGAGAACAACCCCGAAGGGCGCGATGTGTATGTGTCGAACGCGCAGATCCGCCGCTTTGGCCTGCGCACGGGTGACTGTGTGCGCGGCCGCACCCGCCCGAACACGGAAACGGACAGGCGCCTGGCGCTTTTATATATCGATTCCATCAATGAAACGGATCCTCAGCAGGCGGCAGCCCGGACTCCGTTTGAAGATCTAACGCCCATCCATCCGAACTATCGGCTGTCACTGGAGCGCGCCGATGCGCCCATGGACCTGGCGTTGCGAATGATTGATCTGATAGCGCCGATCGGCAAAGGGCAGCGCGGCCTTGTTGTGTCTCCACCGCGGGCGGGCAAAACGGTGCTGCTGCAGAAGATTGCCAATGCCATCTCAGTCAATCATCCCGAAGTGGAGCTGATCGTGCTGCTGATTGATGAGCGGCCGGAAGAAGTAACGGAAATGCAGCGGTCGATCAAGGGCGAGGTGGTATATTCCACGTTTGATGAACAGCCCGAGCATCACACCCGCGTGGCAGAAAGCGTGCTGGAACGCGCGCAGCGCATGGTAGAGCATCGAAAAGACGTTGTGATCCTGATGGACAGCATCACGCGCCTGGCCCGCGCGTATAACCTGACGATCGCGCCCACAGGCCGTTCGCTCTCCGGAGGGCTTGACCCGGGCGCGCTGTATCGCCCGAAGCGCTTTTTCGGCGCGGCGCGTAACGTTGAACAGGGTGGCAGCCTTACGGTGATCGCCACGGCGCTGGTGGAAACCGGCTCGCGCATGGACGATATCATTTTTGAAGAATTCAAGGGAACGGGCAACATGGAGCTGCATCTTGACCGCAAGATGAGCGAGAAACGCATTTTCCCGGCGATCGACCTGTATAAATCGGGCACGCGGCGCGAAGAGCTGCTGCTTTCCCAGGAGGAGCTGGAGGGTGTGCTCACCATGCGGCGGCTGCTGAGCAGCCTGGCCCCGGCGGAAGCCACGGAAACAGTGCTGAATATGATGACCCGCGCCAAAACGAACGCGGAGTTTGTGAAAACCATGAAAGATTATGTGCGCATTTTGGAAAAAGAGGGCTTCTCTTTTACCGGCAACGGCGCAAAATAAACCGGGAGGAGAAACGCAGTGATCGAGATCCTGCTGTTGGTGTTCGGCTCGTTTGCCGTGGCACGGAAAATGAAAAGCGCGGGCCTTGCGGCTACGATGCATGTGGCGCAATATGTATTGGTGTTTATTTTGTGCGAGCTGTTCGGCGTAATCATCGGTGGGCAGCTGGACATGGCGCCGGTGCCAAACGCATTTTTTTCGCTGGCGCTGGGCGCCATCGGCGGATTTCTTTGTTATCGGTACAGCGCGCAGATTGCAGACCGGTGCCGCATGCCGGAAGAGGAACCGGTACAGGCCCCGCAGCTGCCGGAAAAACCCGATGAACGGGAGAATAACGAAGAGAACCAGAAAAACAACGAATAAAATGCGATTTTGCGCTTGCTTTTCTTTTTCCACACTGATATAATATCGTTCGCACATAAGTGAAATAGGAAGAAGGTGGAACCATGAAGGAGAAAATTCACCCGAATTACGGGGAATGCGTTGTGCGGTGTGCCTGTGGCGAAACGTTTACCACCGGTTCTGTTAAAAAGGAAATGAGGGTTGAAATCTGTTCGAAGTGCCACCCTTTTTATACCGGTAAACAGAAACTCGTGGACACGGGCGGACGCGTCGATCGTTTCAAAAAACGTTATGGACTGCAGTAAAAACCGAGCAAAGAGAACAGGCCGAAATCTTTTTGGCCTGTTTTTCATATCCGCGCAAAAAGCCGCCAAGCCGTTGAACTTGGGCGGCCAGGCCGTTATGGAGGGGGTTATGATCCAATCCCCCAAATCCGTATGCATGGCGGTGCGCAGAAAAGATGGATCTATCACGCTTGATCGCGTGCCGGCCAGCACGTTCAGCCAAAAACACCGCTGGGCGCGGCTGCCGATCGTGCGCGGCGTGGTGAACCTGTGCGTGCAGCTGGGCGTGGGCTATCGGATGCTGATGAAAAGCGCCGATTATATCGCGGCTGACGAGGGCGAGGCAACGGAGGAAGGCCTTGGCATGATGGGCACACTGGCCATGGTGTTTGCCGTGGCGTTTTCCGTGGGCCTTTTTATCCTGCTGCCCAACTTGTTGTCCAGCCTGCTGTTTAAAAACGCAGGGCTGTGGAAAAACCTGCTTGAGGGATGCCTGCGCATTCTCATTTTTGTGGGGTATCTGGTTGCCTGTTCTTTAATGAAGGATATGCGCAGGGTGTTCATGTATCACGGGGCGGAACACCGCGTGCTGCATTGCTATGAACATGAAAAAGAAGCAACGCCGGAAAACAGCCGGCTTTATAGAGTGACCCATCCGCGGTGCGGTACCAGCTATCTGTTTTTGGTGATGATGGTAAGCATTGCGGTATACACGTTGATCGGCCGAAGCGAAAGCATTTGGCTGGGTATGCTGATCCGTGTACTGTCGTTGCCGCTGGTGGCGGGGCTGGCGTATGAACTGCTGCGGTTTGCCGCCCGTTCACAGGCGTGGTGGGCAAACGCGCTGCGCGCCCCCGGCCTTTTGCTGCAGCGGTTGACCACCCGCATCCCTACTGACGATATGATCGAAGTGGCGGCCGCGGCGTATCGGGCGGCGATGGAAGATGTTTAGAGGAATGACGCCGCTGCGCGCCGTCCAGCGGGCAGCCCATCGGGTTGGCTCTGGGGATGCGCGCATGCTGGTGTGCCATGCGCTGAACACCTCTGTGCATGGGCTGCTGACACGCACCCAGCCGATCTCCGCGGAAGAAAGCGAACGCATCGTGTCGCTGATTGCGCGTTTGGAAACGGGCACACCGGTGCAGTACCTGATGAAGGAAGCCGATTTTTTCGGCCATTCGTTTTATGTGGATGAGCGCGTGCTTATCCCGCGGTATGACAGCGAAGTGCTGCTGCAGGCCGCGCTGGCACGGCTGCCGTTTGAAGGCTCGTTGGCCGATATTTGCACGGGCAGCGGCTGTTTGGCGATCTCGGCGGCGTTGGCGCGGCCGGATGCGAATGTGTTTGCCTCCGATATCAGCATCGACGCGCTGGCCGTGGCGCAATGGAATGCCGAAAAGCTGAACGCGCCAGTGCGGTTTGCCCAAGGCAGCGCGCTTGCGCCGTGGCGCCTGCGCCAGTTTGATGTGATCATGGCCAACCCGCCTTATATCACAGCCGAAGAAATGGAGCAGCTGCCGCCGTCTGTAGCCCGGTTTGAGCCGCATTTGGCCTTATATGGCGGGCCGGATGGGCTGGATGTGTATGATATGATCATTCAGGATGCCCCCACGTATCTGTGGCGGGAAGGGTGGCTGTGCCTTGAGGTAAGCCCGGCCGTGTGCTGGGATGTGCTGGCAATGATGGAGCCGGCCTTTGTGGATCTTACCGTGGTGCCGGATAATGCCGGCCGGCCCCGCGCTGTCTGTGGAAGAAGGAGCTGAGAGCATGAATGAACGGCTGCAATCCATCCGTCGTCGGTATGACGAGTTGAGCGAGCGGATCGCTTCGCCCGACAGTATGAAGGATATGGATGCCTGGCGCGTGCTGGTAAAAGAACATGCGCAGCTGGAGCCCATTGCCCATAAAAGCGAAGCATATGCGCGGCTTTTATCCGCCCTGGAAGACTGCCGCCTGATGCGGGAAGACGGGGACCCGGAAATGCGCGAGATGGCGGAAGAAGAATTTCAAACGCTGAGCGAAGAAGTGGCCAAAACCGAAGAGGAGATCCGCATTTTGCTGCTTCCACGCGACCCGAATGAAGACCGCAACGTGGTGATGGAGATTCGCGCGGGAACGGGCGGCGAAGAAGCGGCCCTGTTTGCCTCAAACCTGTATAGAATGTACAGCCGATATGCCGAGCGGCACGGCTTCAGCGTGGAGCCGATGAATGAGAATTTAACGGAGCTTGGCGGTATTAAGGAAAGCATTTTTGTGATCAACGGCCGCGGCGCGTATGCGCGGCTGAAATTTGAAAGCGGGGTGCACCGCGTTCAGCGCGTGCCTGAAACGGAATCGGGCGGCCGCATCCACACCAGCGCGGCCACAGTTGCCGTGCTGCCCGAGGCGGAAGATGTGGAAGTGACCATTGCGCCGAACGACCTGCGCGTTGATGTGTATCGCAGCAGCGGCCATGGCGGCCAGAGCGTGAACACAACGGACAGCGCCGTGCGCATCACGCACCTGCCCACAGGGCTGGTGGTGACCTGCCAGGACGAAAAATCGCAGCTGAAGAACAAAGAAAAGGCGATGCGCATCCTCAAAAGCCGGCTGTATGACCGCATCCGTGCCGAGCAGGACCAGGCCTTCAGCCAGAACCGCCGCTCCCAGATTGGCAGCGGGGATCGAAGCGAGCGCATCCGCACATACAATTTTCCGCAGGGCCGTGTAACCGATCATCGGATCGGGGTAACGGTTTATAAACTCGAAGCGTTTATGGACGGCGATTGCGATGAGATCATCGACGCGCTGATTTTACAGGAGCGGACCGAGCTGCTCTCGGGCGAACAGGCAGATTGATGGAAACAAAGCTTTTATCCTTATATTCACAACGCGAAGAAGCGCTGACCGCCGCGGCCCAAACGCTGGCGGAAGGCGCTCTTGTCGCTTTTCCGACCGAAACGGTTTACGGTTTGGGGGCGTGTGCGGACAATGCAGAAGCTGTGCGCAAAATTTTTGCCGCCAAGGGGCGCCCGGCCGATAACCCGCTGATCGTGCATGTGGCCACCATGGCCCAGGCACAGGCGCTGAGCCGAAGCTGGACGCCGATCGCCCAAACGCTGGCGCGTGCATTCTGGCCGGGGCCGATGAGTCTGATCACAGCGGCTGTGCCCAGCATTCCCGCCGTGGTAACCGCAGGGTTGGATTCCGTGGCCCTGCGCATGCCCGACCATGCGGAGGCGCTGGCGCTGATCCGCCTTGCCGGACCCATTGCGGCACCCAGCGCCAACCTTTCCGGCCGGCCCAGTCCGGTCACGGCGGCGCATGTGCATGAGGACATGGCAGGCCGCATCCCCTTGATCCTGGACGGGGGTGACTGCCGGATCGGCGTGGAATCAACGGTGATAGACACGCGCGGCGAGGTGCCGGTGATCCTGCGGCCGGGGCAAATAACCAAAGAACAGATCGAAGCCGTTTGCGGGGCCTGCCGCGTTGCGGACGGCGTGCTGACAGAGGTAACGGGCAAGGCACTGTCGCCTGGGATGTTGCACAGGCACTATGCCCCCCGCGGGCAGGCAACGCTGGTGTGGCCGAGCGCGCAGGCGCAGAAAACGCTGGCGCAGCTGTATGACATGGCGCAGAGCATTGGCCTGAGGCCGGTGATCCTGTGCGCCAAAGCCATGCATGAGGCGATGGGTGCGCGTGCCTGCCTTGTGCTGGACGAGCAGGGTGATATGGCCCACGGGCTGTTTGCCGCCCTGCGGCAAGCGGACGAATGGGGGTTTGACCGCGTTTTCATTCAAGGTGTTGACCCGGCCGGGCCGGGGCTTGCGTATATGAACCGGGCGCTGCGTGCGGCCGGGTTTGATGTGGCCGGTGAGACATGATTTTGTCCGCCGGCCTCTTGCGTATTCACAGGGATGGGTATATAATTCGTTATAATGGATTAATAGTATTATTTCTGGGCCTAGAGCAAGAAAGGAGAAAGATTATGATTGTTATCGGCAGCGATCACGGCGGATTTGCCCTCAAGGAAGAACTGGCGGCTTATCTGAAAGAAAAAGGTTTGGAAGTAAAAGATATGGGTTGTTACTCGCCTGAGAGCGTGGATTATCCCGATGTCGCACAGGCGGCCTGTGAAGAAGTGAAACAGCAGGGTTGCCTGGGCATCCTTCTGTGCGGCACAGGGATCGGCATCTCCATTTCGGCGAACAAAGTGCCCGGCATTCGCGCCGCGCTTTGCTCTGACCCGTACAGCGCGCGCATGTGCCGCGAGCATAACAACGCGCAGGTGCTTTGCCTGGGCGGCCGCGTGGTGGGCCCCGAGCTTGCCAAATGCATTGTAGACGCGTTCCTGGAAGGATCTTTTGCGGGCGGGCGCCATCAGCGCCGTGTCGATAAGATCATGGCCATTGAGAATAATAAGTGAGAGGCAAAAAACCATGTCGAAGGTATTTGAAATGGATCATCCGCTGATCCAGCACAAGCTGAGCCTCCTGCGCAGCGTGGAAACAAGCAGCAAAGATTTCAGAGAGCTGACGGAAGAGATCGCCATGCTGATGGGGTATGAAGTTACGCGTGACCTACCGCTGGAAGAAGTGGAAGTGCAAACGCCGATCTGCGCCATGAAAGCCAAGATGATCGCCGGCAAAAAGCTGGGCATTGTGCCGGTGTTGCGGGCGGGCCTTGGTATGGTGGAAGGTTTTTTGCGCCTGGTGCCAACCGCGCGCGTGGGCCATATCGGGGTTTACCGTGATCCGGAAACGTTTAAACCCGTAGAATATTATTGCAAGCTGCCGGCCGACATCGGCGAGCGTGAACTGATCGTGCTTGACCCGATGCTTGCCACCGGCGGTTCTGCAGCTGCGGCGATCGATTTTATCAAAGAACGCGGCGGGAAAAACATCAAAATGGTGTGCATGATCGCAGCCCCCGAAGGGATCAAGGCTGTGCAGGAAGCGCACCCGGATGTTGATATTTTCGTTGGCTGCATTGATGAATGCCTGAACGACCACGCCTATATCGTGCCCGGCCTGGGCGATGCAGGCGATCGGCTGTTCGGCACCAAATAAGGTATCGGTAAGCTTATCATATTAAGGAGAGGATCGTTTTGATCGAGGGAATCATTGATGCCGTTCGTCAGGCCGAAGAAGAAGCCAAGCATATCGCGGCCGATTCTCAGCGCGACGCGCGTGAGGCTGCTCGAGCCGTGACCGATCAGGCGAACGAACAAGCCGCTCTGCGGCTCGAACAAGCACGTGCGCAGGCACAGGAACGGATCGACAAGGCCCAGGCGCAGGCGCAGGAAGAAGCGGCTGCCTATGTGCAGGCGCAGAACGAACAGATCAACGGCCAACGCGAACGTGCACAGGCGCGCGTTGATGCCGCGGTTGCACTTGTTTTGGAAAGGATACCTGCGGTATGGCGGTAGACAAAGTACAAAAAGTGACCATCGTGGGCATGAGTTCGGAATTTGAGGCCGTGTCCGCTGCGCTGCAGCGGATGCGCGCCTTACATATTGATGAAATCATTCCCGGGGAAGGGTTGGACAAAGGTCAGGGCGGCCAAACTCTATCGGCAGCAAACGCTGCGACAGACAGAGTTAGTGCTGCGCTGTCATTTTTGAATACCTATTATTCCAAAAAAAGCGGGTTATTGAGCCAAAAACCGGTGATGACGCCGCAGGAGCTGCTCAGTGCCGATTGCCCGGAAAACTGGATGGTCGTGGAAGAGCTCGAAGCGCTTAGAACCGAAATGGCGGCGCTGACGTTGGACCGCACGAAAAAAACGGCGCTGTGCGAAGCGCTGCGCCCTTATGAGGCGCTGCGCGTGCCGTTGGCGGATATTAAGGACACGCAAAACACCCGGATGTATTTGGGCACCGTGCCGCAGCAAGCCCTGCAGACCATGATTGACGATTGCGCGAACACCGATGCCGTGATCGAACAGGTGGGCGGCGATGAACAAGCGGTGTGCATCTATATGGTGGTGTCTGCGTGCTATGAAAAAGAGGCGGAGGCCGCGATGCGCACGGCCGGGTTTGCACAGGCTGACCCGGGTGTGCCCGGCGTGCCGGCACAGGAGATTGCCCGGGCGGAACAGGCGCTTAAGGAGAACGAAGCGGCTCAGGCCGCGCTGATCGAGCGGGTATGCACCTATGGTGAAAAGCTCAGCGCACTTGAAAAGCTCAGTGATGCCTGCGCGGTCAAATATCAGCAGGCGGCCCTGAAAGAGCAAAGCGGGCAAACGGAAAAAACCTTTATGATCACCGGTTGGGTGCGCGCCCGGCAGGCGGAAAAGCTGCGCGAAGCGCTTATGCTGCGGCCGGAAACGCTGTTCATCCAAATTGAAGACGCCGCGGCGGAGGATGTGCCTCCCACCGCGTTTAAAAACGGGCGCTTGCTTTCGAATTTTGAAACCGTTACGGAGATGTATTCTCTGCCGAACGCGTATGAAGCGGACCCGACGGCCATCATGGCCCCGTTCTTCTTCTGTTTCTTCGGCATGATGATGTCTGATGCGGGGTATGGCATTGTGATGACGCTGGTGCTTTCTCTGTTCCTCAGGCTGATGCGCCCGCAGGGCACGCTGAAAAAGATTGCCGTTGTGGTGGTTATGGGCGGGCTGTCTTCGTTGATTTGGGGCATCCTGTTCGGCGGTTGGTTCGGCGTTGCGTTTTTCCCGGCGCTCTGGTTTGAGCCGCTGGAAGACCCGATGAAAATGCTGATCGTGTCTTTGGCGATCGGCCTGGTGCATATTACGCTGGGCCTGGTGGAAAACGGCCGCCGGCTGCTTACCAAAAAGCGGTATGTGGATGCGTTTTGTGACACGGTGTTTATCCTGTGCATCCTATGGGGTGCCATTGGAATGCTGCTGGGTGTGCCGTTCTGCGGATATATTGCGCTAATTGGCGTGATCGGGCTGTTCCTGACCGCGGGACGCGACAGGAAAGGGATCATCAGCAAATTCACCGGTGGGTTCAGCGCCGTGTATGGGCTGACCAGTTATCTGTCGGATATTCTGTCTTACTCGCGTTTGTTCGGCATGGGGCTGACGACCGGCGTTATCGCGCTGGTGTTCAACACGCTGGCCGAAATGGTGATGACAGGGCCGATCGGATACGTGTTCGGCGTTGTGCTTTTGCTGGTAGGTCATACGTTCAATGTGCTGATCAATGCTTTGGGCGCTTACGTTCATTCGTGCCGCCTGCAGTACATTGAGTTCTACGGCAAGTTTTATGAAGGCGGCGGGCGCGCTTTTGTGCCTTATGCCTATCAAACAAAATATGTTCAGTTATCTGACACTGACCAGACGGTCTAAGGAGGAAAAGAATCATGTCGTTAGGAATCGTGTTTGCACTTTTGGGTGTTGTTCTTGCTGTGGGCCTTGCTTGTACTGGCTCTGCAAAGGGTGTTGGTATCGCCGGCGAATCGGCGGCCGGTGTTTGCTCCGAGCATCCGGAGTATTTCGGTAAATGCCTCGTGCTGCAGGCGCTGCCGGGCACGCAGGGCATTTACGGCTTGCTGATCGGATTCATGATCATGCGCGCAGTCGGCCTGCTTAGCGGCGCGCTGGTGGACCTGAGTGTGTATCAGGGCCTCGCGTTTATGGCGGCGGGCGCCATTATCGGCATCGGCGGCCTGTTCAGCGCCATCGCGCAGGGCAAAACGGCGGCGGCCGGCATCAGTATGGTTGGCGTGCAGTCCAACGAATCCGGTAAAGCTATCCTGATGGCCATCATGGTGGAAACCTACGCGGTGCTGAGCCTGCTTGCCTCCATCCTGATCACGCTGTACGTGCTGTAAAGGAACGGGGCAGTCATGGCGGGTATCGAAACCATTACACAGAAAATATTGGCCGATGCGCGTTCTGCCGCCGAGGAAGTAAAAGCGCAGGCTTGTGCTGCCGCACAGGCGGAAGCGGCCCGCATTTTGGACCAGGCACAGCTGCGTGCGCAGAACCTGGAACAGCAGGGCTGTGTGGAAGCGGAAGAACGGGCGCGGCGGATCCGCGGCGTGGCGGAGCTTGAGGTGCGCAAGCACCTGCTCAGCGCCAAACGCGATCTGCTGGCGCAGGTATATGCAAAAGCTGAACAGGCGCTTGCGTCCCTGCCGGACGGGGATTTTTGCGCGCTGTATCACAAGGTATGTTTGAACATGATCGAGCATGGAAACGAGGGCATTGCACCGGCACAGGCCGATGCAGGCCGCCTGAACGAGGCGTTTATTGCCGGCCTGAACGAAGCGCTTGCGCAGCAGGGCAAGGCCAACGGCCTTGTGCTGGCCGAGCCGCGGAATGACATTGCCGGCGGCTGCGTGATTGTTTCCGGCGGGATGGAGGTAGACCTTTCGACGGCGGCGCTGATTCATGGCGTTCAGCTGGCAACGGAGGGAGAAGTGTCCCGCCTGCTGTTCGACGGAACGGAGGCGTAAAGCATGGCGCAAAGCAGCGTTTATTATGCCACCGCCCGTACTAAAAGCTTAACGGCGCGGCTCATAACGCGCGAGCGGCTGGAGCGCATGCTGGAAGCGGAAACCGCAGACCATGCCACTCAGATGCTGTACGAGAGCGGATACGGCTCCGGGATGACCCCGGACGTGCTGAAAGCGGCGGAGGAAGAACTGCAGCAGGCGTATAGCTATGTGCGAGCCGTTTCTCCGAACCGGTGGGCGACCGACGCGTTTTTGTTAAAAGGCGATTGTTATAATTTAAAATTATTCTTTAAAGCTCAGATGCTTGACCAGGACCCGCTTGCCATGACAAAGGCCATGGGCACGATGGAAGCAGACAAGTTGATGGACCTTGCTTCCCGCCGGTTTTTCGGCGCGATGCCTGAAAACATTGGCAAAGCGGCGGCCAAGGTATGCCGCCTGTTGGACGGCCGCGGGCTTACCGTGCAGCAGATGGAATGCATGCTGGACAGCGGCTGTTTTGCCGATATGCAGGCATACGCGGCTAAAAGCGGGCGCAAAGAAGTGATAAAAGCAGTGCAAACGCAGGCGGATATGCTCAATTTGGTTACCTTTTTGCGCGTTCGCAAGAGCGGCCAGGGCATAGACACGCTGATGGAAGGCCTGCTGCCGGGCGGCGCGGTGCGCCCCGCGCGGTGTGTGCGCGCGTTTACGGCCAGCGATGAAGACCTTGTGTCTGCGTTGGGCATGGCGCAATACGCTTCGCTGCTGCGGCCCGGCCTGGAAGCGATGATGCAGAGCGGCACGCTCAGCGTGATCGAGCGGATTGCAGACGATGTGGTGCTTGCCCTGTTCCGCAGATCCAAGCATGAGATGGACAGCGTTTTGCCGCTGGTAGGCTATCTGATTGCCAAAGAGCGGGAATCACAGGCGGTGCGGCTGGTTATTTTGGCCAAGCGCAACAATATTCCGGCTGCGCGCGTACGGGAAAGGCTGCGTGAGTTATATGCCTAAACAAATGGCCGCCATTGGCGGCGCAGACGCTGTTTTGGGTTTCTCGGCGCTGGGGCTGGATGCCCGCCCGGTAGACGATGCTCAAACAGCAGAGCAAGTGATTTTTGAACTGGCGCGTGCCGGCACCGCCATCATATTTGTAACAGAAGAAATAGCAGAACAGATCCCTCAAACGCTGCAGCGGTATGCCGCACAGCCCTATCCTGCCATCATCCCCATTCCTTCGGGGCTGCAGAGCAAGGGGCTGGGCCTCAAACAGCTGAAACAGAACGTGGAAAAAGCGCTGGGGGCGGATATATTGTTTGGGAAAGAAGGGTGAATGCCATGCAGGGCACAATTGTAAAAGTGTCTGGACCGCTGATCGTTGCCAGTGGTATGAGCGAAAGCAAAATGTATGATGTGGTGCGCATCGGCGAACAGAGGCTGATCGGGGAGATCATTGAGCTGCGCGGCGAAATGGCTTCCATTCAGGTGTATGAAGACACGGTGGGCATCGGCCCCGGCGAGCCGGTATATACCACCGATATGCCGCTGAGCGTTGAACTGGCGCCCGGCCTGATCGAATCGATTTTTGATGGGATCCAGCGCCCGCTCACCACGATTTATGATGAAAGCGGAGACAGGATCTCCCGTGGCATAGAGGTTCCCTCGCTGAACCGTAAAAAGAAATGGCTGTTTAAGCCGATCGCTAAAGTGGGCGACAAAGTGGCTGCCGGTGACTTTTTGGGCGCGGTAGACGAAAGCCCCATCGTGGAACACCGCATTATGGTGCCCAACGGCGTTTCTGGCACGGTGGAATGGATCTTTGAAGGAGAAGCCACCATTGAAGAGCCCATTGCGCGCCTGCGCAAGGAAAACGGGGAAACCGTTGAGCTGCCCATGCTGCAGCGCTGGCCCGTTCGCCGCGGCCGGCCGTATAAAGAAAAGCTGCCGCCCACAGAGCCGATGATCACCGGCCAGCGCGTTATTGACACGCTGTTCCCCATCGCCAAAGGCGGTGTGGCCGCCGTGCCCGGTCCGTTCGGCAGCGGCAAAACGGTGGTGCAGCATCAGCTGGCCAAATGGGCAGACGCCGACATCATCGTATATATTGGCTGCGGTGAGCGCGGCAATGAGATGACTGACGTTCTAATGGAGTTCCCGGAACTGAAAGACCCGCGCTCGGGCGAACCGCTGATGAAGCGCACGGTGCTGATCGCCAACACCTCCGATATGCCCGTGGCTGCGCGTGAAGCTTCGATCTACACCGGCATCACGATTGCCGAATACTTCCGCGATATGGGCTATAAGATTGCCATCATGGCTGACTCTACCAGCCGCTGGGCTGAAGCGCTGCGCGAAATGAGCGGCCGCCTGGAAGAAATGCCGGGTGAGGAAGGTTACCCTGCGTACCTGTCCAGCCGTTTGGCGGAGTTCTATGAGCGGGCAGGCATTGTTGTTTGCAATGGGCAAGACGGGCGCACAGGCGCTATCAGCGCTATTGGCGCGGTGTCGCCCCCCGGCGGCGATACATCCGAGCCGGTCAGCCAGGCAACGCTGCGCATCGTAAAGGTGTTCTGGGGCCTGTCAAGCTCGCTGGCGTATGCCCGTCACTTCCCGGCCATTGACTGGCTGGTCAGCTACTCGCTGTACACCGGCCGGCTGGATGAATGGTTTGATAAAAATGTGACGCCGGAATGGACGGCGCAGCGCAACGAAGCGATGCGTATCCTGCAGGAAGAAAGCGAACTGCAGGAAATCGTGCGGTTGGTTGGCCAGGACGCGCTGTCTTATAAAGACAGGCTGACGCTGGAAGTGGCGCGCTCTATCCGCGAAGACTACCTGCACCAAAATGCGTTTGACGATGTTGATACCTATACTTCGCCAAAAAAACAAGCGGCTATGCTGGACCTGATCCTTATGTTTAACGAGCTGGGCCAGAAAGCCATTGAGAACGGGGCAGAGATCAATCGGATCGCGGCATTGCCCGTTCGCGAAGAGATCGGCCGCGCCAAGTACGCGCCCGAAGCCGAATATGAAGCCACAACGGCACAGATCCGTGCTCGTTTGAACGAGCAGATGGCCGCGTTGGGCTTTGAAGGAGGGCTGTTGAATGCGTAAAGAATATAAAACCATCCGCGAAGTAGTAGGCCCGCTGATGACGGTTACCGGTGTGGAAGGCGTAAAATACGATGAACTGGTGGAGATCGAGCAGGCCAACGGTGAGATCCGCAACGGCCGCGTGTTGGAGATAGATGGAGACCGCGCGCTTGTGCAGCTGTTTGAAAGCTCGCACGGCCTGAAGATTTCGGATTCCAAGGCACGCTTTTTGGGCCACAGCGTGGAACTGGCGGTTTCCCCGGATATCCTCGGCCGCGTGTTTGATGGTTTCGGCCGCCCCAAAGATGGAGGCCCTGAGATCATAGCGGAAAAACGGATGCCCATTTCCGGTGCGCCCATCAACCCGGCTGCGCGCGACTATCCCGATGAATTTATACAAACGGGCGTGTCTGCCATCGACGGTTTGAACACCCTTGTACGCGGCCAGAAACTGCCGGTGTTCTCCGGCTCCGGCCTCCCGCATGCCGACCTTGCTGCGCAGATCGCGCGTCAGGCCCGCGTGCTGGGCACGGATGCGAAGTTTGCCGTGGTGTTCGCCGCTATCGGCATCACCTATGAAGAAGCCGACTTCTTTATTTCCGACTTTAACCGGACCGGTGCAATCGACCGCACAGTGCTGTTTATCAACCTGGCCAACGACCCGGCCATTGAGCGTATCAACACCCCGCGTATGGCGCTGACCGCCGCCGAATATCTGGCGTTTGACCTTGACATGCATGTGCTGGTCATTCTGACGGATATCACGAACTATGCCGAAGCGCTACGTGAAGTGTCTGCCGCGCGTAAAGAAGTGCCCGGCCGCCGCGGTTATCCGGGTTATCTGTATACCGACCTTGCGAGTATGTATGAGCGGGCCGGCCGCATCCGCGGCAAAGAGGGCAGCATCACCATGATCCCGATCCTCTCCATGCCGGAAGACGACCTGACCCACCCCATCCCTGACTTGACAGGGTATATCACCGAGGGACAGATCATTCTTTCGCGTGAGCTGTACCGCAAAGGCGTAACGCCGCCGATCAACGTGCTGCCGTCCCTGTCCCGCCTTAAAGACAAGGGTATCGGCAAAGGAAAAACGCGCGAAGACCATGCGGACACCATGAACCAGCTGTTTGCCGCGTATGCCCGCGGTAAGGAAGCGAACGAGCTGGCCGTTATCCTCGGCGATGCGGCCTTGACGCCGATGGATCGGCTGTATGCCAAGTTTGCCAACGCGTTTGAAGAGCAGTATGTTTCTCAGGGCTTTACGGTTAACCGCACCATTGAACAAACGCTGGACCTTGGCTGGCAGCTGCTGCGCATCCTGCCGCCTGCAGAACTGCGCCGTATTCGGCAGGCACATATTGATAAATACTATCCCGGCTTCCTGGGCGACGAGGAGAACTGACCATGGCGGGCTTGGGGAACATCAAACCAACACGGATGGAGCTGTCCCGGCTTAAAAAACGCCGGGTCACCGCCGTGCGCGGTCATAAGCTGTTAAAAGATAAACGCGATGAGATGATCCGCCGGTTCGTTGTTATGGCGCGCGAAAACAAGGCCCTGCGCGAGCAGGTGGAAGCGCGGTTGTCCGGGGCGCTGAGCGAGTTTATGCTCGCCCGCGCCGTGATGAGCGATGCAGCAATGGAACAGGCGCTGATGGTGCCTGCCCGGGAAGTAACACTTTCCTTTTCCACGCAAAATGTGATGAGCGTGAATGTGCCGTCCATCTCGGTGGAAAGCATCAGCAACGTAGATGGCGGTGTGCCGTACGGTTTTGCGTTCACATCGCCTGAGCTGGATGGCGCGATCGAGACATTGGCCGAATTGCTGCCGGAGTTGATCCGCCTTGCTGAAGCGGAAAAAGCCTGCAGCATGCTGGCCGATGAGATTGAGAAAACGCGCCGGCGCGTGAATGCGCTGGAATACGTGATGATTCCGCAGATCGAAGAGAGCATTCGCATTATCACCATGAAACTCTCGGAAAACGAGCGCAGCAACCAAACCCGGCTGATGAAAACAAAGGATATGCTGGCGGCCCGCGATGCGGCGATGATGGCAGCACAGGCAAAATAAGCAAAACAAAAAAACAGCGTGGATATCCACGCTGTTTTTGTTTTATTGTTTCATTTGTTCACTTCAATAGTTACCGGCGGCTGATTCGGCGGGGTGAGCGCAAAAGACGTGTAAGTGGTGGCAGCGCTTGCAACTTCAAACACCAGCACATATTCGATCTTTTCGCTGTTCGCTTTGCCCTGATAGGCAACCGCCTTGCAGGCATATTCCGTGCCGCCCACCGCAGCTTTGATCGCGCTGGATCCGTCTTCCGCGGCAAAATGGCTCTTAAAGCGGGTTTCATCAAATTCAGTATCCGCCGTCATCCGCACAACCAACAGCGTGTTGCCGGATGAAGCGTTCATCGTATCATAAGAATCCATGAAAGAAGCATGGATCACATGGAAACCACCCAGATCTGTGGCAATCTGCACGCCTTTGCTGCAGCCAACCAGCGTGAACACCATAAATATTGCCATAACGAGGCATAAAATCGAACGTTTCGTCATTTTTATTTCCCCCTTGTATCAGTTATTGATTATATCACACAAAAATATCGATGGGAAGAGGAATTAATGATACAATCATAAGGGAGGAGGGACAAAAGATGCCGGAGCGTCGGTTTACAGAATTGGCAAAAGAGCATGGGTTTTCCGATGTGCGTTTTGTTCGGCCCGATCCGTTTACTCGGTGGGAACAGGACGCGCGCAATCGCGTAACCGGCATTGATCGGCCGGACCTGGTGGCTGCCCCGCGCACGCTGATGGCCAATGCATCGGCTTTGGCTGTTCTGTTTTATTCCTGCCCGCCGTTTGAACAAAGTGAGCTGCCGCCCCGCTATTATCTGATAAGCCAAAAAGCGTATCATGCGGCGGCCGATTTGGCCCGCGCCTGGGAACGCACGGGGGAACAGGCACTGTGCCATCCGCCGCTGCCCGCCCGCGCCGCAGCGCTGCGCGCCGGCGGGCGCCTGGGGCGCAACGGGCTGTATTATCATCCGCTTCTGGGCAGTTTTGTGCACATTCAGCTGCTTCTAATCACCGGCGTTGCCCCGTCGGCGGACGGAGAGGTGACGCCGTGTGAAGGCTGTGGGCGCTGCGCCGCCGCTTGCCCGACCGATGCAGTTAAACAAAACGGGGTGGATGTGGCCCGCTGCATCCGCCGGTACCTGTACAGTGCGGATATGCCATTGGATATGCGCCCGTTTGTAGAGCGGCTGCTTGGCTGCGAGCGCTGCCAGCTTGTGTGCCCGATGAATGAAGGGATTGCGCCGGTGCCGATAGAGGCAGCGGCAAAAGAAGCGTTTGCCATCGATGAACTGCTGGAGGGGAAATGCAAGGCCGCTGTTGGCCTGATCGGCCCAAACTATGCCCGCAAAAAGTTTTTGCAGCCGCAGGCGCTGCTGGTAGCGGGGGCAAAACGCCAAAATGAGCACAGGGAAGCGGCTGAACGTCTGCGGGAACAGGGCGTTCCGTATGCCGAATGGGCGCTTTCGCGCCTTGACGAAGCAGATACATAAATGGTATATTCAACACACGATCACTCGTTTGCCACGCCAAACGGGGAGTTAGCGGTGCCCTGCACCCGAAATCCGCTATAGCGGGGTTGGATTCCCTCTCGCGGCTTGTTGTGGTCGGAAAGCGAAATAATAAGGGGCTGTGATGGTTGGGTCCCGTGCAACAGTGACCTGTGAACCATGTCAGGCCTTGACGGGAGCAGCATTAAGCGGGTATCACTGATGTGCCGCGGGAAAGCCGAGCCGGAGCTACCTGTTATTTTGGCGCCGGTTGCAGCCTGTCAACCAGAGGGTGCGTGGCAATTCATTTAAATAAAGGCGGCAGGGATTACCCTGCCGCCTTTTTTCACGGCCGCCCGAAGCCATCCGGGCACGGAGCTGTGCAAATGACGATCTCCTCGAAAGATGCGGCTCATCACGCCCGTTTTCCTGCCTTTTCAGGCTTCGGACGGCTTCCTTGCTTCCGTACACATAGAATGCCGCAGCCGCCGCTTTTTTATGCCGGAAATTTTTTCCTTTTTCTTTTTCGCGGGTTTTGCCTTTTCGCTTGACTTTTTCCGCAATATTGCGTATACTTCCCATGTTGCTCCGTTTTGTGAGCCAAAATCGATATGGAGAAGTCGCGTAGCCCGGTCGAGCGCGCACGATTGGAAATCGTGTAAGGGTCATAAGCCCTTCGAGGGTTCGAATCCCTCCTTCTCCGCCAGACAACGATGGAGGTTTTTTAACCTCCATTTTTGTTTTGTTTGGATTTGTTAATCGCTGTTCTTTTTAATGGAAAGCATATCTTTGATTTATCGGCCATCCGATTTCCAGGTAAAATAAAAGCAGCCCTGCATTTGTGCACGGCTGCTTAGTTTGAACGCTACTGTTCGACCAATTGAAATTGGTTTACCTGATTACAAACTCGGCATAAACCAGTTCTGTCTCATACTCACCGGCGGCTTTGAAATTCATAATCTCTTTACCGATACGGTATTCGCCGGCAGACAATTCACCGTAAAGCCATTCCCAGTTCACATCCCATTTGGTGGTGCCTTCCTTTTGAATAATCCATGCCTCAGAAGTCCAAGCAATGTCGTGTTCTTGAGGAGCATATTCAACATCTATCCAGCCTGTATTTTCGAGCTTTTGAATGACATAATAGCTCCCTGTGCTTAATTCGGCCGCATTTTCTCCGCCTGAATGGCTGCAAACAATTGTTAAGCCGCTCGCTGTTATATTCTCCGCTTCCAAGACGATACCCCATTGGTTCGGTTTGGAATTGCTGATTATGCTTTCGGTGGGTTTTTGAGGTCCACCGTTGTCTGTTTTCGAGGCGCACCCTGCAACGGACAACACACATACCAAAGCGAAAACCAATGCTATCAACTTTTTCATACAATAAACTCCTTTGTAAAATGCTTGAGCCGCTAACATTATAAACCATTATATCACAATCAATGAACAGAATATGAAAGAGCGTTATTTAATCTTATCACCCCATATATTGTTATGCCGGCAGAGTTTTCGACTTGCAGTTTTGTTGCTCGCCCCACTAAGTTTTGGATAATTATAAAGTACCATTGACCGTGCACTCTCTGCTTCGCCAAACAAAAAACCACTCTTGCGAGTGGTTTTTGTTGCAATTTTCAATTCTCCGGCTTTGCGCCGCACTGCGTTTTTGATTTGTTTGCCGCATCCTTTTAAGGGCTGCAATGCCGCGCGGATTGGCATCCGCGATTTTTGCGGCAAACACAGGCAGGCGTATTTGATCGGTTATCGGGCCGCTTCAATACGGCTGATGATGTTGCGGCCAACACTGGCGCACAGGTTCAGTGCAGCCTGCATGGTTTCCTCCGTGGGGAATTTTTGCAGGAAGGCGACAAGCTCCAACGTGATATCCCGGTTAAAGCCGATGGCAGCGATGCTGCTGATAATGCTGTCCCAATCCATTTTGGCAAGATAGGGCAGCAGGTGGCTATCGCTCTCAAGATCGTTATCCTGAATGTGGAAACACTCGATGCGGCCGGGCAGCACACCGGCAATGAAGCCGGCGGGGTCGCGATAGGTCAGCTGGGCATGGCCCACGTCGAGACAGGCGCAGAAATGCGCGGGATCAAGCGCGGCGAGCACCTGGTTCAGCTCGTCCGGCGTGCCAAGGCGGCTGGTAAAGTTGGGGCGCAGGAACAGGTTTTCCACAGCAACCTTGATGCCGAACCGTTTGCAGTAAGGCTCCAGAGAACGATAGTATTCAATATCATAATCGATATCCGCCGTAGGTGCGTGCACCACGATCATCGGGGCGCCCATGATGGCTGCCGCTTCCATGGCATGCACGATCTCAAGGAAGTTTTCATTGCTTTCATCCATGGCGTCATCGCGCGTCATATCAAAGGGCGCGTGCGCCTGATTGCACACCATGCCCTTTTCATCGAGCAGGCGGCGCACTTGATGGGCGTGCTCAAGATAACCGTTGCCGATGATCGCATCGCGGTTCGGAGATTTTTTCAGGTAATAGAACGAATAGTCCACCGCGTCAAAGCCGGCTTTGTGCAGCATTTCAATGGCTTTGGCATCGCCATAGCGTTCGCGCATAACATGTACTTCAAGGGAAAGCTTCATTTAAAAATCCTCCTACAAAAGTTCGGTTAGAGAATAGATATATCGGTCTGCTGCGGCCTTCATTTCCGCAACAAGATCTTCAGAAGAAGCATCGAACACGCCAACGGCTGTCATGCCGGCGCGTTTGGCGGTGGTGATGGAACCAATATTGTCATCAATGAACACGCAGGCCCCGATCGGCACGCCCAGCGCGTTCGCCACGGCGTGATACAGCGGCACATCCGCCTTGGTCAATGAAAAATCTTCGCAGCTCCAAACGTGCTCAAACCAATCATACACGCCCAGGCGTTTTAAGCACACGTCCAGCACCGAATGCGGGCTGGCAGTGAGGATATTGAGCCTGTCGCCCCGTTCGTGCAGTGCACACAGCGCTTCCCTTACGCCGTCTTTAAGCGGGATGGTGTGGTGATACGCGGGGATGGTCAGCGCCGAAGCCCTTTGCACAAACCCATCAATCGAACCGGTGAATCCGCAAGAGGCAGCATAGGCCGCCGTGCCTTTATACCCGAGAGGCGTGATCTTCTTTACAAAATCATCCGGCATGGCCAACCCGCTTTCTTCAAACATGGTGACCATTGCCTGTACAAAAACCGGCATGGAATCTACCAGCGTACCATCAAAATCAAATACATACGTTGTCATTCGTACTACCCTATGGTTGTAGATTGCTGTATTTGATTATAAAGTAAAACAAGGCGGCAGACAATACAAAAAAACGTGTGCCTGGATTGTCCATTGACAGCTGCGGCCCGTGGTTGATAGAGTATGGAATAGAAAGGGGACGAATAAGTTGTTGTATCGTGAACTGGGAAATACCGGGAAAAAAGTAAGTGTGATCGGCCTTGGCTGCGAGTATCTGGATGGAAAGCCGTATGAACAGGTGAAGGAAACCGTTGACTGTGCGATGGAAAACGGCGTGAATATTTTGGATCTGTTTATGCCGGGCACGGAGGTGCGCACCAACATTGCCCGTGCAATCGGCGATCGGCGCGAACAGATAATGATTCAGGGGCATTTTTGTTCTACCAATATCAATAAAAAATATGATATCAGCCGTGATCCGGCTATTGCCAAACGCTATTTTGAAGAGCTGCTGAATCTGTTTGGATATATTGATTTTGGCATGTTGTTCTTTATTGATTCCGACAGCGCGTTCCGCGCTGTGTTTGAAACGGGGTTGGCGGATTATCTGGTTAACCTGAAGGCGAAAGGCAAGGTGCATCACATCGGTTTTAGCTGCCATCATCCGGAGATCGGCATGCGTGTGATCGAAACAGGGATGCCCGATATGATGATGTTCAGCATCAACCCTGCGTTTGACATGCTGCCTTCCAGCGAAGCTTCCATGGACTATATTGATAAAAACTTTGGCGCAGAGATGTTCCGCGGGATAGATCAATCGCGTGCGGCACTGTATAGGTTGTGCGAGCAGCGGGGCGTGGGCATCACGGTGATGAAATCCCTGGGCGGCGGCAAGCTGATCTCGGCTGAGCATACTCCGTTTGCCAAGCCGATGACGGTGGCGCAGTGCATCCATTATGCGCTCTCCCGCCCGGCGGTTGCCAGCGCGCTGGTTGGCTGCAAAACAGCTGATGAGGTGCGCCATGCGCTCCAATATCTTTCCATGTCTGATGAAGAGCGGGATTATACCGATATCCTGCAGACCGTGCGCAATGATTTCCGCGGCCATTGTGTGTATTGCAACCATTGCCAGCCCTGCCCGGTGGATATCGATATCGCTGCCGTGAACAAGTATTTGGATATTGCTTTGCTCAATCCGGACACGGTAGACCCCAGTGTGCAGTCCCACTATTTAACGCTTGCGCATAAGGGCAGCGAGTGCCTGTCCTGCGGCAGCTGCGAAAGCCGCTGCCCGTTTGGCGTGCCGGTGATTGAAAATATGGCCAAAGCCGCCGCCATGTTTGAAAACTGACCGCATAAAAAAAGGCCCCTTCAAGGGGCCTTTTTTGGTTTTGATTGTTATTGGCCGCAAGCCGCTTTAAACGCCGTGTAGATCTGGTTATGCAGTTCTGCAGCATCAGCGCTGACGTCCATGATAAATTCGCCGTTGGGGATGTCAGAACCGGTGATCTTCAGGCTGTCGGCAAACGCTTCGGGCAGGAACTCATACGCGGCCTGGTTCGGGCACAGGTAGAGGATCTGCTCGGAGATGTGGGCGCCCACTTTACCATCAAGGATATAGTTAAGGAACGCATACGCATTGTCTGCATTCGGAGCCTGCGACGGCACGAACATGGCATCCACACCAAAGCCGAGGCCTTCGGTGGGGTACACAACCTTCAGGTTCGGGTTGCCCTGCAGGGCCAGCGCCACCTGAGAAGTGAACAGCAGCGCAACGCTGACTTCTTCGTTGAGCAGGTATTCGTGCGTCTGATCCACGCTCAGCAGGCGGATGTTCGGCGCCAGGGTAAGCAGCTTGTCGCCCGCTTGACGGATCTTGTCAAGGTCTTCCGTGTTGAAGGATTCGCCCAGTGTTTTGAGTGCAAAGCCGTTGATCACGCGGGTGCTGTCCATCACAGCAATGCTGTCTTTGAGCGAAGGATCCCACAGAGAGCTGTAACCGGTGATCTCGCAGGAAACGCGGCTCGGATCGTACACGATCAGCGGAATGCCGGGCGCATACGGAACAGTCAGTTTATTTTCGGGGTCATAGAAGAAGCCCTGGTACAGCGGATCAATGTTTTTCAGGTTGGGGATCTGTTCTTTATCCAGCTCACCGATCAGGCCTTTGTCGCCCGCAAGCTTGATAATATAGTCAGACGCCAGCACCAGGTCATACTCGCCGCCGTTGGTGTTTTCCAGCTTTGCAAGCATTTCTTCGTTGGTCTCAAAGCTGTTGTAGATCACGTTGATCCCCGTTTCTTCTTCAAACGCCTGGATCACATCGTCCGGGATATAACCGGTCCATGTATACACGATCAGTTCTTCCTTTTCGGCCTGGGCGCCGCAGCCGGCCAGCGGCAGCACGCACAGGACCAGCGCCAAAGCAATACACAACCATTTTTTCATTGTTTTACGCCTCCTTATATGGAATTGTTTATTCATTGAGCTGCGCTCATGAATTTCGTTTTTTGCCCAATATACCCGAAAGCGTTACCAGCACGAACGTGGCCAGCAGCATCAGCGTGCACAGGGCGTTGATCTCCGGTGTGATTCCCGTTTTGATCTGCGTGTAGATTTTTACCGGCAGCGTCACCGTTCGGGCGCCGGTAACGAAAATGCTGATCACCACATCGTCCAGCGACATGGCGAACGCCAGCAGCATGCCGCTCAAAATGCCCGGCATGATCAGCGGCAGCGTGACATCCCAAAACGCGCGGAAGCCGCTTGCGCCCAGATCGCGCGCCGCTTCGGGCAGCGATTTATCCAGCCCCACCAGCCGCGCTTTCACGATCATGTACACATAGGGGATACAGAACGATGTATGCCCTAAAAACAGCGTGAGCATGCCGAATTTCAGCCCCAGCAGGGTGAAAAACGCCATGAATACCATGCCCAGGATGATCTCCGGTATCATGATGGGGAGGGTGGAAACATATTCCACTGCGCCGGCCAGCCGGCTTTTGCACCGCGCCATGCCAACAGCTCCCGCCGTGCCGATCACGCCGGCCGCCAATGAACTCATCAGTGCCAGCACCACGCTGTTTTTCAGCGCGTCGAACAGATCTGCATTTCTGAACAGCTTTGCATACCAATCAAGCGACCAGCCGCCCCATGCCGTTGCACTTTTAGAGGCGTTGAACGAATAGATGATTACGATAATGATAGGCACATACGTAAGCGCCAGGATCACGCCCAGATAGATCTTGGGGAAAACAGAAGCTTTCTTCTTCATAGGATCCCCTCCAAATCACGCACATGGGTGATCTTGCGATACAACCACAGGAACAGCGTTGTCAGCAGCGTTAGGATCACGGCCAGCGCCGCGGCAAACGGCCAGTCACGCGCACTGAACAACTGGTCACGGATCAGGTTGCCTACCAGCATAAACTTACCGCCGCCCAACACATCGGCAATAAAGAACAGGCCCATGGAGGGGATAAACGTAAGAATCACGCCGGAAAGCACACCGGGCAGCGTGAGTTTGGCCGTAACCGTCCAGAACGCACGGGCCTTGCTCGCCCCCAGATCACGAGCCGCTTCCACAAGCGACCAATCCATTTTTTCAACGCTGGAATAAACCGACAGGATCATGAACGGCAGCAGCGCGTATACCATGCCCACCAGCACAGCGGGATAGGTATATAGCAAGCGCAGCGGCGCATCGGTTACTCCCAGCCCCATCAGCAGCTTATCCAGCAGCCCGTTGCTGCGGAAAATGATGATCCATCCGTACATGCGCACCAGCGCATTGGTCCAGAACGGAACAACCACAAGCATCATCAGCCGCTTTTTCCATTTTTCACTCAGCCGCGCCATAAAATATCCGAACGGATATCCGATCACCAGCGTAATCGCCGTGGTGGACAGCGCCAGCTTGAGGCTGGAAAGATACGTGCCAGCATACACCGGGTTTAAGATCTTGGCATAATTATCCAGCGTGAACTCGTTCACAACGCCCCAGCTCGGGTCGCGCGTTAAAAAGCTCAGGATGAGCATATACACCATGGGCCCGGCCACAAACACCAATGTGAACATCCACAGCGGCACAGCGGCTATACCGGCTCCCGGCTTTTTCAAAAACCGTTTTTTCATGCTTTCTGCACCGCGATCGCTTTGTCTTTATCCCAGTAAACGCTAACGCGGTCGCCCGCCTGCAGGCCGGAATCGATCCCATGGCGGGAAGCAACGATCTCGCTGTTATCCTGCAGCAGCAGCGTGATGCGCTGCATGCCGCCGCCAAAGGCAACCTCGCGCACCTCGGCGGGCAGCCCTGCTTCTTCGGGGGGCAAAAGGTCAATATTCTCGCTGCGCACAGCGATAAGCACATCCGCGCCTGCTGCCGCCTGCACCGCGCCTTTGCGGGCCAAAAGCGTGCCGCCGGGCAGGGAAGCTTTGATATACGATCCATCCGCTGCTTCGGCCACGCCGCGGATGATGTTGGAATTGCCCACAAAGGTGGCCACATAATCATTAATCGGCTCGTCATAGATCTGCGCAGGCGTGCCCGTTTGCGCAAAGGTGCCGCCATACATCACCGCGATCCTATCAGACATATTGATCGCTTCTTCCTGATCATGGGTGATATAAATAAACGTTATGCCAAGCTGTTTTTGCAGGCGTTTGAGCTCAATCTGCATTTGGCGGCGCAGCTGAAGATCGAGCGCGCCGAGCGGCTCATCCAGCAGCAGCACATCCGGGCTGTTCACAATGGCGCGGGCAATGGCCACGCGCTGCCGCTGCCCGCCGCTAAGCTCCTGCGGGTGCCGCTTTTCATAGCCGGGCAGCTGCACAAGGGCCAGCGCCTCACTCACGGTTTTCTGGATCTGCGGGCGTGCCATTTTTTTCAGCCTGAGCCCGTATCCCACATTGGCTTCTACATTCATATGCGGGAATAAGGCATAGTTTTGAAATACAGTGTTCACATTGCGCTTGTTGGGCGCCCAATCGGTCACATCCTGGCCGGAAAGAAGAACTGTGCCCTCATCCGGCGTTTCCAACCCCGCAATGATGCGCAGCAGCGTGGTTTTCCCGCAGCCGGATGCGCCTAAAAGCGTAACAAATTCGCCCCGATCAACACTCAGATTCAGATGATCGAGCACCGTTACATCGCCAAACCGCTTTACAATATTTTGCACTTGAAGAATACTGCTTCTGTTATCCATGCGTCCTCGCAAACCTTGTTTTTAATTCATACTAAATTTGTATGAATTATCCCTTTTTAGTATAGAATTTTATTGATTGGATGTCAAGAAATAAACCGGAAAAAAGAGCGGGAGCGCTGCGCCGGGTTTGCCCATTGCAGGGCGCCGCTCGAACCAAAAAGAGAGCCAACCGGCTCTCTTTTTGGTTTTATGCTTCTTCGGGCCGCCAGGCCTTGCAAACGTCTACCCAACCAACGGCGCCGGAGGCTTGCCTGAGCTCTTCGCACGACAGGGGCACGGCGCTGTTTGCGCTGCCGCAGGCGGGATACACCGTTTCAAACCGCTTGAGCGATTCATCCAGATACACGGCCACTTCCTTAGGCAGGGCAAACGGGCAAACGCCGCCCACCGCATGGCCGGTCAGCCGCAGCGCATCTTCATGGGTAAGCATGCGCGCTTTAAAGCCGAACCGTTCGCGGAACCGGCGGTTGTCGATCCGTGCATCGCCGGCCGCCACGATCAATAAACAACCGTCGCCATCGGCAAAGGACAGAGTTTTAGCGATATGCGCTTTTTCGCAGCCAAGGGCCTGCGCTGCCAGCGCCACCGTTGCGCTGGAAACGGAAAACTCCATAATGCGGCTGTCAAGCCCGCGCTCAGCCAAATACGTGCGCACCCGTTCGATCGACATGGCTCACTCCTGCGCAAATTCGGGCGCCCAGTTGCCCTCGATAAACACGGGGATCTCGCGGCCGTCTTCCGTAATGCCGATGATGGACAGGTCTGCCGCGCCGATCATGAAGTCGACATGGATGATCGAATCGTTCAGGCCTTTGGCCTGGGCTTCTTCATGGCTGCGGGTTTCATACCCATCCATGGTGTTTTCATAGCCGCTGCCCAGCGCGATATGGCAGCTTGCGTTTTCATCAAACAGCGTTTCATAGAACAGGATGCCGGTGTTGGCAATGGGGGAATCGAAGGGGATCAGCGCCAGTTCGCCGATCATGGAAGCGCCTTCGTCCATGGCCAGCATTTCTTCCAGCAGGGCCTGCCCCTGTTCCGCTTGACAGGACACGGCGCGGCCGTTTTCAAACGTGATGGAGAAACCGTCGATCAGCTGGCTGTTGTAAGACAGCGGCATGGTGGACACCACGGTGCCTTCCGCTTTGCCGGCCCACGGCGAGGTGAACACTTCCTCCGTGGGCATGTTCGGGTTGTAATACACGCCGTTGAGCGTATATTCCCCGCCGCCCTGCCAGCGGCTTTCCGGCATCAGGCCCACTTCAAGGTTGGTGCCGTTGGCGCTGCGATAGCGCATGGCGGTGAACCGATACGCGTTGAGCTTTTCGCACACGGCGGCAAACGTTGCATTATGCGCCGCCCATGCCTGGGCAGGATCGTTCTCTTCCGTTACGCGCACGCTCTGCAGGATCGCATCACCCAGTTTTTCAAAGGCTTCTTCCTCGCTCAGGTCGGGGAACACTTTGCGGGCCCATTCGGGCGAGGGCATGGCAACAATGCTCCACTGGTGCTTATTATCGATCGCATCGCGATACGGCTTGGCCACGCGGGCGTTTGCCTGGCGCGCTTTCATCATTTTCTGTTGGTCAATGCCGGCCAAGCCATCCGGGTCCTCGCTGAGCACATACAGGCGGCAGGGCAGTTCCTCCGTCATCAGCTGCAGTTTTTCCCGGCGCCACTGGGGCACTTCGCTGAGCACTTCCAGCGTTTCATTTTCATAGGCCATGCGGGTCACAGGCTGATCGGCCCATTCCACATCCACACGTTTGGCACCGCGGGCATACGCCTCTTTTACCAAAAGGCGCACAAAAGGATACTGATCCACACTGGCGTGGATCTGCACGACCTGGCCTTCCTGTACGTTAACGCCCGTGCCGATGGCCAGCGCCGCATATTTTTCCATCAATTCCTGTTTCATCGTGTTTGCCTCCAAAGAGAATGTTTTGCGCCGCGCCGCGGCTTTTTCTTTATAAAAAAGGGACAAAACACAGCGTTTTGTCCCTTAAAAAGCAGGGGATCAGTTGCCACCCAAATACGCGCGCTGCACGTTGGGGTCGCTGAGCAGGTTCTGCGCTGAATCCGCAAGCGAGATGCGCCCGCTTTCAAGCACATAGCCGCGATGCGCGATGCGCAGCGCCATACGGGCATTCTGCTCCACCAACAGAATGGTCACGCCGCTTTTGTTCAGCTCCTGAATGATATCAAAGATCTGGTTCACCAGCAGGGGCGCCAATCCCATAGACGGTTCGTCAAGCATCACAAGCTTGGGCGAAGCCATCAGCGCGCGGCCGATGGCCAGCATCTGCTGTTCTCCGCCGGACAGCGTGCCTGCGATCTGCCGCCGCCGCTCTTTAAGGCGGGGGAACCGCTCATAGACAGACTCGACCAGCGCGGCATTTTCCTTATTGTTGCGGATATAGCCGCCCATATCCAGGTTTTCTTCCACCGTCATCCGCTGGAAGATCCTGCGCCCTTCGGGCACATGGGAAATGCCCATCGGCAGCAGCTTGTGCGGCATTGCGGCAGAAATATCCTTGTCCATAAAGGTGATCTGCCCTGTTTTGGAGCGCAGCAGGCCGGAAATGGTTTTCAAAATGGTGCTTTTGCCCGCACCGTTGGCGCCGATCAGCGTAACGATCTCGCCTTCCTTCACATCGAAAGAAATGCCCTGAATGGCGTGGATCGCACCGTAATACACATTGATATTATCAACTTTCAGCATGCCGTTATTCTCCCCTCTGCTGGCCAAGGTACGCTTCGATGACAACCGGGTTGTTCCGCACTTCTTCCGGCGTGCCCTGGGCAATGATCAGCCCGTAATTGAGAACAAGGATGCGCTCGCAAATGCCCATAACAAGGCTCATATCATGCTCAATCAGGATGATGGCAATGTCGAACATATCGCGGATATGATGGATGGTGTCCATCAATTCCTGTGTTTCGGACGGGTTCATACCCGCAGCCGGCTCATCCAGCAGCAATACGCGCGGGTTGGTGGCCAAAGCACGGGCGATCTCCAGCCGGCGCTGAGACCCGTACGGCAGGCTGCCGGCCGGCTCGTTGGCCAGATGCGCCATATTAAACACGTCAAGCAGCTTTAAGGCTGTGGCCGTGCTTTCTTTTTCCTGTTTCCAATACCGCGGCAGGCGCAGGATGGCTTCTGCCATGGTATATTTCATGCCGTTGTGCAGCGCGATCTTCACATTATCGATCACGCTTAGATCACGGAACAGGCGGATGTTCTGGAACGTGCGGGCGATGCCGGACTGGGTCACCGCATGAATGCTCTTGCCGCGCGTGTCTTGCCCGGTAAGGGAAATGGAACCGCGGCTGGGCTTATACACGTTGGTCAGCAGGTTGAACACCGTGGTTTTACCTGCGCCGTTAGGACCGATCAGGCCAACGATCTCTTTGGCATCGACCTGAATATTAAAATCATCCAGCGCCTGCAGGCCGCCGAAATCAATCCCCAGATGGGAAACATCAAGAATCGGACTCATCATTTTCCCCTCCTTGTTCAGGCTTCTTTTTGCGGCGGAAAATGCTGCCGATCTTGCCAAGCGAATCGCCCAGCGAGAAATCATACCGACCGAACAGGCCGGACGGTTTGAAGATCATAACGATCACCAGCAGCAGCGAATACACGATCATCCGATATTCGGAGAAGCCGCGCAGCAGCTCGGGCAGCAGGGTGAGCGCTGTGGCCGAAACAACAGACCCCATCATGGAGCCAAGGCCGCCGAGCACCACCATGACCAGGATTTCCACGCTCTTCATAAAGCCGAAGTTTGCCGGCCCGAGGATGGACAGATAATGCGCATACAAGCCGCCGGCGATCCCGGCAAAGAACGCCGAGAAGGAGAAGGCCAGCACCTTGTAATATGTGGTGGAGATGCCGCTCGCTTCGGCAGCGATCTCATCTTCCCGGATGGAGAGAATGGCGCGGCCGTGGCGCGATTTGATCAGCGTGTGAATGGCGAAAATGGTGATCACCACGCACACGAACACCACAGGAATCGTTGTATATTTCGGGATGCCCTTAAGGCCGAAAGCACCGCCTGTAAAATCAAGGTTCAGGATGATCACGCGGATGATTTCGCCAAAGCCGAGGGTGATGATGGCCAGATAGTCGCCGCGCAGGCGCAGCGCCGGCAGGCCGATGATCACGCCGCAAAGCGCCGCTGCCACACCGCCAATCAGCAGCCCGAGCGGGAACTCCACTGCAGCAGGCATATCCACCGCCATGGTGAAAAGGGCACACGTATACGCACCGATCGACATAAACCCTGCATGGCCAAGCGGTAGCTGGCCAAGGAAACCGGCCGAAAGGTTCAGGCTCGTGGCAAGGATGATGTTATACCCAACGGGGATGAGCATCATGGCCATATAACGGTTGATCAGCCCCGACTCGACCACCAGCATGATCGCGCCGAACAACAGGCAGGTTGCAACAGTGTTCAGAAGATAACGACCTCCGACATTCTTTTTTGTCATCATTGCCACCTCCTCACACTTTTTGATGATCGCCGCGGCCGAAGATGCCCGTCGGCTTAATGAGCAGCACTACGATCAGGATGCCGAACACAACCGCGTCAGACAGCTGGCTGCTGATATAGCCCTTGGTCAGGCTTTCGGCAATGCCGATGCACAGGCCGCCGGTCATTGCGCCGGGAATGGAGCCGATGCCGCCAAGCACGGCCGCCACAAAGGCTTTCAGGCCGAGCATGGAGCCCATGGTGGGCGAGATCTGGGAATACGAGCAGCAATACAGCACCGCGGCAATGGCGGCCAACGCGCTGCCGATGGCAAATGTGAAGGAGATCACGCTGTTCACGTTGATGCCCATCAGCTGTGCCGCATCGGCATCCTCGCTTACAGCGCGCATGGCTTTGCCGATCCGCGTTTTATTAACAAGAACAGACAGGGCAATCATCAGCACCACGGACACACCGATGGTGGCTACAGTTGCGGCAGAGATCTCCTGCGTGCCAATGGCAATAGACCCGGTGAACAGGTTGGTGAACATCCGGGGGTTAGCGGTAAAGATCAGCTGGGCCAGATTCTGCAGCAGAAAGCTGACGCCGATGGCCGTGATCAGCAGCGAGATGCGCGCGCTTTTGCGCAGCGGCTTATAGGCAATGCGCTCGATCGAAACACCTAAAACGGCGCAAACGATCACCGTGATCGCAACGGCAGGCAGCGCCGGCAAAGCGAGCCTGCTCATACAGAACCAGACGCAGTATGCACCAACCATGATGATCTCGCCGTGGGCGAAGTTGATCAAACGGACAATACCGTACACCATGGAGTAGCCCAGGGCTACCAGCGCATAAATGCTGCCGATCTGCAACCCATTGATCAATTGGTAAATCAGAGTCATGGACAGATCATTCCTTTTTTACATCTTTTTCATACTGGGTGGGAGGCATCGGGCCTTTGCACGCCCGGTGTCTCCCATCGAGTATGATAGGGGGGACGGCTGCTGCCGCCCCCCATCAACATCGATTCGGCTGATCCTTAAGATCAATACTTGGTCACGAAGGTGTACTGGGCGTTCACGATCTTGATGATGGTGCAATCCTTGATCGGGTTGTTGTTTTCATCAAAGGTGATGTGGCCGGTTACACAGTCAAGATCCGTGGCGGCGATTGCATCGATCACGGCCTGGCGGTCACTCAGATCGGTGCCTGCAGCATCCACTTTCTTGAGCGCGTCGATCAGGATGATCGCAGCGTCATAACCAAGGGCGGCCAGCGCGTCCGGCGTATCGTTATAGGCTTCTTTGTAGTTGGAAACAAAGTTCACGACCATATCAGCCGTATCATCGGCGGCATAGTGGTTGGCAAAATACATGCCTTCGAACACGGAAGTATCGGCGCCTTCGATCTTGAGCACGCCGTCAGTGCCATCAACGCCCAGGAAGGTGGCGTTGATGCCCGCTTCACGCGCCTGTTTGGCGATCATGTACACATTGTTGTAATAGTCGGGCATGAACAGCGCATCGGCTTTCACAGCCGCGATATTGGTCAGCTGGCTCTTGAAGTCAACATCGCCTTCGGCATACCCTTCGGTGGCCAGGATGGTCATCCCCGCTTCGTTAGCGGCTTTGGAGAAGGCATCTTTGAGGCCGGTGGAGTAAGCACTGGAGGTGTTGTAGATGATTGCAACGGTCTTAACGCCCAGCTCTTTCTGGGCAAAGCGCGCCACAGTGCCGCCCTGGAACGGATCTTCAAAGCAGGCACGGTAGAAGTTATCGCCATAGGTGGTAACATCCGGGTGCGTAGCGGTGCCGGTGATGCAGGGCATGTTATCGGCAACGGACGCTTCGGCAACGCCGAACGTCGGGTCAGAGGTGACCGGGCCGAGCACGGCAACGACTTCGTCAGCCGTGACAAGCTTGTCATACGCCTGTTTGGCTTCGGTCGGATCGCCCTTGTCGTCATACGCGATCAACTCGATCGTTTTGCCGTTGATACCGCCGTTGGCATTCGCTTCTTTGATATAAAGCTCAATGGCGTTTTTCACGGACAGGCCGTAGGCCGCAACAGCGCCGGTCTGAGGACCGATCAAACCGATCTTCACAACATTCTCATCTGCTTTTTTGCCGCAGCCGGCCAGCATGGCGACCAGCATCAGACAAGCCATCAGAAGAGCAGCCATTTTCATCTTTTTCATGGTTATCCCCTCACTAAAAATGATATTGCACTAAAGCGTTGAAATTATAGTATAGCTTCAGGCAGAAAAAGTCAATAACGGCAGCGGCATTTTTAGTTAAAATGCCTTGTTTTTTCGGGGGAAGAAACAAAAAAGGCGGTGCGCATAAGGCGCCGCCTTTTGAGGCAGAAAAATCGCTTGGGAACAGCCGGTTATTCGGCTTTTCTGGGAGCATACTGCTCGCCGTACCCATACTGTTCAACAACAAAATCAATATCCTTGTCGCCGCGGCCGGAGAGCGTGGCGAGGATGGAGCCCGTGCAGTGCTCCCGCGCCCAGCGCATGGCGTATGCCACGGCGTGTGCGCTTTCCACCGCGGGGATGATGCCTTCCAGCCGGCTGAGCAGATAGAAAGCTTCCATCGCTTCTTCGTCACTCACGGTCACATAATTTACACGGCCTTTATCATGCAGGAACGCATGCTCCGGCCCGACGGACGGATAATCAAGCCCGCTGGCAACAGAGTAAACCGGCAGCGGCTCGCCCGCCTCATCCTGAAGGAGATAGCTTTCAAACCCGTGCAGCACACCTTTGCTGCCGTAGGTAACGGAAGCGGCATGATCGCCGGGGTTCGTGCCGCGGCCGAGCGGCTCCACGCCGTACAGGTCGACCGGATCTGCCAGGAAGGGCACGAAAGTGCCGATGGAGTTGGACCCGCCGCCCACGCAGGCAGTGACCGCATCGGGGAACAGGCCCGTCATTTCGCGGAACTGCTCGCGCATTTCTTCGCCCACGATCATCTGGAAATCGCGCACCATCATGGGGAACGGGTGCGGCCCCAGCGCGGAACCGATGCAGTAGATCGCCGTTTTATATTCTTTCATCAGCGCTTCAAACGCCGCATCAACCGCTTCTTTGAGTGTTTTCAGCCCGTGCGTTACGGGGATAACGCGCGCGCCCAGCAGCTTCATGCGCGTAACGTTGGGGGCTTGCTTGGCAATGTCCACCTCGCCCATGTAAATATCGCACTCAAGGCCGTAAAACGCGGCAGCCGTGGCCAGCGCCACGCCGTGCTGCCCGGCGCCCGTTTCGGCGATCACTTTTTTCTTGCCCATATATTTGGCCAGCAGGCCCTGGCCCATGCAGTGGTTCAGCTTATGCGCGCCGGAATGGTTAAGATCCTCACGCTTGAGATAGATCTGGCATTTGCCCAGATAATTGCTCAGCCGCTCGCAATGGTATACCGGCGTCGGCCGCCCCTGAAACTCGCGGCGAATCCGCCGCAGCTCGTTGATAAACTGGGCGCTGTGGCAAATCGTTTCATATGCATCGGTGATCTCTTTAAAAGCGGGGATCAGCTCCTTGGGCAGATAACTGCCGCCATACGCACCAAAACGGCCATTTTCATCCGGATACTCTTTCAAATAATTGTCAAAATCACGGTATTGATTCATAACTGCCTCCCATAACCGCAAATGATTTGTTCTATTATACCTTATTCTCCTATGTTCGCCAATAGCGGGAACCGTCCCGTTCGCGGCAAAGCAGGCCGGATTCGATCAGTTCACGCCGCAGCAAGGTGATATCGCTGAACACAGGGGCCAGCACGGCGTTCACTTCTTTTTCCGTGTAATCGCGCCCGGGGCTGAACAATGCGGCAATGCGTTCAAGCACGGCGCGGCGCTTTTCCGCTCTGCGCGGCAGGGCGATGAGCACCGGAGGATCCAGCGAGGAAAAAACGGACCGAAGCATCTGCTCCGTTAGCGCCTTTGTCATGGCGTTACCATGTCGGCATCTTTGGCATGCCCCCGCTCCAAATGATAGCTGATGCGATGCATGACCATATCCAGCGCTACCAGGTTATGTGCGCCTTCCAGTAAAATGATATCCGCGTAGCGTTTGGAGGGCTCAACAAACTGCTCATGCATGGGTTTTACCGTTGTCAGATACTGGGACACCACCGATTCGAGCGAGCGGGCGCGCTCCTGAACATCGCGCAGGATGCGCCGCAGGATGCGCACATCCGCATCGGTATACACAAAAATTTTGATATCCAGCAATTCGCGGACACGCGGATCGCAAAAAATCAAAATGCCTTCCACCAGGATCACCTGAGCCGGGTGGATGCGCACCGTTTGGTCAGACCGGTTGTGCACCGAAAAATCATACACCGGGCAATCTACCGCTTCGCCGGCTTTGAGCTTGCGCAGATGCTCCACCATCAGCGATGTATCAAATGCATCGGGATGATCGTAGTTTAGTTTTGTGCGCTCTTCATAGGACAGATCGTCATGCGCTTTATAATAATTATCGTGATACACAACGCTGATGCTGCTGCCGAACCGGGCACAGATTCGCTCGGTAAGCGTGGTTTTGCCGCTGCCGGTGCCACCGGCAATACCGATAACCAGAATGTCTGTCATACCCATTCCCTCCGATCGTTATCAGTATAGACAATTTTTGCAGTGCTGCATACCCTGTTTTACGCGACAAGCCGGTGTTTTTTTGGTATAGTGAATATACAATCTACGCGAAGGAGCGAGTGGATATGGAAATCAAAGACATCCTGAGAACAGCGGATCATACCCTGCTGGCGCAAACGGCAACCTGGGCACAGATCAAAGAGATCTGTGACGACGGCATGAAATACGGAGTGGCTTCCGTGTGCATCCCGCCTTCTTTTGTGGCCCGTGCGGCAGCGTATATGGGCGGGCGGCTGCCGGTTTGCACGGTGATCGGCTTCCCTAACGGATACAACACCACGGCGGTGAAATGCTTTGAAGCGGAAGACGCCATTAAAAACGGGGCGGATGAGATTGATATGGTGATCAACATCGGCATGGTGAAGGACCGGGATTATGACGGTGTGCTGGCCGAAGTGAAAGCCCTGCGTGAAGCCTGCGGCAGCAAGATTTTAAAAGTGATCATCGAAACGTGCTATTTAACGGACGAAGAAAAAGTGGAAATGTGCCGCATCGTGACCGAGGCAGGGGCGGATTTTATCAAAACCTCGACCGGTTTTGGCACCGCGGGCGCCACGCGCGAAGATGTGGCGCTGTTCAAGCAGCATGTGGGCCCCGATGTGCGCATCAAAGCGGCGGGCGGTATCAGCTCGCTCGAAGACGCGGGCGATTTTATTGCGCTCGGCGCGGCGCGCCTGGGCACAAGCCGCATTGTGAAGATCGTAAAATCACAGGAAAATGAATAAGAGCGTGATCGGCGGGGGCAAACGCGGGCAAACCGCGCCTGCCCCCTTTTTTCTTGCAAAAAAGCGCAAAATAGAGTGACGGAAAGAAAATAATATAGTATAATATCCGAAGAATTGTGGCGTATGTCCACAAAATCATGGAGGGAGAAAAGACAATGAAAAAATTTGTCACGCTGCTGCTTGCGGCACTGATGGTGTTGAGCGTTGTGGCCTGCGGCGGAGCGAAAGAGCCGGAAACGTATGAAATTGCGATGGTGACCGATATCGGCACGATCGACGACAAGTCCTTCAACCAGGGCACGTGGGAAGGCATCGTTGCTTACTGCGAAGAGAAAAACATCACCCATAAGTATTACAAACCCGCCGAAGGCACCACGGATGCTTGCTTGGCCGCCATTGAACTGGCTGTCGAAAACGGCGCCAAAGTGGTTGTGACCCCGGGCTTCCTGTTTGAAGAAACCATCTTCAAAGCGCAGGATATGTATCCCGAAGTAACGTTCATCTTCATCGATGGCGAACCCCACAGCGGTGACTATACCGAATATCGCATTGAAGATAACGTGCTCTCCATCTACTTTGCTGAAGAACAGGTCGGTTTCATGTGCGGTTACTTTGCCGTTAAGGGCGGCCACACCAACCTCGGCTTCATGGGCGGCATGGCGGTTCCGGCCGTTGTCCGTTTCGGCTATGGCTATGTTCAGGGCGCCGAAGCTGCTGCCAAAGAACTGGGCATCGAAGAAATCAACATGAACTACTACTATACCGGCAACTTTGATGCGACTCCCGAGGCGCAGGCCAAAGCGGCTGCCTGGTATGAAGGCGGCACCACGATCATCTTCGGCTGCGGCGGCGCGGTTGGCAACTCCGTTATGGCGGCTGCCGAAGCGGACGAAGGCCGTTATGTGATCGGCGTTGACGGCGACCAGTCCGGCGAATCCGAAACGGTTGTTACCTCCGCGATGAAGGGCCTTGGCGCTGCGGTTGAATATGCGCTGGAGAAATACTATGCCGGCGAATTCCCGGGCGGCCAGATCATGACGCGGGATGCGGCTGACAACGGCGTGCGGATGCCTGTGGAAAGCACCAAGCTTGACAACTTCACCGAAGAAGCTTACAACGCGCTGTATGCCAAACTGGCTGATGGCTCCATCGTTGTCAAAGCGGATGATGCGGGCGATTCCCCCGAAGTGTTCGCCAGCGAGATCATCAAAATCGTGTACGAGAAATAAGATCTTTGATAGATCTGCATGGAAAAGCGGGCTTTTTGCCCGCTTTTCTCTTTATCATTTTTTTGTTTTGGTATACAATGAACTGGAGTTATCACGGAGGGGAAGTGAGCAAAGCCGGATGGAAGATTATGTTGTTGAAATGCTGCATATCACCAAAGAATTCCCCGGCATACGCGCCAATGACGATATCACCCTGCAGCTGCGCAGGGGCGAGATTCATGCGCTTTTGGGTGAAAACGGGGCTGGCAAATCCACGCTGATGAGTGTGTTGTTCGGTTTATATCAGCCGGACAGCGGCGAGATCAAAAAAGACGGGGAAACGGTTCGCATCGATGATCCGAACGATGCAAACGCCCTTGGCATCGGCATGGTGCACCAGCATTTTAAATTGGTGCATAATTTTACGGTGCTGCAAAACATCGTGCTGGGCGTTGAAAGCACCAGGCACGGGCTTTTGAAAATGGATCAGGCGCGCAAACGCGTGTTGGCGCTGAGCGAGCAATACGGCCTGCGGGTGGAGCCGGATGCGTTGATCAGCGATATCACAGTGGGCATGCAGCAGCGCGTTGAGATATTAAAAATGCTGTATCGGGACAACGATATCCTGATTTTTGATGAGCCGACCGCCGTGCTCACCCCGCAGGAGATCGATATGCTGATGGAGATCATGCGCGGGCTGGCCAAGGAAGGCAAATCCATCCTTTTCATCACGCATAAACTGAACGAAATCATGGCCGTGGCCGACAGGTGCACAGTGCTGCAGCGCGGGCGCTGCATCGGCACGGTGGATGTGAAAGATACCACGCGCGAAGAGCTCAGCCGGATGATGGTGGGCCGCCCGGTGGAACTGGAGCTGAAAAAGAACGAGGCTCACCCGGGGGAAACGGCGCTGGAAGTGCGCGGGCTTTCCATGTGGAACCGCAACCGGCGCAAAAAGCTGCTGGACAATATCAATTTCCACGTCAGAAAAGGCGAGATCGTGTGTTTGGCCGGTATTGACGGCAACGGTCAGAGCGAGCTTATCTATGCGCTGGCGGGCCTAAGGCCCATCGATGAAGGCACGATCCTGCTGTCCGGCCAGGACATCACGCGGGCAAGCGTGCGCAAACGAAACGACAGCGGCCTTGCGCATATCCCGGAAGACCGGCATAAAGACGGGCTGGTGCTGGATTATACGCTGGAAGAAAACCTTGTGCTCAAGCGGTATCATACGCCGGCGTTCCAAAAACACGGATTTTTGGATTTCCGTGCCATCCGCGAAAATGCCGAGCGGCTGATCGATGCGTATGATGTGCGCAGCGGCCAGGGCGCGGCCACCACGGTGCGCAGCATGTCGGGCGGCAACCAGCAAAAAGCCATTATCGCCCGTGAGGTAGATACCGGCAGCGAAGTGCTGCTGGCCGTGCAGCCCACGCGCGGGCTGGACGTTGGCGCGATTGAAAACATCCAGCGCGAGCTGCTCAACCTGCGCGATCAGGGGCGGGCCATTCTGCTCGTTTCGCTGGAACTGGAAGAAGTGATGAGCCTGCCGGACCGCATTCTGGTGATCTATGAAGGCCAGATCGTGGCAGAGCTTGACCCGAAAACCGTTACATCGCAGGAACTGGGCCTGTATATGGCCGGCAGTAAGAGGGAGGAAGTTGTGGGATGAAAAAGAAACTCGTTTCATTGATCGACAGCCCCGGCTTTCTTTCCGCCATGTCGAGCATCTCGGCGATCGTGCTGGGCCTGTTGTTCGGGTTCTTGATCCTGCTGATCAGCAACCCCGGGCAGGCGGTGCAGGGCCTTGGCATCATTTTACAGGGCGGGTTCTCCGGCGGCGCCAAAGGCATCGGGCAGGTGCTGTATCTGGCAACGCCCATCATTATGACGGGCCTGGCCGTTGGCTTTGCGTTTAAAACCGGCCTGTTCAACATCGGTACGCCGGGGCAGTTCATCGTCGGCGCGTATGTGGCGATCTATATCGGCGTGAAATGGACGTTCCTCGGCGGAGTGCAGTGGATCGTGGCGCTGTTGGGCGCAACAGTGGCGGGCGGCCTGTGGGCGCTGATCCCGGGGATTCTCAAAGCGTATCTGAATGTGCATGAAGTGATCGCCTCCATCATGATGAACTATATCGGCATGTACACGGTGAACATGCTGATCAAGCGAACCGTGTATAACTCGCTGAAAAACCAATCCATGAACGTGGCAGCCACGGCGGAAATCCCCCGCTTTGGGATGGACAAGGTGTTTGTGAACGTAAAAGGCAATTTGATGGACACGTCTACCGTTAACGGCGGCTTCTTCATTGCCATTGCCGCGGCAGTCGTTATCTATATATTGCTGAACAAAACCAAGTTCGGTTACGAGCTCAAGGCTTGCGGGGCCAACCGGTTCGCCAGCCGCTACGCCGGCATCAATGAAAAACGCACCATCGTGCTGAGCATGGTGATTTCCGGGATGCTGGCCGGGTTGGGCGGCGGCCTGCTGTATCTCTCGGGCGCCAACGGACGGCACATTTCGGTGATCGATGTGTTGGCGGAAGAAGGGTTCAACGGCATATCGGTTGCGCTTCTGGGACTGAACAATCCCATCGGCATCGTGTTCAGCGCGCTGTTTATCGCGTATATCACGCTGGGCGGCAATTATCTGCAGCGCCTGGCGTTTATGCCGGAAGTAATCAATATCATCATTGCCGTGATCATCTACTTTGCGGCGCTTTCGCTGGTGGTGCGCCAGGTGATCATGTATTTGCGCCGCAGGCGGGAACAGCGGGCGGCAGTGAAAGCTGCTGCGTCTGAAGGAGGTGCACAGGAATGACAGTATCGGGTATTATCTCTTTTCTGTTTCAGCAAACGATGTTCTTCTCCATCCCGCTGCTGATTGTGGCGCTGGGTGGTATGTTCAGCGAACGCAGCGGCGTGGTAAACATTGCGTTGGACGGCATTATGATCATCGGCGCCTTTGCCGGCATCCTGTTCATTAACTTCATGCAGGATAAAATGAGCGGGCAGCTGTTGCTGCTGCTGGCCATCCTGGTTTCCATGGCAAGCGGAATGATCTTTTCGCTGCTGCACGCCTTTGCGGCGATCAACATGCGCAGTGATCAGACCATCAGCGGCACAGCGCTGAACATGTTTGCCCCTGCTTTTGCGATTTACACGGCGCGCATGATTCAGTCAAACGGCGTGCAGCAGGTGGAGTTTTTGAACACCTTCCGCATCGCGTCCGTCCCTGTGCTGGGCGATATCCCGGTGATCGGGCCGCTGCTGTTCCAGAACTGCTATATCACCACCTATATCGGGTTTGCGATCCTGATCGTGTCGGCCATTGTGCTGTACAAAACCAAGTTTGGCCTGCGGCTGCGGGCCTGCGGCGAACACCCGCAAGCGGCCGATTCCGTGGGCGTGAACGTGTACAAGATCCGTTACGCAGGCGTGATGCTCTCCGGCGCGTTGGCGGGCCTTGGCGGCCTTGTATACGTGATTCCGACGTCTACAAACTTTAACGCAACGGTGGCCGGCTATGGCTTCCTGGCGATCGCGGTGCTCATCTTCGGGCAGTGGAAGCCGATGCGCATCCTGTTTGCCTCCCTGTTCTTCGGGTTCATGAAAACGATTGCCGCTACATACACGGTCATCCCCTTCCTTGTAAACTTGGGGATCGACACATACTTCTTTAAAATGATGCCCTTTGTGGCAACGCTGCTGGTGCTGGCGATTTCCAGCAAAAACTCGCAGGCGCCGCGCGCCAGCGGGCAACCATACGACAAGGGCAGCCGTTAGCCGCACATACAACGCAATAAAAACAGGCCGGAAACGGCCTGTTTTTTTATGCCCTAACACGGGGCATGGCAATGCTGTTCGGGGCATGCATGCTTGGATAAGCACGCCTGTGCGGGTCAGGTTCGGCTGAAACAGAACATAAAAAAGCGCCCCGTGCGGGGCGCTCTATGGGCTTGTTATTTGCGGTCTTTCGTTTTCAGGTAGATAAACAGGCCGATGATGAGGATGCTCGAACCGATGATGGTGGAAAGGCTTGGCACCTCGCCGAGCAGCAGGAAAGCGTTGCACGCGCTGAGAACAATGCTGCCGAGGTTGATCAGCGAATACAAAGTGGGGCTCATGAACTTAAGGGCCCACACAGGGATGCTCTGCGTCATCAGCGTGCACAGCATGCTCAGCACGAACAGCAGCGGCAGCGCTTTGAGCGGCAGGGCCAGGGACACGCCGCTGAACAGGCAAACGATGAACTGCAGCACGCTCGCGATGGTAAACAGCACGAACATGAGCGGCACCATGGAGAAACCGCTGCGCAGCAGGCGGCTAACGATCAGATACACAGCATAGCTGACGCTGGAAATAGCGGCCAGGGAAACGCCTGTGACCATCGCGCCAAAGTTATCGGTGCCCATCGCGCCGAAGATCTCGCCCGAGCCGACAACCAGAACGCCGATCAAACAAATGGCCACGCCAATGAGCGATTTCGGGTTCACGCGCTCTTTCAGGATCAGATAAGCAAAGATGATGGTGAAAACGGGGTTCATGTTCCATACGGTGTTATACACGATGATGGGTACATGGCGAATGCCCCACGCGCACAGCACAATGCCGAGCATTTTGCACAGGCCAAGCACAAACATCTTGGCCGCGATGCTCCTGGAGCTGAACGCTTTGCGCATTTCGCCCCGATACTGTTGGTTTACGACACACAAAGGGAAAAGACAGATCGATACGATTACCATACGGTATAATGACACGGTTTCACTGGCAACGCCCATGTTCATCACCATTTTGGTGAACGTGGTGGTGAACGAGCCGATGACCATGCTCATAATAACGATGGCGAGAACGGCGGTGCCGCTGGGCGATTTTTTCGCAGCCGGCGCAACCGGATTCTGCTCCTGTACAGAAGCAGTTTCCTGATTTTGTTCCATAGCAGCCTCCCTAAAAATTTATAAGCCGGTAAACCGGCAAAAAATACTGGCAAAACAATATAGAGAACATTACCACGGACAGACGCAAAATGCAACCGTGATAATTTACGGCAAATACAGCTGCGGATCAACGGGCGTGCCGCCGCGGCGGATCTCAAAATGCAGATGCGGGCCCGTGCTGTTGCCCGTGTTGCCGCTCAGCGCAACCACTTCGCCCCGCACCACTTCCTGGCCGGGCTTGACCAGCAGCTTGGAGTTATGCGCATAGCGGGTAACCCAGCCGCTGCCATGGTCTATTTCAACAAACAAACCATAGCCGCCGTTATTAAACGCGCGCAGCACCGTGCCGCCGGCAGCGGCACGCACATTGGTGCCCTCGCTGACAGCAATATCGATGCCCTGATGTTCCTTGCCCCAGCGGGGGCCGAACTTGCTGGAGATGCGGCCGGTCAGCGGCCAGCGGAACGACGGGGCAGAGCCGATATCCCCGGCCTTGCGGGTGCCCTCGTTCACAATTTTTTGCACCGGTTCTGTAATGACCGTGTACTCGCCTTCATCGCGTGCGATCTCAAGCCCGTTATGATACGTTACGATCACCGTGCGGCGGCGCAGGCCGTTTACCCCTGCCTGTTTTACGCGGGAAGTGCCTTTGAACAGCGTGTTGTCCTGCACGGTTTTGGTTTCAAACGGGATCACTTCTTCTTCCACCACTTCTTTTTCGTTATGCACGGTTAAAAGCGGCTGTGCATTGGAAGTAACCTTTAAAACAGTGCCCGCCGGGATCGTATCGCCCGCCGCAGCGTTGAGCGTTTTGAACGCAGCTTCATCCATAAAGAAAGCGGAACAAACGGCCTGTGCCGTTTCCCCGCCCTGTGCAATATAATTTAAAGACACAGTGCCCGTGCTTACAAGCAGCAGTGCTTCCTCTTTGCCGATAATGTGCCCGTATCCGTCTTCAATGGTAACGGGAACGGAAAATTTGCTTTTTGCGCCTTCCATAACGGAGGTGGCCAGCATGCTGTCTACCACCCACTGCGCATCTTCTTTAGACTGGCACAGGGCCAGCTGCACGCCGTTTGTTTTGATGGCGCTGCCCTTTTGGTATCCCAGGGAGATCAGCTTGGCAGCTGTGCTGCCCGCATCATCCGTTACCGGCGCATCCACAACCATGGACCCGACAACCGCCTGCGATTCAGGGCTTTTCTCGGTGGTGGCAGCCAGGCCGATAAATACAGCAATGACCACCGCCAGTGCGGATAAACCGGCAACTACGGCGATCAGAACAGGATGGATTTTCGGCTTGTTACGTTTGCTTTTCAACTTCTGTACGCTCCGACGGATGATTTGATAATTATACAAATACAGCGCTTTTTTGTCAAACCGAATAGCGCTATGCAAAACGGGCAAAATATGATATACTTAATCTGTAAATCGGGACCGAAACACCCTGTGTCAGCAACGCAAAAGGAGGTTTTATAATGGGTATGAAAATGATTTTTGCCATTGTGCAGGACGAGGATAAAAACAAGGTGAATAACGCGCTGATGGAGAAAGGCTTCCGCACTACGCGGCTGTCCACCTCCGGCGGTTTTCTGCGCGTGGGCAACACCACGATGATGATCGGTGTGGAAGAAGAACGCGTGCAGGAAGCGCTGGATATCATTTCAGCCATCTGCAAGCCGCGCAAACAGATGGTTACGGCCACATCTCCGTCGCTGGACGCGGCGAGCTTTACCATCCCTTATCCGGTGGAAGTAACGGTGGGCGGTGCAACCATTTTTGTGATTGATGTGGAGCAGTTTATCCACCTTTGAGCCGACGGCACACGGGGCAGCCTTTGCGCTGCCCCTTTTTCATAACAAAAGGATGTAACAAAAAATGAAATCGTTTTTTAAAAAGCATGAGCTTGCTTTTGCGCTGATCTGCATCGGCGTGTACACCGTTGGCCTGTCCGCATGCGAAGAGCTGGGCCGCACCGCCGGGCTGATCTGGGCCCCGGCGTTGGGCGCCGGGGTGCTGAGCGCCCTGCTGCTTATTCTTGTGATATGCAGCGGGCAGCAGGCGCGGTACGGCCTGTGCCGCGCCAAAGTGCCGCTGCGTGCCTATTTGTGGTTTGTGCCGCTGGTTCTGATTACGCTCAACAATGTGTGGAACGGCGCGGCCATGCCGGCCGATGGCGTGGAAACGGCGCTCTTTGTGGCCAAAATGCTGTGCGTTGGGTTTTTGGAGGAGCTGATCTTCCGCGGCTTTCTGTTCCGCGCCATGAGCGCAAACGGCGGCCTTACCGCGGCCATGATCGTTTCCTCCGTAACGTTCGGCCTTGGGCATATCATCAACCTGGTCAACGGCAGCGGCATGTCGCTTGGCGATAACCTGATCCAGATCGTGGCGGCCATGGTGATCGGGTATCTGTATGTGCTGTTGTTTTTCCGCGGCGGTTCGCTGTGGCCGTGCATATGCTCTCACGGGGTGCTCAACGCGCTGAGCGCTTTTGCCGTGCCGACAGCGCCGGAGCGGGCGTGGATCGGGTATCTGATCCTGCTTGTGCTGACGGTGGGGTATATCCTGGCGCTAAATAAAACCATGCTGCAGCCGGACACACAAACACAGAAATCGATATAAGAAAAAAGCCGCGGTGAAAACCGCGGCTTTTTATATGCCGATGTTCAATTATTTACTCAGTGCCTCGATCAGCTGAGGCAGCACATCTTCACAAACGCCTACAATGCCGAAATCCGTCACGGAGAAGATGGGCGCATCAGGATCGGAATTGATGGCAACAACGGTTTTTGCTCCTGTCATGCCGCTCAGGTGCTGGATCGCGCCGGACACACCGACGGCGATGAGCAGCTTGGGTGACACGGAACAGCCCGTTTGCCCGATCTGCTGCTGCGTGGTAGCCCAGCCGGCATCCACAAGCGGACGAGTCACACCCACCTGCGCGCCGAGCAGCTCAGCCAGGCGATAGGCGAGGGCCATGTTTTTCCGAATGCCGATGCCGCGCCCCACGGTAACGATGATTTCTGCTTTGGCAAGCCCGTCCTCCTGCGCGCCTTGGGCACGTGTGAGCACCTGATAAAACGGCTGTGCTTCGGCCGGTGTTTCCAGCGTTTCAACGCGCCCGGTGCGCGGCCCAGCCAGCGCCGGCACGGGGAAAACGCCGGGGCGAACGGTGGCCATTTGCGGGCGGGCGGCAGCGCAGCGGATGGTGGCCATCAGGTTGCCGCCAAAGGCAGGCCGCGTTTGCAGCAGCAAACCGGTTTCTTCCTCAATGGAAAGCGCTGTACAGTCAGCCGTAAGGCCTGTGTGCAGGCGGGCGGCAATGCGCGGGGCAATGCTGCGCCCGAACGGCGTTGCTCCGATGAGCAGCGCGGCCGGGGCCAGTTTTTCCACAAGCGCGCAAACCAGCGCGGTATACAGCCCCTCTTCAGGGTATACCAGGCGTTCATCCGGCGCGAAAAACACCGTGTCTGCGCCGCAGTTGATCAGCGTTTGTGCTGCGCTTTCCGGGCAGGGACCGCACAACAGCGCCGCGCACTGCCCCGTCATTGCCTGGGCTTTAGCGATCAGCGCCAAGGACACCTCTTCAACACGCCCGTTGGATTGCTCCACCACAACGAGCACGGTGTTATCCGCTTTGGCAGCGGCCGTTTCCGGCCGTTTCAGCGCTTCGGCCGGGCACGAATCGGCGCACAGGCCGCATTGGATGCAGTTTTCATTAAAAACAGGGTGCCCGTTTTCCATCGCAATGGCCTGCTGAGGGCACGAATCGGCGCACAGGCCGCAGCTTAAACAGGCAGCACGGTCAAGAATCATCAGAGCACCTCCTTAAGCGCTGTGCACAGCGCGGTGGCTTGCTCTTCCGGTGTGCCGCTGAACATTTTGGTGATCTTTGTTTTTTCGGGCACAAAGGTGCGCATCACCTGTGTGGGCGAGCCGTTGAGCCCCGTGCGGGCAGGGTCAGTTCCAATATCGGCGGCAGACCACACATGCACCGGCGCGGCAAAGCTGCGCCGTATCCCTTCAATCGAGGGCAGGCGCACCTGGGCAACCTCCCGCAGAACGGTGATCACGCAGGGAAGCGCCACCCTAAGATCAATGGTGCCGTCAGCTGTGGTTTTGCGCAGCACGAGCGCATTCTCTTCCACAGAAAGCACGGCAATCACGTCTGTCACATGCGGCAGGCCCAGCCGCTCGGCCAGCTCCGGGCCGATCTGGGCGGTATCTCCGTCAACAGCCATGCGGCCGCAAAGAATGCAGTCTGCCCCGCCCATTTTTTCAATGCCTTTGGATAAGGTGTAGGATGTGGCCAGCGTGTCAGCCCCAGCAAACTGCCGGTCCGTCAGCAGCACGCCCTCGTCTGCCCCGCGGGCAATGCAGTCGCGCAGCATGGATTCCGCCGCCGGGATACCCATGCTGATGGCCGTTACCGAGCCGCCGACCTGCTCTTTGAGCGTAACGGCCAGCTCAACCGCCGCGGCATCAAACGGGTTGGTAACGCCCTTGCGCCCATCGCGGATGATGGTATGCGTAACAGGGTCAAGCTGCACTTCCGTTGTGCCCGGCACTTGCTTTACACAAACCGCGAATTTCATCGGCTTTCCTCCTTTTCCGCAAACAGGTTGCCCCGGCCAAGCAGCAGCTTGGGGTCAAACGCGGCTTTCACCGCACGCATCTGGGCAAGCGATTCGGGCGAATACATCGCTGTTAAAAACCCGGCTTTGAGTTTGCCCACGCCATGTTCGGCCGATACTGCGCCGTTCAGGGCGGTTACCTTGTGCGCCCATTCGTTAAACAGGGCTTTGCCCTTGGTGTATTCTTCAAGGTTGCGGGGCAGCACGTTCACATGCAGGTGATTGTTTCCAATATGGCCCCAGGTGGCGGTGTGCAGGCCCAGCGCCTGCGTGGTTTGCCGGTAATAGGTAAGAATATGGTCAAGATGCTCGTCGGGCACGGCCATGTCTGAGCCAAGCTTGGTGATGCCGGGCTCCGCTTGCTTGCGCCGGTCGATCAAAAGGTTTACGCTTTCGGGCACCGCATGGCGGAAAAACATCAGCCGGTCCAGATCAGTCTGTGTGCGCGCCACCCATGTATGCGCCGGATCCCCCCCGCAGGCGGACAGCAGATCACCAATCTCGTTGAGCCGGTCGGTCACAAAGGCTTCATCGTCTCCGTGTAGCTCCACATACAGTGCTGCGCCGATCCATTCATCCAGCGGCGGCAAAGAAGCAAAGGCAGGATGGTCGGCCCGCTGATCACGCAATACGGCCAGAGCGCCTTCATCAAAATATTCAAGCGAAACAACGCCCTCCACCTGTTCTCGTACGGCCTGCACAAATGCGGCCGCCTGAATTTCCGTTTCAAACAGGCATGTCACGCCCTGAATACAGGCCGGCAGCGGCAGCAGCTGCAGCTCCAGCTCCGTAAACACGCACAGTGTGCCGTCAGACCCAACGAGCAGGTCCACCGCATCCATATCGGGTGCGGCAAAATACCCGGCCGTGTTTTTGGTTTTGGGCATGATATACTGTGGGATCTGCACCGTCAGTCGGCTGCCGTTTTCCAGCGGCAGGGTAAGCGTGTAACCATCGGCAAAGCATTCGCCACGCCGCAGAGAAAGGGACCGTCCATCGGGCAGCACGGCGCGGACCGCCAGCACATAAGGCCGCGTGGCGCCATAGCGGTAGCTGCGCGCGCCGGAAGCGTTGCAGGAAACCATGCCGCCGAGAGTCGCCGTTGTTTCCGTAGGATCCGGCGGGAAAAACTGCTCACGGCTGTGCATAAAGGCAGACAGCGCGCCCAGCGACGCCTTGCTCCAGGATGCATGGTCAAACCGGCGGGCGGACAGCGCTTTTCTAAGCTCACACAGCGGCACGCCGGGCTGCACAGACACGCTGAACCCGTTTTCTCCCAGCCGATTGAGGCCAAGGATGCGGTTCATGCGCGTTACATTCAGTATATGTCCGCCAAAAGGCACGGCAGCCGCAGTCAGCCCCGTGCGTGCTCCTTGAACGGTAAAAGGGATACCATCCTGATAAAGAGAACGTACGATCTGCGTCACCTGCTCATGCGATCGAGGAAAAGATACGCTGTCAGCATACCCGACGGTGCGGGATTCATCCCGCACAAGGCCGGCGTGGGCCGGCGAAAACGGTTGGATCAACACAGAATCATCTCCTTTGATGGTTTATCATAGCACAATGGCAGAGCGTTGAAAAGAATTTTTCTTTAAAATCTGTGTATAAAAAAGAGGGTCAGGCAGCAGGTTGGCCTTGTTCCGGGCAAGGGAATGATGTAAAATAAACTGAATATGAACCAATGGAGGGGTCGGAATGCAAAAAGAATATCCAGCGCCAAACAATTTTGTAGAGGAAGCCGTGGTGCAGGATCTGCAATCCGGCAAACACGATGCCATCATTACCCGGTTCCCGCCGGAACCGAACGGGTATCTGCATATCGGGCACGCCAAGGCCATTTTGGCCGATTTCGGGATCGCCGCCAAATATGGCGGGCGCACCAACCTGCGCTTTGACGACACAAACCCCAGCAAGGAAGAAACGGAGTATGTGGAAAACATCATGGAAGATATCCGTTGGCTGGGCTGTGATTGGGGCGAACATTTGTATTTTGCCTCCGGTTATTTTGAACGGCTGTATGGCTATGCGCAGGAGCTGATCCGTAAAGGTTTGGCCTATGTTGACGAGCTTACGCCCGAGCAGGTGCGCGAATACCGCGGCACGCTGACCGAGCCGGGCAAAAACAGCCCCTGGCGTGACCGGCCGATAGAAGAAAGCCTGGAGATCTTTGAACAGATGCGGGCGGGCAAGTTCAACGAAGGGGAGCGCACGCTGCGCGCCAAGATCGACATGTCTTCCCCCAACATGAACATGCGTGACCCGGTGATGTACCGTATTTTGAAAATGGAACATCACAGAACGGGCAATGAATGGTGCATCTATCCGATGTACGATTATCAGCATCCGCTGTCCGACGCGATGGAAGGCGTTACACATTCCATGTGTTCGGCTGAATATGAGGATCATCGCCCGCTGTACGATTGGTTCCTCAATGCGCTTGAGTGGAAAAACCCGCCGCATCAATATGAATTTGCGCGCCTTGACCTGACCGGCACGGTGATGAGCAAGCGTTATCTGCGAAAGCTTGTGGAAGAGGGCCTTGTTTCGGGTTGGGATGACCCGCGGATGCCCACGCTGTGTGGCATGCGCCGGCGCGGTTATACGCCCGAAGCCATTCGCTCGTTCATCGGCATGGTGGGCCTGAGCAAAAGCAACAGCACGGTGGAAATGGGCATGCTGGAGCATTGCGTGCGTGAAGCGCTGAAAACCAGCGTGTCCCGCCGCATGGCCGTGCTTGACCCGATCGAGCTTGTGATCGAAAACTATCCGGAAGACCGGTTTGAAATGCTTACGGTAGACAACAACACGGAAAACCCGGAGATGGGCAGCCGCCAGGTGCGCTTCGGGCGCACGGTGTATATCGAGCGGGAAGATTTTGCCGTGGTGCCGCCGCCCAAATACAAGCGCTTGTCGCCGGGCAAGGAAGTGCGGCTGATGGGCGCGTACATCGTAACGTGCACATCATATGAAGCGGATGAAAGCGGCCGTGTGACCCGCGTTTTCTGCCAGTATGACCGCGATTCTCTTTCGGGCACGGGCGGGCGCAAGGTAAAAGGCGTGCTGCATTTTGTTGAAAAAACGTCGGCCGTGCCGGCCGAGGTGCGGCTGTATGACAGGCTGATCCTTGACGGCGAGGGCGATTATACCGAGCGGTTCAATGAAAACGCGCTTGTGCGCATGGAAAATGCGGTGGCGGAAGCATCGCTGGCAGAACAGGCACCCGGCACGGGCTTCCAGTTTATCCGGCAGGGGTATTTCTGCCTTGACCCGGACAGCACCGGTGACCGGCTGGTGTTCAACCGCACGGTGGGCCTGAGAGACACCTGGGCCAAGATCAATCGATAGGAGGACGGTTATGACCGAAGTTCGCACTCGTTTTGCCCCCAGCCCCACGGGGTATCTGCATATCGGCGGCCTGCGCACAGCGCTGTACGCCTGGCTGTTTGCGCGCAATGCAAACGGCAAATTCATCCTGCGCATTGAAGACACTGACCGGCAGCGCGAGGTGGAAGGCGCAACGGAGCTGATCTACCGCACTATGCGGGAAACGGGCCTTGATTATGATGAAGGGCCCGATATCGGCGGCCCCGTTGGCCCGTATATCCAAACGCAGCGGCAGGACCTGTATAAAAAATATGCGGACATGCTGGTAGACTGCGGCGGCGCCTATTATTGCTTCTGCACCAAAGAAGAGCTGGATGCCAAGCGCGAAGCGGTGGAATCCGCAGGCGGCACCTATCGGTATGACCGTGCGTGCATGGATATCCCGGTGGAGGAAGCGCGGCGGCGGATCGCGGCGGGCGAACCGTATGTGGTGCGCCAGCGCATCCCCGACAGCGGCGAAGCATTTTTTGACGATCTGGTGTTCGGCCGCATCAGCGTGCCGGTGGAAGAGCTGGAAGACGGTGTGCTGCTCAAAACAGACGGGCTGCCCACGTATAACTTTGCCAACGTGGTGGATGACAGCCTGATGGGTATCACCCACATCATCCGCGGCACGGAATATCTGTCCAGCACGCCGAAATACAACCTGATCTATCAGGCCTATGGCTGGGATATTCCGCAGTATATTCATGTGCCTCCCGTTATGCGCGATGCCCAGCATAAGCTGAGCAAACGGCACGGGGATGCAAGCTATGAGGATTTCACCTCCAAAGGCTATCTGAAAGACGCGATCTTGAACTATATCGCGCTTCTGGGCTGGAATCCGGGCACCACGCAGGAGATTTTCACGCTTGAAGAATTGCAAAAAGCGTTCCATGTGGAAGGACTGAGCAAATCCCCCGCGATTTTTGATGTGGCCAAGCTGAACTGGATGAATGCCGAGTATATCCGCGCGCTGAGCGCAGAAGCGTTCACCGAAAACGCGCTGCCCTGGTATCGCAAGGTGCTTGAGCCCACGGCAGAGCAGTGCAGCATTTTGTGCCGCATTCTGCAGCCGCGGCTGGAGATTTTCGGCCAGATCCCGGAAAAAATCGTGTTCCTGGCCGCGCTGCCCGAATATGAACCGGCGCTGTTTGAGCATAAAAAAATGAAAACGGACCAGCCTTTGGCGCTGCGGGTGCTCAAGAGCGTGCTGCCCAAACTGGAAGCGGAGCCGGTATGGACGGAGGAAGCCGTTCATGCTGCGCTGCTGGCCACCGTGGCGGAGCTGGGCGTTAAAAACGGGCAGGTGTTCTGGCCGGTGCGCATCGCGCTGACCGGCATGGCCGTGTCCCCCGGCGGGGCAGACGAAGCGGCCGCCCTGCTTGGGCGTGAAGAAGGCCTGCGCCGGCTGCGGTTCGGCATTGAGCTGTTGGAGAAAAACGCATGAAGCGGCTAAGCGCAGCCGTGTTGGCGTTGTGCCTGCTGTTCACGGTGTTTGGGTGCAGCGGCATGTCGAAAAAGCTAGATGCCGGGGTGTTCACGGTGGATATGCCGGGCGAGCCTGTGAAAAGCACGGAGCAGCTGCCGCTCAATTTATTGGGCATCGGGCTTGACGGCGCGCTGATCGTAACGGCGCTGCAATCAACGGATAAAGACGGCGCGGAATACATCGCTCTGTCTGTTGGCTGGAGCGACACGCTCAAGCAAATGCAGGCGCTGGAACGCGAAGCGTGGAGCAACGAAAAATTTACACAAGCCGTGGTTAAAAACATCGAAGAGCTTATGATGCAGGATGCGCACATACAAGACCAGATGCAGGTGAATGTAAACGGCCAGGATGCGCATGTGGCTGGCTTTGTCATTACGGAAGAGCTGGATCTGGGCCAGCAGCGGGTAACGCAGGGCGAGTATGTAACCATTTTGAACGATCAGTACCTGGTTATGGTGATCTACGCGGCTGAACAGAGTGTGTTCAGCGAACGGGACAAAAACAATTTTTTGTATTCCGTTACGATCAACGAATGATCACCTGAACGGGTAAAATAAAAAAACAAAAACCTCCCAATGGTTTCCGTGATGTTCTTAACGGAGAATTGGTGGGTGGTATGTAACCGGAAGGTGTAAAAGCCTTCCGGTTATTGTTTTTTATGCGGTTTTTGCTATGGGTTGTGTGAGGACGTCGATTGCGGGGACACCTTCTTGTTCGGGAAGTCGGAAGGCGTAGTGTATGCGGATGGGATTGCCCGCCGCTCGGGAATATTTCTCGAACTTCTCATACACCTCTATTTTCCGGATGAACACTCGCAGCAGTTCGGGTGTCAGCTTTGGCATCTCGATATACTGCTTGGCGTTGCGGATAAATTCTTGTATACATCGATCTCGCATATCCACTTCGCTG
>JAFSIR010000003.1 GCA_017439715.1 Clostridia bacterium | reverse complement strand
TAAGTCAGACCTCAGCTCACTTCGCTTATTCTTCTCTCAGAATCGCTTGGCTTTTCTTGTTTGTCTTCCTTTTACTATGCAGTTTTCAAGGTGCTTTTGCGCCCTCCCGGTTTCCCGGGTGCCTGATTATATTAGCAGGGCGGTTCTCAATTGTCAACACCTATTTTTGCAATTTTTTTATATTTTTGCACTGGATCTGCCCCAAAAGTTTTTATACCTTATTCACAAATCCACAAGTTATCCACATATTCACTGCGAGCGTCAAGGGGGTATTTAGCCCCAATGCACCGCGCTTTTTTGAACCTGCCCCCAAAATATCCCCACTTTTTTATCCACGATTGTGGATAACCGGTGGATAATGTGCATAACTGTTTTGCCCCAAAAACCTGCCCAAAAATCGTATATTTTGTCCAAAAAAGCATAAAAAAAGCACCGATTTTGTCAAAAAACCGGTGCTTTTCTGTTCGCTTTTGGGTGAAATCACGCTTTTTTATCAAATATGTGCCCGCAATTTGAGCAGGTGACGCGCACTTTGCCAACGTGTTTTGGCAGGCGCAGGTTCTGTTTGCATTTAGGGCATTTGAACACCTTATATTGGGCATTGCTTTTGGGCGCGGCTTTTTCCCCACCAACGCTGCTTTCACCGGCCTTGCCCTGATACACCGGGCGGATGCGGCGGGCGCGAGTGGCTTTTTGGGCCTGGGCTTTCATTTTCTGCCGGTCAAAGAAATTGGTGAAGATATCGTTTTCCCGCTGGCGGGCCGCATAGTCGCGCGAGAAAGCGCGCATCGCCGCAACGGCCAGCAGCACGCCGGCGAGCACCAGCGTCATGGGCCTGCGCAGGAAAAACAGAACGGCGGCTGCGATGAGCAGCGTAAGATTCAGTTTATCAAAAGTCAGCTTCCGCAAAGAATGATCCCTCCATATCCGATCGCGTTTATCGTATCCTGTTGCGGGTGATAAGTCAATTCTCAATCCGCTGTATTTGTATATCAGTATACCCGGCGGAAAGCAAAATTCTCTTTTGTTGGCTGTTCATTCTTTTTGTTTCGTGTTATAATCCTAACGTGGAGAAAACGGCGCTTGCCGTTCCCGCATACATTATTATATAGGAGGACAATCTTTATGGCAGATTTGAAAGGAACAAAAACCGAAGCCAATCTGATGGCGGCGTTTGCCGGTGAGAGCCAGGCTTGTGTAAAGTATCAGTATTATGCTTCCAAAGCACGCAGTGATGGATATGTTCAGATCAGCAAATACTTTGAAGAAACGTCCGGCAATGAGAAAGAGCATGCCAAGATCTGGTTCAAGCTCCTGCATGACGGCGCTGTGCCCGGCACAGTGACCAACCTGCTCGACGCGGCCGAAGGCGAGAACTACGAATGGACGGATATGTATGCCGGGTTTGCCAAAACCGCGCGCGAAGAAGGGTTTACACAGATCGCCGCGCTGTTTGAAATGGTGGGCCAGATCGAAAAAGAACACGAAGAGCGCTATCGCAAGCTGTGCGCCAACATTGAAAGCGGCGCCGTGTTTGCCCGCGAAGAAAGCCAGACCTGGCAGTGCAACAACTGCGGCCACATTTTCATTGGCAAAAACGCGCCCAAAATGTGCCCCGTTTGCGCTCATCCGCAGGCTCACTTCTTCACCCGCGAGATCGACTATTGATCCCATAATAAAAAAGGCGGTGTAAACACCGCCTTTTTTTGTTATCGATGATCGGGCACGATCTCCAGCCAGTATCCATCCGGGTCGGAGATAAAATACAGGTCCATGGCTGTGTTCTCATAGCAAATGCAGCCCATTTCCCGGTGATACTCCCAAATCTCGCGATACTGTTCGGCCGGCACGGTGAAGCACAGGTGCATCTCGTTATCACCCAGGTTATACGGCCGGTCCCAATCGCGCAGCCAGGTAAGCTCCAGCCGGAAGGGGGATACCCCATCGCCCAAATACTTCATCATAAAGCTGCCGTCTTTGGCCTGGTTGGTACGCACCACGGACAGGCCCAGCGCTTTTTCATAAAACGCAACGGATTTTTCCAGATCACGCACATTAAAATTATAGTGTGCAAACACGCCTTTTACTTCCATAGTTCAAAGCTCCTTTCAAATAATCAAAAAAGCTCTGCACAGAAAACAGAGCTTTTTAAGTTACAGGGCAAAAACTTCTCCGCGGTGGGACCAAACGGCAACAGCCTGTTCCGGATGCGCCTTTGCATAGGAAGCGGGGAAAGAAAAATCGTTTCCAAAGTGCATGGGCAGCAGCGCGCCCACGCGGATGGCGGCGGTGAGCTGCTCGGCGCCTCGGCCGCCGTTGGCTCCCATGCGGGGATCAACGGGGAACAGCGCAGCATCCAGCTGCGGCGCGGCTTTGGCGATTTTCTGCAGAATGGCCAAATAATCCGCTTGTGCCTGTGCCACATATTCGGCAGAAGACTCATTTTCCCAATGCCAATTGTTCAGGTCGCCCGCGTGCAGCAGAATTTTATCCTCAATGCGCAGCAAAAACGACACGCCAAGATCTGTTGACCCAAAGGCGAGCACGCTCAGCGTGCCATCGTTATACGATTCGCCCGGCGCCAAAAACAGCGTGTTTTCACGCGCGCCAAGGCTGGCGTGCAGATCGGAGCTGAGCAGATATTGGATATCACGGCGCTGCTCCTGCCAGGACAGGATCACGGGATTGAAATGATCCCTATGGCCGTGCGAGCTGAGCACATAAAACTTGCCGGGGCGGCTGAGCAGATCGGCATCCACCACGCCGTTTTCAAGACGGCGCGGGGGAACGCACTCGTCATCATAATAATCGATGACCACGGTGCAACCGTCAGCTTCGATGGCAAAACCGCTGTGATAAAGATAACGGATATTCATAACAACAGGCTCCTTTCGGGATCAATACAGTCGAGCAAGGAGAATGTGTTCGGGTGTTAGGCTACGATGTCGCCCCCATAGCTGATAACGGAAGCATCGATCACGCCGGGGATGTCCATGAAGCGATCGACCAGCTGCATATCATTTTCGCGCAGGCGGAGTTCAACCGTCATTTCAACGCCGTTGGGGCCGGCGGTTTTGCTCTTGATGTTCACATGGCTGATGCGGCGCAGCATGCCGTTAACGGCGCTGGAGGCTTCCTCTTCAAAGCGCAGCACCAGCAGGTAGGGCGCGTTGGAGCGGAACTTGAACGTGCTGAGCACGATCATCAAAAGGCCGATGATCAGCGAGGCGAGCAGCGCAGGCAGGAAGAATTTGGCGCCCAGCGTGATGCCGGCAGCAATCGCCCAGAACATATACGCCGTGTCGATCGGGTCTTTTACAGCCGTGCGGAAACGCACGATGCTCAGTGCACCGACCATGCCCAGAGACAGCGTAAGGTTGCTGGTGATGGGCAGGATAACGAACGAGGTGACCACGCACAGCATCACGAGTGACACGCCGAAATTGCGCGAATACATTACACCTGAGAACGTTTTGCGATAGATAAAGAAGATGTACATGCCGATCAGGAACGAGAACGCAAGGGTGATCAGGATGCGCATCACGCCGATATCACCGAACGAGAAGCTGCTCTGCAGCCCGGAGAACAGGCTGTTGATAACGTTGTTCATGGGGACTTCCTCCTTAATTATACGTCGAACTTGCGACAGATAGCGTATTTGGATATGGCGCTGGGCGTGCTTTCCACGTCCATAAATATATCTCGGATAAACCCGGGCATAAATTTGTTGAATTTGATCTCCAGGATCATCTGCCCTTTTTCGAGCATGGGCACGGTGAACATATCCGGGTTGAAAATATCAAAATCCGTTCCCATCCGCAGGTCCATATCAAATGTGATGCGCACATCTTCCACCGGATGGGTGTATGCTTCGCGCCGATAGTCAACCACTTTTACGGGGCGCAGCCCATCGTTCATGATGGCGGCGTACACCGCGCCGCACGGCGGCTTTGCCTTTTTAAGCAGAAACGCAACATCGTTATTGCGCAGCTTTTCATATTCGGGCAGGGTAAGCCCGCAGGAGTGCTTGAGGATATAGGCGCCTTTTTTGGCTTTGCGCTCAAGGCGGATCACTTTATTGGAATAGTTATAGATGCGCACGCGATATTTTGTGCGCTCGTCCACACCGGCGATCTTGGTGGTCAGTGAGGATTCATACCGGTCATCATAATACAGCGAGCGGATATGATAGGCGCCGTCCGGCCCGGCGTTTTCATCGGGCTGAAGGATCACTTTAAGCCGATTGCGCAAAATATGATAGGTGGCATAGTTGATATAATATTTTTGTTCATGTCGGTATTGTCCGGCCATGCCAATGCCCTCCCTAATTTGACGACGGCGGCTGAACGCCTTCTGATCCGAACAGCGCCTTGGTTTCTGCTACGGAAAGACCGAGGTTTTTCCGAACAAAGTATATCATATAATCGCTGCGCACTCTTGTAAAAGATTGCATTTTGCTGATCTGCAGCCTGCGCCACGATTCTTCCGTGCCGTTTTTCCAGCGTTCGCGGTCGCGCCCGATCTCGCCTTCCAGCGCAGAAGCGCATTCCTCTATCTTGGCAAGCACCCTGTCACGCGCAAAGGTGGTGTTGAAATGCAGCACACAGCGCTCCAAAAACAGCTGTTTAAACTCTTGGTTTTTGATCAGCCCGCGCAGCAGCGCCGTTGAAATGCTGTTGCCTGCGCCCATGCCTTCGGGGTTGAGCATGCGGGCGATGCCGTCCATCTCCGGGTTATACATGCCCCAGCAAAAATCATAGAAGATCCAGCGCCACTTGCCTTCCGGGGTGCGCTCGCGCCAGAACTTGATGTTGCCAAGATCCGCGTTGTTCGTCCACGCCTGGCAGACGATCCAATCGGCAAAATTCTCAACATCCATCCATTCTTTGATCCTATTATACACAGCCGGGTCCGTTGTGTCATTGTTTGAAACATAAGACACCAGCGCCTTATAGTCTTTATTATCGCCTACCAACGCACGGCTGTTGCCCACGATCAGGTCGATATTCTCCGGGTTGGCAAGGTTGTTGTGCTGGGCAAGCATATATTTATTGATCTTTTCGCGCAGGTTATACGCGCCCCAATACTGCCCGTTTATATATACCACGCATTGCTCATACGCGGCAACCTCCAGCGTTGTATAATCACGCACAAGATCTGTGATCACGATATCGCGGATTTTGCTCTGGGTGCTGTCCTGCGCGCCGGCGCGCAGCACCACGCATTGATACGAGGTGTACGGCCGCGTTTTGAACAGCGGGTATTCGATCCTGTCTGTGCCGTAGCGCGACCGCGCCCAGATGCTGAAGCCTTTTTGGTCTTTCATGCGCGAGTAGGCACCGAAAATCTTGATGCCGCCATCAAGGGCAACGGCCAGAGAGCCGTCTTCAAGCACATATTCAAAATGCACGTCACGTTCCCAATCCTGCTTAAAGTTGGCGTTGCTGTCTTCCACGGAGGTGGCAGGGCCCAGCGCGTAAATGCCCGTGCTGCTGCTGAACAGGTTGTCCGGATCGGTAACAAGGGATACGATGGGCAGCGTGTGCGGCACATCTATAAAATACGTGGCCGTGGCTGCGGCGCTGCCAAGCATGTCGCCGGTGAACGCGCTGGCGCGCAGCGCGGTTGTTTCCGAAACGGTGATGGGGCCGGTGTATCGGCGGCTGTTCTGGGTGGGCACGGTGCCATCGGTAGTATAATAAATGGTGGCGCCGCTTTCCGTTGTGGAAATGCTCACCGTTTGTTCACCGCGATAGCTGCCGCCCGGCAGTTCAATGGTGGGTTTGGCGGCAAAGCCGCGCGCCCCGCCGCTGTTGGCGGCCCGAGGCGAGGGAGATTTAAAATAAAAAAAGCCCGACTGCCCCGTTTGCCGCCCCATGCTCATATCGCTGGGAACATCCTGAATGCCCATGTGATCGGTGATGGTACCGTCCGGAGTGCAGAGGGCGAGCACCTCGCCGCCCGTTGAGATGCGGAAGTTGGTGTGCAGCGTGCCGGATTTTTTGTTCAGTCCGGAGCAATACACCAAAAGATATTCGTTGGGTTGTATCGTTACATCCGGAAACGTCCATTTCAGCGGTTTTGCGGTGTCGTCCGTCAGGGCCCAGCCTTTGAGGTTGATGGCCGAGCCGGAGGTGTTATGCAGCTCCACCCAATCATAATAATAGCTGCCCGCCGCCGCGTATTTGCTGTTATAGCTCATCGCTTCGCTGATCATGATCTGGCTGTTGGACGTAAACAGATTGGCCAGCGATGCAAAACCGGCGTCGCTGTTCGCGGCGCCCGGTGTCGGTTTAACGGTTCTTTCCCATGTGTTGTTGTTCAAATCAAGCGCATAGGCCGTGTCGGATTCAAGCTGCGGCAGGTCTACCGTGTCAAGGATCTGGCCCTTATTGTTGCACAGCACAAGGGTTTCTGCGTAATTGGAAATCCCGAAATTGGTGTGCAGGTGGGTAAGGTCGCCCTCGGTTTTGGGCGCGCCCTTGCCTGAGCAATACACCAAAAGGTATTGCCCCGGCTGGATGGTGATGTCCGGGAAGGTCCATTTCATCAGCTTGTTCGCTTTGTCGGACAACCCATAGCCCTTTAAGTTGATAGCTTCCGTTCCGCTGTTGTAAATCTCTACCCAGTCGGTCGGCATGCCGTAATCATCCACCAGCGTGGACAGGTTGTCGCTCATGGCCTCGGTGATGCGCAAAGACGTGTCTGTTGCTTTGAGCGTGGCCAGGTACGCTGAGGTGCCGGCGTCTGTGTTCGGATATCCGGGCGACACCTTTTCATAGCTGCGCCACTGGTTGTCATTGATCGGATCTCGGCCCATGGCCGTGTCGCTGGCCATATTTTCAAACGTGATATAGTCCACAATATTGCCAACGTTATCTGTCAGCACCACCGATTCGCCGCTGGCGGACAGGCCGAAGTTGGTGTGCATAACGGCGCTGGGGTCGCGCTTATCAAGCTTGGAACAGAACAGCACCAAATACTCGCCCGGTTCCAGCGTCAGATCCGGAAACGCCCATTTGACAGGCACAGTCACGCTGTCGCTCAGCCCCCAGCCGGCTAACGACACAGGGTCACGGCCGGGATTGTAGATCTCGATCCAGTCGTTGTACTGGCCGGTATCATCCACAACGGCGCTCTTGTTGCTGGCCATCACTTCCGTGATCAGGATTGTGCCCGTGGTAGAGATCCCATCTTTGGAAAAAATGGAAAGCAAAAGAGAGGCCAGTGTGATGACCGCAATCATGATCCCCAAAAAAATGGTTAATCCCTTATTTTTTCTTCTCCGTGCCAAGGGCCGCCTCCATTCTATCGTTGTATCGGAATTATAGTGTTTTAGACCGCGAAAGTCAACTGTTCAGCCCCGACTGCAGCAGTTCATACAGTGGGCCGGGCGCCATCGGATGGTTGATGCCTGCGCTCAAAAGGCACAGATGTGTTTGGGCAACCGGCCGCCCCGTCAGCGTTTCAAGGGCGTATCGATACGCATCCAGCTGCGGGCGATAATGGTTGGCCAATGCTTCGGCGCCGCCTTCGGGCAGGCGGTTTGTTTTATAGTCAAGTAATATCCAGGCGCCGTTTTCGATAAAGGCACAGTCCAGCATGCCCTGCAGCACGGTTTGTGCATCAGGGTCCGCTTCGGGCGTGATCAGCGACGCGGGCACGCGCAGGTTAAAGGGCTGCTCGCGCAGCACGGTTTGTGCCGCTGCCAGCCGCTTGCCCAGCGGGCTTGAAACGAACCGCAGCAGCACTTCGGGCCGCACGAGGGTGCGCTGATGTGCAGTGATCAGCCCGCGGCGCGCCATTTCATTCAGTTGGGTTTCGATCTCATTTTTATTCGAGGCGCGGGTGACATCCAGGCGGCTTATTGCGTTATGAACGGCGGTGCCGATCATGGCCCCGTCCGCAACGGGCTGGCCCAAAACAGGCGGCTTCATCGGCTCGCCGCCGCCGGTGATGAGCCCTTCGGTGATGGCTGTAACGGTTACTTTGCTCGGCAGCTTCGTTTCCGCGGCAAAGGGATACACATAGGAAAACCGATCTTCTACCCATTGGCTGCCGACCTGCGGCTGTACGGATACGGGCACCGGGGCGGGCGTGGGCAGGGGCGAAAGCATAAGATCGGCCCAGCAATGCGTTTCCAGCACTGTATCTTCCCCTTGTTTGGCGGGTAAACCTGTCAGGTCGAGCAGCGGTGCCGCGCCGGGCCGCTCGGCCAGCGCGGGCAGTATCCATTGAAACGCACAGGTGACGGACGGGCGTTCATTCCGGATCATTTGCCTGTATTTTTCAGGGGTGGCCGACCCCATCAGCACCAGTTTTTCCCGCGGCCTTGTCAGCGCAACATATAACAGGCGCAGCTCCTCATCCAGTTCTTTGCTCCGGCGCAGGGCGTTGGCCGCCTGCATCACCGGGCTTTCGCGGTAGGAACGGGTGCGCGGGTCATACAGGCGCAGCGGGATACCATATTCCCGCGAAAGATATATCCCATGATTGCGCCCGCCAAACGCTTCCGTTAAGCAAGGCAGAAGCACCACCGGGAATTCCAGCCCTTTTGCGCCGTGAATGGTGCCGATTCGCACGGCATCTTCCACCGCAGGCGAGATGGACAGCTCGCCCGTGTTTTTAAGCTGCATTTGATCAATCAGCATCAAAAACCCCGAAAGGGAACCATCACCCGTGCGTGCAAAATCCTGCGCCTGCAGCCACAGAAGCCGCAGGTTGTCCACCCGGCGGCTGCCATCTGCCTGCAGGGCATAATATGCATACAGGTCTGTCTGTTCATACACGCGGGTGAGAAGCATGTCCACCGTTTGCGTGCGCGCTTCGGCGCGCCAGCTGTTAAGCAGGGCAAAGAATCGGCGCGCTTTTTGGGCTGTTTCCCCCGTGCCCGTTTCAGCAAACGCGCGGGTGGCCAGGGCAAACGGCAGGTCGGGCCGATGGATGCGGATGCGGGCCAGATCCGCGGCCGAAAACAGCGCAGCGGGCGAGCGCAGGGCGCCCAGAATCGCCTGATCGGAGCGGGCGTTGTCGATCGCGCGGAGCAGCTCCAGCACGCTCAGGCATTCCGGCGTTTCAAAGGGGTTGCCGATCCTGTCTGCCTGCACGGGTATGCCCTGCAGGCGCAGCGCTTCATACAGCTGCACGATATCCTTGCGCTTGCGCAGGAGAATGGCGATATCGCGGAACCGATATCCCTCCGTTTGTGTAAGACCGCGAATGATGCGGGCGCACAACGCGCCATATTGCTCGGCCTGGGTGCTGTTGATTTCTTCGTCAAATTCGTTTTCCGGAACTTCAATGCCGCTGCAGATCAGCTCCAGCGAGATGGGCGGGCCCTGGTTGGGCCGGCCGGGCTTGAGGGCCTGATCTTCATCATAGGCAAGCCCGCCGCATTCGGGCGTCATGGATTTTTTAAACACAAGGTTTACAAACTGCAGGATCTGCTCGGTGCTGCGGAAGTTGCTGTTCAGGTCGATCCGCCGATGGCCGCGGCCCTGGAGCGTTGCCTGTGCATAGCGGTTCAAAAACAGGGCCGGCTCCGCCTGCCGGAACCCATAAATGCTCTGTTTCACATCGCCCACGCAGAACAGCCGGCCCGGCGGGGCGATACGCGTTAAAATGGCTTCCTGCAGATCGTTGGTGTCCTGATATTCATCGATGCACACATTTTTATATTGGGCGCATATCTCGGCGCGGGCCTCCTCGTTTTGCAGGATGCGCAGGGCCAGATGCTCGCTGTCTGAAAAATCGATCAAGTTGCGCTGGCGTTTTAGCTCGGTATATATCTGCTCATACCGGCGCACGCAGCGCACCAGTGTTTGCGCCGGGGCGTGCATTTGCTGCAGCTGGCTCAAAATCCCCTGCGCGCCAAGGCGGGCAAAGTTGTTTTCCTTCAGTCGTTTTAAAAGCTCGCTGCAGCGGCCCAGCAATGCATTGAGCTCGGCGGGATAGCTTTTGTGCCGCGACACGGAGGGGATAGACTGCAGGACCTCAACCAGGGTTTCGCCCGGCACCATTTTCATGCACAGGCATAGGGAGTCCATCCACTTCGGCAGTTTTTCCAACGGGGCCGGTTGTTTGCCTTTTTTCTCCGGCAGTTTGGCCCGCGCCGTATCCAACGCTTCGGCTGCAGCATCCAGCGCTTCCCGAAGGTCGGAAGCAAAACTTTTTTCAAATTCCTGCACAAGGCGTTGTGCGCCTGCGCCGCCGGAATAGAACGACAGGGCGTGCTCAAAAAACCCATCGGGGTCTGCACAGGTGCGCGAAAACCGATAAATCTCCTGCACTTCCGTGCGGAAGATGGCTTCCTTATCGGAAAACAGCCATTCCAGCATGTCCAGAAAAGCAGGGTCGCGGGCGTCAAACGCTTCTTCGCACAGCTGTGAAACAGCCTGATGCTCCAAAAGCGTCAGTTCCGTTCTACTGCCAACGGTGAACAGCGGATCTATTTGCGCCAGATGGAAAAAGCGGCGAACCAAACGCATGCAGTATGCATTGATGGTGCAGATCTCCGCGCCGGGCAGGCGGTTCAGTTCGCGGCGCAGGCGGTCGGCCTGCGGGCCGCCCTGCGCGATGCGGCTGCGCAGCTCGCGGCCGATCCTTTCGCGCATCTCGGCAGCGGAAGCGTTGGTAAAAGTGACCATCAAGATCTCGTCCAGCCCGGCGCCTTCAAGTACCTGCTGCACAACGCGGTCCACCATCACGGCGGTTTTGCCGCTGCCGGCCCCGGCGGAAACGATCAAATCATGCCCGCGCAGGTCAATGGCGGCTTTTTGGGCTTGCGTTGGATTAGGAATCAAAGTGTGCCGCCTCCTTTCCCAATGCGGGTGAAAAACTCTTCCTTATTCATCGTTATGTCTTTGGGCGGGCGCCGATCCTGCCCGCAGCAGCCGCGCAGGGAGCAATATGCGCATCCATCGCCATAGGTTTGCTCCGGCTTGGGTGCGGTAACGCCATCGGCCCGCGCCTGGCTGAGCGCGATTGCCTTCTCTTCGGCGTATCGGGTGAGCGCCGCCATTTCGTCAGGGCTGAGCAGCACCTGTTCACGCCCGCGGCTGTAATGCGATAATTCTTCTGCCGCGTCGCCCACCGCATCGGCCAGCGCCTGCGTGAACGGGCCGGACAGGCGCGCGTTTGCCGCGCGGGCCTGATCGGCCAAATCGGGGGTTTTGTTTACAATGGTGTCCGGGATGGGCGCATAAAACAGGCCGGCCTGCACCCCGTTCAGGCGCTTGGCAGCCTGCCCGGCATACAGCGGCAGCTGCAATGCTGTGCCGGCATACAGATCGCCATAGGCAAATTTGTCCCGTCCTGTTTTATAATCCAGCACGCGCACGAGCGTGCCGTCCTCGGTGTCTGCTTTATCCACGCGGTCAATGCGGCCGCGCACGGTTTGGGGCGTGCCGTCTTTCAAATCAAAGCGCCAGTCAAACTGCTGCTCCATGCGCACGGGGCTGAACGTGCCGTTCACCAAATGGCGCGTGGCCTGCCAACAGGATTCGCGCATGCGCCGGCGCGTAGCACCCGCATCGTGAAGCGACCGCCCGTCGTGCCCATAATCCTCCGCCAGATACACGGAGGCCTCATATTCATCACACAGCCGATCCACCAGCGCTTCGCACTGCTCGCGGGTCACTGTTTCCGGGGCCCACTGCGCGCGGCGCAGATAGGTAAGATACTGGTCCATCACTTCATGGCAATAGGTGCCCCTGTCCAGCCCTGTGTGACCGAACGGCTGCAGGCCGTGCGGCTCAAGCAGGGCCATTTCCGCAAAATAGCGGAACGGGCAGGCGGCATATGTTTCCAGCGCTGTTACGCCCATGGTGTCTTTCAATGTATACAAAGAGGCGGCCAGCGCAGGGCCGATGTTGTCTTCCGGGGCGGACTGCTGCGCCCAATATCGGCGCACCGGCTCGGCCAGGTGGCCGGAAAGCAGGTTGAGCGCCTGATGATACGGCGCGGGCAGCGGCGCGCCCGTTTCCCGCGCTGTGCGCAGGGCTGCGGCCAGCGGCAGGATGGAGGACTGCTCGGTTTGCAGCAGGTCTTCCGGTGCTTGCCCCACCTGCTCTTCTTCAAGAAGGGGGAACAGCGCCCGGATTTGGCCGATCAGGCTGCTTGGCTGCATCACTTTGCCGGTAGCGCTGCTCTTGGCGTACGTCAGCACAAGGTTTTGCTTGGGCGTGGACAGCACGGTATACAGCGCAAGCTCTTCTTCTGCAGCGCGCTGCTCGGGCGTGTTGCCCATGAACACGCCGCTGTCGGTCAGTTTCTTCTGGTCTTGTTTGGTCAATAGCCCGTCTTCCAGGATGGCGGCGGGCAAAACGCCTTCGTTTACGCCTAAGAGGATCAGCGTGTGTGTGCGGCCGGGCAGGCTGCGCGCCACGGTGCCCACCTGCACGGCGTCCACCGTGGCGGGCAAAACGCCGATCTCCTGCGCAAACAGGCCGGCGCTGAGCTGATCATAAAACATGCGCAGGGACAGCGGGGCGCCGCCGAGCACGTTATGGATCTGCGTGAGCATGCTGCTGATCGCCTGATATACCTGGCGCAGCTCCGCATCCGCTTCATATTCCCCGCAGCTTTGCAGGCGGGCCGATTCGGCGTTGATCCGATCGATCAGCCCATCATATTCCAAAAACTCGGCTAGGGCTTTGGCCTGTGCCTGTGCGCTTTGGGCGCCGGACAGCGCTTTGCGCAGCCGATATTGTCCGCTGAGCAGTTTTTCCCGCAAGGGGTTCAGCAGTTCGCGTTTTGCCTGGCTGTAGATCCGCGTGCCCGGGGCCAGATAACGCACGCCGCAGGCTTTAACAAGTTCGTCCAGCTCGTCTGCCTCGTCCATATCCAGCGCGCAGAACGCGGTTTTGGACAGCGCCAGCACTTCTTCGGCGCGGAACCCAAGGCTGATGGCGCGCAGCGACTGCAGCAGATAGCGCGACAGCGGATGCGTGCCCACAGTGCGTTTTGTGTCTAAAAAGCAGGGGATGCCGTAGCGGCGGAAGGCCTGCTGCAGCAGGGCCCCATACGCAGAAATATCTGCTGTGAGCACTGCGATCTCGTGAAAACGCAGGCCCTGATCGCGCACCGATTCCCACACAAGGCGGGCGCACACCTCCGCTTCCTGCACGGGCGAGGCGCAGCCGATGATGCGCAGGCCCTGTGGCGGGTGCGGGTATGCGGGTGCGCTCATATCATATAAAGAACGTTCCAAATGGCGCAGGGCCGCCTGGTCGTGCCGGGGCTGAAACTGCACGTTTGGCAAAAACACGGTTTCAATAGCGGCGCCTTCTTCCCGTGCAATGTTTAGAACGCGTGCAAGGTGACGCTCCTCCGTTTCAAAAATCGGGGCATCGGGATCGGTCTCCAGCCCAAGGCGGAAGGTGATGGTCACGCTGTCCGCCGTTTGGATCAGGGCGCGCACGGCGCGGTATATCTGCGTTGTGAGCATTTCAAACCCATCGATAAACACGGCGGCGCCTCGGATCATCGGGGCATCCGGGATACGCTCGATCATCCAGTTCATCTGGTCTTCCGTGTCGGTATATAAGCCTGCCATGGCTTCCTGATAGCCTTGGTACAGCAGGGCGATATCCTGCAAACGCGCGCTGCCCACGGCCTGCAGCGCCTGCGGCGGCACGGCAAAACGCTTGAATTCCGCGATCTGGTCTGCCAGAGCGGCGGCAAACAGCGGCGCATGCACATAGCGCCCGTATGCGCACAGGTCTTCCTGCCGGGCGGCCATTACGCGGCTGATCACCATGGAACGGCCGCGGGCGTCAAGCACGGTGCCTTCCGGGCGGCCCACCTGTTCAAGCACGCGCTGGCAAAGGCGGGAAAAGCTGAACACTTCGGCCTGCATCAGCCCGGCGGTGTTTTCTGCGCTCAACAGCAGCCGCTCGGCTTCCAGGGTGTATTGATCGGGCACGATCATGATCACCCGTTGCCCGGCGTGCATGGCAGTGCGCACGGCGTTTGCCACATAGCGGCTTTTGCCGCAGCCGGCACGGCCGCGAACAACCGTTAGTTTCATGCGGTTCTCCCCTCCTTTACACTAATTTATATTATACCATACGGATACGCCATAAAATTAAAAGAAACCCGTTCATTTCCGTTCGAGATTTCGGTATACTGTTAGCAAGCAACAAAAAGGGGGAAATGCAGGATGCGATTGTTTGTGGCGCTGGATCTGCCGCCAAAGGCCAAGGATTCTTTGGTGGATCTGCAGCAGCGGCTGCTGGAAAGCGGCGTGAACGGGCGGCCTACGCGCAGGGAAAACCTGCATTTGACTTTGCAATTCCTGGGCGAGGTGGATAAAGAGCAAACGCCCGCCATCTGCGAAGCGATGGAACGCGCGGTGGACGGGATGTTGGCGCCCATGGTGTATGTGAGCGGGGTGGGCGCGTTTGTGCGCGCCGCGGGAGACACGGTGTTTGCCCAGATCGGCGGCGATGTGGTGGCGCTGGAGCGGCTGCAGGATGCGGCGGCCCGCGCGCTGGTGCCGTGGGGGCTGAGGCGGGAAAGCCGCCCGTTCACGCCGCATATCACGCTGCTGCGCGGCGCCGCGTTTTCCAACAACACGCTGCGTGTGCGCAGCGAAAACTTCTTTTTAAGCACGGTGTGCGTGTATGCAAGTCATCTTGGCGCCGGCCCGAGCGGCGCACCGCAATATGAAAAGATTTATTCCAGGATACTGCCGCGATGAAACCGAACACCTCAGAACTTTCCTTGCCGCAGGGATACAAAAAACTGTTTGATATCAACCTGCAGAAGAATAAAAAACTGGCGCTTACGATCAACCTGGCGGCCCTCGCCATCGCGGCGCTGATGGTTGTGCCCGCGCTGTTTTTCGGCCCGGTGTTCAGGTTGGGGCTGGGGCAGTGCGCGGTGCTGCTGATCGGCATGCTGTTGTATATCGTGCTGCACGAATTGGTGCACGGCCTGTTTATCAAGCGGTATACCAGTGCCAAAGTGCGCTACGGTTTTACAGGGGCGTATGCCTTTGCCGGTGCAGACGCGTATTTTTATAAAAAGCCGTATCTTATCATTGCGCTGGCGCCCGTGATAGTATGGGGGCTTGTGCTGCTGGGGCTGAACCTGGCGCTCGGCGCGGCGTGGTTCTGGCCGGTATATCTGATACAGATAACCAACATTTCCGGCGCCGTCGGCGATTTTTATGTAACGGTAAAGCTGTGCCGCATGGCAGACAGCATTTTGGTGCGCGACAGCGGCGTTTCGATGAAAGTATACGGGCAATAAAAGAAAAAGCCGCAGGATTTGCTGTGTGCCCCGCTGCCCTTATGCAACGCGGAACGGCATAAAAAATGATCCGACCTGCAAGTGTAACCGCAGGCCGGATCTTTTGTTTTTCAGATGCCCGGGCAAGCCCGGCTTTTTTGTTTTTTACAGTTCCATCGCTTGCAGGCGCACCAGCGCGAGGATATAGATTTTCAGCGCTTCGAGCAGGTCGGACAACGCCGCCCCTTCGTTTACGCCATGAATGGGGCCAACGAAATCGGGGAGCGGGCGATCCATATGTTCGGGGCCGAAGGAAACGGCTGCCGGGAACACGCGGGCGTATGTGCCGCCGCCGATGGTAAAGGGCGCCTTGTTTTCCCCGGTCACTTCGTTATACGCATCGATACAGGCGCGGATGGCCGGGCTGTCTGCGCTGATATAGAACGGGGGTTTAGCGGAAAACGCGATGGGCAGAGCGCATCCGTTGGCCGCTTTTTCAAGGCAGGCAGTGATCTTATCGCCATCGGTGGTGGTGGGGTAGCGGCTGTCCACGGTGAACCAAAGGCGCCCATTTTCACAGCCGGCCGTGCCGACGACCATGGTAAGCGGGTCAAATTTATCGTCCCTGGCCTGCGCACCTACGCCGCTGCCGTCCGGATGATCGCAAACGGCTTGCATCAGGCGCAGGAAAGCGGATTCCTGCTCGCCGACCAATGCGTTATCCAACAAATATTTTGCCAGCACGCCGAGGGCGTTTACTGTACCTTCGGGGCGGGACGCATGACCGGAAATGCCGCTTGCCGAAATGCAAACGCCGTTTTCCGCCGGGGCCAGTGAGATGCGCTCTGCTGCGGGCAGGGCGGCGATATCGGCAGCCACAACGGCCTGCGCCCGATCGGGTACGGCGTTGGTAACAAAGCCGCCGCTGAAAGAAAGCAGGCGTTCCATGCTGCCGGCGGAAACGACCTTGGCAGAATAACCGCCTTTTTCGCCGTTGCACACGGGGAAATCGGCATCAGGCGTGAAAGCAAACACGGGCGCGGGATAATGCGCCAGATAATGCTTCATATCCGCCATGCCCGTTTCTTCCGAAACGCCCATCAGCGCGCGCACGGCATATTTGAGGGGAATGTTGGCTTCTTTTAAATATTTGAGCGCGTACAGGCACAGCACCGCCGGGCCTTTATCGTCTGCCACGCCGCGGCCGATCAGATAGCCGCCTTCTTCGCGCAGGGTGAACGGGTCATGCGACCAGCCATCTCCGGCGGGCACGATATCCACATGCGTGATGGTGGCCAGGTAGTTTTCGGTGTTCTCGCTGCCAAGCTCGGCATACCCGACCTGGCCTTCACAATTTTTAACGGCCATGCCCATGCGCTCGGCAATGGCGAGCGCTTTGTCAAGCGCCTGCGCAGGGCCAACGCCGTTGGGTGCGCCGGGCGCGGGCGCGGATGCCACGCTGTCTATCGCAATCAGGGCCGCAATATCCTCCACCAGCTGTGATTTGTTCGATTCAATAAACGCATCAATGCTGCGTTCAAGGGCTTGATCCATGGTTATATCGCCTCCGCTTCAGGTTAGTTTTATATTAAACGCTGCGCTAAAGAAATACAACGAACAAATCCTTTTTTATGTGCACAGCGGGCACGCTGTGCTATAATTCATTTATTGTGCGCATGGGAGATGGAGAAGATGGATATTTTTTCCGTGATTATGAAAATGGCAATGCTGGTCATCCTGATGCTGGCCGGCTATGTTTGCGCCAAATGCGGCGTTACCGGGCCGGACTTTAACAAAGCCGTTTCGCCCGTTGTGATGAACGTGCTGCTGGTGGGCACGATCTTAAACTCCGTTATCAACATTCAGCCGACGCTGACGGCGGCACAGATCTTTTTGTTTTTTGGCCTGATGCTGGCCATGTTCATTGTGCTGGCTGTGCTGTCATGGCTGTTCCCCGCCCTGTTCCGCATCAAAGGGGGCGATACGGGTGTGGCCCGATGCGTGCTTTTGTTTATGAACAGCGGGTTTGTGGGCCTGCCGGTGGTGCAGGTGGTGTTCGGCACGGAAGCGGTTTTTTATGCATCGCTCTCCAACATCCCGTTTAATATTTTGCTGTATACTGTTGGCATGGCACAGCTGCGCAGCCGGCCGGGTGAGCGGTTTGACTATAAACAGATCCTGTCGGTGCCGATGATCGTTACATTTTTGGCCATTTTGATCTTCGCGTTCCGCTGGCCTGTGCCCACGGTGCTGGCAGATACCATATCTTCCATGGCGGGGGCCACCATCCCCATGTCGATGCTGATCATCGGCACGTCGCTGGGCGGCATTCCGCTGAAAACCGCGTTTGGCGATTGGCGGGCGTATGCACTCAGCGCGGTGAAGCTGATTGTGCAGCCCATTGCGGTATGGGCGGTGCTGCGGTGCTTCCTTTCCAACCCGATGATGCTGGGCATTCTTGTTATTCTGGCGGCATGCCCCACCGGCATGATCATTACCGTTTTGTGTGTGCAGAACGAGCTGGATGAAGCGCTGGCTTCCAAAACCATCTTTTTAAGCACGGTGCTCTCCGGGGCAACCATCCCGTTCATTCTCTGGCTGTTGCTGTAAAACGGCCGGGGATAAAAAAACTCCGCATGAAACCTCATGCGGAGCGGAAATATATTCTGGATGCGCCTTTCGGGGCGCATTTTTATTTGCCGAATTTTTCGCGGTACATCGCACGCGCCTGCGCAATGATGCGCCGGGCAGACGCCGCCCCTTCAAAGCCTTTCACAACGGTGGACTTGTTTTCAAGGTCTTTATACACTTCAAAGAAATGCTTCATTTCGTGCACAAGATGCTGCGGCAGTTCTTCAACATCCTTGTATTCAGCCATAGACGGATCGCCCACAGGCACCGCAATGATCTTAAAGTCCATCTCTGTGCCGTCGATCATGGTCATCACGCCGATGGGCCGGCAATCGAGCAGGCACAGCGGCACCAGCGCTTCCTGGCAGAGGATCAGCACGTCGAGCGGATCGTTATCATCCGCATAGGTGAGCGGAATGAGCCCATAATTGGCCGGGTAGTGCGTGGAAGTATACAGAACGCGGTCCAGCTTCAGCATGCCGGTTTGCTTGTCCAGTTCATATTTGTTTTTCCCGCCCTTGGAAATTTCCACGCAGGCGAGGAACTGTGTTTCATTGACCCGTTCGGGAGAGATATCATGCCATGGGTTCATATGCGTTGTCTCCTTACTTTTCAAGGGGGGTTGTTACCCCGTATTTCTGATAAAGAGTGTTTAGGGTGCCGTTTTTGCGCAGGGTTTCCAGCGCAGAATCAACGGCTTTGATCAGCGTTTCATCATGCGAAAGAACGGCGGCGGCGTATTGCACGGTGCCAATGGAGTGCCCCGTGATGCTAAGGCCGTTGCCGTCAAGCTTTGCAAGCACGGAATAGGGCGCGCAAAACGCGCTCAGCCGCCCGCTCAGCAGCGCTTCCTGCGCTTCGGGGTAACTGCCGATCTCCACCACAGAGGCGGCCGACCCGATCTGAACGAGCATGTTTTTCACAGGCTCCGTTGCATCGCTCCCGCGGATCACGCCGATCTTGGCAGACATCGAAGTATGGTCGATCGGGCGGGCATCGCAGGTGAGCAGATACATGTTTTCTTCTGCATACGGCCGGCTCAGCAGGCAGTTTTTTTTGTTCGTTTCGTTCACGGACATGCAGGCGATCAGCACATGGCAATCGCCATTGGTTAAATGCGCGCGGGCGCTTTTGGGCGTTACGAACAGATACTGCACGCCCGGCCCTCCGAGGATCTGCTCGCCCACGGCTTTGGCAAGCTCCGCTTCAAAGCCAACGGGATCGCCGCTGCTGTTTTCCTTGCAGAAAGGCGCCATATCGCTTTGCACGCCGATCACGATGGCGTGATTTTTATTGATGGCGGGCAGGGAGGATTCCGTGCTGGAGTTTTGCGTGTTGCGGATCACGAAAAAAGCGGCAATGGCAAGCACAGCGAAACAAAGCATCATGCCGATCGGGCCCTGCAGCCATTTTTTAAGCTGGTTGAGATGTTGCTTCATGCGGCCTCCTTTTCTGTGATTCACAGTGTATCAGTTTTACAGGCGGCTGACAAGAAACCGCATAAACAAAACAGGAGCGGAGATATTCTCTGCCCCTGCCTTGCTTTGATTGTGATTGTCGGTTGTTGATTAGTCCTGCACGAAGGGCAGCAGAGCGACAACGCGGGCGCGTTTGATCGCAATGGCCAGCTCGCGCTGGTGTTTGGCACAGGTGCCGGTCATGCGGCGGGGCAGAATTTTGCCGCGCTCGGAGATGTACCGACGCAGGCGCGCCGTGTCTTTATAATCGATCACAGCATTTTTGTCCGCGCAGAAAGCACACACTTTCCGGCGCGGCCGCCGGCCGTTACGCGGCCTACGGGCTTGCTTATCTTCCATAATGGCTATGTCCTTTCCTTTTTTAGAACGGCAGCATATCGTCTTCTACGGCGTCGCCGAAAGCAGATTCTTCGCCAAAGGGCACTGCATGCATCTGCTGGCGCGGGGCCGCGGAACGCGGTTCGCTGCTGCGGTAGTCGCTGCCGCCGGTTTGCGGCGCGCGATCGAGAAACTCAACTTCTTCGGCAATGATTTCGGTTACATACCGTTTGGTGCCGTCCTGCGCTTCATAGCTGCGGTTCTGGATAGGACCGCTCACGCCGACCTTGCTGCCCTTACGCAGATATTTGCCGCAGTTTTCGGCCAATGCGCGCCAGGTAACGATATTAAAGAAATCCGCCTGCCGTTCGCCCTGCTGATTGGCAAAACGACGCTGAACAGCGATGGAGAATGTGCACACGGCAACGCCGCCGTTGGTCATGCGCTGTTCGGGATCGCGGGTCAGGTTACCAATTAAAATCGCTTTATTCATGTTTAAAATACACCCGCCTCTTTTTGGCTTTTTGCGTTACGCATCCAGACGGATGACCATGTAACGCATGATGGGCTCGGCAATCTTGAAGTTACGCTCAAGCTCGGCCGGAAGATCCGGATTGGACTCGAAGTTCATCAAAATGTAATGGCCTTCTGTCATATCTTCGATTTCATAAGCAAGTTTGCGTTTGCCCCAATCATCGATTTTCTCGACAGAACCGCCGTTCTGCGACACCAGAGAGCTGAACCGTTCCACAATGGCGGCACGCGCTTCGTCTTCCAGCGTCGGATTGATGATGTACATCGCTTCATATTTGTTCACGACGTTTCACCTCCTTTTGGTCTCTGACCCCCTCGCGGGAGTAAGGAATTGCGAATCATTATAACACGCTCTTCCGCCGGAATCAAGCGAAAAAAACGCATTTTTTATTTGATCAGTCCCCAGCTTGCAATGGGCCAAATCACCACAAATGCTTTGCCGCGCACCATGGAAAGAGGCACCGGCCCGTAATTGCAGCTGTCTGAAGAATTGGTGCGATTGTCGCCCATCACAAACACATGGTCTTCCGGGATCAGCACAGGCTCCATATCCATGGGCCGCAGGCCCGCCCCGTGCACGTCTTCCGTAAGGCGCGCGCCGTTGATGTACACCTGCCCGCCTTCGATGGAAATGGTTTCCCCGGGCAGGCCGATCACGCGCTTGATATAATTGTTTTCCGTTTTGCCCACAAAGTGGCACACAACAATATCGTTGCGCTCAATGCGCCCGGTTTTGTTGATCATCACCAGTTCGTCCGTGTACAGCGTGGGTTCCATGCTTGGCCCCTGCACGCGAATGGTTTCCACCAAAAACAGGCGCACGGCAAACGCAATGGCCAGCGCAAAAACAAAAAACAGCACCGTTGAAAGCCATTCTTTTTGTTTGCTTTTTTTCATGCCTGTTCCACCTTTTTGATGCGCCTTAAATATTCCTGCCGGTCAAGCATCACTGTGCGCCCGCAGGTAAGGCAGGTGATCTTGATATCCGCCCCTATGCGAACGACCTTCCACCGGTCGCCGCCGCAGGGGTGCTTCTTTTTCAGCTGCACGATCTGGTTAAGCGCGATATCGCTGTTCATGCGGGTCTCCTTTTAAAAAAGTTCCTCCGCTTTTCAGCGGAGGCGGCCAATGCTTTTTTGATAAAGTGCGGTCACGATTCGGATGAAACGGATCCGGTGAGCAGAAAATCATGCACGATGCTGCAGAACCGCTCAGGTTTTTCTTCGTGCGGCATATGCCCGCAGTTTCGCATGGTGCACAGCGTGCCGTTCTGCGTGGCGGCCAGATACACCTCGCTGCATTCCGTTACCGGGCGCCACCGATCTTCCAGCCCCCACAGATACAGAACCTCGTGCGGCATCATCCGCAGACGGGACACCACTTCGCTTTCATCAAAGCTCTGCACGCTGCGGATCAGCACTTCCTTGGCTTCGCGGGAATCCAGCGTTTTGTACACTTCGGCAATGTCTTTGGATGTTAAACATGTTTGGTCAAACATGCAGCTGTGCAGCAGGCGGCGCACCGTGCGCTCGCTAAACAGCACGTTCATGGCGCGGCCAACACCCGAGGCCATGGTGCGCAGGGTCAAAGGCATTTGCTCAGTGATGCCGCCGGGTGCGATGCATACTGCGCGGTCCACCCGATCGGGATAATGGATCATCAAATCCAGCGCGTAGCAAGCGCCGCTGCCCATGGCAACGATGTGCGTTTTGCGGATGCGCAGCACATTCAAAAGCGCCAATAAAAACTCAGAGTTTTCTTCAATGGTATAGGTAAGGCTCGGCCGGTCGGAATAACCGTAACCGATCATATCCACAGCGACTACGAAAAAATGCTCACACAGCAGGTCAAAGTTGCGCCGCCATGTGTAAGAAGACTGACCGATGCCGTGGATGAGCAGAAGCGGATCTCCGCTGCCGCCGGCCGTTACATGCACACGCAGCCCCTGGATCTCCACATATTCTCCCGTATGTTCACTGTAATTAAATTTTTTTCGGTTGGGTGTCTGCGACATAACTCGCTTCCTCTCTCCGTGTCCTTTTGTTTTTGCGCACGCAAAAAACACCGCATTTTTCTCTATTATACGCTATATTCAAGCGCATTGCAAACAGCTTCGCTCAGCAAGGGCCCAGTTCCCGGTGTATTTTTGGCGCCAGGGCGCTCAGCCGCGCCGCCGTGTTCAACGAGGGATCGACCGCGCAGCGCTCAAACAGCGCCTGCTTTATTTCGCCCACCCGGGCGGACGGGCCGATCTGGCAAAGCGCCATGATCTCGCGGCCGGAGATGGCAAGATCGGCCGGGTCGTCAATCGCACCTTCCGATCGCATGGCGGCCAAAAGGTCAATCCACCGCTGCAGTCCGTTGTCTCCGGTCAGCCCGCGGCCGGAACCGATCAGGTCTGCCCGCCGCATCTGGATGAGCTGCTCCATAAAAGCAAACCCCCACACGGCAAACCGAACGCGCAGCGTTTTTTCCCGCGCTTCGCCGCGCAGGTCATACATGTGCCTTGCGATCAGGGTAAGCACTGCCTGCTGCTCTGAATGCGAAAACCCGAGCGCGTTCAAAACCGGGCCGGCAAGCACAACGCTTACCTTTTCGTGCCCCAGCATGCGGCCGCCGTTTTCTTTTGCGCACTGCGGCTTGCCCCAATCATGGCACAGGCCCGCCGTTTTCAGCACAACATCGCCCGGCATGGCCGCAAACGTCATCAAATTATGGGTGAACACATCATGGGCATGATATTCCTTTTTCTGCACCACACCAATGCCGTCATACAGCGGCGGCATCATTTCCTTTAGTGCGCCGCATTGATGAAGTATCATCAAGGCGTGCAGGGGCTTGTCAAGTTCCGGGCGCAGGGAAGGATATTTTTCCTGTGCCTGGCAGATCTTTTTCCATTCGCCGTACAGGCGGGTGGGCGTAAGGGCGAGCATGTTGCGCGCGTTTTCCCGCGCGGCGGCCATTAAATCTTCGTTTGGCAAAAAGCCAAGCTCACCGGCAAAGCGCGCCATGCGCAGGATGCGCACGCCATCGTCTTTCAAAGTTTGTGCGCCCGTTTGCCCGCAGGCGCGCAGCATGCCGGCCTGTAGATCGGCCAGCCCGCCCAGTGGATCGATAACGGCGCCTGTAAGAACATCGGCATATAGGGCGTTGCAGGTAAAATCTCTTCGGGCTGCATCAGCCGCCATATCGGCATCAAAGGAAACGGAAACGGGGCGATGCACGCCGCCGGGGGCATACACTTCCGTGCGAAACGGGGTGTATTCCGCGCGCCCATCAGCACAGATGATGTCCACCGTGCCAAGCGCGGTGGTGCGAATGGAGGCAGTATAGCCGGCGCTGCGCGCCAGGCGCACCGCTTCCTCCGCCCCGGCATCACCGGCAATGTCAAAATCGGAGACGGCAAGGCCCATCAGCGCGTTGCGCACAACGCCGCCCACCAGATACACATGGTGGCCGGCCTGGGCAAAGGCGGCGGCCAGAGGTTTTAAAAATGCGGGTGTTTTGATCTGTTTCATGCTTCCGGCACGGCAATGGACATAGCGGCGGGCAGCAGCTCGATTTCAAACTCGCTGCCGCGGTCGGTCTCCCCATCCCAGTTCACGGGGAACAGGCCGCTCTTGCTGCTTATCGAAATTTTATGACAGGCTCTGAAATGGCAGATGGGCAGGTTCGTATGCCGCCCTTTGGCGTATTTGATCAGCAGGGGGATGATTTTCAGTCTTGTCAGTTTGTCCACAAGCATCAGGTCAAGTACGCCGTCGCTCGGGTCGGCAAACGGCACGGCGCGAAAACCGCCGCCGTAATACTGGCCGTTGGCAGCCACGGCAATGGTAGCGGAAACTTTTTCTTCCGGCCCGTCATCGATGCGCATGGTAAACTCCAGCGGTTTGTATTTAACAAAGGCGATCACCAACCCTGCGGCATACGCGGCCATGCCGCGCAGCACGCGCTTGAATTTATCGGCATAGTAGCCGGCGCTGGAATCAAGCCCAATAGAACAGATGTTCAGGCAGGTGCGGCCGTTCACATCCATCAGGTCCACCCGGCGGCGCCCGTTTCCAAGGGCGATGGCAAGAGCGTCCCGCCAATTGGTGGGGATCCCGAGCAGGCGGCCGTAGTCATTGCCTGTGCCGGCGGGAATCAGGCCCATAGCGGTATCGGTGTTTTTCAACACGCCGGCAACCTCCCCGGCCGTGCCGTCACCTCCAACGGTGATCAGTAGCTTGCACCCGCTTTCCACGGCGCGCTGAGCCAAAACGGTGGTGTGCCCGGCAAATTCCGTGCTCACACACTCAAAGGCAATGCCGCGCGCTTTAAGTTCGCTGCATATATTTTCACCAATGTTTTTGCCGCGCCCGCGTCCTGCGAACGGGTTAATAAGCACCCAGAGCATTTAGAGTATCTCCCAACAGGTTTTTTTTTATTCTATCATGAAGCGGCCGGTTAGCGCGCACAATTTTGCTTTTTTGTGCTTTATTTGTGCTGCACGGATGGTTGTGATACAATGATATATACTTTATCGGAAAAGAGGGATGGGGCATGTTTCCGCCGCCAAGAAAACGGGTGCAGAATAAACGGGGCCGTTCTTATCGGCAGCTTTGGACACTGCTGGCCATTGTACTGGCGCTGGCCGCTGTGGTCACGGGCGTTTATTTCCTGTTTTTCCGCCAATCCGGCCAGATGGCAGCCAAAGAGCTTCGCTTCACACCGTCCGCCAAATATGCGGTTACGGACAGCACCTTATATTATATAGAGGGTGACACGCTTAGCTGTGTTACCTATTCCGATGTTGAAAAATGGTCGGCCACGCTGCCTGCGCAGGGCATGAGCGTGGCGGCTTCCCAAACGCTGGTGGCCGCGTTTGACCAGGCCAATGTGGCGGTGTATTCCGCAACGGGACAGGCACTGTCAAACACGCAGTTTTATGGCAAAGTAACGCAGGCGCGCTGCGGCGAAACGCTGACGGCGGTGCTCAGCTATGACTATGAAAATGTGAACCGCGTGATCGTGCTGGATAAAACGGGTGCGGAAGCGGCGCGGTATGCATTTGAAGACAAGTTTATCATCGATTTCGGTTTTTATAATGGAGACTCGCTGTATATCTACACGGTGGACAACGGGACGGGGCTGCCCCTTTCCCGCCTGATGACGTATAACGGCGCGCTTTCCAACACAGGCAACCTGTCTGTTGAAAACCAGCTGCTGCAGCACGCGTCTTTCCTGAACACGTCGCTGTATGCCGTGGGCACCAACCAGCTGATCAAGATGGATTATATCGGCGCCGTTCAGGAGCAAAAGCTGATCTACGGTTGGGAATACCGGGGTGAGTATATTGATGAACGCGCGGGAAAAACCGTGTTTGTGTTTGTGCCGGGCGGAGATAGCGGCGGCAAAACCATTCCAACGGCGCGCATTGTTGTGCCCGGCGAGGCGGATGTGTATCTGCAGATGAAAACGGGCGTGATCGATGTTGCCGTTACCGGCCGGCGGTTATATGCGTTTACAGAAACGCAGGTGCACGTGTATGACCTTAAGGGAAAATATATTGCCACGCGTGATCTGCCGTTTGCCGTGCACACGTTTTCTTTGCTGCCCGGCGGGGAGGAGATGCTCTGTGCCACCAATGAGGCTGTGTATCTGGTAACGTTGCCGTAAGAGGAGGAAAAGGATGAGCTTGGCGGATTGGGTGGTGCTTATGTTTTTGGCGGTGTATGCCGTGTTTGGCGCATACCGCGGCTTTTGTACCACGCTTTTTAAATCGATCGGTTTCTTCATTTCCTGGGTTGCCGCTTACTTGCTGCATCCGTTCCTTTCCATGATCCTCGGGCGCACCGGGTTTTTGAAAACGGTGATCAGCTTGACGGAAGGATCGAACAAGATCAGCGCGGCGTTTGTGCAGTATGTCTATCAGCCGGTCGCGGGGATGAACTCGGCTACCCTGAACTCCATTGTGGACACGAGCGAGCTGGTTTCGCCGTTTACCAATCTTGTTAAGCGCAACCTGGTTGGCCAGCTGCTCAGCGACAAAGGCGTGCAAACCGTGGGCGAATATTTTGATTACACGGTTGGTTACGCGGCACTGAACATCATTTCCTTCCTGCTGATGTTCTTTATCTGCCGCATGGTGTGGCATTTGTTTGTGAATCTTTCCGATGCGCAGCATTCTTTTCCCGTGCTGCGGCATTATGATTCTTCCGTTGGCGCGCTGACAGGTTTTTTGCGCGGCATTTTTGATGGCTTTGCCTGGGCCATGCTGATCCCCGTTGGGCTTACGATCCTCGGCATGCCAGCGATCACCGCGTATATCAAAGCATCTCCGGTGATGAATTTCTTTTATTCTTCAAACTTTTTGTTGATCTTGATGCGTGGCGTGATCTGGTAATACACAAAAAATAAAAAGCGATGGGGTTTTCCCATCGCTTTTTTGTTTTTCTCAGTCCATCTGCCCGCCCAACAGCTCATACAACCGCTCCAGCTCTTCCCGGCTGAAATATTCGATCGTCAGCTTGCCGCGCTGGCTTGTGCCCCTGAGCAGCACTTTGGTGCCGAGCGCCCGCTGCAGGGCGCGTTCGGCGGCCTTAAGATCGGCATCAACGGCAGGCGTTGGCGCCGGTGCAGGGGCAGCGGGCGCATTTTTCAGCTGCTGCGCCAGTTTTTCCGTTTGCCGCACGCTCAGGCCTTTATCGATCACTTCTTCTGCCAGTGCCAGCTGTTTGTTTGCCGGTGCCATCAGGATGGCGCGGGCGTGTCCGCCGGACAGAAGGCCCTGCTGCACTGCGTTTTGCACTTCTTCGGGCAGGGCCAGCAGGCGAAGCATATTGGCAACGGCGGGGCGCGATTTGCCCACCCGAACGGCCACCGTTTCCTGCGTAAACCCATGCTGCTGCATGAGCAGGCTGATCGCTCGCGCTTCTTCAATGGGGTTCAGGTCAGACCGCTGCAGGTTTTCGATCAGTGCAGCTTCCATCCGCTGCTGTTCGCTCATATCCCGGCAGATCGCGGGGATCTGCTTGAGGCCTGCCATGCGCGAGGCGCGCCAGCGCCGCTCACCGGCAACAAGCGTATATCGGCCGCCCTGCGCGCGGATCACAAGGATGGGCTGCAGCACGCCGTGTTCTTTGATGCTGGCGGCCAGCTCCTGCAGGGCCTCTTCTTCAAAAATGCGGCGCGGCTGATCCGGGTTCGGGTCGATCTGGTTGATCGGGATTGACTGCACCCGCTCTTCTCCGGCGTTCAGCCCGGTCGTTACACGGGCAACAAGATCGCTTTCAGTGCCTGTATCACCCAGCAGGGCGCCCAGCCCTTTGCCAAGCCGTTTCTGTGCGCTCATTGCAAGCCCTCCTCATCTGCGGCGATCACTTCTTTTGCCAGCTGCGTGTATGCGATCGCCCCGGCACACTGCGGATCATACATGGTGATGGGCAGGCCAAAGCTTGGCGCTTCGCCCAGGCGCACATTGCGCGGAATAAGCGTGTCATACACATGCTTGTTGAAAAAACGCTTCACTTCCGCCACAACCTGCTGCGAAAGATTGGTGCGCGGGTCATACATGGTAAGCACAACGCCTTCCATCGCAAGGGACGGATTGAGCCGCTTGCTTACGATATCCACCGTGTGGATCAGCTGGCTGAGGCCTTCCAGCGCAAAATATTCGCACTGGATGGGAACCAGCACATTGTCAGACGCGGTTAAAGCGTTCAGCGTGAGCAGGCCCAGCGACGGCGGACAATCGATGATCACATAATCATAGGTTTCGCGCAGCGGTTGCAGAATACCGCGCAGGATGTGTTCGCGCGCGATCATGCTGGTCATTTCGATTTCAGCGCCCACAAGGGCGATTTTGCTCGGCAGAATATCCAGCCCCTGCACCTTTGTGGGTATGATGGCATTTTCAACCGGCTCACTGTTGATCATCACTTCATAAACAGACAGCATGTCTCCCTCTTTTTCAAGGCCGAGACCACTGGTGGAGTTTCCCTGCGGATCTATATCTACCAGCAGCACGCGTTTGCCCTGTTCTGCAAGGCAGGCGCTCAGGTTTATGCTGGTGGTGGTTTTACCCACGCCGCCCTTCTGGTTGGCAATGGAAATGATTTTTCCCAACAAACTGACCCCCGTTTCTCTTTGTAACCCTTATTATAGAGTCCGCACGGCTATTTTGCAATGCAATTAGAGCCACGGATGCCGGCCAATGTTTCACGTGAAACATTTGAGGGGGTCAGGAATGGCAATGTTTCACGTGAAACAATGCGTTAGTGCTTGGGGATCACAATGGTGATCTCCAACCGGTCTCCCTTGTCTGATATGTTTGATTGGGCGGATAGGCCGGTGGAAACAGCTTGGCCAACCAGTTTTTTTATGCCGTTGAGCAGCAGGCGCCCGTCCCTGACTACACCGGTGATCCGTCTCTTGCGCGGTGTTTCCTGCTCGGCAAACTGACGGTTTAAAATGCGCTCCACCAGCGCTTCCGTTGCTTTTACGGACAGGCTCTCCTGCCGAATGGTGCGCACCAGCTCCAGCTGGGTGATCTTGTCCGGAATGCGCAGCAGGGTTCGCGCGTGTCGCTCGGTCAGCCCCCCGGTGTAGATCGCATCACGCACCGCTGGCGGGAGCTTAAGGATGCGCAGCTTGTTGGCGATCGTGCTTTGGTTTTTGCCAACGCGGCGTGCCAGCTCCTCCTGCGTGAGCCCATGGCTTTGCAGCAGTTTCTTAAAGGCTTCCGCCTCATCAAAAAAATGCAGGTTTTCCCGCTGCACGTTTTCGATCAGCGCCATTACAGCACTGTCTTCTTCGCCGGCAGCCTGCACAAGGGCGTCTATTTGCACAAGGCCGGCGCGGCGCGCAGCGCGCAGGCGGCGCTCTCCGGCAATGAGTTCATATTGTGCAGCGCTTACCCGGCGCACAACGATGGGTTGCATCAGTCCATACCGCCGAATGGACAGGGCGAGCTCGTCAATGCTGCGTTCTGAAAAATTGCGGCGCGGTTGATAAGGATTGGGGCGGATCCATGCAACGGGGATGGACTGCACAACGCGGGCGGGCGCGGCTGTGCTTGGGGCGGGGATGGACATAACGATCAGCTCCTTTTCCGGTTCATAAGCCGACCTTACCATACAAAAACGGACAACAAGCGGTTTGCGGCGCAACAAGACAGGAACGGAGAAAACAAGTCAAAAACCGCGCCCCTTTACGGAGCGCGGCAGACAGACGCACATATAAAGCATGAAAAAACAGGCTTTTCAAACAGGGAACGCGTGCCCTATTGGCCGGGCAATGCAGCCGAACAGGAAGCTCTGTCAAATCAAAGCGGCTGGCGAGTGGGCGTGCCCGCTTTGCGCGGGAAACGCGCCGGTGTTTGCGTTATCTTGCCGATTTGAATCAAATGGTGCGACCGCCCGGGCAGAGCAGCTTCGATCAGCTGCGGTGCGCTGCCACCCAACAGGCGCACAGCCTGTTCGGCCTGCGCAACTTCTTCCGCCGCGCGGGCGCCTTTGTATGCAATCATAACGCCGCCTTTTTTAACCAACGGCAGGCAATATTCACATAAAACCGGCAGAGCCGCCACCGCCCGCGCCGTTACGATATCAAACTTTTCGCGGAAAAACTTGTTGCGGCCCGCATCTTCCGCGCGCGTTTGCACAACGCGCACATTGGAAAGCGACAGCCGCCCTGCCAGATCCTCCAAAAAGCGAACACGCTTTTGCAGCGCATCCATCAGCGTGACCTTCAGGTCAGGCCGCAGCACGGCCAGCACCAGGCCGGGAAATCCTGCGCCCGAACCAACATCTGCCAGATGTGCATTTTGCGCCAAACCCGGCTGACGGAGCACGGACGCACTGTCAAGATAGTGCAATAAAGTGGCCTGTGCATTGTCGTGAATCGCAGTGAGGTTCATTTCCGCATCCACAACCAATAAATGCTCGTGATAAGCGGCCAGCGCATCGGCCTGTTCATCGCCCAGCGGCAGGCCGTAGGCCGTAAAAGCGGCTTTCAGTTCAGTTCTCAAGGGCCTGCCTCCGTTCCAGCTGCGTGAGGAACACGCTCAGCACATCGATATCCGCCGGGGAAACGCCAGAAATGCGCGCGGCCTGTCCTAGGTTTTCGGGGCGAACGGCGGCCAGTTTCTGGCGGGCTTCCGTTCGCAGCCCATGCATGGAAGCATAATCAAGGTTTGGCGGAAGCACCCGTGATTCGGCCTTTTTCTGCCGCTCAACATCGCGCTGCTGCCGCTCGATATACCCGCGGTATTTTACTTCCGTTTCTAAGAGCGAGAGCACATCGCTCGGGTACTCGGCCAATTCCGGGGCCAGCGGTTTTAGCATGGTAAGGGTGATCTCCGGGCGGGCCAACAGGCGGGCCAGCGTTTGCCCGGCCACATTTTCAACGCCCGGCAAAAGGGCCTGTGCCTGTTCGGAAGTCAGGCGGGCGGAATCAATAAACGCCGTTAACGCTTCCAACTGTGCAGCCCGCTGCTCTGTGCGGCGCATGCGCACATCATCGGCAAGGCCTGCTTGGTGCGCCAGCGCGGTAAGCCGCAGATCGGCATTATCCTGGCGCAGCAAAAGGCGATATTCTGCCCGCGCCGTCATCATTCGATACGGTTCAGGCGTTCCTTTTGTCACAAGATCGTCCACCAGTACGCCCAGATACGCCTGCATGCGGCTGAGCACCAGCGGCGGTTGGTTCCTAAGATAAAGCGAAGCGTTCAGCCCGGCCAGCAGGCCCTGCGCCGCAGCTTCTTCATAGCCGCTGGAGCCAACGATCTGCCCGGCAAAGAACAGCCCGGCAATATCCTGGTGCATCAGCGACAGCGACAGGCACCGCCCATCGATGCAATCATATTCAATGGCGTATCCGGCGCGCACGATACGCGCGTTTTCCAGCCCTTTGATGGTGTGAAGCGCGCGCTCCTGCACATCAAACGGCATGGAAGTGGAAAAGCCCTGCACATACACTTCGTCCGTATAATTGCCTTCAGGTTCAATGAAAAGCTGGTGGCGCGGCTTATCCGCAAAGCGCACAACTTTATCTTCAATGCTCGGGCAATAGCGCGCGCCTGTGCCATCGATCACCCCGGAAAACATGGGGCTGCGGTCAAGATTGGCGCGGAGGATCTCATGTGTGGCTTCGTTTGTATAGCCGAGATAGCAAACGGCCTGTTGCAGCCCGTCAAACGAGGCCGGGTCGGTCATAAACGAGAAGGGCACGATCTTTTCATCGCCATGCTGCGGCTCAAACTGCGAGTAATCCACCGTTTTTCCGTCAAGACGGGGCGGTGTGCCCGTTTTGAAGCGCCGCAGCGTGATGCCAAGATCCGTTAAACTGTCTGCCAGAAAGCGGCTGTTCAGCAGGCCGCTCGGCCCGGTTTGCGCAATATACTCGCCCGTGATGGTGCGGCTTCTTAAATACACGCCCGTGCACACCACAACGGCGCGGGCCCTGTATGTTTGCCCATAGGCCGATACAACGCCGCAAACACGGCCATTTTCCGTTAAGATCTCAGCGGCTTCTGCCTGCAGCAGCGTTAGGTTTTCCTGCGTTTCCAGCACACGGCGCATATATCCGGCATACGCCTGCTTATCCACCTGCGCACGCAGGGAATGCACGGCCGGTCCTTTGCGCAGGTTCAGCATGTGGGACTGCAGCAGGGTTTGGTCAGTCGCCCGGCCCATTTCGCCGCCCAGCGCGTCCACTTCGCGCACAAGGTGGCCCTTACTGGTGCCGCCCACTGCGGGGTTGCACGCCAAAAAAGCAACGGAATCCATATGCAGGGCAAAACAAAGCGTTTTCTGCCCCGTGCGTGCACAGGCCAGCGCCGCTTCACAGCCGGCATGCCCGGCCCCGATCACGATAACATCAAAATTATTCATGCGTCACTTCCCTACACAGAATGCGCTGAAGATGCGGTCAACAACCGATTCTTCCACGCCGTATCCCAATATTTCATCCAGGCAGGCCAGCGCATCACGCGCATACATGGCGGCCATATCCGCAAACTCGCCGGCGGCGTAGGCGTTTGTTGCCCTGTCAAGCAGTGCCAGCGCCCGTTCAAGCGCATCGGCATGCCGCGCGTTTGTGATGCCTACGCCGTCTGACGGGAGCGGCAGTGCTTCCAGCACCGCTTCCAGCACAGCAGATACCCCTTCGCCGCTGCGCGCGCAGCACGGCACGAACACCGGCGTACCGCCCAGCATGGAAAAATCATCTTCCGAAAGTACACAGCCAAGATCCGCCTTGTTCAGGGCAACGACCACCGGCACATCAGGCAGTGACTGGGCAACCAACCGGTCATCCTCCGTTAACGGAGCAGATCCATCCGCAACAAATATCACCACATCGGCGGCCTGAATATGTTTTACGTTCAGGTCCATGCCCAGGCGTTCCAGCCCGCTTGCGTCAGAGCGAACGCCCGCCGTGTCCATCAGCGTGATCGCCATGCCGTTTACGCTCAGCGCCAGCTCAATCATATCCCGCGTGGTGCCCGCCTGCTCGGAAACAAGGGCGCGTTCAAACCCGGCCGCAGCATTTAAAAACGAGCTTTTGCCCACGTTTGGCCGGCCAACGATGGCGCAGCGCACCCCGTTTTGCACCAATCGGCCGCCCGAATAAGACCCAAGGAGTTCTGCGATTTTCTCGCGCACGGACTGCATCAGCATAAACCCGCGTTGGTTTGCTTCCTGCTCCCAATCATCTTCAGGGAAATCGATCCCCGCGTCCACAGCGGCGATCGCCTCCACAAGTGTATCATGAAGCGAAAGGATACTGGCCGAGAGAGACCCGCTCAGCTGCTGCAGTGAGCGGCGCGCCCCTGCGCGGGACTGAGCAGCGATCAGATCCATCACGGCTTCAGCCCGTGCAAGATCGATCCGCCCATTTTCATAGGCGCGGCGGGTGAACTCGCCCGGCGCGGCGGGGCGCAGGCCCAGCGGCAGCCGGCCCAGCAGGGCCAAGATTTGCTCGATCACGGCCGGTGCGCCGTGGCATTGCAGCTCAACAATATCTTCCCGTGTATAGGTGTGCGGGGCGGGCAGGAAAACCGCCATGCATTCATCTATCGGCGTTTCTCCGTCCATCACATGCCCATAGGTGAGCATGCGGGGCACACAATCCCCGCCTTTGGGGCGGTGAAAGCATAAAGCCATGGCTTGGCGCGCCTGCGGCCCGGAAATGCGCACAACGGCAATGCCGCCCGGCGTTTCAGAAGTTGACAGCGCAAAAATGGTGTCCTGTTCGATCATGGGTGCTCCTTATTGAAAAAGCCCCGCGGCTTGCGGGGCTTTCTGTTCATTTTCTGGCAATGACAACGCGCCGCTGCGGCTCCTCGCCCTCACTGTATGTTGTAACAGACGGATGATCTTGCAGCGTAGAGTGCAGAATGCGGCGTTCATAGGGATTCATGGGCTCCATGGTTACCGGTTTGCCCGTGCGCGCTACATCGCTGGCCATGCGTTTGGCCAGGCGAACCAGCGTTTGATCCCGCTTGGTGCGATAGTTTTCCGTGTCCACCACAATGCGGCGGAAGGGGCCTTCCTTGCGGTTGGCAACAAGGCTGGTCAGATACTGCAGGGCGTTGAGCGTGTCACCGCGCCGGCCGATCAGGATGCCCATGTTGTTGCCGGAAACGCGCATATACAGGCTGGAATCGTCATGGAAACATTCCACCGTGGCGTTCAGGCCCATGCGGGTGAGCACTTCGCGAAGGAACGCAGCTTCTTCGCCGCCGTCACACGGCTCGCCGAGAACGCGCTCTTCCACGGGCTCTTCATCATGTGCATGGCGGCTGCGGCCGGAACGGCGCTCGTCATGGCGGCGAGAGTGGCCTTCCTGCTTTCCGCCGTGATCGCGCTGGGCATGCTTGGGGCGCTCGGCCCGCTCAGCCCGACGCTCCTGGGCACGCTGCGCTTTTTCTTCCTTTTCACGGGCAAGCTCAGCGGCTTGCTCCATCAGGATGCGTTCCACATCGGCTTTCTCGCGCTCGGTGAGCCGAACGATGCATTGTTTGGCGCCGATACCGAGGAAACCTTTACCGCCTTCCTGAATGATCTCTATATCTACTTCATCAATGGAAAGACCCATTTGATCAAGGCCGCAAAATATGGCCTCATCAACTGTCTTTCCCTGGCTTTCCAAAGTTTTCAAGGGAACCTCCTATTAGTCGGTATAAACGATCTCCTTTTTACGATCGCGCTCGATCAGCCAAGAGATAACCGGCATTTGGATCACGGTGATCAAGTTGTTGACGATCCAGTACACGGCAAAGCAAACGTTCATCTTCAGTGTCCAAACGAAGGTGATGATCGGCATGATATATTCCATGCTGGCCGACAGGCCGGAACCGGGCACGTTCTCGGCATTGTTTGCCGCGTTGAGTTTGTCATTGCGCACGCGCTGCAGCACACTGGACAGATACGTGGTCAGCGCCGCAATAACGGGGAACACATAGAAGCCGTTGTTCAGGCCTTCATAGGCAACCTGAACGGGGGCAGCCACCGTGCCATAGTTCATGGACACTGCAGTGCTCACTGTATCGGCAGGGATACTGGCAAGCGAGGCGTTAGCCAGGCCGGAGAAGAAAGAACCGGCCGGGAGCTTGGCAGCCGTAAGCGCGATCTGATTGATCTCACTATGGGTGACCAGCTCAACCGCAGTCATCAGCGTGTCGCCGGACAGATGGCGCATCATGTTGGCCACTGTGGTGACGAACTCGGCGGTATTGGGCATAACGGCGGAGCTGCCGGAGTCGGGCCGCCAGATATTGTGCACCCACAGGAAGGAAGCCGGCATCAGGGTCGGATCTTTGGCAAGGCCGACCACCAGCTCGATGCTCTGATAGTTGCTCAGCAGGCTGACTGCGCCGAACATGGCAAAAAGGATGGGCATCTGCAGCAGCAGCGGCAGGCAGCCGGCGCCGGTGGAGATGTTGTTCTTTTTGTAGAACTCGGTCACTTTCTGCTGGGCCAGGCGGGGATCATGCTTATAACGGCGGTTGATCTCCCTAACGGTGTTGGAGACAGCCATCTGGCGCTGCGTGTTGCGGCGCTGTTTGATTTCCAGCGGGCTGAGCAGCAGCTTGATCAGCAGCGTGAACAGAGCCACGGAGAGAATATAGCTGCCGGTAAGTCCATACAGCCAATTGATAATGCTTACAAAGAAATTGGAGATAAAGTTATCACTGATCCAGCTCAATAAGTAGACCTCCCAACGGATCTGCGGCGTACAGGTACAGGATCATACCCGCCTTTGAATAATGGGTTACAGCGCAACAGCCGGCCCGTTGTAAGGATCAGGCCAATGAAAACGCCCCATTCTTGGACGGCTTCCATGGCATACTCCGAACAGGTCGGCGTAAACCGGCATGCGGATGGCAGGCACGGCGAAATATACTTTTTATACCCGCGCAGCAGGGCAAGAACCACCTTTTTCATGTGGGTTCCTCCCGAAAATACCCGCCCTTTTTCAATAAGGCGGTCATTGTGGCGTTGGTTTCGGCAAAGGTGGCATCTTTCATGGCGCTGCGCGCAATGAAAACAATGTTGTATCCGTTCTGCAAGGAAGGATACAGCAGCCGGCAGCTCTCGCGCATCAGCCGCTTAACACGGCTGCGCACAACGCTGTTGCCCACTTTTTTGCCCACCGAAAAACCAATGCGCGTTCGCCCGCGACTGGAAGCCGCTACCAGGACCATTCGCGCATCGGCACAGCTTTTTCCGCGCCGATAGGTATATTGAAATTGACTGTTGCGCAGCAGTCGCCGTGACTTATCGAATGAATAGGGCCGGATCACGGCAGCACCGCCTGACATGGTGTTACGCAGAGATTACTTTGCGGCCCTTACGACGCCTGCGAGCAAGGACTTTGATACCGGTATGGGATTTCATGCGGGCCCGGAAACCGTGAACTTTTTTGCGCTGACGACGCTTGGGCTGATAGGTTTGTAACATATTAAGCACTCCTTATCCATTGCGGCGAACCGCTCTAAATTCTGTCTTCGCTGCCGTATCTGTACGCAACAAAAATAACACCATACGACGTGGCAGCGTTATGTTATTATACTGGATGGCAAGGGGGCTGTCAATGCCGCAACCGCCGTTAACCCTGCAAAAAATTTGGTTTTTCCAACCCGCGGCACAGCGTTGGCAGAATAAAAACAGGTAAATTTATTGCGGATTCGTTTTGTATCTATTATAATTAATTGAATTATGGAAACAATCCCGAAATTTTTAACGAATAGGGGGGAACAACTTGGAAGAATTTCTTATGATCCACGGCGGTAAACCGCTGCGCGGCTCGGTCAGTCCAAGCGGTTCCAAAAACGCATCGGTGGCCATTTTGCCGGCCGCACTGCTGAGCGAAGAAAAAGTTGCCATCGAGAATTTGCCGGATATTCGGGATGTGCATGTTCTTGAAAACATTTTGCGTGCGCTGGGCGCCCGGATCGAATACAGCCCCGGGCAGATGACGGTGGATTCCCGCTCTGTGGAAAGCTGCGTTGCCTGCGAAGAGCTGACCAGCCAAATGCGCGCTTCGTATTACCTGCTGGGTGCTATGCTCGGCCGCTTTGGGGAAGCGCGCATTGCCATGCCCGGCGGCTGCAAGATCGGCGCCCGCCCGATCGACCAGCATCTCAAAGGCATGGAAGCGCTGGGCGCGGATATTGAACTGACTGATACGGAAGTGATCGCCCGTGCACACGGCGGCCGGCTTAAAGGCGCCGAGGTGTATTTTGATATCGTCAGCGTTGGGGCAACGGCTAACGTGCTGATGGCGGCAGCCCGCGCCGTGGGTCGCACCACCATTGTCAACGCAGCCAAAGAGCCGCACATTGTTGACCTGGCCAACTTCCTGAACTCCATGGGCGCCAATATCAAGGGCGCCGGCACGGATGTGATCCGCGTCAATGGGGTGGACAGCCTGCACGCATCCACCTATGCCGTGATCCCTGACCAGATCGAAACGGGCACGTTTATGATCGCGGGGGCAGCCACAGGCGGCGATGTTACGGTGACAAACGTGATCCCCACGCATATGGAAAGCATGACGGCCAAACTTGAAGAGATGGGCGTGTTTATCGAGGAAGGCGAAGACAGCATCCGCGTGGTGGGCACCGGGCGGCACCGCGGCACCTCCGTGCGCACCATGCCGTATCCTGGTTTTCCGACAGACCTGATGCAGCCGCTGAGCGCGCTGATGGCGCTGGCGACTACGCGGTCCCGCATTGAAGAGAATATTTTTGAGAACAGGTTCATGCATTTTGATGCGCTGCGCAGCATGGGTGCGCAGATCCGCGTGATCCAGCCGGGCCGCGTGGCGGAGATAGACGGCGTGCCGAAGCTGCACGGCGCCGAAGTGATCGCCTCTGACCTTCGGGCGGGTGCTGCGCTTGTGATTGCCGGCCTGGCCGCCGAAGGGGAAACGCTGATCGGCGGGTTAACGCATATTGACCGCGGATATGATCATTTGGAAGACAAGATGCGCGCGCTGGGCGCCGATATCCAGCGGATCCGGAGATAAGCAAAAAAAGCGCCTGTTTCTCCCGGTGCGCTGCGCGCGTTGGGAAAAAACAGGCCCTTTTTATTTTTGTCGCGGGATGCGGTGCGGATCGGTATATTCAAGCGGATATTTAAGGTATTTGCGCAAGAGCGACGCGGCCTGTGGGTCTTTCCACGTGTCACCATCGGAGAACAACACGTTGTTGAGCACGACCACAACGGAATGAACGCGGCCCTGCACGTTTGCCAACACCGGTAGCTGAACGCCGAAACGCACGGTTTTTGCGCCCGGCGCAAGGGCAAGATCGTTGTGGTGCATCGGATAATACTGCTCGGCCACGGGATCCCCGTTGCTATCAAACAGGAAAACAGCCGCACTGAAACCACTCACCGTTTTATCACTGCGGTTGTACAGGGTAAACAGCAGGTTGAGCGATTCATCCTCGGCAAATGTCCAGAACGAGTTAAACAGAAGCGGGCGGCTGAGCAGCCGGTCCACCGCATCGGTTTTTTCAGGCGCCTGCGCCATGGGCGTTGGATAAACGAGCGAGGATGCAGGCGCACAGCCAAAGAGCAGCAAACAAAAGAAAATACAAAGCAACCGCAGTTTCAAGGCCGCGCCTCCTTCCCTTCCATGACTTATCATAACATAGACCCGGCGCGGATAAAACGGAGAAAACGGCCTGTACAGAGAAAAAATCGGGGGTTACAGTGAAACTGACTTTTTGTCCGCTGTTTTCCGGCTCAAGCGGAAACAGCACCTATATTGCAACAGAAAAAACAGCACTACTTGTGGACGCCGGGATGAGCGCCCGCACCATTGCAAAAGCGCTGCGCATGGTGGGGGGCGATCCGGCTGCGCTGAGCGGCATCCTGATCACGCACGAGCATAGCGATCATGTGCGCGGCATCGCGCAGCTTTGCAAGCAGTTTGCCGTGCCGATCTATGCGAACCGGGCCACATTTGAAGCCATGGGGGAAACGGCGCGTCTGCTGCCGACCAATTTGGCCCGTGTGTTTGAAACGGGGCATGAGTTTTATATCGGCGAGATCGCGGTGCGCCCGTTTGCTACACCTCATGATGCGGCCCAGAGCGTGGGTTACGCGTTGTTTGCCCGCGGCAGAAAAGCATGCGTGATGACGGATATCGGTTATATGCCCAAAGCGTTGCTGGAAGAAGCGGCGGGCGCCGATGTGATGCTGATTGAAAGCAACCACGATGTGGCCTTGCTGCGCGAAGGAAAATATCCTGCCGCCCTCAAGCAGCGCATCCTGTCCCGCAGGGGGCATTTGTCCAACCCCGATGCGGGCGCAGCCGTGTGTGCGCTGGCGCACACAGGCGTGCGCCGGTTTTATTTGGGCCATTTATCGCGGGAGAACAACCGGGAAGAACTGGCGTTGAACACGGTGTGCACTGCGCTTGAAAACAACGGGTTCCGCCCGGGGCATGATGTGGGTGTAACGGTGGCCCATCGCGATGGGCCGACCGAGCTGGTGCGCGTATAAGGAGGAGCAGCATGCAAATACGGGTGTTGGCCGTAGGCAAATGCACGGACAGTTATTATCGTGATGGATGCGAAGATTATTTAAAACGCCTGAACCGGCTGATCAAAACAGAGCTGGTGGAGGTGGCGGATGAGAAAGCGCCCGAATCGCTGAGTGCTGCCCAGCAAAAACAGGTGATGGCCAAAGAAGGCGAAAAGCTCAAAAAACAGCTGCGGCCGGGCAAAACGGTGGCCCTTGTGATCGGCGGAACTATGCCGAACTCCCTTTCCTTTGCCGAAAAACTGCGCACTTGGGAAGACAGCGGGGTGAGCAGCGCGCAGTTTATCATCGGCGGGTCGCTGGGGCTGGATGAAACGCTGATCAGCCAGGCGGATGAAACGCTGTCGCTCTCGCGGTTCACCATGCCGCATTCGCTGGCGCGCTTGGTGCTGCTTGAGCAGCTGTATCGCGCCATGAAAATCAACAGAAACCAAACCTATCATAAATAAAGGAGGCGGCTTGGATGCTGATCGCCTGTATCGTGCCCTGCAATGAGGGCGAACGCGCCCGGCTAACGGAGGCTTTGGCCCCGCAAGACGAGGTGCTTTGGTTTGAAAACAGCCGGATGCTTGAAAACAGCCCTGCGCTGCACAGGATAGAAGCTGTGGTGGGCGAGCCGCCTGTTGACCTGATCTTTGCAATGCCGGCCCTGCGCTTTGTGCAGATGACGTGGGCGGGCGTGAATATTTACGCAGGCCGCCCGTTTCCGGCCGGTGTTGAGGTGGCAAACGCATCCGGCGCGTTCGGCAAAGCGATTGCCGAATATGTGGTGGGCGGCGTGTTGGCGCTGTACCGCAACCTGTTTTCCTATCGCGCACAAATGATAAACGGAGAATGGGCCCCCATCCGCGAAGAACGCACACTGGAAAACGAGCGGGTGCTGATCCTCGGCATGGGTGATCTTGGCTGCGAGATCGCCCGCAAACTCAAAGCCTTTGATGCACAGATCACCGGGGTGCGCCGCACCGCAGGATCAAAACCGCCCGTGTTTGATAACGCGTATACCATAGAAGCGCTGGACACCCTGCTGCCGCGAGCGGATCTTGTGATCGGCGCGCTGCCGGGCACACCGGCAACGGAGGGCCTGCTTTCAAAGCAGCGGCTGCTGAGCATGAAAAAAAGCGCCGTGGTTGTAAACGTTGGCCGCGGCACGCTGGTCCAGGCGGACACGCTGGCAGAGGTGATGAACACAGGGCATCTGGCCGGCGCGCTGCTGGATGTGACCGATCCCGAACCGCTGCCGGCCGAGCATCCCCTGCGCCGAATCGGGCGGGCGATGATCACGCCGCATATTTCGGGGCAAAGCTGGGGTGCTATTGAGCAAACAAGGCAGCGGATCATTGCTATCTGCGGGGATAACCTGGGCCGCATGAGCCGGGGAGAGCCCATTCGGAACAGGGTGGATCTGTCGCAAGGATATTAAAACCGAAAAAGGCCAACCGGCCTTTTTTTGTTTATTGCGGCATAGCATAGGGCGAGGGGGGATGCGCAGTGCTGAACGCGGTGTGGTGCATGATGATGATAACAGGGATCGTGTGTGGCATGCTGGGCGGGAAAACAGGGGCGTTGAGCGAAGCGGCCATGGCGGGCGCGGCGCAAAGCGTGGAGCTGATCATTGCCATGGCGGGCAGCATGATGCTTTGGTCGGGCGTGATGGAGATCATGCAGCAAAGCGGGCTGACCAATGCCCTGGCCGCCCGATTTGCCCGCCCGCTGCGCCGCCTGTTCCCGCGAACGGGGAAAAAGGCGCTCAGCGCCGTGTGCCTGTGTTTTTGTGCCAACGCATTGGGGCTGGGCAACGCAGCCACCCCGCTGGGCTTAAAAGCCATCAAAGCGCTGCAAGCGGAAAACCCAACGCCCGAAACGGCAAGCAACGCGCAAATCGTGTTCTTGGTGCTGAACAGCACCCTGGTGCATTTTTTGCCCGTTGCGCTTATTAACCTGCGCACCGCAGCGGGCAGCGCCCAGCCGTTTGCCATCGTGGTGCCGTGCATCGCCGCGTCTTTTGTTACGATGGGGTTCGGCGTGTTGGCGGCTTTGTGGGTGAACCGCCGCTGATGACACAGATAAGCGCAGGTCTGGCTGCCGCGCTGATCGGCGCGGTGTTGATTTATGGGGCGGTGCGCAGGATAGACTGTTATCAGGCGTTTGCCGAGGGGGCAAAACAGGGGCTTCAGGCCTGTATGGGCCTATTGCCCACGCTATGCGCCATGCTGATCGCCGTGGCCTTAATGCAGGCGGGCGGCGTGTTTGATTTTTTGAGCCGGGTTCTTTCGCCAGCCGCTGAAAAGCTGGGGCTGCCCGCGGCGCTGCTGCCGCTGCTGCTGGCGCGCCCGTTTTCGGGCAGCGCGGCAATGGGCCTGCTGCTGGGCCTGATGACAACGCACGGGGCAGACAGCACAGTGGGCCTGGCCGGGTGCATCATGCTGTGCGCAGGGGAAACGGTGGTATACACGCTGGGGCTGTATTTTTCAGCCGCAGGGGTAAAAAAATGGCGCAGCACGCTCTTCCTGTGTCTGCTTGGGAACGTAGTGGGCGCCATTATGGCCATAATGCTCACATAAAACTGAGAAAAGAGCGGTTTCTGCCCGCTTGGCTACTGGCTGAACAAAACAAATTGTGCTATACTACTAAAATCCGGTAAATCCGTTATTATTATTCTCAGATTTATTGGGGCAAAGGAGACAAAGATGAATATTGAGGTTTTTGCGGCACATACGCATATGACGGACAAGGACGTGCGCGGCAAAGCGTGTGTTGTGATCGATACGCTGCGGGCAACTTCCACCATGGCAACGGCGCTTTCCAACGGCTGTGATCAGATTATTGCCGTGGAAGAAGTGCAACAGGCCATAGAAATGAAAGTGAGCATGAACGAACACGTAGTTCTTCTCGGCGGCGAACGCAACGCTGTGAAAATGGCCGGCTTTGATTTTGGCAATTCCCCGCTGGAATACACGCAGGAAGCGGTTTTCGGGAAAACGGTTGTGATGACGACAACGAACGGAACACAGGCGATCAACAAAGCCAAAAACGCCAACATTCTGTATATGGGCGCGATGATCAATGCATCCAGAGTGGCGCAGTCGCTGCTGGACCAGCCCGACGATGTGGTGATCCTCTGTGCGGGCACGCACGGCAAGTTTTCTACGGACGATTGCATGACTGCGGGCTACATTATCTTTAAAATGATGGAGTTTAACGGGGATGACCCGCTTACGCTGGACGATCTTGCCCAGGTGTGCCTTGATCTGTACACCAGGAACCAGGATGACCCCAAAGCGGAAGTAAGCAAATGTTATCATTATAATAAGCTGGTCGAAGCGGGCTTTACCGAAGACCTGACCTATTGCTTTACGATGGACAGCGTTCCGGTGCTGCCCAAATATGAAGACGGGCGCATCACGCTCGCATAACCAAAGGAGGATAATTCCCGTGGCGGACAAAGAGAAAAAAACATTTTATATAACAACGCCTATTTATTATCCCAGCGATAAGCTGCACATCGGACACAGCTATACAACGGTGGCTGCAGACGCGCTGGCCCGCTATAAACGGTTAACAGGGTATGATGTGATGTTCCTGACCGGTACGGATGAGCACGGCCAGAAGATCGCGCGGCGCGCCGAAGAAGCGGGCGTGACCCCCAAAGAATATGTGGATGAGATCGTGGCCGGCATCCGCAGCCTGTGGGCGGAGATGGACATCTCCTTTGATGATTTTATCCGCACCACGGAACCGCGGCATGAACAGGCGGTGCAGAAAATTTTCCAGCGCCTGTATGACCAGGGTGATATTTATAAAGGCGAATATGAAGGCTGGTACTGCGCGCCGTGTGAAGCTTTCTGGCTGGAGCGGCAGCTTAAAGACGGCTGCTGCCCCGATTGCGGCCGCCCTGTGGAGCGCACCAAAGAAGAAAGCTATTTCTTCCGCCTTTCCAAATATGCGGACAGGCTGATCGAATATATCAACACGCATCCGGAGTTCATTCAGCCGCCGTCCCGCAAGAACGAGATGCTGAACAACTTCCTGCTGCCCGGGCTGGAAGATTTGGCCGTGTCCCGCACCAGCTTTGACTGGGGCGTACAGGTGCCGTTTGACGCTAAACACGTGGTGTATGTGTGGCTTGACGCGCTCAGCAACTATATCACCGCCTTGGGTTATGGCTCTGAAAACGAAGAAAAAATGCGGTTCTGGCCCGCTGATGTGCAGTTGGTTGGCAAAGAGATCGTGCGGTTCCACACCATCATCTGGCCCATCATGCTCATGGCGCTTGGTTTGCCGCTGCCCAAGCAGGTCTTTGGCCACGGCTGGCTGATCCTTGACGGCGGCAAGATGAGCAAATCCAAAGGCAATGTGGTGGATCCGGTGGCCCTGTGCCGCAAATACGGGGTGGACGCCGTGCGGTATTTCCTGCTGCGCGAGATCCCCTTCGGCAGCGACGGCGTGTACTCTGAGGATGCGCTGATCAACCGCATCAATACCGACCTTGCCAACGACCTGGGCAACCTGCTCAGCCGCACCGTTGCCATGATGGAAAGATATTTTGAAGGCGTGGTGCCCGCAGTGCCCGGCATTTTTGAAGAATGCGACACGGCCCTGCGCGAGCAGTGCACCGGGCTTGCCGAGCGCGTGGAAGCGCATATGACCGCGCTGAACCTGCCCGAAGCGCTGGGCGAGATTTTCGCGCTGGTGGGCGCTTGCAACAAATATATCGATATCAACGCACCGTGGGTGCTGGCCCGCAAAGAGGAAAACCGCGGCCGCCTGGCCACAGTGATGGTGCACCTGGCGGAATGCCTGCGCGTGATCGGCATTTTGCTTACACCCTTCATGCCGCGCGTGGCGCCGCGCATTTTTGAGCAGCTGGGCCTGCCCGCCGGCGAGCTGACCGGTTATGAAACGGCGGCCGAGTTTGGCGCTATCAAGCCGGGCACCCGCGTGCAGAAAGGCGAGGCTCTGTTCCCCCGCATTGTAGCGGAAGAGAAAAAGGAAGCCCCTGCCCCCAAGAAAGAAGCTAAAAAAGCGGAAAAACCGGCCAAAGCCGAGCAGCCTAAAGAGGAAGCCGCACCGGCCGAGATCACATACGATGAGTTTATGAAAATGGAGCTGCGCACGGCCAAAGTGCTTTCCTGCGAACCGCTCAAAGGCTCTGACAAGCTGCTGCTCTTTAAACTGGACGATGGCGAGCGGGAACGCACCATTGTTTCCGGCATCCGCAAATGGTATGGCGATGGGGCGGCCCTTGTGGGGCAAACGGTGATCATCGTGGCCAATCTGAAACCCGCCAAGATCCGCGGCGTGGTGAGCGAGGGCATGATCCTTTCCGCAGCCAATGAAGATGAAAGCGTGCTGAGCGTGTCTTCCCTGCTCAGCTGCGAAGGCCTTGAGCCCGGCGCTCGGGTGCGGTAAATGCTGTTTGACACGCATGCCCATCTGTTGGCTGAACAGTTTGAGGCGGACCGGGCCGAGGTGCTGGCACGGTTCAAAGGCGAGGGCGTAACGCTATATCTGGAGGCGGGCACAACCGCGGCTGACAGCGCAAAAGCCATTGAATGGGCACAGGCCCATGAAGGCGTGTTCGCGGGGGCCGGCATTCATCCGCACGAAGCGGGGGAAGCAAACGCGGCGGATATTGACGCGCTGGCCGGCCTGCTGCAAAAGGAAAAATGCGTGGCGCTGGGCGAGATTGGGCTGGATTATCATTATGATTTTTCGCCCAGAGACGTGCAAAAACAGGTGTTTGAAGCGCAGCTGTGCCTTGCGGCAGCACAAAAAGTGCCCGTTGTGATCCATGATCGGGAAGCCCATGGCGATATGCTGGCTATGCTCTCCGCGTTTAAAGGCCGGGTGTACGGCGTGATGCATTGCTATTCCGGCAGCGTGGAAGACGCCAAACGCTTGCTTGATATGGGATACTATATTTCGTTTTCCGGATCCGTTACATTTAAAAACGCAGCGCGGCTGCCGGAGGTGGCCGCCTATGTGCCGCACGACAGGATATTGGCGGAAACGGACAGCCCGTATATGGCGCCGGTGCCCAAGCGCGGGCAGCGGAACAATCCGGGTAACGTGCGCCTTGTGGTGGAAAAGCTGGCGGCGCTGCGCGGTATTGGCTTTGAACAGATGGCGGCGCAAACCCGCGAAAACGGCAAGCGCCTGTTTGGAATCGGAGATAACTGAACAATGGGATTGACTTTCATTTATGATATGGACGGCAACCTGTATGTGAACCTTACCAATCGCTGCTGCAATGCGTGTGATTTTTGCATCCGCAACGGGAGCGATGGGATCGGCGGCCACCATCTGTGGCTGGACAGGGAGCCGAGCGCGCAGGAAGTGATCGCGCAAATGGAGCAAACGGGGCTGAACAGCTATAAAGAAGTGGTGTTCTGCGGGTTTGGCGAGCCGATGGAGCGGCTGGACGCGATCAAAACCGTGGCCGCTTATGTAAAACAGCAGGGCAAGCCTGTGCGCATCAACACAAACGGCCTGGCAAATCTGATGTATGGGCGCGATGTTACGCCTGAACTGGCAGGCCTGGTGGACACGCTGTCCATCTCTCTCAACGCTTCAGATGCAAAGGTGTATGACGCGGTGTGCCACAGCAAGTTTGGCCCGGAAGCGTTTGAAGGGATGCTTGCGTTTGCCGAAAAAGCGGCAGCGCATGTGCCCAACGTGCTTTTCTCCGTGGTGGACACCATTGGCGAAGAAGAAATTGCCCGCTGCCGGCAGATTGCCGAGCGCTGCGGTGTGAAGCTGCGGGTGCGCGAATGGATCGAGCCGGACGCGGAATAAAACAATGAGCATAATGAACAGACACGGCGGGTGTGCTGCCGTGTCTGTTTTTGTATAAGTTGCTTTGGCATGATAGTATGTAATCGAACAGACCGATAAACTTGAATTTGGAGGAACGATGCTATGAAAAAGGCATTTCATGTGATCTGTTGTGCGGCAGGCAGTGGAATGATTGGTTTCTTTGCAAATCAGTTGAACACAGTAGCTGGGTGTGTGTTTTTCACCCTTGGTGTTGCCTTGCTTGTCGGTTCAATCATTCTAGCGTCCAAACGGGATAAAGAGGGCAAGTAAATTCCAATTGATGAAACAGGCAAAAGGGCGCCTTTCCCATTGCAAAAGAATCCGGCCTATATCATAGGCCGGATCCATCGTTCTATGGGTTTGCTTACTGGGCAAACGCACCGTAGATCGCGCGGATGGCGGTTTCAAAATCCGATTCATCGATGCCAACGATGATGTTAATCTCACTCGATCCCTGGTCGATCATGCGGATGTTGATGCCCGCGTTGCCAAGCGCAGTGAACAGCCGCGCACAGGTGCCCACCTGGCGGATCATGCCGCGGCCAACCGTGGCGATCAGCGCAACTTTATCGGACACTTCGATCACTTCGGGCGCGCACAGCGCCTGAATCTCCTGCATGATGGTTTCTTCACGGCCGTTGAGCGATGCCGTTTGCACCACAACAGACATGGTGTCGATGCCGGTGGGCAAATGCTCAAAGGAAACGCCGTATTTTTCAAAAACGCTGAGCACACGGCGGCCAAAGCCGAGCTCATTGTTCATTTTATCTTTTTCAATATGGAAGATGCTCATGCCCTTGCGGCCGGCAATGCCGGTGATCCCTGCCGCAGGCCCGTTCACTTCGGACACGATCATGGTGCCGGGGTCTTCCGGGCGGTTGGTGTTTTTCACCTGAATGGGAATGCCGCTTTTGCGCACGGGGAAGATACTGTCTTCATGCAGCACGTTTGCGCCCATATACGAAAGCTCGCGCAGCTCCTGATAAGACACAACGGGGATGGTTTTCGGGTCGTTCACGATCCGCGGGTCGGCCATTTTAAAGCCGGAAACATCCGTCCAGTTCTCATAAATATCAGCGTTCACGGCGCGGGCCACAATGGCGCCCGTGATATCGCTGCCGCCGCGGGAGAAGGTTTTTACACTGCCGTCCGGCCGGGCCCCATAGAAACCTGGCACAACGGCGCGGCTGTGCGCGCTCAAAAGGGCCGATGCTTTTTCCTGCGTGGCGGCTTCATCAAACACGCCGTCGGCCGTGAACACGATACAGTTTGCCGGGTCAACAAAATCATACCCCAACAGGTCGGCCAACACCAGGCCGTTGAGATACTCGCCGCGGCTAGCGGCATAATCCGCATCAGCGCCGTTGGCAATGTTGGCCCACACTTCGTTCAGTGCCGGTGCAAGGTCATACGACAGGCCAAGCCCCTCTATGATGCCGGTATACCGCGCTGCAATGCGGGCAAACACGGCGCGCGCCTGCTCGGCGCGGCCCGCCGCCGCTTCACGCTGGCAGGCATAGAGCATATCGGTTACCTTTTCGTTCAACCCGGGTGCTTTGCCGGGTGCGGACGGAACAACATAACGGCGGTCTGCATCGGACCGAATGATCGCGGCTACCCGCTCGAACTGCTGGGCGGTGGCAAGAGAACTGCCGCCGAATTTGGCTACTTTAACGGCCATGGAAAAACCCTCCAAATGCGTATGCAATGTGTTTTAATTATAGGCGCAGGGGCGCCCGGTGTCAAATCCGATCAATGGCGCGCGCTTCCAGATAACAGCGTTTTTCATCCGCGCTGCCCATGGAAAACGCTTTGCGCGGCAGCGGGCCGAACGCGCCCACCGTGGGGAACAGCGCAGATTTTGTGACCCCTTGCAGCAAAAACCCGATGTTGCCTGCCTGTGCACCGTATCTGCGCACTTCCGCTTCGCCGTGGATATAATCCACCGTTGCCTGCGCATCGGCTTTTATCATTTCGGCAATGATCACATCAACGGACCCGGCATCCACTGCGCAGGGCGGTTTGGGCAGGGTGAGCAGCGTTTCCCGGCCGGCGCAGATCAGGCGGATTTGCTGGCCCGGTGCCGTTTCATCATGGAACACAGCGGGGATCCCCAGCCGCTCAAGGGCCCGGGATACCGCTTCAGTCCCGCCGCTGTTAAACACCACGCGGTGGATCGCTTCAAAGGCAAGGCCGGGATCGTGAATGTTCACCAGCTCGCACAGCGCAAACCGGGCCGGATGGTCCAGGCGCTCGGCTTCCGTGAGCGTGCTGCGAACGTTGTGCCAATGCGCACGGGCCGTGGCAAAGGAATGGTTGCCATCGCCCATGGCAAACAGCATGGGATCGCCGCCTTCGGGCGCGGGCATTGCATCATACAGCGCGTTGAGAGCGCAAAGCACGCCGCCGGCCTGCTCGGGCGGCACAAAACGCCCGGTTATATGCCCCATGTTAAAAGCAAGATCGCTGTCATACACGGTGGCAAGATCGGCGGACACAAGCGGGTCGATCACCGTGTGGTTCGGATCGTCGATCAATACCATGATATGCGGCAGTTCAAGCGGTGCATGTGCGCGGATCTTAAGGCGCGGGGGAATCCTATCGGGAATGGTGTCCTCCGTGCTGCGGATCAACGTTTTATCCGCATGATCGTAAGAATAGCGTTCAAGATCAAGCGCCACAACAAGGCCTGTGCGCACCTGGCCTGAAGCAAAACGGCGCTGAACGAGCATGAACCCTTCGGGCAGCGCTTCCAGCACCCCATCGTTAAGATATCGGTGCATGGCTTCTGCGCAGGAAGAAAGGCGATTTTCCAGATCCGCGCTTTTCAGATACACTTCCGGCAGCACCAGCCTGAGCGCTGACGGGCTGCTGCCCACCGCCGCATCGGCTGCCTGCCAATAATCAAGGTCGCTGGTATATTGGTCGCAGGCGATCACACACCACTTTTCAAGAGAGTGTCGGCTGCGCGGCACGAGCAGCGAAGGAAACCGGACCCCCAGTTGAGCAAAACTGCGCATTTAAAACGCTCCTTTCCAGCAAAAAAACAATCGCACAAACAAAAAATAGGATATGTTCCTTAATATACCATGCATGGATGGATACACACAAGAGAATGAATGTGGTATAATGCGATAGATTATTGTGTGTGCGGCGCGCAAGGCGCTGCACAGGATGGGAGAATGGCGATGGACTATCGCGCAATGGAAAAGAAATGGGAAAAGAAATGGGAAGAAACGAAGCTTTATTCGTTTGATCCCAATCAGCCGGGCGAGAAAAAATATGTGCTGGAAATGTTTTCTTATCCCTCGGCTGCAAAGCTGCATATTGGGCATTGGTATAACTATGGACCGGCGGATTCTTTTGCCCGCTTCAAACGGATGCAGGGATACAACGTGTTCCATCCCATGGGGTTTGACGCGTTCGGCCTGCCCGCTGAAAACTACGCGATCAAAACGGGCATCCACCCCAAGGACAGCACGTATGCAAACATGGAGATCATGGAAGAGCAGCTGCGCAACATTGGCGGCTCGTTTGACTGGAACCACACGGTGAAAACCTGTGATCCCGGGTATTATAAATGGACCCAGTGGCTGTTCTTGCAGCTGTATAAAAACGGGCTGGCGTACCGCAAGGAAGCGCCGGTCAACTGGTGCCCGTCCTGCAACACCGTGCTTGCCAACGAGCAGGTGGTGGACGGCTGCTGCGAGCGCTGCCACACGGCCGTTACCCGCCGCAACCTGACTCAGTGGTTCTTCCGCATCACCCAATATGCCGATGAACTGCTGGCCGACCTGCCCAAGCTGGACTGGCCGGAGCGTATCAAAGCCATGCAGGTGAACTGGATCGGCCGCTCCGAAGGCGCGGAGATCACCTTCAGCCTGGAAAATGGCGGTTCCTTCCCCGTGTTCACCACGCGGGCGGACACGCTGTTCGGCAATACCTATTGCGTGCTGGCCCCCGAGCATCCGCTGGTTGACAGCATCACCACGCCCGAGCAAAAAGAAGCGGTTGACCAATACCGCGAGTATGCTGCTGGCGCTTCGGATATTGACCGCCTGTCTACCGCGCGTGAAAAAACCGGCGTGTTCACCGGCGGATACGCGATCAACCCCATCAATGGGCGCAAAGTGCCGATCTGGATCGCAGACTATGTATTGTTCTCTTACGGCACGGGTGCGGTTATGGCCGTGCCTGCGCATGACGAGCGCGACTATGAATTTGCACTTAAATATGACCTGCCCATCGAGCGCGTGGTGGAAGGCGGCGAGGGCCTGCCGTATATCGGCAGCGGCAAGCTGATCAACTCTCCCGGGTTTGACGGCATGGAAAACACCAAAGGCATTGGCGCTATTGTGGCAGCGCTGGAAGAGAAAGGCATGGGCAAGCTGAAGGTGAACTACCGCATGCGCGACTGGCTGATCTCCCGACAGCGGTATTGGGGTGCCCCCATCCCGATGATCCATTGTGAGCATTGCGGCGTGGTGCCTGTGCCGGAAGATCAGCTGCCTGTTGAGCTGCCGTATGATGTGGATTTCACGCCCGACGGCACCAGCCCGCTGCTGAAAAACGAAGCGTTCATGAACGTTACCTGCCCGGTATGCGGCCAGCCCGCCCGGCGCGATGCGGACACGATGGACACCTTTGTGTGCTCCTCGTGGTATTACCTGCGCTATCCGGATTGCGAAAACACGGAAGAAGCGTTCAACATTGATATTATGGATAAGATGCTGCCGGTGGATATGTATATCGGCGGGGCGGAACATGCCTGCATGCATTTGCTGTATGCCCGCTTCTTCACAAAAGCCCTGCGCGATATGGGCCTGCTGCATTTTGATGAGCCGTTCCTGCGCCTGGTTAACCAGGGCCTGATCCTCGGACCGGACGGCGAAAAGATGAGCAAGAGCCGCGGCAACGTGGTTTCCCCCGATGATTATATTGATCAGTATGGGTCGGACGTGTTCCGCATGTATCTGATGTTCGGCTTTAGCTATATTGAAGGCGGCGCCTGGAATGATGACGGCATCAAGGCCATTTCCCGCTTCCTTGACCGAGTGGAGCGCCTGGTTGGTCAGGTATGCGAAAACGGCAAACCGCAGGGCGGGGAAAAAGTGGCCAGCGCTGCGGAAAAAGAACTGCTGTATGTGTTGGCCAACACGGTCAGCCGTGTTACGGATGACCTGGAACGCTTGTCGTTCAACACGGCGATTGCCCGCATCATGGAATTGGTGAACGCCTTGTATCGCTACCGTGAAGCCGGGGCGAACAATGCGGCCATCCTGTGGAAAGCGATGGGCGACCTTGTGCTGATGCTGGCCCCGTTTGCGCCGCATTTTGCCGAAGAAATGTTTAACCGCATGGGCGGCGAGTATTCCGTGTTCCAGCAGAAATGGCCGGAATGCAACGAGGCGGACATGGTGCGCGATATTGTGAACATCGCCGTGCAGGTGAACGGCCGTGTGCGTGCCCGCCTCGATGTGGAAGCGCAGGCAGACAACAAGGCCATTGAAGCGGCGGCACTGGCAGATGAAAAAGTGCAGGCGGCGCTCGAAGGATTAACGGTGCAGAAAGTGATCGTGATTCCCAAGCGCCTGGTCAGCATCGTGGCCAAATAAACTAAAAACATAAAAAGCGCCTGTAAAAGGCGCTTTTTTGTTATCAACAAAAGAAAAAGAGCCCCGCTTTGCGCGGGGCTCTTTGCGTTGATCGGTTAGATCTGGGACAGCTTGCGGTAGTACTCGAGGCGGCTCTTGGCTTCTTCTTCCTGTTTGGAGAAGAGCTGTTCAGCCAGTTCGGGTTTCGCCGCATTCAGCGTGCGATAACGGTTTTCGCCCAGCAGGAAGGAGCGATAGTCAGCCGTCGGCTCTTTGCTGTCAACGATGAACGGATTCTTGCCTTCCTGGGCCAGCATCGGGTTGTACCGATACAGGGGCCAGTAACCGGACGCGACCGCCGCTTTTTCCTCGGCCTGGGATTTGCCCATGTTGATGCCGTGGTTGATGCAGGGGGCGTACGCGATCACGATGGAGGGACCCGGATACGCTTCCGCTTCGCGGATGGCTTTGAGCGCCTGGTTCTGGTCAGCACCCATGGCGATGGAAGCCACGTAGATGTAGCCATAGCTCATGGAGATCAGGCCCAGATCCTTCTTGCGGGTGCGTTTGCCGGCCGCCGCAAATTTGGCGATGGAGCCGGTCGGGGTGGCTTTACTGGCCTGGCCGCCGGTGTTGGAATACACTTCGGTATCCATCACGAGGATGTTGATGTCATCACCCATGGCGAGCACATGGTCAAGGCCGCCGTACCCGATATCGTAAGCCCAACCGTCGCCGCCGAAGCACCAGATGGACTTCTTAACGAGCTGGTCAGCGCTATCGAGGATATACTGCAGTTTCTCGGCGTTCGCCGCATCGGCCTTGATGGCTTCGGGCAGGAGCGCTTTGATCTTCTCGGCAGCTTCCTGGGAAGCGGCGCCGTCTTTGTAGTTCTCGAGCCAGAAGGTCAACACTTCTTTGAGCTCATCCGCGCAGCCGTTTTCAACCACTTCTTTGACCGCGCTGATCAGATACGCTTTACGCTGGTTGTCCGCAACACGCATGCCGTAACCAAACTCGGCATTGTCTTCGAACAGGGAGTTGGCCCAAGCAGGACCGTGGCCTTTTTCGTTGACGGTGTACGGGCAGGTCGGAGCGCTGCCGCCGTAGATGGAGGAGCAGCCCGTGGCGTTGGCAATCATCATGCGATCACCGAACAGCTGAGTGACCAGCTTGACATACGGCGTTTCGCCGCAGCCGGCACAAGCGCCGGAGAACTCAAACAGCGGCTGCAGGAACTGGCTGCCTTTAACGGTGGCCGTGTTGTGTTTGATCGGAGCTTTCGGCAGGGTCTGCGCATAGTTCCAGTTGGCGGATTCGGCTTCTTCGCAAGTAGACATCGGCTGCATCACGAGCGCTTTTTCTTTCGCGGGGCAGATATCCGCGCAGTTGCCGCAGCCGGTGCAATCCAGCGGGGAGAGCTGCATACGATACTGGTAACCGGCATATTCGCGGCCGATCGCGTTCTTGGTTTCAAAGGAAGCGGGCGCATCGGCCAGATCTTCCGGTTTGGCAAGCACAGGACGGATACAGGCGTGCGGGCAAACGAAGGCGCACTGGTTACACTGGATACAGTTGCCGATCTGCCATACAGGCACATTGATGCCCACGCCGCGTTTTTCGAACTTCGTGGTGCCGACCGGGATGGAGCCATCCGGACTGAACGCGGAAACCGGCAGGGAATCGCCCTTCTGGGACGCGATCGGATACACAAAGTTGTCATAATACTCGTCGCCGGAGAGACCCACGATGGGGGCGCCTTCGGTCGCCGTGGCCCAGGAAGCGGGGATGTCGATCTTGACAAGGCCGTCCACCGCCGCATCGATGGCCGCATAGTTCATGTTCACAACTTTTTCGCCGCGTTTGCCATAGCTCTTAACAACGGCCTGTTTCATGTACTTGTCGGCATCTTCGTAGGGGATCACGTTGGCGATCTTGAAGAAAGCAGCCTGCATGACGGTGTTGATACGGCCGCCCATGCCCACCGCCGCTGCGATCTTGACCGCATCGATGGTGTAGAACTGCGCGTTCTTCTTGGCCAGCATCTGTTTGACTTCCGCCGGCAGCTGAGCATCAAGCTCTTCAGCGCTCCACGGGCAGTTGAACAGGAAGGTGCCGCCCTGGCGCAGGTTGGAGAGCATGTCGTAACGGGTGATGTAAGACGTGTTGTGGCAAGCCACGAAGTCCGCCATGTCGATCAGATACGGGGACTGGATCGGGTTTTTGCCAAAACGCAGATGGCTGATGGTGATACCGCCGGATTTCTTGGAGTCGTACACAAAGTAGCCCTGCGCATAAAGATCGGTATGGTCGCCGATGATCTTGATGGAGTTTTTGTTCGCACCGACCGTGCCGTCGGAACCGAGGCCCCAGAACATGCCCTGGAAGGTGCCCTCGGGCGCCGGGTCGATCTGGCTGTTGACCGGCAGGGACAGGTTGGTCACGTCGTCGTTGATACCCACGGTGAAGCGCATCTTCGGCGCGTCAGCGGCGAGGTTCTCATACACGGCGTTGATCATGGAGGGGTTGAATTCCTTGCTGCCCATGCCATAGCGGCCGCCGGTCACAACGATATCGCTGCGGCCCGCGTTGAACAGCGTGGTCTGCACATCCTGCAGCAGGGGTTCGCCCGCGCTGCCGGGTTCTTTGGTGCGGTCAAGCACTGCGATGCGTTTGACCGTGGCGGGCAGAGCCGCAACGAACTTCGCTTCAGCGAACGGACGATACAGGCGCACTTTGATCACGCCGACTTTCTGGCCCTGTTTGACCAGATATTCCACAGTCTCCTGCACAGCGTCGCCGCCGGAGCCCATGATGACGATGACGGACTCGGCATCCGGCGCGCCATAATAATCGAACAGGTTGTATTTGCGGCCGGTCAGCTGGCTGACTTTGGCCATTTCTTCTTCCACGATGGCGGGCACTGCATCATAGAATTTGTTGCTGGCTTCGCGGTTCTGGAAGTAGATGTCACCATTCTGAGCGGTGCCGCGCATATGCGGATGCTCGGGGTTCATCGCACGGGAACGGAACGCTTTGATCGCGTCCTGATCGACGAGGGCTTTCATGTCTTCATAATCGATCATTTCGATCTTCTGCACTTCGTGGCTGGTGCGGAAGCCGTCAAAGAAGCTCAAGAACGGCACGCGGGCACGCAGCGTGGCCAGATGCGCGACCAGAGACAGATCCATAACTTCCTGAACGGAGGCAGAGGCGATCATGGCAAAACCGGTCTGGCGGCAGGCCATAACGTCGGCATGGTCACCGAAGATGTTCAGCGCGTGAGCCGCAAGTGCGCGGGCGCTGACGTGGAACACGCAGGGCATGAGCTCGCCGGCGATCTTGTACATGTTCGGGATCATCAGCAGCAGGCCCTGAGAAGCCGTGAAGGTGGTGGTCAACGCGCCGGCAACCAGAGAACCGTGCACCGCACCGGCGGCGCCCGCTTCGCTCTGCATTTCGGCGATGGTCATGGTGTGACCGAAGATGTTTTCCCGGCCGGCGGCAGCCCATTCATCACAGGCTTCAGCCATGGGGGAGGACGGTGTGATCGGGTAGATCGCCGCCACATCACTCATTGCATACGCAACGTGAGCCGCAGCGGTGTTGCCGTCGATCGTTTGATACTTTGGCATTTGTTTTCTCCTCCTATCAAGACTTGGTTAAGTTGATAACTTTGTGCAAACAACCACAATCGCCAATATTATAGCCATTTGGAAGGATAAACGCAAGGAAACGGCGCGATTTAATCTCTTTTTTCTTCCCGGGGGATGGGAAAATGTGCGGTAATACGCTATCATATCCCATAGGAGGGGATTCTATGGAGCGATTCCGATTTATCGATGCCCATGTGCACACCGCATTCTCCACCGGAGACTGCAAAGAACCGATGGAAAGTTATCTGGCGCTGTTAAGAAACGGCACAGCGCGTGGGGTCGGGTTTGCGGACCATATCCATCCGATCACCGAATCGTTCAAACAAACATATCCCGGTTACGAACCGAAGATTTTTGACGATCGGGGATACGATGCGCTCATCCACGCCGCGCGGGAAGAAGGGCTGCGCGTATACAAGGGAATCGAAGTGTCTTACGAATGGGAGTATGACCAAATCTGCCGCGAGCGGGTGGAACAGAGTGAATATGATTATGTGATCGGCTCGGCACATTCTTACGGCGGGCTATGGGTTACGCGCACCTATTGGCAAAATCTTGTGCCCGGCACCGCATTTCGCGAAATCGTGCAGCAGTATCACGCCGCATTGATTGACACGCTGCAGGCCGATTGGCTCGATGTTGTGGGCCATATCGGGGTGTATAAGCGGTTTTTGCCGGATAACGACCTGCTCATCCGCTGCGCGCAGGATGTGATCCGCGAATGTGAGGATGAAGCGGCCCGCGCCTGCGCACAGAGCGGCAAAATCGTGGAAGTGAACACCTCCGGGCTGACGGCGCCGGGCGGCCGCACCATGCCCGATGCGTTTTTCCTGGAACGGTTCCGGCATTACGGCGGGGATCGTGTGTGCCTGAGCTCTGATGCGCATGCGGTGGAAAAGCTGAACCAGAAGTTTGATGAAGCGGCCGGGATGCTCAAAAACCTTGGGTTTACGCATCTCACCTATCCCTGGGCGCCGGAAGAAAAAGAACTGCTTTAAAAAACAAAAAAGGCCTGAAAGAACAGGCCTTTTTTTGTTTGGTTTATTTCGCCTCGTGTTTGTGCTCTTCATACCAGGCCATAAATTTTTCGTGCTGGTGGGCGAGCATCGTCGGCGTATCCAGCCCATAGGGGCAGCGGGAAGCGCACTGGTTGCAGTGCAGGCACTGTTCTACGCGCATTTGCTGCTCCATAAATTCCGGTGTGAGGAACCGCTGATAGGGCGAGCGGGTGGCCAGCAGATGAACGCGGCCGGACGTGGGGATGTTGATGCCCACAGGGCAGGGCATGCAGTATCCGCAGGCGCGGCAGAACTCGCTGCCCAGTTCTTTTTTGTCTTTTTCAAACAGGGCGAGCATCTCTTCGTCCACCGTGGGCGGGTTTTTGTCCAGCGCAAGGAATTCGTCCAACTCCCACTCGTGCTGGATGCCGAAAATGGGCACAACGTTATCATACTGGCGGATATAGGCAAACGTGGCCGGCACGCTGCCCACCATACCGCCGGACAGCGCTTTCATGGCGATAAAGCCCATGTCATGCTCTTTGCACAGCGCAATCAGCTCATCTTCCAGCGCCCCGGAAAGATAATTGAAGGGGAACTGCAGCGTTTCAAATTTGCCGCTGAGGATGGCCGCTTTGGCAACCGCGGGCACATGGCTGGTGATGCCGATGTGGCGGACCAGGCCCTGCTCTTTGGCTTCAAGCAGGCCGGCATACGCGCTGTTCGGATCATCAAAGGCGGCGATATCGCCGGTATAGTTATGGATCTGATACAGGTCAACATATGTGGAACGCGTGCGCTCCAGCGTTTTATGAACATCAGCCAGCGCATCCTGCTTGGTTTTTGCCGGAGTCTTGGTAGCAAGGATATACTGCTCGCGCACATCGCCCAGCGCGGCGCCCAGCTTTTCTTCGCTGTCGGTGTATCGAATGGCGGTGTCAAAAAAGTTGATGCCGTTATCAAACGCTTTGCGCAGGATTCTTTTTGCCATTTCCATATCCGTGCGCTGGATCGGCAGGCAGCCCATGGCCGTGCGCGTTACCATCAATTCAGTTTTGCCCAAACGAATTTTATCCATAATGGCCTCCTAAAAAAATGTGATGATTTATTATATCATATCAAATGTTTTTGCCAACATTTACTGCGCACTATCATCAATTATGTTATACTATAAACCACAAGCAGAAGGGAGACCAACAACATGGCCACAATACAGGTTCCATATTACAATACAAGCATGGCATGCACAGTGCCGGACGAGCGCATTGTGGGCGTGCTCACCCCCAAACCCCTGCCGGAAAAAACGGAAGCGGAGCAGAAAGAGATTGTTTCCGCGGCGCTGCAGGCGCCCATTGGCAGCGAGCGGCTGAGCGAACTGGTGCGCGGCAAACAGCGCGTGCTGGTGATCACCAGCGATCATACACGGCCGCTGCCCAGCAGCATCACCATGCCGCTGTTGCTCAGCGAGATCCGCGCCGGCGCGCCGGAAGCGCAGATTCATCTTTTGATCGCCACGGGCTGCCACCGCGCAATGACAGCGCAGGAGATCGAAGCCCGCTTTGGCAAAGAGATCGCCGACAATGAAACCATCCTTGTGCATGACGCTAAAGACGATAAAGCCATGGTATTCAAGGGCGTGATGCCCTCCGGCGGTGAGCTGTGGGTTAACGATCAGGTGGATTGGGCCGATATCGTGCTGAGCGAAGGGTTCATCGAGCCGCACTTTTTTGCCGGGTTCTCGGGCGGGCGCAAAAGCATCCTGCCGGGGATCGCTTCCGAAAAAACGGTGTATTTCAACCATAATGCGGAGTTTATTGCCAGCGATAAAGCACGCAACGGCATCCTGGAGGGCAACCCCATCCATGAAGATATGGCGTTTGCCGCGCGGGCCGCGGGCCTTGAGTTTATCCTTAACGTATGCCTGAATGAACACAAGCAGGTTGTGCGCGCCTTTGCGGGCGATCCGTTTGAAGCGCACCGCATTGGGTGCGAATTTGTGGGCAACCAGGCGCAGGCGCCGAAGATCGAGGCCGATATCGTGGTTACGGGCAACGGCGGGTATCCGCTGGACCTGAACATTTATCAGGCGGTCAAATGCATGTCGGGCGCCGAGCCCTGCGTGAAAGAGGGTGGCGTGATCATCGCGGTTTGTTCCTGCATTGACGGGCACGGGAGCGATGGGTTCTATCAGCTGTTCCGGGAAAACAAGGGGGCAGACGCCGTGATGGCCGCGATCTGCGACCGCGGGCGGGACGGCACATTGCCTGACCAGTGGCAGGCGCAGGTGCTGGCGCGCGTGATGAAAAAAGCATCCATCATTCTGGTGACCCGCCATTGTGAAAAGGCGCTGGTTGACGAGTTTGGCTTTGGCTTTGCCGAAGATTTTGCTGCTGCGCTTGAACAGGCGCAGGCCATCGCGGGGCAGAACGCTTCCGTGCTGTTCATGCCCAACGGCGTTGAGGTTATGGCACGGTAAAAAAGATTTTCAGCGTGCCCTGTGCGGTGCGCGGGAATATAGATGAAGGGAGCTGTTAAAAAATGTTGCTGTATGACGAACGGGAACTGGTGCGGGTCAATTGCTTGAAGATGCTTGAAAAAGGGCTCACCAAGGGCACAAGCGGCAATATCAGCGTGTTCAACCGCGAAAAAGGGCTGTTTGCCATCAGCCCGAGCAGCATGGATTATTATCAGATCCGGCCGGAAGACGTGGTTGTTATGGACCTGGAAGGCAAGATTGTGGACGGAACACGCAAACCTTCCATTGAAAACGTGATGCATCGGATCTATTACGTTGAACGGGAAGACGTAAACGCCGTGGTGCACACGCATTCCACGTTTGCAACGGCTGTCAGCTGTTTGGGCGAACCGTTGCCGGCTGTTACATTCCTTGTGCGGCTGAGCGGGTCGTATGAAGTGCCGTGTGCGCCGTATGCCAAGCCCGGCTCGGAAGAATTGGCCCGGCTGAACTTTGAAACCGGCGGGCACCTGAACGCAGTGCTGCTGGAGAGCCACGGCCTGATCACCGCCGGCCCGAATATCGACCGCGCCATGTTCATCGCGGAAGAGATCGAGGAAGTTGCCAAGCTTTACTGCATCACCCGTGCCATTGGCACGCCCAAGATTGTACCCAAAGAAATGATGGGCTTCTAAAGGGAGGGCAAAAAGATGGCGAAAATCAAAGCGGCGCTGTCTGCCACGATCCTTGAGCCGTATATGAGCCAGGTGCAAGAAGCGCTGGATATCACCCCCGTTGGGCTTGCGCTGGGCCACCGGCCCACGGAAGACGAGCTGATCGAGCAGTGCATGGGCCACGAAGTGGTGTATATCAGCAGCGAGCCGGTTACCCGCAAAGCACTCGAAGCCTGGAAAGCAAGCGGCCTTAAGCTGCTCGGCTGCGGGCGCGGCACGCCGGTGAACGTGGATTGGCGCGCAGCTCATGAGTTGGGTATTCCGCTGGTGTACACGCCGGGGCGCAACGCAGAATCGGTGGCCGAATATGTGTTTGGCCTGGTGCTGTCGCTCCTGCGTGGCATTACGCGCAATTATCACTGCATTAAAAACGGCGGTTATCTCGCCGACCCGGTAGACGATGTGATCCGTGCAGCCGAGGAATCGAAACAGACGGACGTTGTCTGGCGCTTCCCCGATGGGCGCACCCCCATGCGCGAGTTCGGCGGCGGGTATGACCTGTATGATCATACGATCAGCATCATCGGCTTCGGAGCGATCGGCTCCCGCGTGGCGCGTATTGCGCACGGATTCGGCATGGAAGTGATCGCGTACGATCCGTATTGCCCGGCCGAAGTGATGGAAAAAGCGGGCGTTGAAAGTGTTTCACTCGATGCGGCGCTTTCCCGCGGCGATATTGTCAGCATCCATCTGCCGGTGAACGATCAAACACGCGGCATCGTGGATAAAACGTGGTTTGACCGCATGAAACCCGAAGCGCTGTTTATCAATTCCGCCCGGGCCTCCGTAGTGAACCAGCGCGATATGATCGAAGCGCTGGAACAGAAGAAGATCGCCGGGGCGGCGGTTGACGTGATGTGGGTTGAGCCCTGCCCGGCCAACCATCCCTTCTTCTCCATGGAAAATGTGCTGGTTACTACGCATTTGGCCGGCATGAGCCACGATGTGGAAAAGTGGCAGTCCTCCATGATTGCGGATGAGCTGCTGCGCTATGCGCGCGGCGAAGCGCCGCAGCTTGTGTGGAAACGCACGGAATAAAAAACGGCCCGGCCCCTGTTCACAGAGGCCGGGCTTTTTTATTTGGGCGGTTTACCGTTTTTTGTAAAGCACCAGTTCAGGATTGGCGCCGTTTTCCTCATATGTGCAGATGAGGATGAATTCCATGTTGGCCACAACGCCAAAGCACCGGCCGCCGAACTCGCTTTGAAGCTGCGTGCCGAGATAGGTTGTTTCATCGTTTAGGAACGGAACGGTTTTTCCATTGGGCAGGCGGTATTCAAGGTTGATATACCGGCCAACCAGAGCATTGAGTTTTTCAACGCGCGGCATCCCTTCCACACGAAGATCGTTGATCTCCTGAACCAGCTGTGTCTTAAACGCTTCAAATTGCCCGTTATCGCTGAGCGATTCATATCGTTTCCAGTAATCCAGCCGGGGAAGCAGCTGTTTGATATACGCCCGGGCCTGTTCTTCGCTGGTATTTTCCCCCGCCATGTTGGCAACACACACTTCTACCAGCTCGTCCATATCGCTGTACGTGTATGTGCCGTCGACATAACACCATTTGCAATAATCCTCATTTAAAAACCCGTTTTTGTCCCGGCCGATGATGCTGTCTTCAAGCGGCATGCCGCAGCATTGGCAGATCAGGCGGCGCGGCGAGCCGAGCAGTGTGTTGATCGAAACGCCGAACAGGCCGGACAGCAGTTTGAGCGTTTCTGTGTTGGGCGTGGTATCCCCTTTTTCCCAGCGGGAAACTGCCTGCCGCGTTACAAACACTTTATCGGCCAGTTCTTCCTGCGATAAGCCCGCTTTTATTCTCAGCTGCAAAATAATATCCTTGGTATCCATTTCATTTCCTCCACAGGGGCATTATACAGCGGAACCCGTAAAACAAAAAGCAACGCGCTGTTGCCATGCGCTTATAAAAAAGGCGCGGCGGAGGTTGTCCGCAGCGCCTGTTTTTTATCGGCCCAATCCTTCGGGAATATACTGCTCGGCCGCAAAAATGCTTTTTTCCGCGGCTTTTGCCGTTGGCGTGGCAGCAATGCCGCCCTGTGCGCTTTCGCGCAGCGCGGGCGAGAGCGAGCAGCCAACCGCGTACATCGCATCAACCGTTTCATCAAACGGGATCATCACGCCTGTGCCGGACAGCACGATATCAGCGCTTAACAGGGCGTTCACCGCGCCGATGCTGTTGCGGTTAACACAAGGCACTTCCACAAGCCCGGCAACCGGGTCGCACACCAACCCCATCAGGTTCTGCAGCGCCAATGCAGCGGCAGACAAAGATGCGCCGGCAGACCCGCCCTGCAAAAACGTGAGCGCGGCCGCCGCCATGGCTGATGCAGCCCCCACCTCTGCCTGGCAGCCGCCCTCGGCGCCGGAAACCGTGGCGTTGGTTTGTATCAGCAGCCCCACCGCGGCAGACACGAACAGCGCCTCCACAAGCGCGGCATCATCAAAGCCAAACGAGCGGGCGGCGCTGAAAAGTGCGCCGGGCAATACACCGCATGAACCCGCCGTGGGCGCGGCGATGATGCGGCCCATGGCCGCGTTCACTTCCGCGATCGCCATGGCAGCGGCTGCGGCATAGGCTGCCTGCCCGCCCATCAGCGGGGAAGGCAGGTTGTTAAGCCGCTTACCCTGTCCTTCCACCAGCCCGCCAACGGACCGGGGGGCCTGCGTAAGCCCTTTTTCCAGCGCGCTGTGCATCACGGCCAACCGCTCTGCCATCTGGGCGCGCACTTCATCTGCCGTGCGGTGTGAAAGCTCACACTCGCGCCGCACCATCACTTCTGCAATCGTTAAGTCGTGTTTTTCGCATAAATGCAGCAGGTTTTCTCCGGTAATAAACTGGCAGTTCATAGCTTAAACCCCTTCTATGATATATACGCCGCCAATGCCGCGGCTGAGCGAGGCTACATCCTGCACGATGTGGGGCGGGATCATATGATCGGTTTCGATCACCATAAAAGCCTGGCCCCCGCGCTCGTGCCGGAACACGCGCATAAACGCAATGTTGATGTCCCTGTCGCCCAACAGGCGCGTGATCTCGCCGATCATGCCCGGCTGGTCTTTATGCTCAACCATAAGGGTGGGATATTCCCCCGTTATTGACACGTCTACCCCCTGCAGCTGGGTGATCATGATTGCCCCGCCGCCCAGAGAAACGGCGGTGATGCGCGTAACAGCGCCGGTCCGCCCGGTGAGCCGAATGCCCACGGTGTTCGGGTGCTCGGTAGGCGCTTCGGATGTGCGGAAGCGGAAAGAAACACCTTGTTGGGCGGCCAGTTCAAACGAAAAGGGCAGGCGTTCATCGTCCGGTGCAAGGCCCAGCAGGCCGGCCACCAGGGCTCGATCCGTGCCGTGGCCGGCATAGGTATGCGCAAACGAGCCGAACAACGTAAATTCAGCGCTGACGGGATCATCCCCCGTGAGCCGGCGGGCCACAGCGCCAATGCGCGCGGCGCCGGCCGTATGCGAGCTGGAAGGGCCGACCATGGAAGGCCCAATCACATCAAAAGCAGAAAGCGTTTTCATTTCTGTTCCTCACTTTGCCCGAAAATAAAGCCCGGGATACCCCCGGGCTTTCGGTTTTTTATTCCAATACAGCACGGATGCGGCGCACGCCGGCGGATGAGCTGCTTTCCTTCTGGATGCGGAAGGTGCCAAGTTCGCCCGTGCGCGCGGCATGGGGACCGCCGCAGATCTCGCGGGAATAGCCGCCCATATCATACACTTTCACACGCTCGCCGTATCGCTCGCCGAACACGCCGATAGCGCCCGACTCGTGCGCTTCTTCCACCGTCATCTCCGTTACGGTGATGGGCAGGTCCTGCTTGATCGCGTCATTCACAAGGGCTTCCACCTGTTTGAGCTCGTCCTCATTCACCTTGCGCGGGAAGTTAAAGTCGAACCTCAGGCGTTCGGCCGTGATATTGCTGCCTTTCTGATAGATATCATCGCCCAGCACGCGGCGCAGGGAAGCGAGCAGCAGATGGGTGGCCGTGTGCAAACGCGCGGTCACTTCCGTTGCATCGGCAAGGCCGCCCTTAAAGCGCTGGTTGGCGCCGGCATGGCTCTGCGCCTGATGGGCGGCAAAGCGGGTTTCAAACCCTTTCATGTCCACCGTCATGCCGTGCTCCTCGGCCAATTCCGTTGTCATTTCAACAGGGAACCCAAAGGTGTCATACAGATGGAAGGCGCTGATGCCGTCAATCCGCTTGGCCTGGCCGGCCAGGCCGCTGAGCACGCCTTTGAGCGCTTCCGGTTTCAGCTTGCCTTCAACAAATGCGTTGATGCGGGCCGCGCTCTTTTCCATCGCTTCAAGCGGGCGCATTGCAGCCGCCAGCTGGCGGGCTGTGTCAGTTTCGGGCGCTTCACTCAGCGCAGCGGCCAGCTCGCCAATGCGGGTCAAGCGGGCGTGCAGCTTGTCAAACTCGCGCATGCCGGCGTTGAGTGTGCGCTGGAAACGGCCAACCTCGAGCAGGATCTGTTCTTTGATAAAGGCCGCTTTTTCGTTCAGTTCAGGATACACATCGCGGTATTTGTTCAGGATCACGTCCACCAGCTCGCCCAGGCCTTCGGCTTCCATGCCGAGGTCCATCAGCGCAAAGCGCGTGGCGCGGCGGATCAGGCGGCGCAGCACATAACCCTGATCCACATTGGACGGGGTAACACCGCGGGGATCGCCGATGATAAAGGTGGCGGTGCGGGTGTGATCGGCCACGATGCGCATAGCGCGGGTGATTTTTTCATCCGAGCCGTATTGTTTGCCGCTGAGCGCTTCTAGCTTTTCAAGCAGCGGCTGGAACAGGTCGGTTTCATACACGGTTTTCACGCCCTGCAGCACGCAGATCGTGCGCTCAAGGCCCATGCCGGTGTCAACGTTGCGCTGGGCCAGCGGTTCATACGTGCCGTCCTGCGTTTTGTTATACTGCATGAAAACATCGTTCCAGATCTCAAGGTATCGGCCGCAGTCGCACGCGGGGGAGCAATCCGGGCCGCACGGGGGCTGATCACGGATGATGAACATTTCCGTGTCCGGGCCGCAGGGGCCGGTGATGCCCGCCGGGCCCCACCAGTTGTTTTCGCGCGGCAGGAAGAAGATGCGGTCGGCCGGCACGCCCATGGACTGCCAGATCGCGGCGGATTCTTCATCCCGCGGGATGCCTTCTTCCCCGGCGAACACGCTGAACGCCAGCCGGTCGGGATCAAGGCCGAGATATTCGGGGCTGGTCAAAAACTCCCAACTCCAGGCAATGGCTTCTTTCTTGAAATAATCACCCAGCGACCAGTTGCCCAGTATTTCAAAGAAGGTAAGATGCGAAGCATCACCCACTTCTTCAATATCGCCGGTGCGCACGCATTTTTGCACGTCAGTCAGCCGCGTGCCCATGGGGTGCTTGGCGCCAAGCAGATAAGGGACAAGCGGGTGCATGCCCGCGGTGGTAAACAAAACGGTAGGATCATTTTCAGGGATCAGGCTGGCGCTCTGGATCACAGCATGGCCTTTTTTGGCAAAGAAATCCAGATACATCGAGCGCAGTTGTTCACTGGTAAAGGCTTTCATCCAAAGGGTTCCTCTTTTCGTGTGACGATACGGCAAAGCCGTGCTTTAGAATTATACAGAGAGGTGCGAAGAAATGTCAATAACAAGCGGCCTTGACGCCCTGTGCGCCGCAGGATAAAATCCAACTATCATAGTAAGGAGAGAGCGGATTGGAGCAGGAAATCATCATCCGCCCGCTGCGCGAAGAAGATTATGCGCCGCTGGCAAAGCTGTACGACTATTATACCCGCAACACCGTGTACACCTATTATACAGGCGCGGTAGACGCGGATTATATGCACCGCCTGTTTGACGGCAAAGGCCACGGCTGCTCCGTGGCGGTTGACGGCAGCCAAACGGTGGGATACGTGCATATTTCGCCCATGATGGGGCTGCATAAGCCGTGCAGCATGG